>NC_010830.1:600000-1242182 GCF_000020565.1 Candidatus Amoebophilus asiaticus 5a2
AATAGAGCTCAAAGCTTTACCTAAGAACCTCTTAGCTGCATTACTATTTCTGGTAGTGGATAGATAAAAATCTATGGTATTACCTGCTTGATCTAATGCTCTATAAAGGTATACCCATTTCCCTTTAACTTTAAGATAGGTTTCATCTACCCTCCAGCTATGTCCAAAAGTAGGCTTCCAATACCATTTGAGTTTAACTAATATCTTTGGAGCATAGAACTGAATCCATCTATAAATTGTACAATGGTCCACTTTTACGCCTCTTTCAGATAGCATTTCTTCTAAATCGCGATAGCTTACCCCATATTTACAATACCATCTTACTGCCCATATGATTATATCGTATTTGAAGTGGCGTCTTTTGAAGATGTTCATTTTCTTACTTTTTGGTTAGCCCAATACAATTTACCTCCCTTAACTACTATTTGCAACAGGGCCCTAATACTGCTATAGGGGTCCCATCATGAAAGGGAATATAAAGCCCGTTAAGACTTAGCCGAAGCAGGAAGATATCTATAAGGGGGTATGAATAGTCAGAATATAGATACTCCGATTATGGGTTGTAAACGTAAACTCCTAATAGGAATAGTTGTCCACTATCCACTATGTTATAAATTCATGGACAGTAAAAAACTGCTATAATTTATTGTCTAAAAAATCGTATTCCATTGCATTAGTGGGCACTTATTCTAATAATCGATTTACTAGACACATTTCACTATGATAACCTGTGGCTGTGCACACATTTTTCAACCAGCCAACAAGCACTCCGGTATTCAAATCAAAGCTTTAGCATATGATCTAAATATTGGTATTGTTAAATTAAGATAGGCAGCTGATTATTTAGCTTGGCCATTAGCAGGTTGAGCGATTTTTCTATCATGTGCACCTGTTTGCTATAGCATTTTCCTTTACGCTTAAATCTTGCTAAATAGTGCCTCATTAAGCTATTATATCCTTCCACTGTATATGTTTCTGATTTGCTTTGTCGGTGTTTATCTTTTGGAATAAACTGCTCATAACTTTTCCAATAGTCACTACAATACAGCTTGCCTATATCCTTGACGCGCTCCCATAACTTCAGTCCGGTTTGTGTCGAGCGATCTCCACACACATATGATATAAAACGCTTGCTCAATCTATCAACAGCTATCCATATCCAGCAGTAGACTTTTTTGAACCCACATATGTGTGTATTTCATCCATCTCGACTATATCTACTTGATCTTGGCTTTCTGGTAAACTTACTTGATCTCCACATGCTTTTACCCATTGATAGACTGTTCCATAGCTTATGTTGAGTATACGCCCTATAGCTCGAAATCCTAATCCTTCTAAGTATAATTGCAACGCTTTTCGCTTAGTAGATACAGGTTTAACATCTGATTTGTGGCTAACTGTGTAACGGAAACGGCAACTTTTACACTGGTAGTGCTGTCTACCTCTAACAATTCCATCTTTACAGCTTTGAGTATTATTACATCGAGGACAGTTCATACTTTTTCCTCTAACTTACTAATTCTATCCTAATTTAACAATACCTAAATATTTATTAATATGTGTGCTTACTAAACATTCCAATATGAAAAAACGTTACTTTTTACCTCTGCCAATAATGGTATGCTTTTTACTCCTAAGCTTGTTTTTACAAAGTTGTGGCGGTCCAACCAATTTACCTATCCAAGTAGAAGAGGAACCAGCAGACACTATAGAACTAGAAGAAGGGCAAGAGCAAGGGAGAAGAAAAGGGGCAAGAATTGAAATAGGAGAAGGACAGGAACAAGCTATCGGCTGGTTGCATGAATTAGAAGGTTTAGACAAAGAAAAGGAGAAAGAGGAGCCCATGAAGCACCTAGTTGATAAGGATTTAGCAGATCGAAACTTAATGGAAGATTTCTCAAATCCGACTGAACAAGGCTTAAAACGGCCAGTCGTTCTTAGGGTTTCAAGTAACTCAGATACTGAAGGACGCCAACGAAAGAAGAGGAGATCCGAAGAGATTCGAGAAAATCCGTTCGAAAGATGTCCAGAAGAAATCACGTTTATGATTTTAGAACTTGCTGCCAGGAGTAATTACTTAAGCGATGGTAATACAGGTAGCCTAAGACTTGTTTGTCGAGATTGGCAGGGCATCATGGAGCAAAAACAAATGAAGAAATCCATTGCTTCAATTAAACATGAATACATCTATCAAAAGTTCTTGAAAGGGGTGTTGGTTTATAGACCAGATGGAGAAAGCGACGAGGGGCGTATTGATCTTCCGATAGCGTCATTGGTAAACCCATTAGAGGGTACGTTTGATTTATCGCAGTGCGGGGATACAGGTGAATACTTGAGCATATCGACGGGATATCGGAAGGGAAAGAAAGTGGAGAATACAAACAAGCTGGAAATATGGTTAACGCCACGGTTTTTGGTGGAAAAGGAAATTAACGGAAGCGCCCAGCATTTTAAGAAGATATTTCCGAGCAAGTGGCCAGAGAAAGCCTCCATCGGTATTTTATGGACGTTGGGTAAATGGGATAAGATGAGACGGTATGATTATTTGACAGACCATAAAATGGAGGAGCTGGGTAATGATAATTTATATGAAAAGCACGGCTACACTCCTGGAGATGAACCGCACCAATACATGTGTAAGGAAATCTATGCAACAAGGAAATTTCATGTTCATTTTGTGAACTAAAATCAGGGCTTTACGATATTACCGCAGCCATGCATCCAAAAAATGCTTGGTGTCTTATAAGAAATTAAAGTATTAATTTTACTTCCAAACAAAAATATTAGTTTGATTTTTCAACCAACATTTATTTTATACAGATAAGTTATAGACTTATCATAAGCCTTTGAGAAAGATATCCTTAAATACAAGTAGCAATTGCTGGCATCTTATTCTATTAACAGTAATAGGTAGCATTGCTTTTTTTCCATTTCTAGGTAGCATACATCTATTTGATTGGGATGAGATCAATTTTGCTGAAGCAGCACGCGAAATGATTGTTACAGGCAACTATAGCCAGGTACAAATTAATTTTGAGCCTTTTTATGAAAAGCCTCCTTTGTTTTTCTGGTTACAAGTATTAAGTATGAGGGTATGGGGTGTCAATGAGTTTGCTGCGCGCTTCCCTAATGCACTATTTGGCGTATTCACTTTGCTGACCCTTTATATAATTGGTAAACATTATAAAAACAGTCGGTTTGGGTTATTTTGGTCTTTCATGCATTTGAGTGCATTATTACCTCATTTCTATTTTAAAACAGGCATTATCGATCCTGTATTTAACTACTTTATTTTTGTGGGTATCTTTTGTTTAGCAAAGTTAATGGACTCAACTGATCGCCATGCTATCTTATGGTCTTTATTAGGAGGAAGTGCTATAGGCTTAGCTATGCTTACTAAAGGACCTGTTGGTTTATTATTACCAATGTTAACTATTGTAATTTATTGGATTGGAAGTAATTGTAAGCGAATTATAAGTTGGCAAGCGTTACTCCTTTTTACTTTAACAAGTTTATTGCTTCCTTTGATTTGGTTTGGTTATGAAACGTATCAAAATGGAATTTATTTTATCAAGTCCTTTTTAATTTATCAGTTAGAGCTATTTAATCAACCTGTAGCAGGGCATGGACAGCCCTTTTATTATCACTTTATAGTTGCCTTTCTAGGATGCTTTCCTGCATCTGTTCTTGCATTCAGTAAACTTTTTAAAACTACCAAGCAGGAAAGGCATAACCTGTTTTATATAATGCGAATACTCTTTTGGGTTGTTATGCTGTTGTTTAGTATAGCTAGCACTAAGATTGTACATTATTCTTCCATGACTTATTTTCCTATTAGCTTTTTTGCTGCGCACTATTTATGCCGTTTAGAACAGAAAAAAATTATACCTTCGTATACTATACATATTCTTCTAATAATAGTAGGTGTCTTAATAGCTGCTTTGCTGATTGCTTTGCCTATTATAGCGTTATACAAAGAGTTCTTATATAGCTATATAAAAGATGAATTTACGTTAGCTTGTATATCTTTGCCAGTACCTTGGAGCTTAATAGATTGTTCTGTTGGTATAAGTTATCTATTATTAATGGGTGCAGCCTATTACTTTTTTAAAAAATGTATCCCTTTATATTTTGCAGGCTGGTGTAGTATGGCAACAACAGTTTGTTTAATGCTAGGAATCATTTTAATAGTGCCTAAGATTGAGATACATACACAAAGGACTGCCATTAAATTTTATAAAAGCTTGGCGGGAAAGCCTGTGTATGTTACCACAGTTGGATTTAGAAGCTACGCTCCATTTTTTTATTTTCAACAACCTAAAGAAACTGTCATTACTGCTAAACAGTTCAACGGACTACTGACAGGAGAGCTCGATAACCCAGCTTATTTTGTAGTAAAAATAAATGATAGAGCTAAGTTAGAATGCTATTCTAATATTGTATTTATTAAAACAGAAGGTGGTTTTGCTTTTTTTAGGCAGGATAATGCTAAATGAAATAGAAATTATAAGCAAAATGGAATTACTGTATAGCAATTTTAAGTATTAAGAATTACAAGAAAGTTGTTATACCGGGAGAATTAGCAGTCAGCAGTCAGCAAAAATAGTTTTTATAACTAACTTTGGTAAAAATTATAACGTTTTAAATTAGAAAATCATATGAAGAAGCCTTGTGTTACAGTCAATAAGAGGTTTATATATATAATAAATATGTTTATAGTACTGACAAGCTTTAGCTGCTCATGCTCGACAGACAGTCCTTCTACCAGCCATCCTACTATAAACCTTCCTTACCCTAAGCAAGAAGAACCCGAGTTAACACTACTCGAGAAGCAAATAAGAAATGTAAGAAATTACATAAGCACGCTTTCGCAATCATACTTGGTCTTGGGTGTTAGTAATGAGGAGTCGGATATAAATGAACGCTTTAACTCATGCTATATCTTTCTTAATGGCGACCACAAAGACCTTACCGATAAGAGGATTCTTTCTGTTAACTTTAATAATCTTAAAGATCTTGAGCAGCTAGCAAACGGCTTAAATCAAGCTTTTGACAAAATTATTTTAGATGATTCTTGTTTTAAGTTCACTAATTGGTATATCACTCATATAAAAAAATTTAAAAAGCTTTTAAAACCCGGTGGGAAATTTATTTTTGGCCCTTCTCTAACCATAGGACTAAATTTCTACTGGAATGAGACAACACAAGAAGAAATAATACAGAATATTGAAAAAGGTTCTTTATGGTTGGATAATATGCGTAGCAGACTAATTACAGATACAATAATTCCTTATAGATTGCCTACTCAAAAAGATGCTTACCAGAGTGAAGTTCAAACTTTATTTAATAAGTGTAAACAAATTCTTTCTATTGAGGATGAAAATCTGCGCAATAGTAAGTATAGAGAGTTAGGTTTAGCATATTATTATGCTGATGAAATTCTAAAAGATGACAATATGTTAAAAAATAAAATTGAAGAGGAGGTGAACTCAAAACATTTTAAAGAAAGGTTGTTAAAAGATGTAATTGTTCCAAAAAATCATGTTTATATTCTAGAAAAAGTATTCGGAAAGGGGAATATACAAGTAGAATATTACCAGCCACTACCTTTTAAAAGCCACTGGGCTGAAAAGCAAGAGGTCCTTATTACTGCAACAAGAAGTTTAGAATAGTAAATAGGCTAAGTAATCTTTTAAATAGTTGTGTTTTTGAGCGATACATATATACTCACAGTATTATGCTACGATTACAGCAAATGTATATTGTGTCGTGAGCACCCCTATATTATTGGAATACTTTCTCAAGCTAGTATCGTCCTTCTTTGGCTTTTTGACTTATAATATTTTTGTATATATCACTATTTTTGATGGGCCTGTTATATAGGATCAGCATCCTTTTCTATATCATTAGCCACTAGGTATAATATGTCCTATGTATTATTCTTATTGTTAACTTGCGATAGTTTTTGCCATTAACTTAGCGCCTTTATGGTAGATTATCTATACTAAATTTAAAAATACCTTATCTTATTATGGCAATAGGAGGTATAGGAGGAGCTTACACCCAAGACAAAGAAAAAAGGCTTTCTGCTCTTCCTGAAATGTTGGATGAAATAACAAAAATCATACAAAAATATAATGTAAAGCTTATAAGAGTTGAAAATAATAAAGATGCTTCTTATGAAATAGATTTAAGAAGACACTTAGCAGAAAATTTTATTCAAGCAGAAGTGCAAGGTTATAACCAAGGATTGGAACTAATAGATAAAACAGAATCAAAACACTCAGAATGAAGAAGCACAAGCTATTGGAAAAGCTACCCGTATTATATCATCTCTATTAAATTAAGGAATCACCAAGTTATTAGAGCTTCTGCGAAAGAGATAAAATAGAGTAGGAATTTGAATAAAACAGAGAGAGAATCTTGCCAGTAGCGATGCTATTTGTTAAAAAGCATGCTTGAAGTTTATCATACCCGCTATAATATTAAAGCGCAGGTTATATTTGTTCTCAAAGTTACGGTAAACTTCTGACATAATCTTAAACACCTTGATCTCTCTTATCTTATGCTCCACCTTCATACGTATGGAGGATAGCTTTCTGTTATGTTCTTTCTGCTCTTTGGTTAATGGCCGCTTACGGCTCTTTTTATAGGGAATCATGACATTGCTCTGTAGTTTTTGCCAGCCTTGATAGCCCGTTAGACTTGTAGTGTAAATTAATAGCTAATATAAACCTTAGTCTTAGTCTTTAAATAACAACACTATAATAATAGATATAATATAAATCAATTGTTATAATTATAAGTTGTCCACATGAGCAAAGCTTGGAAGATACTCATAAGTTAGACTTTTGAATGGATAGATAATTTTTGAAATAAATAAAACTAACACACTACAAGGGGGCACTTTAACTTGATAGCGAGGCTTTGAAGCCTATATTGTGATACAATCCCCCTTGTGTTAGTTACAGGTTAAAATTCATATAGAAATTGAGGCCTTAAAGCTTATTATCACGGGTTTGAATAATAACATGCATTGTGTTAGCTAATACATGTTAAACCATTTAATACTAGTAAATTATATGCAATATACCCACATTCTTGGCATAGATATATCTAAAAAAACGATTGATGTAGCATTGAGCCAAAATAAAGCCAACGATTCTATTGTATCCCATAAGTTTACTAATAACTTAAAAGGTTATCAAGCTTTGATAGCTTGGCTTAAAAAACATAAGGCTCCAATTGAACAAATCCTTGTATGCCTAGAAAACACCGGAATCTACCATCGGTCTTTGGTAAGTTTTCTTCAAAGCCACCAAGCTTTCATATGGGTAGAAAACGCTACTTCCATTAAATGGAGCAATGGAGTACAAAGAGGTAAAAGTGATCAAATAGATGCTCAAAGAATTTGTTTTTACGCTTTTAGGAATCAAGATAAAGCTCGCCAATTCTCAACTAAAGATGAGTCTTTGCAACAAATAGATGATTTATCTGCTCTTAGAGAACGTTTAATCCAAGCTAGAGTAGCCTTGCTAGCACCTATTAAAGAACTTAGAGAGACTGGGTTGAAAAAAAATGCAACTATGTTAGAAGAATCCTCTAAACAAACTTTAGCTAGCCTGGAGAAAGAAATAAGAGCAATAGAGGATAAGATAAAACAGATTATTCAGCAACAAAAGGAATTAGAAAACAAGTATCAGATCATACGTTCTGTACCTGGAGTAGGCTTTGTAACAGCTATTCATCTGATGATTTATACTCATAATTTTAAGCGATTTGATAATGCTAAACAATTAGCTTGTTATGCTGGAGTAGCTCCTTTCGAATATAGTTCAGGAAGTAGCATTAGAGGAAGAACTAAAGTACATCCGATGGCCAATAAAACTTTAAAAACTTCCTTACACATGTGTGCCTTAAGCTCAATTAGAAATAATGTTGAAATGAAGGAGTATTATGAGAAAAAAGTAAAACAAGGAAAAAATAAGATGAGTGTTATTAATGCTATAAGAAATAAAATACTACTTAAGGTGTTTGCTTGTGTTAGAGATGGAAAAATGCATGAGTATAAACAAGTAGCTTAAGGAGGTTATGGATAAAAGTAAACTGATAATTTTTTAAAGGTTGCTTTTATCATAGAAATCACTATCTGCTAGCTTTAAGCTTTCTTTAGGTAAGAGTTTTTCTCCTTTACGGATTTTAAAGTCATGCACTTTTCCTTTATGAGATTTGGATACAGAGAGTATTTTTCCATCTTCTCCCATCACTATCTCTGTTTTTATAGTATGTCTCTTTTTCTTGCCTGAATATGATTTCTTTTGCTTTTTACTAGGTCTTTGCGTAGGCTGTTCACTCACATCTGCTAATATGCGCAATACCTTATCTGAGGTTAAGCTGCGATCTTTTTTAATGCTAATCTTCTTAGCTAGTAATGGCTCCATTTTTCGCGAGCAAGCGGCATATGTTAGCGTTGTGTAAGTTAAACAAATAGCCTAAAAACACATGGCTAATATAAGTGCGATAATACATGAGTACACAGAGCAATTTATCTTCCAAGGTAGGTAAATGACTCATCCTACCATGGCGCAGCTTGCTTGATTCTAACTCTTCAAAGAGAGGCCTTACTTTTAAAACTAATTGCTCAAAGGTTTCTAGTCTCAAGCCAGTTATTCTTCTAAAGTTATAGGGATATTTGCTTATCCTCGCGTACGTTAAATGCATACTTATTCCTTTTATATAATAAGAATTACATCTTAACCCTTTTTATCTTCTTTGTCAACCTTTTTCGCAGCAGTTCTATTATTAGTCAAAATGCTTTTTTGGGCGACATTAATTCAATACCAAGAAATAATTTTAATTACAAATTTTTTTCCAACTTGAATCCGTTACAATTCCCCCAGATACAAAAAATATAGACATGATGACAGAGCAGATGCTGCAGCAAGCGCTATATCTTATTTATATAAAAAGCGAGGGCTCTGTTGCAAATAGGAGTTTTAGAGCTATTAGGCATAATTTATTAGTCCTTTAAACTCTAAAATCATACTTTTTTCTCTTAATAAGCTTGCATTATTTCCTATTTGCAATAGAGCCGCTTATAATGACCAATTTATTAGTAATCGTTCAGCTCAGGTAGCTGAATATATTGCTAAAGACATGGGTTTACTGACAGCCAGAGAAATACAACTCCTAAAGCATAAAGAAAAACGAGTAGAATATTCCGACGTGCAGTATATTAAACAGTTAGCCAAAGCCACTTTAGAACAGAGAGAGGTTGATTCGTAGATAAATTTTAATCAGGAAGGAAACCAAGAAAACTTTTGAATTGAAGTTTAACACAATAAGAATGGTAATTTTCAAGGTCTGTGGTTTTATGCTGTAGAGCTTAAATTTAAGGCTAGCCAAATAAATCTAACTTGGAATATATACTAGAACATTAGGTAGCTATCGACTAAAATAAATCTAAAGGTATACGAATAAAATCCTAGAATTTATCATGATCAAGTATTTATTTTGTCCTTCTATATAGATAGACATATATATCTATTTATTGTATATGTAAATGACATATATAACTTTGAAAATTACCTATTCATACCTTATTTTATAATAAGAATACTTCCTTCGTAATCTAAATTCCTTAGCAATATCATGCCTTTAGATAAGAACTTTAAAAATCAGTTTATTAATTATACAACGCATGCAGTAATAGTATGCATTCTAGTGTTGAGCATCCCATTAGAAAGTTGTTCTGAAAACATCAGTTTTCCTTTTAGTAAGTCATCAGCTATACAAAAAATAGAGCCTACAGAGAAAGAAGATTTTTCAGAAGAGGTTCAAATAACCTCGATCGATCATTCAAATACCTCCTATATATATGATCTATATAGTGCAACTACAATTAATAACCTAAGTAATAATTCAGAAAAAGCTGATAGAAATAGAGAGGAATTTGATTTATTCTCTAAAAAAGATATAGGAGACACGAGAATACTTCCTAGAGAGGAGAAGGAAAATACAGTAAAGACACAAAAGCAATTAGAAGAAAGAACCTTTAAAACAAGGAAAGGAGGATATACTATTAGATTTTATAAACGAAGCGAAAAATGGATAGCAAAAGTTACAGATTATGATAAAAAAGAATATGATTTACCAGCTTTTTTAAGCGAAGAAGATATAAAATATCTAATTTATTCCGTTCCTACTACCATAAGCTCCATACAAGTTATCTTGCCTACTACTTCCAAAGAAGGTTATGTTTATGTGGGCATTTTGGTAGGAGGTATGAAAAGAAAAGAACCAGAGAAAGAAGAAGAGGAAGATAGTAATGTTCCTCAAGAACCTAGTACTAATAATAAATCAGCAATTTCTAGTTCAAGCACAGCATCTGCTCCGAGGAAAAGGCCTCTAAGTCTGAAATTAGGGAAGAAACCAGAACTAAAAAAAGTACAACCTAATACAGAAAAAGAAGAAAAGGAAGATAGTAATGTTCCCCAAAAACCTAATACTAACAATAAAACATCAATTGTTATTTCAGATATTATTACAAAAACGAGACCCGCATCAACGGGCCGTCTAAGTTTAAGCAGGAACAGGAACAAGAATACAGAACTAAATAAAATCAAGCAAGAAAGCCAATTAACGCAGACCTCTCCAATTACTGCGCCTTCTAGCACTGCTACGATCTCGAACGAGGAAAGAAGAACAGAGGAAAAAAGAAAAGAGAAAGCAGATGATGAAAAAGCAGGAGGAACGCTTGGTTCTTCTATAAAATTCCCAGAGGATTTATATTATGGCGATAATGATATTACTGATTTTATTGAAATTTTCTTTAAAAACCATTCAATTTACAAGTATTTCCAGAATAATAATTACCTACTTTCTTCAAGCATAGATACATTTTCTCCTATTGTTGATGAACAAGATAGGCGTGCTTATATCGTTGCAATTAGCCCTGCCATTGATAGAACAGGTCTAAGTCGTACGCAAAACCTTAGGACAGGAGGTACTGCTTCCAACACCAATATTGATTACTGGCTTGATAAAAGCACGCATCCAAAAGATACACCAGAAAAGTTATTAGAAGAATTATTAGATTTTGATCTTTCCTTAGAAAGAAATCCATATGGTGCATTACTTGCAAAAATAGAAGAGGTACAACCTAATTCAGACCGAGTAAAGTTTATTGACAAGATTGTTGAAGAAACAGGAGAAGGTGTTGAAAAAATTATTGCTGGATTTAAACGAAAACTTGATGAAATAAAACAATCTAAACATAATAAAGACATTTTTGATGAATTGATGCCTGCTTTTCTTAAAGGAGACGCTTCTTATGCAAAAGTTTTAATTCCTTATAATTTAACTCAATCTCACTGGCTAACAGGAGAAATTTGCATTCATAGAGAAGATAACAGCTATCAAGTTGAAATTTTTGCTCATGATCCTATGGGTGGTGGAAAAATGGAAGATGAAACTTTTAACAAGCTTCAAAGCGCTATTATAAAAAGAATAAAAGAATGTGATTCAAAAGCCCTAGTAACTTGTGTGAATAAACAAAGTCCTTATCAAGCGCGACGCCAGGCACTAGGAGATAATACTTCCTGTGGAATAATTATTACGGAGGAAATTATTGATCGAATTACAGGAGCTATAAAACCTACCTCTTATCCCATAGGAGTCCCAGATCTTAGGGAACAACATATCAACTTTGTAAAGCACTATAAACCTAAAGCAGCTTTTCTAAGTCGCAATGAACCAAAGCTTGCATATATTAAAGCTAAAGAAAGGCGTCTAACTGATGGTGACTCTTTACAAGCAGAGGAAGAACCGATAACAATAAAGCAGGAAGGAACAATAACACAAGTAGGTATAGGAATGTCAGAATATGGATCCAGTTTATCTGGAGCATTTAATAAAAAGAAGATTTCTGCTACACCTTTTATATCGTTTAAGCTGTCCAGCCAAGAATTACAAGCAGATAGAGAAATACTATATAAGAATGCGCTTAAATGCCGAGAAGAAAACAATGTGCGTAAAGCATTAGAATACGCAATAAGAGCCGCAGATAAAGGTAGTACAGAAGCAAAGAGAATGGTTTCAGAATTAAAAAAAGAGGGAGAAAATATATTTCAAGAAGCTGAAAAATTATTAGCTGAGGGTATAAAAGAAAAAAAAGGAGAAATATTTCAACAAAAAATTAAAGGAGCTATTACTAAATATGAAGATGCTGCCTATTTGGGATATAAACAGGCACAAGTGAAGCTTATAGAATTAAGAGATGGGAAGAGTGGTATGGAATATAGAAAGATTAGAGAATATGTTATTAAGGCAAACGAAGAGGTAGGAAATAAACTCCAAAGTCTTCTTGATTATTATCAATCAAAGCCCAATAATCAATTGCCAGTAAAGGATCACCCATTAAAATTATCAGATTTAATTGTTATGGAATTAGATCTTCAAAAAGCTCCCCAGCGTATTGAATGGGGCGGAGGTTTACCTGGAAATTTACTATATAAACCTTTATTTGAAATGCCCGTTACAGAGAAGTATGAAGACACGGTTATGGTTATTGACCTTGCAGGAAAAGGAGACGATGAAACTGCTTATTGTGTAGCTAAAAGATATAAAGACTATTATTTTATTATGGCAGTAGGAGGAATAGGAGGAGCTTACATCAAAGATAAAGAAAAAAGACTTCCTGCTCTTCCTGAAATGTTGGATGAAATAACAAAAATCATAGAAAAATATAATGTAAGGCTTATAAGAGTTGAAAACAATATAGATGCTTCTTATGAAGTAGTATTAAGAAGACACTTAGCAGAAAATTTTATTCAAGCAGAAGTACAAGGCTATCATCAAGGAGTAGAACTAATAGATAATACAAAATCAAATGCCCAGAATGAAAAAGAAAAAGCTATTGGAAAAGCTACCCGTATTATATCATCTTTAGCATCTCTATTTAAAAATCACCAAGTTATTATTAGCCAAAATGCTTTTTTAGATGATCTTAATTCAATACCAAAAAATAATTTTAATTACAAATTTTTTTTCCAACTCGAATCCGTTATAATTCCCCCAGATACAAAAAAATATAGACACGATGACAGAGTAGATGCCACAGCAAGTGCTGTAACTTATTTATATAAAAAGCGAGAAGAAGGAAAAAAGAAAAAAACAGCATATAAAAATAAGAGATGGTTTCTAGAACTTGCTAGAATGTATAGCCAAGAGAAAAAATTAAAGACTGGAGAAAAACAAATTACAAAAGCTCAAAAAGCTTATAATAATTATGCAGAACAACATAAGAGGGAATATGCCTCCGATTTTGCTGATGATAGTCCTGATTTGGATAAAGAAAGAACTGATACAATGGTTTTATGCGAATGTGAAATGGGGTGGTTGCAGGTAAAGTACTTAGATAAAGAAGAAGAAGGAATACAGAATTTAAATAAAGCAGCGAAAGATAAATATCCCAAAGCGCAATACCGTCTTGCTAAAATTTATCTAAGAAAAAAAGAAAAAGAAGGAATGGATTTTCTTGAAAAGGTTGCAAAGCATGATTCGAAAGCTCAATACCGTCTTGCTAAAATTTATCTAGGACAAGGAAGAAAAGAAGAAGGAATCAATTTTCTAGAAAAGGCTGCAGAGCATAATCTAAAAGCAAAATATAGTTTCGCTACTATGTTTTTTGAAAGTCGTGACGGGGGAACTAGAAAGAAAAAAGCGATAAAATACTTTAAAGACCTAGCAGCTAATACAGAAGCGTTAGAAAAATTGGCCCTTAAGCATCCAGAAATCAACTATAAGCTAGGATGTATATACTATCAAATAGATACATCGGGAAAAATGGAGCCTCGTAAAGCCCTAAACTATTTTCTGAGGTATTTAAATTCAGAAAGCGATATAACTTCACCAACTTATAAGAATGTAGCTTATCAAATAGCTAGAATATATGAATATGCTCAAGGTTTAGATAGTTCTGATTTAGATTTGGCCTTAGAATATTATACCAAGGCAATTGGTTTAGAAGGCAAAGAAGATAAAATACAAAAACGCATAAAAAAGCTAAATGAATATAAAAGTAAAAACGCTGCTTAAAATTTTAATTGATGAATAGAATAATTCTAGAAGCAATATTCATCAACCCTAGAATCAAAAGAAAGGATATATAGTTTACTTATTTTTTAAAAGACCCAAGTTATATTTGGGTAGGTAGATTGTAAAATCGTTTTGCCTGCTTCTGTTAATTCATTATCTTCTAAGCTTACTTTAAATAAGGACTCTGGTCGAGGTAATTTAGCAATTTCCGTAACTACCTCATCTGTTATTTCGTTATAGCTTAGGTTAATTTCATGTACTTTACTACCTGGCAAACACTTCCATAACTCTATGAAATCAGCACTTCCTATCCCCTTTGCTGCTAAAATTATTGCACTGATATTGGTTTTAGCAATATAAGGCCAATATGTTCTAGGCAAATTTGATACCTGTTGCATTATCCGGCAAAAAGGAATGCTTGGTATGTTTTCGAGACTATATTTAACTTTGTTAAAATTTGAATAGCAATAAACACGACTGCTGTATGGATTGAAACAGGTAGATTTTTTGATATTTTCTACTCCAACTAACCCGATTTCTTGACAGTCATTAAAAAATTTATATAAATCAGTATTTGCTTCTATAAGATTCAATATTGATCTAATAGGTAAATATTGAAAGATATTTGTTAGCACTTCATCCTTTTCTTCTTCTTCTCTTTGTTTTAGTATTCTTCTTTTTGCTTCCTCATTTTCTCTTATTGCCTTAAAAAAAGTAATTAGATCCATCGTTTGATCTCTTAATTCACCTTGGTAACTAGAATCAACAATAGGTGATATTTCTTCCATATATTCAGAAGATTCATTTTCTCCTTCTAAATTTGAAAGTTTGTTTTTTTTAGTTTGTGGACATAGTAAGCGTAGTTCTTGTTTTTCTTCTTCTTTTTCTTCTCTTTCTCTTTTACCAATAAGGACCATTGCTTTTTCTGATTCTGAACTGCTAAAATATATACTGCTTCCAGAGGTACTCTGTGTAATTTGTTTACTTTCTGGAGATGTTTTTATGGGTGATACATTTGTAGGTGGAGTAGTGGGTTGAATTGCTTGTCTGCCACCACAACTACCATGACTTTGTAATATTAAACTTATACTTAACAGACTTAGTAGTCTTAATAGTACACGTTTTTTAGAATTCTTGTGAAATATTTTCATAATGATAATAATTGTATCACCCTATATTATATTTTATTTACTACACTTACAAGTAAATAAACATTTAATTCCATATTAAAAGAATAGACTGTTTAAGTGTTTCACAAACGGACCGGGCTGTTGAAAAAGTCTTTATTGAGTATTCTTTAAGAAAATTAAAAAATGAAAGATAAGCATATAAAAGATGCTTGATTAGCCTTTTAATATTTTGCACACTGGCAACCATGTATGCTTGTATTTGTACTTTTTCGGGCTCTGTTGCAAATAGGAGTAGGCATAATTTATTAGCCCTTTAAACTCTAAAATTATACTTTTTTCTCTTAATAAGCTTGCATTATTTCCTATTTGCAACAGAGCTTAAGTTTATAATATAATTATGCGATCCCTTGTAGAATATTATACAATTATAAACTATAAGAATTCACTTACTGAGCTATTAACTTCAATAAATATTTTTACATTAAAGCCTCCAGCCTATCTATATGCTTCTTAGCTTCTGTATACAGAGAAGATTTTGTATACTCTTTTGCAATCTTTTGATAGCATTTCAAAGCATTCCTGTAGTCCTTTTGTGCTTCATATGCTATAGCTGCCTTTACTAAATAGATTGGAGAAAAAACCTCATTGGGTTTATATTCAGCAGCCTTTTTATAATATTGTACTGCTTGCGAATAAGATTGCTGCTCCACTAAAGCGTCTCCAATTAGTGACCAAGCACGTGCTTGTAAGAGGTAATCTTTAGCTTTAAACTTTTTTAGATGCTGAATGGCCTCTTCATAATTTGTCTGTTGCATATAACATACACCTGAATAGAAATGAGCTAAATTAGCAGCTTGTGTAATTCCATAGGTCTGTATAATATCTAGAAATCCTGCATGAGTATCATCTCCTTGTAATGCTTTAGTATATTCGCCTGCTTCAAATTCATAAACTGCCTGGAACATTTCATCTTGTGCAGCAGCCTCCTTTTTTACTTTCTGATAATTCCATATCAATATGCTGGCTCCTAATATGCTTAGCATACTTATAAGAAAAACTAATCTCTTTTTATTGTGCTCTATGTATGATATAACAGATGTCATGCTCGGTTTAATTTATATTTACTAACTTTTAATGCGTGTATAAAAATAGCCTCAAAAAGTGATGGCTAAGAAATTTGTTTATTTAATTATTCAAAAATGGATAATCTCTTTGTACATATACATCCTGATAAGCTTCTTCAGGATTAGGAAAATCTGACTCTTCTGCAAACTTAACGGCTGCAATTATTTCTTGATTGATCCTTTCATCAATACCTGAAATTTCTTCTTCACTGGCTATTCGGTTAACTAGTATAGTATTTCGAACTGCTTCTATAGAATCTCTCTGCCTGTGTGTTTCTAATTCTTCTTTGTCTCGGTAAGTAGCAGGATCAGATATAGAATGTCCTTTGTAACGATAAGTTTTAAATTCTAATAAGCTAGGTATACCTTTTCTAGCTCTTTCTGCCGCCTGAGAAACTGCTTCATGCACTTTTTCTACTTCCATTGCTTGTACAGCTTCTGAGTACATATCATAAGCACTACCCAGTTTATAGAGTTCAGTAAGATTGGAGCTTCGTTGTACAGAAGTACCCATAGCATAGCCATTATTTTCTATAACAAAAATAACAGGCAGTTCGTATAGCATGGCTAAATTAAGTGCTTCATGAAAAGCCCCTTGCCGCACAGCTCCATCGCCCATAAAGGTAATGCATAAGTTATTAGTTCCTTTATACTTTTCAGCAAAAGCAATACCTACACCCAAAGGAATTTGTCCTCCTACAATACCATGTCCACCAAAAAAATTCTTTTCTTTATCAAAAATATGCATAGAACCACCCTTCCCTTTAGATATACCAGTAGCCCTACCATATAATTCGGCCATAATGTATTTAACATCAGTACCTAAGGCAATAGGGTGCGCATGATCTCTATAGGCTGTAATATATTTGTCGCCTGGCTGAAGTGCAGTCACCGCTCCAGCAATACAAGCTTCTTGTCCATTGTATAGATGGCAAAAACCTTTAATTTTTTGCTGTCCATATAATTGTCCTGATTTTTCCTCAAATTTTCGCATCAATAGCATACGCTCATACCAAAAAAGATAGATTTCTTTGGAATAAGCTAAGGAAGATTGTTCTTGCAATCCACTTGCTTGTTTAGTTTTGGTAGCTGCTGCCATCATGTTAATCATATCAATTCTTTAAAGGTTTATGCATCAAGATTCAAAATTAAAGAAAAAACATGTAATATAGCATGTATGTTACTTCGAAAACTCAGGTGTTACCATTTTAAGAATTATGATTCTATTGAGTTAAGTTTTGCGACCCAGTTAAACTGTATAGTAGGAGCTAATGGGGCCGGTAAAACTAACTTACTAGATGCTATACACTATTTATCCCTTACCAAAAGTGCTTTCAACTCTATTGACTCACAAAATATTCTACATGGTGGAACCCAGATGTCTATACAAGGACATTTTTTTAAGAACGATAAGTCGTATGATGTAAAATGTATTGTTGATAGAGACCAAGGCAAGTCTTTACAAGTAAATGGCAAAGCTTATAAGACGATGCGGGAGCACATTGGTCAATTTCCTATTGTCTTAACTACCCCTTATGATACTGAATTGATACGTAGTACCAGTGAGGTAAGAAGAAAATTTTTTGATGCTATTTTATGTCAGATAGATCCAAATTACCTACATACACTTATACAATATCAACAAATACTAAAGCACAGAAATAGCTTCTTGAAGATGAGCGCTGGGAAATTTAATGTGGATCGTGCGTTAATCAACTCTTATGACACACAACTGCTACCTTTATGCAAACAATTATATGCTGCAAGAAAGGCTTTTGTGGATATTTTCTATCCAATCTTGCAACAACAGTATGAATATTTTGTAGATGCTCCAGAGATAATAGAAATGGGTTATGAATCGGATGCAGATGATCCTGGTTTCGAGCAACGCTTTCTTGATAATATAAAAGAGGACTTGCTGGCCCAGCGCACTATTTTAGGTATTCATAGAGATGATTATGTGTTTATGTTAAATAATTACCCAATTAAGAAGTTTGGTTCACAAGGACAACAAAAGTCATTTATTATTGCACTTAGGTTAGCACAGTTTGCATGTATACATCAGGCTTTAGGTTGTAAGCCATTACTTTTGTTAGACGACATTTTTGATAAGTTAGATGAGCAACGTATTGAAAGACTAGTATATCTTATGGCACAACAGTATTTTGGACAAGTTTGGATAACAGACGCAGGGGGTAAAAGAAGTGCTTCTATTTTAAAAGAAATACAGGCTGACAAGGCCTTATTTAAAATTGAAGGTGGAACGCTTATGCAAAATATAGTCTTGTAATAATTAATTCAAGTTGCTAATGATTAATAGGTAAAAAACAAAAAACATCTGATCTTGTTTTTGTACAAAGTAATAAACCGGAGGTCATTATGATTGATCAATCAATAGCAATATACTCAACATTTATTGACTACTTACTCAAGTGTTTGCATCATCAAGAAGGGTATTGTTAAAATAGTATAGGTTTAGTATTATAGGAGGGAAAAGATGAATTGTCCTAGGTGTAATAGTACCCAGAACCATAAAGATGGGATTGTTAAATGCAGACAGCGTTATAGGTACAAGAGCTGTTATTTTGGTTATACAGTCAGCCAAAGATCAAATATCAAACCCTTACAAACCAAGCGTTTAGCTTTACAATTGTATTTGGAAGGCCTAGGCTTTCGAGCTATTGGAGGCCTGCTTGAAATAAGCTATGGTACAGTCTACCAGTGGGTGAAGGCAGAAGGGGAGAAAGTAAGTCTACCCTCTCCACAAGAGCCAGTAGAAGTAGTGGGGATAGATGAAATCCACACGTATGTAGGCTCAAAAAAAGCCCTGTTGGATATGAATTGCTGTTGATAGGCTTAGTAAACGCTTTCTCTGGTATGTCTGTGGCGATCGATCAAGCCGAACAGGATTAAAGCTATGGGAAAAGATAAAATCCTTAAGCCAACTTTATTGTAGTGATTACTTAAGAAGCTATGGTAAATTTATTCCAAAGAGTAAGCCTCGACAAAGTAAAGCAGAGACATACACTGTTGAGGGGTATAACAGTTTGATTAGGCATTACTTAGCAAGGTTTAAACGTAAAGGAAAATGTTATAGCAAACAGGTGCACATGATTGAAAAATCGCTCAATCTGCTAATGACTAAGCTAAATAATTAATCACCTATATTATTTTAACAATACCCCTAATAAAGATATTGCACAAATTTTAAAACTCTCGTCCGATATAGGGCATTATATTGCTGATGCTAATGTGCCTCTGCATACTACTCAAAACTATAATGGTCAGCTAACAGGACAGGATGGTATTCATGGATTATGGGAAACTCGGTTGCCAGAATTATTTAAAGAGGAATATAACTTTTTCCTAGGTAACGCTACTTATGTTAAAGATCCTCAACAAAGGGCCTGGAAAGCAATTATACAAGCGCATGCTACAGTACCCAACTTGTTGAAGTTAGAGAAAGAATTATCTCAGAATTTTAACACATTGCATAAGTTTAGTTATGAAAAAAGAGGTGTCAGTCTTAAAAAAGTTTATTCTGAAGCTTATGTAAGAGCGTATCATTATTAAAATGGTAGGGCGGGTGGATGACTTGTTGGATAGATGCAGGAGAGGCTGATTTAGATGAATTAATAGGTGTAAGTGTAATGTTGGAAGAAGCAGTTTCCGAAAATAAAAACTTAAAAGTGTTAGTAAGAGAATGTGGTGATTAAGAAGTTAATTAAGAGATCATCTACTTTATTTTTCATGTTTAGTCTATAACTATCATAAAGTTACTGTTTTTAATATTTCCCTACTCCTTTATTTGCAACTCTGCTACCTACCAAGTATAATAGGTTCCTCACTTGAAACTAGTATAAAAAATGCATAAAACCTATAAGCTAAGCCACCAGCTCGTGGCTTATATATTACTGCTTAGTTTATTTTTGCAAAGTTGTGGTAATCATTCTATCCCTTCCGTGCCTCTTCCACAAGGGGCTTCGCCTAGTTTACCATCAAATATTAGACAGAAACAATATTCTAATGCTAGCCTGCTAAGAGTGTCATCTGAACAGGATGGTTACTCTGCTTCTACTGATAATTTATCGAGAGTGCAGACAAACAATGAGCCAATAGTTAATGTAGAAGAAATGGCAGTAAGCTTTAAAGGAGATTTACACAATTCAGCCGATATCTCATCTAATTCTAATGCTTTGCCTATCCTTATTAACCAGTCTGCTGCTATTAATGAAAAAGCTGAAATGCAAGGGAGTGTAACTCACCAAGTTACACATGCTAAACCATCAAAAAGTTCTGCACAAGCATTCCAAGCTAGAAGGCATGGTAAGATAACAGGAAAATGGGATGGTAGGCAAGAATTAAGTGCTAGCCATTCAATAGCTGCCCTGTTAACCAATCAGGTATATATAGCACAGGGTGGCTACCAAGTAAGATTTGAAAAGCAAGCAGAAGATGCGTTACAAGCTATTGTAGAACATCAATATTTTAAAGGAATTCCTAAAAGAATACTGCCTGTAATAATAAACTTAGACTCCAGCTACTCTGCTGCAGCAATTAAAAATCCAATTTGGCAAAAACAATATATACAAGTCCTTAAAGATTATGTATATGTAGGTAGTAAAGGGGGGAAAGGAGGGATGGGAGAAGAAGGTGGAGATAAAAATCCAGAAAATAAAGCTAAAGAGAACGAAAAGGATAAAGAGAAAGAAACTGAAAAAGAAGAAATGGGCCAAAGTGTTAATAACAACATATTAGAACAGTTGTTAAAGATAACAACTGCTAAGGGTATAAAAACTACAGTTTCTAACATTTGGGCTACGGGTGAAGGAATCGATAATGCTTTGAATAACCTATTGCAAGACCAGGCACATATCCTAGCTCCTGATTTCTCTGGCACTCATTCACCAGCTTCTGAAGATGAAGACAATGCTATTCAGGGTACAATAGATTATGCGAAAGCTATATCAGAACGTATTCTTTTAGATGGTGGAATTTTGGCTAGGCCTATAATAATGATACTTAATACTACTCCTGTGGGTGTTTTAAGGACACATGATATGACAAAGGAAGGTGGTTTGCACTGGCAAACATGTGTTATATTACCAAAAAATTATACAAGTTTGTCAGGTAAATCGCTGGATAATAAGGAAGAAATAATATTTTATGTAGATTCATTGAATCCAGATAAAGAGATACCTAGTCCATTACTTTATATTCTAAAAGGTGGTGGCCTAGATATACTAAAAACTGAGAATACTACACGTATACGAGCAATTAAACCAATATTTCCTAATATTGAAGTGAAACACAAACTGGGTGCGAAGCAGCAAAAGGATGGTTGGAGCTGTGGTTGGTGGGCTGTATATAATGCATTAATGATTCTGTATACTGGAGATATCAAATATGTTGAACAATTTAAAAATCCTTCCAATGAAATAGCTTATAAGCTTCGTACACTCTTACCAGGCTTAGATGAGAAGCCAGTAGAAGATAAAAAATCTAAGGAAAAACCAACAAAAACTCATACATCACACCAATCTAGCTTAAACACTAGAACTGAAGAAATTGATTCTCGACTTGTGCCAGGTAGTCTAACACCAGGTGGGTTGAAGCCCACTCAGCATGGAGTTTCCTATCAGTTAGCATTACTAACATTAGCTGCAATAAGAGCCCATAATAATGGCAAAAACTTCTATTTAGTGAGTGAAGCAAACGAGTGCGAGAAATTCGATGATCTAGTGATTGATTATGGAGATAGCATCACTTTTCTACAAGCAAAGCACAGTTCAAAAGATCCAAAAGAAGATGGATATACTAAAACCGATTTTTGTGCCGATCCAGAAAGTAAAGACAAGAAGAAGAGTGGTGCAAGCCTAGCAAAGTATTTTGATTCTTGGCTTAGGCTCAAACGAGGTGAATATGTCAAAAAAGAAAATGGCGAAGAGAAAACTAGTAAGTTTATCTTCTTCACTAACCGCCATATAAAGGATGGAGATATGTATTTAGAACCAGCCAAATTAGAAGCTGATGAATTCTTATTTAAGGGTTTAGAAACTAAAACCCTAAGATTTAATGAAGGTGATAGCCGTAATGAATTTATAGATGCGATAAGAGCGTATTCCAAAGAAGTGGCGAAAGATCAGG
This sequence comes from Candidatus Amoebophilus asiaticus 5a2, assembly GCF_000020565.1. Taxonomy (GTDB): domain Bacteria; phylum Bacteroidota; class Bacteroidia; order Cytophagales; family Amoebophilaceae; genus Amoebophilus; species Amoebophilus asiaticus. Next base: position 622,499 of record NC_010830.1, read on the forward strand.
GTAATGACATTATACCAAATTTAAAAACTCTGGATAAAGAGTTACAAGCTGCTGCTGAATACTTGCAAAAAATATATATAGAAAAAGCAAAGCCTGGTGCTTTTCACATAGGTGGACACTCACATCTTCCCCTTAAAATAATTGCTTTGGTTGGCTTATTGAAAGCACATGACAATATCAAGAATGCAATATTGATCAAAAATAGTAAAGCATTTCAAGAATGGTTGGATAATGTAACCATTACTACAAAAATACGAAACTGTAGCAATATAATTGATGTGAGTTCGGTTTCTGAAGATGAGTGGCAAGCTGCTGTTGATTACTTGCAGAAAATATATACACAAAAAGCAAGGCCTGGTTCTTTTCACATAGATGGGCATTCAAAACTTCCTGGTAGAATAATTTGTTTGATCGATTTATTGAAAACAAAGCAGTATATTAAGAATAGAATTTTAAGTATAAAGGTTAAACGGTTTCAAGATTGGCTGGAAAATGTAACGATTACCACGAACATAACTAGTCCTAACAAAGTACTTGACGCCCGTATGGAAAAAGAGATACAGCAATTTTTAGATGAGTTTATTATAAAGGTGGAGCAGCCAAGTGTGACTCCTCTATTTGAACTTTTGGTAGACGATTTTAAGTTAAACAGCAATATAGGTGGGCAGGAACTATTCAATGCAATTAATAATAGAATGTACCAATGGTTATCTGATCCTAAAGCCTGTTTGCTAAAATCTAATAAATTTGGTAGCTGGATGAAAGTTGAAGAAGGGGATTTAAATCGTTTTTATCTTTTAGGTAACACAAAGATATATGAGCAAGAGTTCGAAGGAAACTACCCACTGGATCTAAACGGGTTAGAGATTAAAAAATTGTATAAATTTTTATCAGAGGAAAATAAATTGACACTTGCTGTAATTAACGAGAATGAGAATGGTGGTATTAAAGCACGTGTTTATCAAACCATTAAAAAGCTTGCTATTCAAGACACAGAATGGGCATTCTTAACTATAGATTCTAGGAACATTCCGAGATTACCAGATATATTGGCAGGGAACGTAACAAAATTTATAATTGTGGATTGTAGAGGTAGCAATCGATTACCTAAAGAAAATGAGGGAATATTACATGTTGCTGCAGAAAATGGCAAAAAGATTGTTCTTCTGGTAAACCATATGCAGAGAAAAGAACTTAGCTCTTTACTCAATGAAAAAAAAGATATCTGCCGTAAGTTTAATTTGAATGCTTTAACAGATAAGCAAGTATTGGGGATATGTAAACAGTATACTGATAAATACTTATCTGTCGGAGGGAAATACCTGCAATTATCATCAGTTTTGAAAAGTAAAGGTAGTGGTTTGTATAAACAGCTCACCAATATAGATGCCTTATATTCAATTATTAAAAGCCTTGTTGATGCTAAGGGGAACTTTAACTCTGGCTTGCCATACAATGTGTATGTTGAGAATGATCTTGTACGACTTACCCCAGCTTATAGTTTGCTATCTTTATTACAAACTGTAAACGTAGGGCTATTTATTATAGAGGGTGTAAATAAACAGCAACTTGACACGTGGCTCCAACAGAATCTTAAACACACATATGTCGTTGGAAATGCAGCTGTTAGTGAAGATACTAGATATCGCTTGGTTGATAATATAGACAGTAAATTAGAACATATATATAAAGAAAAGCTTATTTATATTTCGGATGGTAAAGAGATCAATCATAGTTCTTATTTGCAGCTTAAATTAATTAACCAAGAAGAATATGAGGTTACTGTAACCAGCAAGTCAAACTTAGTAAAGCTCCCTGTACCATCCCGCTATTATGACTTTAGCCAAAACGAATCGCATGATAAGGAAGTAAAGATAAAGCATGCAGGGTTTGAGTTTCTAAAGGAGCAAAGACCAATGTTCTCAATCTTAACTGCTCATGCAGGTTTCGGTAAATCAGCATTTTGTTTGAAGCAGTGCGACACATGGCGGGGTTCAGAAGAGGGCGAATTATCATCTTGGGTCGTGCGAATCAATTTACCTCAATTAGAGTTGCGTCAACAACCATCATTTCTTGATGCATTCACCAAGAGGGCTACCTCGGAAGATTGGCCAGACTGGAAGCTAAAGGCGCTTCAGTATGATATGCAAACAGCTGGACGTGTCTTTTTATTGCTAGATGGGTTCGATGAGATTAAGGATGAAAGGACTGTGCAATTGTTGAACAATTGGATAAGTAATTTGTCCGATACTGTCAGTGTGCTAATCACTACCAGGCCCTATGCTGCTAATAAAATTATGCCTAACAATGCAATGCTGCGTTGTATGACACTAAGAGAATATAATGAAGTCCAGCATAAGCAGTATATATATAGGTATTTAGATGTGCTATTTAAAGAAATATCTAATGAGAAAGAAGGTTTCATACAGCCCTCAGAGCAAATATTAAGTTTGTCTGCGAATGTAGTATACGAGCAGTTGAAATCTCTTATAAGCAAAAGTACATCCCGTTTGCTAGGTATACCCTTAGAAAGCTATATATTCTGCGAAGCACTAAGGCCATATATCAGAGATCACTATTTAAAGTTATACAAGAAAAAGAAAGCCAAGGATGCTCTAGATGAAAGTATAAGTTCAATATTTTCGAATGTGCTAACGCCAAGTTTACAAACATCCTTGGAAGATATAAGCTTCAACTATGAGATTGATGGGTCAAAAGAAGACTTCGATGAGTTAGACATAAAGTCAATATTTTCAGGTTTAAGGCAATTGAATGTAGCAACTCTGTATCAACACTTTATTCTATCAAAACTGCAAATGTTCTTGCAAAAACATATGCAAATGGAAGCTGATACAACATTAAGACTGAAACATCGAGCATATACACTTACAGCGAGTTATACAGAGCTATTAATGGCATTTGCTTTTAGACAGGCGTTTAGCCTATCATATGATCACCTCAGCGTAATGTTAAGGATGATTCACTACAATGCCGGAATGATTTGCGAACTTTATGATACAGGACTTGTGGAACTAATAAACTATGGGAATGAATATACCATAAAATTTAACCACGAAACCTATCAAGAGTATTTCGCTGCGCTCCATATCCTCAAAGGATTGGCTGGCGGTAAAGGAGATATGTATAATGCAGTCAAGCAAGCAATAATTGAGCACTGTTATATGCCGAAATATCGGATGATTATGATTATGGCAGCACAGTTGAGTGTAAGCGGTGATCCCATCATTCCAGCTTGGAACCAAAATGATAAAGAGCAATTAAGAAAATTTTGGAAAACACTAGCAACTGCTGGTGATGTCTTGGGGGCTGCTTCATCAAAACTTTTAAAGGATTGCTTGCAGGGCTTGCTACCAGAGCAAATTAGTAAGTTAAGTGAGGTTTTAAAAGGGTATGATTGGGGTGTACATATTTTACAGTGTATCGGGGAAGTTGAAAAAAAACGTAATAGTAAGGTTGAGATAGAAGGAGAATTTATACAAGATATAGATATTCCTTTTGATACTGAGAGCACTAGCTTCCAAAGCAAACAAATCTCAAGAATGAGTAATAAGGAGAAAGATAAGCTTAGATGTTTATTTAAAGATAAGTCAAAGGTGGTTTCAGCAACAAAGGATGCACTTGCTACTATTAGTCAGGATGAGCTTGCTCAAATATTTGCTGAAATCGTTGGCAGTGAGGCAAACACACTTAACTCCTATTGGGATATTGATGGGGGATTCCAAGCAATGGTTTTATTAGGCAATTGCTTTAACATGCAGCATGCTAACTATTTTGTAAAGAGAATTGAGAAAGATCCCTCCTGGCGTACTATGCCTGCGTTGAACGCAGTTCGCTCTTTGCTGGCTCAAAATCCTAAAGGCGAGGCAAAAATTGCTTGTGATAAAGTTCTTTTATGTCTTGCTGAACAATATGAACATATTAGTGATGCTGGAGTATTACGTTCTATGCTCAGGATCTTTTTCAAGCCGATAATGGAAGCATTAATTGCAAGGTTTAATACTGAAATTTCTATTCAAACCGTGAGTGAAAAGATTAAAAGAGGGGAAGGAATACAAATGAGCGATTGCTCTCTGAGCAACGCAGTATTTTATGAATCAGTATGCAATTTTATTAAAATGCTTGATCTAGCCTATCATACTGGATACGCAGTGATTCCAATAAAAGATTATAGTGTAATCAGATTTGTAGGCGATACCGAAATAAAGTGTGAGCTTGGAAATACATCTTTGATGAAGGTTTTTCAAAGAATTGTTAGCGGCATATTTACGATATATAAGGAGATATGTGATGAGTATGATCGAGAGGGCCTAGTTGCGAGTGAGTGGATTTCAGAGAATTTACATACCAAGCAATGGAGAACTAAAAGCTTGAAGTTGCTAAATGAAGATTATGAAGAAAAAGTTTTTGCTATTGTTATTCAGAATAAAGATATTTTCAAGGCTTGGTTTGAACAGGTAAAGGATGACAGTAGGAAGCTATATAACTTGTATAAACAGATTGCGAAAAGTGGATTAATTGACAAACACCATGCTGAAATATTTACAAGCGAACTAGGACAAAAAGGCTCACAAGCAATGAAAATGCGCTCTTATTGGTCCAAATATGGTGGCATAGAGACTACCCAGTTTTGTTGGAGATATTTCAATAAAAAGATTGCTGATTATTTGATTCTTAGGGCTGGTTGGTGGGAAGATAATATGAGTTTAGTAAAGTATACATTAAATGTGATTAGAGGATGTTTACTTGCAAATTCAGCGGATGATGCAACATATGAAGAAGCTATAGCGGCATATAATTTTGCAGCTGAAGAGATTAATAAAGATCCTAATGGTTGGTTAGAAGGGCAGAAGCTTGAGGTAATAATCCCTCAGAAAACTCAGCTCAGATTTTTAAAAGCAGTGAAACATAACAGTGAACAAGAAGTGAGAAAGTTGCTTAATGTGCCGGGTTTAGATGTAAATTTTAAAAATAATGCTCATTTTAGCGCACTTCATCTGGTAGCACTTAGTGGCAATTATATCATAGCAACGTTTTTGCTTAGTCAGCCTATAATAGATGTTAATATACAGGATGCTAAAGGTAGGACGCCTTTACATATAATAGCATCACGTGGAAATTGGTCAGTAGCGCAAAGGCTAGTTGCACACCCGAATATACAGCTCAACTTGTTAGATGCAAAGGGTCGAACTGCTTTGGATATGGCAAAAAAGTATAACCATAAGTCACTGATTATTTTCTTGCTTGTTAAGTCCGTAGTACGGGATAATAATTTGAAGTAGCTGTTGCTTTATATATCAAAGGCTTTAACTAATCCTTTTTTAATCATATTTATTGACTTATAAAATAATAGATATGTATTATTTAGAAAGTTTTTTATTGGTATAACAGGGGGATACTGAATGGTGCACAACGTACAAAGATAAGGGTAACAGGATGTAATGAGTATGTAAAATTAACTATAGGTATGGCATGCTTGGAAAAACACTTAAACATTCGATTTACAGAGATGCTAGTAAATTGTACCAGGCAATACTTATATCTATTAACGATAGAGTTGTATCGAAGTTGTGTAGATTATGCATTATCTAATTTTAGAGAATTTAATGCTAATAATCCTTGATAAATTTAAATGGATTGCGTTGCTATATACAGCTGTTGGATAATAGGAAACTAGATGATTAGCAGACTTCTTGCATAACTTAATTGAAGTCTAGTCTATTCTAATAATAAATAAAAATCTATTTCTGCAAGTGTTCTAATAATAAAACAGTTTCAATGGGATGGTAATCTGAGTGTTAAAAAGCTTGAACAAAAATAAAAGTAGGTTAGAGCTCTTATATTTATTTTACATTAACTTCTATTACAAATAGAGTAGACTTCTTTCGAAATTATAGTATCACTTGTGTTTAGATAAGTTCCTGACTATTTTAAGTTTAGTTTTGAAAGAGAACTAGTATAATAAAAAAGGGTTTGCTTAAAAAGCAAACCCTTTCTGTAAGCAAAACAATAAAGAGGAAAAATAAATATCTGTCTTCTTTACTGTTACACTTATTACTTGCCGCTACGTGATGTAGTATGGCTTCCTTTATTCTGATTTCCAGAAGTTCTATTGTCTTCTGTCTTGCTATTAGTATTCTTGTGGGACGCATGGCCACCTTTACTAGCAATTTCTACTACCTTATCATGAGGCATAGAAGCAAAACCTTGTCTACCAGTATGTTCATTAGTATTTTGATTTTGTGTATTTGCTTTTGTGTTGTTGTTATTTCTGTTTTCCATATCTAGTTATATTTAGTAGTTAATAATAAATATCTATCTATGTTAACTAAGGTAAAAGTTATTGTTGGAATAACCAAATATTATTTGGAATAAATTTTAATGATAAAAATTTATATAAGCTGAAGGGTTGTTTGTCCGTATTATATATTGTGTGTCTAAAAGGTGATTAAACAGTTCTAATTGAGTTTATAAGATTACCTGATATATATTATATTTCTATAATTAGCCAATAGCTCCTAGGAATTAGACTGAGTTGTCGCTAAAATGAAGTAAATAATTAACTCTTATATACAAGTTATAAGTTTAATTTTTGTAGTTTAAACCACTATGACTAGAAATACATGCTTGGAGTTTCTTATATATATAATAATATAATCAACATTATGGCTAAAAATATAGGACTAGTGTTTAGGGTAAAGATTTTCCAAAACTTTAAAAAATTACTTAATTATATGTGCTCGGTAGGATTCAGAAAAACTCTACCAATATATAGGTAAGATTGTTGGTTACTTCATATAGCAACTGACACAAAAAAGCTTTATACCAATAAAGAAACCATAAAATTGATGATAGTATGTATAGTAATGTGTTTTAGCTACCTACTGGTACAATTATCCTAAGCGCTGTCCTTAGTCTTCTAATAGTTTCCTTTTGTCCTATAATCTCTATACTTTGCATTAAATCAGGGCCTGCGGTTGTACCCATGAGTGCAATACGGATAACAGGCATCATTTCATTTATTTTTATAGAGCGCTCTTTAAGAAAATCTGCTAATGATTCTTTAATGCTAGCTGCATTAAAAGGAGATATGGTTGGTAAGATGTCTACAAATCCTGCTAAAGTCTCATGAGCTTGAGATGTCCATCTTTTTTGGATTGCTTGGGCATCATATGTTGTAGGTGCTTGGAAAAATACCTGCCCTTGTTCCCAAAAATCTTGAGGAAAAATAGCTCTCTCTTTGACAAGTGCACAAATTTGTTCGGCTTGTTCGGTTGTGTATGCTATTTCTCGTTTATCAAGTTCGCTTGTTAAATAGACCGATAATTCTTTTTCAGTTTTATTACGTAGATATTGTTGGTTGAACCAATTTGCTTTTTGGATATCAAATTTAACACCAGATTTGCCAATTCTTTCTAAAGAGAATGCTTCTACTAGAGCTTCTTTCGTAAAAAGCTCTTGGTCCCCTCCAGGACTCCAGCCAAGTAATGCTAAGAAATTGATCAACGCTTCTGGTAAGTATCCTTTTTCGCGAAATCCTTCGATATGATTGCCTGTAGCAGGATCTTGCCAAGCTATTGGAAAAATAGGGAACCCATGTTTGTCTGCATCACGCTTACTGAGCTTTCCGTGACCTTCTGGTTTTAGCAATATAGGAAGATGAACGAATTGAGGCATAGTCTGCTCCCAACCGAAAGCTTGATAAAGTAATATATGCAGTGGTGCTGATGGCAGCCACTCTTCTCCACGTATTACATGGCTTATCTGCATTAGATAATCATCTACTACATTGGCTAGGTGGTAGGTAGCCATACCATCTGATTTAAGCAATACTTTATCATCTAAGGTAGAAGTCTCTACTTTAACCCAGCCACGTACTTGATCGTAAAATCTGACAATTTCTTTATGTGGCATTTTAAATCGTATAACATAAGGTTCGCCAGCATTTATTCTAGCAGTAACTTCTTCTTGTGGAAGTGTCAAAGAATTTTTCATCCATTCCCTACTAATAGCATTATACTGAGGAGATGCTACCTTGGCAGCTTGTAAACGTTCACGCATGGCCTCTAGTTCTTCAGGAGTATCAAAAGCATAATAAGCTTTGCCTGCTTGCACGAGCTGATCTGCATATTTTCGATACATATCTTTCCTATCAGATTGCCTATAAGGAGCAAATGGTCCTCCTTGCTGGATGCCTTCATCTGGATCAATACCGAGCCATTGTAATGTATCTATGATATATTGCTCTGCTCCTGGTACGAATCTGTTTTGATCTGTATCCTCTATTCTTAAAATAAATTTCCCTTGATGTTTCCTAGCAAGTAAGTAATTATAAAGGGCTGTCCTTACTCCACCTATATGTAAGGCTCCTGTAGGGCTAGGGGCAAATCTAACGCGTATTGGTTTTTCCATAAATATTACTTATCAAAGCCCCCTAAAATAATAATTATATCTATTATATCTATCATATAAATCAATGGATTCAAATCTACATAGGTATAGGTATCAGCTTATCAATTATTTTTGATAATATGCTTTGAAACTAATTTAGGTTTGCGTTCCTTTGCTAGGACAAATTAGTGCAATTCCTATAAAAAATAGTTCCCCTTATACTGTGAGTGAACTGTATCATCTTAACAAGTATTTGCGTAAATACAAGTATCGTTTTTTACTTGGTATACTCTTTATAGTTGGAACTCATATCTTTTCAATCATCCCTGCGCGTTTAACAAAAAATACATTTGATTTTCTTAAAGGAACATTAGATACCTACCAAATTTTCCAAGGTGCTAATTTTTATGAGATAGCCTTTCAAATCCTTTTTAAAGGATTACTTGTTTATATTGCTTTAATCCTACTCATGGCATTCCTTAAATCTTTGTGCTCGTTTTTGATGCGGCAAATTATTATGAAGGCAGCTAATAAGATTGAAGCCGAACTTAAAAATGAGATTTATAACCATTACCAAAACTTGCCACTTAGCTTCTATACAAAACACAGCACTGGTGATCTCATGGCTCGTATTGTTGAGGATGTAAATAGGGTTAAATTGTATCTAGGGCCTGCCATGGTTTTTGCTCTCAATGGGCTGGTTCTTTTCTTGATATTAATTCCTTATATGATTTATATTAATCCAAAACTTACCCTCTACTCTCTATTTCCATTACCTGTTCTAGCTATTAGCGTATATTATATCAAGCATTTCCTTTATTATCGTTCTGAAAGGTTACAAGCTAAGCTAGCAGAGTTAACTACTTTTGTCCAAGAGACTTTTTCGGGTATCAGAGTACTACAGTCTTTTGCAAGAGAACAAAACTTTGTCAAGAACTTTTCAAATATTTGCGAGTCTTATAAGCAGTATGCATTAAGTGTTACTGCTATCAATGCTATTTTTACACCATTAGCTATAGGGATAAATAGTCTAGGGATTATACTAACGGTTCTTATAGGAGGTAAAGAAGTGATTAAGGGTAATATTACTGTAGGCAATATTGCAGAATTTGTCATGTATATGCATTTAATTACCTGGCCTATTATTACTATTAGCTTAGTTGCTAACTTTCTACAGCGAGCGGCTGCTTCACAAAAAAGAATTAATGAGTTTCTTAAAGAAGAAAATCCTATTGTCTCTACACAAAATATAATAAGACCTATTCAAGGTAAGATTACTTTTGAAAATGTAAGTTTCACTTATCCTGATACAGGAATAAGAGCTTTAAATAACATTTCATTTGAGATAGCTGCAGGAGAATCTGTTGCTATTTTTGGTACCACTGGCTCTGGTAAAAGTACAATTGCTAGCCTTTTAACTCGTCTATATGAAGCAGATAGTGGCGCTATATCTATAGATGACACAATCATTCAAGCTTATAATATTGCTGGTCTAAGAGAACAAATAGGCTATGTACCTCAAGATGTATTTCTTTTCCCAGATACTATTAAGAACAATATTGCTTTTGGTAAAAAGGATGTTAATGAAACACAAATAGAACAAGCTATTCAGTATGCTGGCCTGGATACTAGCTTACAGCATTTCCCTAACCATATAGAAACCTTGGTAGGTGAGCGTGGTGTTACACTTTCTGGTGGGCAAAAGCAGCGAATTGCTATTGCAAGGGCGCTTATCCGTGAGCCACGGTTATTAATATTAGATAATAGCTTGTCGGCTGTAGATACAAAAACAGAGCATAGTATACTTCAAAATTTAAAGAGAGTTATGCAAGGTAGAACTACTGTTATTATTTCTCATAGGATATCTGCTGCCAGCCTGTGTAATAAAATTTTAGTTTTAGAGGCTGGCAATATAGTTGAGCAAGGTTCACATGAAGAATTGTTAGCTGCTAAAGGCATCTATCATAAATTATACAAGCAACAAGGATCATGAGCTGAAATTGAATTTAATGATAAAGACATATTGGATTAATTTTTGCTGTAACATTTTGTTGAATTTAGACAACACTTATGGATAAGATCGGTAGTACTGCTAATGGTGTACAAGAGCCTAGCAGTCCTAAAAAAACAAAGTTTGATAATTCACTAGGACAAAGTAGGCTGTCCTACCTCATGTACCAACTTTTTGATATTACTAAAAAGAAACGGGACTTTTTAATAATTACTAGTTGTTTGTTGATTATAAGTGCTACTATAACTCCCTACCCTGTATTAGCTAGATGGTTCGGGTTTATGCTGGCCAGTTATTCAGCAATTGCCAATGACAGCATCCAAACAATAGGAACATTTATAGCTTCTAACGTGCAGAAGAAATGGTGGTACCTCTGGTTGTTTATAGGAATCATCTTTATAGCTACAGTAGCCTACAGTTGGGTGGTCTACAATGGAGATGTAAGCTATCAAAGGCTTACTGAAAAAGGCTTTTCAGAAGCTCCAGAAAGTTTTAGGTTCTTACAGTTATTTGCTCCTATTATCTTATTATTCTTAACACACTGGCGAATTCCAGTTTCTACTTCCTTTTTACTTTTAAATGTTTTTGCTACAGAATCCGGAGCAGTCTACAGCGTGTTACAAAAAAGCTTTTATGGATACTTTATTGCCTTTTTAGTAGCCGTTATATTTTGGTATCCTTTTTCTAGGCTAGCGGGCAATTATTTTAATACAAAGCCATGGAAAGGGTGGGTAGTATTGCAATGGATAGCGAGCGGCCTGCTATGGTCAGTTTGGCTTATGCAAGATGCTTCTAATATTGCTGTTTTCTTACCACGTAGGCTAAATATAATTGAATTCTCATTGTTCACCAGCTTTATCTTTTTTGGCTTAGGTTTACTATTCTATCTGAGAGGAGATAAAATGCAAAAACTAGTTAACGAGAAATCAGGTATTACTGACGTACGTGCAGCGATGTTAGTAAACTTAGTATATATGCTTATTTTGTTCTACTTTAAAAATGTAAGTAATGTCCCCATGAGTACAACCTGGGTATTTATTGGCTTATTGGGGGGCAGAGAGATTGCTATTAGCTTGGCTAGAAAAGATATTTTCAAGAGAAACAAATCACTCATGCAAAGTATTAAGTTTATTAAAAGAGATTTAAGGCATGCCTTTATAGGCTTATTTATTTCTATTACGTTAGCCTTTTTAGTCAATGAGGTTATACGTAAAATGATTATGGATTTTTTTAAAAATCTATTCAATTAGTCTACGTGTTCACGTGCCTACTATCTTTAAAATGGGCCAAAAGCACATATTTTATTTAACAACTACCTATAAAAGCTATTGTTTATGGTTAATATACGGTTAATTTTATAGTTGCTTCGTATTTTATTCTTAGCAACCAAGCGCTTTTTTATGTTTAAAACAATGTATTTCTAGCATTGGCAGACCCGTGAACGCGTACCAATTAGTTATTTTATAAGTAGAATGGCTTCTAATAAAATTATACACTAATCATTAGGACTTCTAAATCAATTTTAAAAGTAGCTATTAAACAGATATTGCTTACAAACTTCTAAAAAAGACACATATTTTATAGAAAAATCCTTAAATTAATTCTAGTGGTTTGAATTAATAAAAAGTATTTTATTTGCTCTTTATTGTAGGAATATTAAGTATGCTAGCTTAAAAAAATCAATCAAGTGACCACTATAGTTATCAAATATTAGCAATAATTCGCAAAAATAACCAATATGTTCTATTTTTGGCTGAGTATTGGTACATAAGCAGGAGTTTTGTATGAACAATGGAGCTGATTTAACACAACAAGAATATTGGCAAGGGTTATTGGCTCGTCAGAAAGAGGACGAGTTAATTGTTTCCCTAGAAGATGCGCCTATTGTAGAAGCTGCTGATTTTCTAGCACAGTTATCTCCTACCAAAACTTTAGGAATACTTATCAAGCTCCCTGTTTCTATGCAAGGTGCTATATTTGCTGAATTTGATGATTCATACCAATCTATTTTGTATCGGCTAGCTGATAAAAAAGATTTTGCTTACATCTTTTCTTCTATGCCTTCCGAATACAGGGCTGATTTTTATCAAAGATTAGATGGTAAAGAACAAGCTAGGTTACTTCCTTATTTGACAAAAAGGGTAAGAGAGGATGTTATTGCATTGAGTGCCTATCCATCAGAAACAGCTGGTAGTATTATGAGTACTGACTTTGCTACCGTGTTGGAAGATATGACTGTAAAGCAAGCTATTCAAAAGCTTAAAGAAGACGCCCCTTCTAAAAAGATGATCTACTACATCTATGTAGTGGATGCCAATATGCGTATGATAGGATTTGTGTCTCTAAAAGATCTAATCATGGCAGACCCCGAGGAATTGGTAGCGAACTCTTTACATGACAACTTTATTTATGCTATAGTAGATGAAGACCAAGAAGCAGTAGCCAAAAGAATTGAAAAGTATTCGTTGGTTGCTATGCCTATTCTTAATGAAGAAGGCCAACTGCTGGGTATCGTTAGCTATGATTATGCCATGGAAGTAATTAGAATGGAGCAGACAGAGGATATGGAGAGATTTATGGGAATTGTTTCTAATGAAGAAACATCAGATTACTTGAAAGCTTCTAGTTTCCAACATTATAAAAAAAGGGTAGCATGGATTGTTGGTCTTTTTATAACTGGTTTTTTGTCTACCCTTGTTATCCATAAGCATGAATATCTAATAGAACGTATTACAGTATTATCACTGTATTTGCCAATGATTGCAGCTACAGGAGGAAATGCTGGTAGTCAGGCAGCTTCTGTAGTTATTAGGGCTTTGTCGCTTGGACAAATCACACTAAGCAACTGGTTAAGTATTATATTTAAAGAGGCCAAAGTAGCCATATTGTTGGCCATATCCTTATTTTTATTGGCTTTTAGCAAAGTGGTTTTGCTTTCGTTGCTTTCTAGTGCTAATACATTTGATCAGTATGACGTATACAGAGTTGCTTTTACCATTGGACTAGCGCTCAGCTTACAAGTTATTAATTCTACAGTCATTGGTGCCGCTTTGCCTCTTATTGCCAAATATTTTAATGGAGATCCTGCTGTAGCAGCAAGCCCAGCTATTACTACTATTGTGGATATTACAGGGATGATTATTTACTTCTATGTAGCTATTGCTGTGTTATCTTAAATAACCTAAGTTGCTAGTGATTGATAAGTAAAAAAATAAAAAACCTTTGGTCTTGTTTTTGTACAAACCAATAAGCCTGAGGTCATTATGATTGATCAATCAATAGCAATATACTTGATTTATTGACAATCTATTCAAGCGTTTGCACCATCAAGAAGATAAAAGCAGAAGATTGCCAGATGCGCAAGTGCTCACAACAGCCATCATCTCAGCTTTATAATTTGGCGGACATCTTGAAAAAGTCCGATCGTTTATGCATTCCACCAGGCTTATCCCTAATATGCTCGATAAAAGTAGATACTATCGCCGCTTGCATGCTATAGTGGAAGAAATAACTACACTTTTTTTTAGCAATAGGCACTCTCATCAAGCAAGTAGCCACTTGTAAGGACTTTGTGTTGGATTCCTTTCCCGTAGCTGTGATACGTATTAGCCGGTGTAATTATTGCAAAGTGAGGCTTATAGAAGCTACCAAGCCTCTATGCGTTGTTACTTTTATGGCATTAAAGGGCAACTGATTACTACTAGTAAAGGCATTCCTGTTGAATTCTCAATAGTGCCTGGTAGCCAAGCAGATGTAAAAGGATTATTTCAACTGCCTTTTTCTATGCCTGCTGGTAGTAGGGTATATGCTGATGCAGCTTATACTAACTAAACTACCTGCTAGAAGGTATGTTAGCTGATGAGCAGATTAACCTTTACTCCGAGCGCAAAGCCAATGCACATCGAAAAGATATGTCTTCTCTCAAAGTGCACATGCGAAAAGTGATAGAGACTAGCATTAGTGGCATTAAATCTATTTTCTTAAGGAAGATCCATGCTGTTACCTTCAACGGTTTTCTGATCAAAGTATTCTTGTTCTTACTAGCCTTTCAAATCAATAAAGTTCTTCCTAATTAGCAATTTAGGTTAATTATAGGTTTTCCCTAAGTAATGTATAAAAGCCCTGGTCTGTAACTCGATAAATAATTGAGCATATTTTGAGCAATTGTTAGGCTTACAAATCTGCTAATGGTTATTATAGGTGAAAATAATCTCTTAATTTATTTAAGCAAAAATGTAACTTATTAGTTTTCTTATGTTGATTTTATGACAAGTTATTAGCTAATTTTGCATCGATAACTTATTCCTTGCTTGAGATAAAAGATTATAGTAAGGCTATTTCTTTTATTTATAAACCTTAAGATATTTTAACAGAATTGTAGGCCTGTTAAATAAAGCTAAATGAGCAGTTCTATACAGAAAAAATCTCAAGCTAGGTAGGTAAATTCAATAAATTTTTTCAAAAATTATTCAAAAATAATCAAAAGACTAGTTCTTAAACTGCCTGTCTCTATGCAATATCCTTATTCTACCAAGCAACATTTAGTAGCTTATATTCTCTTGTTATTGTTAAGTATAAGCGTACAAGGGTGCAAAACCCCTATGCCGACAGCCTCAGCTATTGAAACGGATGTAACATTACTGGCTGATATTAGCACTAGTAGCACGAATACAAGCGACACCGAAGTAATTATTTTACCGAAAGTGACTAATCTTGCCGAAGCATGTATATCTGACGCTTCATCTTCTCCAGTTCAGTTTAAGGATTACAGCTCTTTTGAATCTCCAATGAGGTCTTCAGATGAAAACTACTTAACGCATCAAACTAGCTTAGTAGATAATACAGTAGGTCAGATCACTAATAAGGATTTATTAAGCAAAACTTTTATAGCCAAAGATAGTTATCGAGTAGCCTTTCAGCAACAAGTAGGACAAATCATAGCCCATGTACAGCCTAGCTGGCCTGTTGCATACAGCCAAGTACGTTATGTACCAGTCCATATAGAACCAGTCATGCGTTTATCACAGCTATTGCACTTGGATGAAGTAGGACAAAAGCACCGCATACATGTAATTTTTTCTAAACAAGATAAACAACTGCCCGTAGCTGTATATGTAGGAAGCATGGGGTTATTGGGGGGAGGGAATAGCAATAGTAACCCTACACATGTTACTTGTAATGAGTGTGGAGCGTCGGCACCTGTTGTAGATGTCAAACGTGAACGTACTGGCTCATTTTTATGGATAAAATTCCATGATGTTACCCGGTATTATAGATGCCCGTATTGCCTTGCAGCGCACGAACGCAGAGAAAGGGAGCAGCGAGAGAGAGAAGAAGCGCAAAGAAAAGAAGCAGAACGCAGGAAAGAGGAAGCCCGTAGACAAGAGGAAGAGCGTATAAGAATAGATAAAGAGCAAGAAGCAGCATATAACAAAAGGATGGCTATGTATAAGCAAGAAGAAGAGCGGAGGAAAGAACACATACGCTTTATAGAAGAAAGGAGGAAAAAGGAAGAAACCCGTAGACAAGAGGAAGAACGTATACTATTAGCAGAATTAGCACAAGAAAAAGCACAGCGAGAAGCATTTGAGCAAATGCACTTTGAGAAGTTACAGAAAGAAGCTGAAATACAACGCATCAATGCTATAAAGCAAGAAGAACTTCGTAGACAACAAGAGCTTATAAAATTGGAAAAAGAAAGGAAAGAACAAGAAGCCATTATGTTGGCAGCACAACAAGAGGAAATGCAAAGTAGGGAGGCAATGCGGTTATTGGCAGAGAAAATGAAAAAGAGGGAAGAGGATAGAAAAGAGGAACAACGCTTGTTAGAAGAGGCTTATAAAAAAGAGCAAGAAGTCCAAGAAGAACAGCAACGTTTAGAATTAGAAGAGCTATTTATGAAAGTAGCGCACGAACGTGAAGAAGCACATAAGCATGAAAAAGCACATGAGCAAGAAGAAGCTGAAAGGATTAAACAAGAAGAGATTGCTTCTGGACTGGTAAAAGAAAAGCTGACAGCACAAATACAAGCGCTAGAGCAAGAATTAGAAGCAGTTGAACAAAAATTAAAACAACAGGAGCATAAGAATGCAACAGAACTATTGGATCAAAGAGCTGATATAGCTGAGCGTAAAGAAATTTTACAAGAATTAGAGGAGCTCATGGCTGCAGAAGCAATGACGTTTGAGGAATTAGAGGCTGACATATTACAAGAGTCAGAGGTTGAATTTGCCAAGTTTATTTCTATGAATTGATGATTTACAGTAGGATCCGTAGTCTTCTCTTATTTCTTATAAGGCTAAGTCGATTTAAAATTCTCTATGAACGGATAGTAAATATTGGAAACACATTAGCACGCTACTGCAGCGTTACTACTTAATAAATTAAAACAATAAGTAAAAAGATTTAAAATATGAAAACAAATTATTCTCTAGGGCAACGTTTAGTGTCATATTTCCTCTTGTTAAGCTTGATGTTGCAGAGCTGTTCCAACCCGCCTATACCTCCTGTCCTTCCTTCTACAACAGTACAGGACACTGATAAAAAGCAAATTTCTATACTTGCTAAACAAGGGAAGTATCAAACTAGGCAGTTGCCAGTAGAGTTTGAAGCACCTATAGAAGAACAATTAGGAGACAATACTCCGTTGCAAGTGGATGTTAGCTTAGAGGATAATGTTTCCATGCATGCTAAAATGCCATTTACTGAGCAAACAAAAGAAACAGTTACTGGTACAGATATAGTTGCTCCTTCCTCTATTTTACCTGCATCTACTACTCCATCAAGTAAGCTGAACAACCAACTAGCAGTGACTGCAGGAAAGGATGAAAAACACCACACTTCATCTACTCAGTCGGCTAAAAAGCACAAGCAGTCTAAGAGTAGACTAAAAGCTTTAAATCTTGACGAACATATAGCTAAGCAACAAAAAAGATATCAACAAACGGATAAACAAGGAACAGAAAATTTAAGTAGTCAGCTGCTAAATAAGGCTGGTGCTGATACAGCAGGTACAACACCTTCTAGCACAACTATTGCTGCTGAAAAAGCTATGGAGCAAGTGGGGCAAGAAGATGTAATAGGGCAACTACAAGAAAAATGCTTTATAACAAAAGATGGCTACCAAGTCACTTTAAGAAGGGTAGACGACAAATGGTTTGCTAATGTACAACCCAGTTGGACGAGAGGAGCGCGTGGTTTGGTTTATGTACCTGTATACATAGAGCCAGGTATGCGTTTAGCAGCACTGTTGAAATTTGATGAATTTTGGCAAAAGCGGCGTATTCATGTAATGTTTGCTAAAGAAGGAGATAGAAAGCGAGCACCTATAGGCGTTTACGTAGGCGTTAAGGGATTGTTAGGGGCAGGAAAAACTCCTTTACATGAGGCGTTTGAACTGAGGAATATTATGGCATTAATGGATGAGCGATGCTACGGTTTTTTAAACTCTTCTGGCTGTGGGACCTTGTATCCATTAAGCAAATATCGGCATTATTTGAATGAGCAAGATGAAATGGGAATTACTCCCTTACATAGAGCTGTTTGTCTTGAATTTCGTTGGCAATTTCAGAGTCATAAAAACTTAATTAATGAGATGGTAAGCCTAGGAGCAGATATTAATGCTACAGATCATAAAAAACAAACTCCGCTCCATTGGGCGGTAAATAATATGCAAGGTGATGGAGAAATTATTAAATATGGTAGGATAGTTATAGACTATCCTACGATAATTCGGAAACTCGTGGATCTAGACGCCGATATCAATGCCAAAGATAGACGTGGTTATGCACCTTTACACTATGCAGTGGAGAAGAATAACCAGTATGCTATCTCTTTATTAATAGAATTAGGAGCTAATAAGGACATCCAAGATAATAATGGTAATACACCCTTACATTTGGCTGTGGAGTTAGGAAATATGGAGATGGCAGAGCACCTTATTAGTTTAGGTGCTGATAAAGATAAACGCAATAATCGAACACATTTGCCTTTACATATGGCTATTACCTGTAATCAAACAGAGTTAGCTAAAAAGCTTATTGACTTAGGTGCTTCAAAAATCACAGAGGACAAGTATGGCAATGAAGCTTTGCACTTAGCTATTGAGCAGGGTAATAGTGAACTTGTTAGTTATTTAATTCAGAAAGGTGCAGGCTTATATTGGAAAAATAACTTAGGACTTTCGCCAGTAGACTTAGCTTCTGAAAAAGGTCGTATGGACTATGTACGGCAGATGTTTGCTACAAGACGTAGTGAAATCAATAGCATTAGTTGGAAGGATGGAGTAAGCCATTTACATAGAGCTGTTCAGCGGAAAGACTTGTCCTTAATAAAAACGCTTATTGATTTAGGAGCTAATAAAAATTTACAAGAAGAGTTTACTAGAAAAGCTAGTGATAATACTAATGTTAAAATCCTTCACAGAACCCCCTTACACTTTGCTGTGGAGCAAGAAGATATATCTATTATTAAATGCTTGATTGCTGCAGGAGCTGATAAAAATATTCCAGATAGTACTGGAAAAACACCCCTCCAATATGTCTTGCAAAAAGCTGGACGGCCTATTTTTAGTCAGCTGTTAAATGCACTAGGTATTAATATTAATGAAAAAGATAGCAATGGATATACCCTTTTACATCGTGCTGTTGTAGAAGCAGATGTAAAGTTAGCTGAACAACTGATGGCTGTTGGAGCACAGATAGATATTAAAGATAAGCATGGTAATACTCCTTTACATCTGGCAATACAGCAGAAAAATCTATCCCTTATAAAAAAGATGTTAGCTGCAGAAGCTAGCAAAAGCACAAAATGTATTAACGTTAAGAATAATGATCAGCAGACTCCTCTCCATCTAGCAGTTACGCAGGGGGATACTGCAATTATAGCAGCCTTATTATTGGGAAAAGCAGATAAAGTAGCAAAAGATAAGGACGGTAATACCCCTTTACATGTGGCTGTACTAACTGGTAGTACAGCTATTATCGAGCAATTAATTAGCTCGAATGTTGATAAAGATATTAAGAATAATCGAGGTGAAACTCCATTACATATAGCTCTACAACAGCATAGTAGCAAGGATAAACTTATCGAATTGTTAAAAGCATTAAAGGTAAATCTTCAATCGAAAGACAGCAACGGATACACCTTATTACACACAGCTATTTTAGAAGAAGATGAGCGGCTTGTTAGCTTGCTATTAAATTCTACACTTGCTGTGGATAAAAATGCAAAGAACGACTTTGGTAAATCTCCATTACATATAGCTGCTGAAAAAGGGAATCTGCGCTTAGTTAATCTGTTAGTAGCGTTGAAAGTTGATATAGACATTCAAGATAATCAGGGAGAAACCCCTTTACATAAGGCTATACAGTTAGGGAACGCAGAGATCATCAATCAGCTTATTAATGCAGGTGCCAATAAAGATAGCTGCAATAATTATGGACACACTCCTTTACATTTGTCGGTCGTATATAACCAGCTTCAGGCAGCTATTCAGCTAAGAGCAAAAGGTGCTCTGCTGTGCTCTATGGACCAGGAAGGTAACACACCTTTGCATTTAGCAATTTATAGACAACATCCAGAATTTATTAAATACTTATCACAGGTTGGGGCCGATCTTCATTTAAAAAATAAGCTAGGGTTTACGCCTATAGATTTTGCCTCTCAAAATGGCTACTTAACTTATGTGCGTCAAATGATTCTAGCAAGTCATACAGGTATAAACAATATAGGGGTGGATGGCTTAAGTCATCTACATAGAGCTGTCCAGCATAGAGATCTTCAGCTTGTAAAATTACTTTTAATTCTAGGGGCCGACAAAGATATAAAAGAAAAAGAGGCTTCGCGTGGGAATACTAGTCTGGGTAGAACACCAATACATATAGCTGTTGAGCAGGAAGATATAGAGATGATAGGCCATTTGGTTGATGTAGGAGCTGATAAAGATATTACAGATAGCAGTGGACAAACCATACTACAATATGCTTTACAAAAAATTAATCGACCCAATTTTCAAAAATTATTAAGTGCATTAGGTATCAACATTAATGAGAAGAACAGAAATCAGCAGACACTTCTGCATCAGTCTATACTAGAAGGAAACCATGAACTAGCCAAGCAGCTTATAGCAGCAGGAGCAGACATACAAGCAAAAAACAAGCAAGAATATACTCCTTTACATCTTGCAGCTATAGGTGGCCACTTAGAATTAGTAGCATTATTGATTGCAAAAGATAAAGCTAAAAATCCTAACCCAAAAGATAAGGATGGGAACACCCCATTACACTTAGCTGTTATGCAAGGAAAAATGGAAATAATACGGCAGCTAATAAGGTTGGGAGCAGACATCAATGAAAAGAATAATGATGGTGATACAGCGCTACACTTAGCAGTCAAAAAGAATGATGAGAAGATGGTGGATCTACTTATAGGCCTGAAAGCAGATAGACAAGTAAAGGATAAGCAAGGATTTACACTTTTACATGTAGCTGTTAAGAGGAATAAGCCTAAGATGGTTGATCATCTAATAGCCTTAGGTTTAGCTACTAATGCTCAAGATCATTATGGACAAACACCTTTGCATATAGCCGTTAAGGAAAACAACTTGGACATGGTGGGTCAGCTAGTAGCATTACGGGCAGATAGACAAGCAAAAGATATAAATGGAGATAGTTGTTTGTATATCGCCGTTAAGGACAATCACCTTGATATGGTTGGCCGTCTAATCAAGTTGAATTTTGACAAAAATGCTATAGATCATAACGGTAGTACGCTTCTACATATAGCTGTTAAGGATAACAACTTTGAAATGGTTGGGCAGCTAATAAAGGCAGGAATAGCTATCAACCAAAAAGATCATAATGGACATACACCTTTACATATAGCTGTCCAAAAAGGCAATCAAAAAATATTTGATCGATTATTAAAGGCAAATGCAGATAGGAAAATAAAAAATAGGGAAGGGCTTACGCTTTTACACATAGCAGTTAAGAGTAATAAGCATAAAATGGTTCATCGGTTAATAACCTTAGGTCTAGTTAAAAATGCACAAGATAATCAAGGAAATACGCCATTACATCTGGCCGTTCAAGAAGGCAATGCTGATATGGTTGATCAGTTGGTAGCATTACGTGCAGATAGGCAGGCGAAAAATAAACAAGGGTTTACTGGTTTGCACATAGCTGTTCAAGCAAATAATTTAAGGATGGTTCGTCAGCTAATAGCTTTAAGTTTTGATAAAGATGCAAAGGATATAGAAGGGAATACCCCTTTACATATAGCTGTTAAACAAGATAATATACAGATAGTTAATCAACTAGTAGAATTAGGTGTAAATGTTGATGTTCAAAACTGTGCTAGTCGTAGCCCTTTACAGTTGGCAATTCAAGCGGGGAATATTAAAATAGTTAAACGGTTGTTGGACTTAGGTGTGAACAAAAATATAGAAAACCAGGCTGGCGATACATTGCTACATATAGCTGTAAAAGAAAGTGACGTAAAGATGGTTGAGTTCCTAATAGAAGCAGGAATGGATAGAGCAGTAAAGAGTAAGGATGGACGTACACTCTTACACGTAGCTGTCAAGGAAAATAAGCCTGCTATGGTTGATTATCTAATAACGTTAGGGATAGATAAAAATGCAAAAGACCACGGAGGAAATACGTGTTTACATACAGCTGTCCAAGAAGGTAATGCTGATATGGTCTATCAGCTAGTAGCACAACGTGCCAATAGAAAAGAAAAAAATAACCAGGGTTCTTCTTGTTTACATTTAGCTGTTCAAGTAAATAATTTTAGCATGTTGGCTCAGCTAGTGGCACTAAATTTTGATAAACATGCCAAAGATAACCAAGGTAATACTCCCTTACATATAGCTGTAGAAGAAGGTAAAGAAGAAATTGCTAAGCATTTAGTCCAAGCAGGCGCAAGTCTACATATTATTAATAAATTAGGACTTACCCCCATAGACTTAGCTGCTACGAGTAAGCATATAAGCTACATCGACCTCGTATTTTCAGCAACTAAAAGTATTAATACACTAGGAAAAGATGGATTAACCCACCTTCACAGAGCTGTCCAACGAAAAGATGTAAAGCTAATCGAACAACTTATAAAATGCCAAGCAGATGTAACTGCCACAGATAAAGTAGGGAAAACCCCACTCCACTATGCGGCCTCAGAAGGGCATACCAAGCTCGTAAAAATATTGTCAGCAGCCTTAAAGCCAAAAGCTTCTTTAAGCTCATTATTTAAAAAGAACTCAAGTTTAATAGATATTGTTGATAATCAAGGACAAACTCCATTACACCTAGCTATAGCAGGTGGTCATATAGGAACTGTAAAGTTGCTATTACAACAAAAGGCAAGCCTATATGTAAAAGATAAGCAGGGAATTACACCTTTACAAAAAGCACTTGATGCCAAGCAAACAGCTTTAATTAAGTTGGTTGTAAATATACCCGATTGCTCACCGTTACATTGGGCTGTTGAGTACAACAATATAGGCTTAATCAAACAACTATTAGTAGCAGGCATAGACATTAATACAATGGATATGCATGGAAAGACAGCCCTTTATATGGCTTTTGAGCGAGGTAATCTTGAGTTGACTAAGCAACTGGTAGCGCTTGGTGCAGCAGCAAATGCTACGGATAGTGTAGGTCGTACGCTTCTACACCATACAATTATAAATGGGCATTTAGAAGTTGCCAAGGCTTTATTAGCGGCAGGTGCAAAGATTAATGTACCAGATAACCAAGGTTTTACAGAACTTCATTTAGCTGCTCAGTATAATCAACCTGAAATTGCTAGATACTTAATAACACGTGGTGCGGTTGTAGACTTACGGAATAACCAACAAAGAACCGCTTTACATTGGGCTGCTTATCATGGACATGCTGAAGTTGCTATTGTATTAATACAGGCCGGAGCAGATCTGCAAGCATTTGACCAACAAGGTTATACACCTTTATATTATCCGCTGCAGCAAGGAAAGTTAGGGTTGGTGGAGTTAATTGCTGCTGCTAGCGAACATAAGATTCAGGTAAGTCGGTGCGCTTATAGAGCTCGTAGGCGTGTTACTTTACCAACTGTTGAGCAACAAGAATCTACAGATATTACTGAGAGGCCTAAGAAGAAAAAATCTCCAATTAATCAATTTATACGTAGGTGCTTAATGGATTTACCTATAGAACAGCGGGCTGAATTTGAGAAAACAATTGTGCCACTTTTAAAGAAACACTTAGTTGGTACTCCACATGTATTACAAAAAAATGTAATCCAATATTTAGAAAACCAAGGCTGTTTTTACCCATCTATTTTTCAAGAATATAAAGTAGAAGATTGGGTAAAAGAATCATTAATCTTAGATATTACCAAAGAAGCTTTGTCAAAAGAAGATGAAGTAGAATTTGCAAAATTCATAGAAAGATTGAATGCAGCAACTCAATCCTATAAGCAAGGCGAATTAGAAAAATTGTTAGGAATGCTGCGAGAGAAGCAACTTGTTTATCAGCTTGATCTAGCAGCAATAGCCGATGTTCTTACCTATCTTATACCATTTGGTGCTACACAAGCTTTAGCATTGCTAGAAGTACCTGATATGGCCTGGCTATCTAGTTTGCGGCTAGCTTGGTTAGGTAAACAAGTAAAAACACTGCAACATTTTACACCTAGCCAACGTAGACAAATAAGCTATGCAGGTACTATCTTTCCTTGCAAGCCTGAGTTATTAGAACGGTTTATAGTAGGGCTGCAACAGGAGAAAGATTTCAGTAAAGTTGAAGATTTTTTTACTTTTATTACTAAAAACCCAGTTTCAGAAACTACACTTTTAATGGCTTTCTACCAGAAACCTAAAGAAGTAGAAGCTAGTGCCATTAAGGCTTGGAAACATTACATAGCATGCGAGTTATTAAAAAATACATTGGCCCATCGTTACGCTTCCCATCCTACACATCGTATAGAAAAACAGCTAGCTACGTTACTAGACAATCATTGGCTTTACGAAGAGTTGCATGCTACCTTGTTTGAATTAATGTATAAAAACTATACTGATGTAGCTACAGAAGCACAATGTCTGTCTGATATACTTGATCTGCTAATAGAATATGGTGTAGATTCACAGCATTGTAGGTCAGCATTGCAGATTATACAAACCAGGCCTTGTCACGAATGGGAAAAAGTGTTTCATCCACGTGCTATTGCTGCTACATTCGGACGATCGCATGAGCGAAGTGCTACAGAAATTATTGATTTTATTGTCGGAAACTCACCCCGAACTCCTTTTGTCAATGATAAATCAGCATTAGAATCGAGCTACCAAGCTGTGTTAGCTGCCTACCAACGAACAGCTACATTGGCGCCTGAAAACAAACAAATAATTACTAACTGGGATAAAGCAGCCGTTATACGGTGGGCCGAGCGTGTTAAAGGATGTGCGGCTATTTGTAATATGTCTGCCGATATCCAGCATGAAGCATTAGCTGTTATCAAGCGCGCTGTCAAATTAACTCATGGGCATGAACCACGTGCTACACAGCTTTTAGCATTATTAGCGTTTTTAAACCATGTACCAGGCAAAGGCCGCCTAGCGCAAATTAATACAGGAGAAGGCAAATCGTTAATTGTAGCCATGCTAGCAGCTATGCATGCTTTGAAAGGCAAAAAAGTGGATGTAGTAACTACTTCTACTGAACTTTCCATACCAGAAGTTGCCAAGCAAACTAGATTTTTTGAGGTCCTAGGCCTTTCTGTAGGAGAAAATAGTAACGATAATCAAAAAAAGGATGTTTATACTAGAGATATTGTGTACGGTACAGCAGGCAACTTCCAAGGCGATATTCTTAAAACAGAGTTCTCTGGTAAAGATATACGTGGTAGTCGTGGTTTTAGTGTTGTAATTGTAGATGAAGTAGACAGTATGCTTTTTGATAGTAGACATGCCAGTATAAGGCTCTCTGGCCAGACGCCTGCTATGCATCACTTAGAATTGTTATTAGCATCTGTATATAGTCAAGTGAGCCGAATTCTTCGGCATCTGATAGAAAAGGATGGAATAACTTACTATATCCATGAGGACTTTGAAGTTGTTGGAGATCAAATAACAACTTTCTCTGGTAACCCATTGCATATGGAACCTGTTTCTGATAAAGAGCAATGGATTACCATGCGTACTCAGCACCATATAGAGAACTTATTGCGTCCTTTAACAGGTGATGAACTTCAAGAATGGAAAGAATACAAAGCGCTCAATGAAAAAATAGTTAGAAAAGGATTTAAGGCGGCTTCTGAAGAAGATGAGAAAAAAAGAAAGAAATACGAAGAATTATGTAAAAAGCTGGGTGAAGAGCTTAAGAACCTACCTTGGGAGAAAAAGGGTCGTTCTCCTGTTATAGAAATACCGAACCATTTACGTGAATTTGCGCACAAGCAGATTCCTTTGTGGATACGGAGCGCTATACAAGCCATCTGTTTCTTCAAAAAAGAACTTCACTACGATGTAGTAAAGGAAAGAATAGTACCCATTGATTATGATAATACAGGCGTATTGCAAAATAGCATGGTTTGGAGCGATGGATTGGCGCAGATGTTGCAAATGAAAGAAGGGTTACGTGTAGAGGCAGAAAATATATCGACTAATTTTATCTCAATACCAGAGTTTTTTAAACGTTACGGAAGTTCCATTTATGGGCTTACAGGTACATTAGGCAACGTCCCTACTCATCAGTTTTTAACAGAAGTATATGGGGTAGATAAGGTAATTATGCCACCTTACAAGTATATACCCGTAGCAGCAAATATACATTCTAAATATAGCTGTAAAGAACTTCCATCTATTATTGTACCTAACGCACAAGCATGGCAGGAAGCAATTATTAGAACTACACTTAGTAAAGCTAGAAATCATAGGGCTGTGTTAATTATTTGCAAATATATAGACCAAGTAAACAAGTTAGCCAAGCAGCTTAGCACCTATTATGATGAAACGAAGATCTTTACATATACAGGCCAAGAGAGATTTGACAAGAAAAGTATCGAAGCAGGGGAGATTATTATTGCTACTAATATAGCAGGGCGTGGCACAGATATTACAACTACAGATGCAGTAGAAAGAAATGGGGGGCTGCATGTTTGTATTACCTTCTTGCCTGATACCTATCGTGTTGAGTTACAAAATGCAGGCAGAACTGCCCGACAAGGCAAGCAAGGGACAGCACAGTTAGTTATACAAGATAGTAACAATAGTAGCATTGAGGATTTAAGGAGTGCCCGTGATGATAAAGAGGGGACTGCTATTACACGTGCTAAAGACGATGTGCATGATATGCTGTTACGCGATCGGCTATTTAATCGTTTTTGTGCCCTAGAATCAGAGCTTTTACCGAACGTAGAGTATTGTACCAAAGAGGCACAATTAAAAAAATTATGGGCTTATTTCCAGACAAGGCGTGATAAACTGTTTGCGCCAGGTGGTAAACTAGACTGTACCTACGAGTATGAAATATTAAAGGAGGCTAGCAGTCGGTTATATGATCGTATCAAACAGCAAACAGCTACAGCGTTCGAGCTTCGAGCAATAAAGCATGACTTAGACACTACTAAACGTGAATTATATAAAAAGCATGACAAAGCAGCATTAGTAAAAAAGTTAGAAAAAGAATTAGTAGAGCAAACTTGTTCACTAGCTAAAGGAAACTTTTCTGTTGATGTAATAGAACGCTTCCGTAATGGATATACCACATTGCCTAACGGTGAAGAGTTGGCTACTAAACATGATTGGGGTAAGCATGAAAGGACAGGTGTAGAGGAAACCTGGGGACTCTGGTTACAGCATGCACTCAAAGATAAGCCTGAAGATGACGTATGGCAGGAGTTTAGTACGTTTGAGAACACAATTCGAGAAAGAGCAAAAGGAAATGCTTTGATACGAAACCCTTATTATTATGTGTTAAAAGGTAATGACTTCTTGTTTCAAGGATATACTGGTAAGGCTGTAAAAGCTTATAATAGGGCTATTGAGCTAGATCCTTTACATAGCGTAAATGCACACTACAAGAGAGCTTGGGCTTTACTAAAGCCAAAAAAGAACAAAGACAATATATTAAGTGCTAAACGTAGCCTAAAACATGCTAAGGTTTTAATTAGTACCCACCATAAGCCCAATTTAGTTAGTTTCAATGCAATGGTAGCACAGACAGGTGCCAAGCCGCAATTGCTAGCGCATATACAGCACCAGGTAGATATACTTATTAAACAAGAAAGCTATATAGATGCAGCACTTCGGGAGATCAAAAAAGCAAAAAAAGAGAATTGGGATATTAAATTAACTGAAGTTAAGACGCTAGAACAAGTTTTTGATGATGCAGAACCTGGAGAAAACCGAGGACCTGCTATTTCTAAGGCTAATATTAATGGACTTAGTCATATGTTTGTTATTACAGCTAAGCAGCCTTTTCCTTGGAAAAGTATTATAGCACTAGCTATTATTGGTTTAGCGCAGGTGGCAGCAGGTGTATTAGTTTGTGCATGCACAGGCAAAATCGATACAGGGTTAGGCTTTATTAATGAAGGTATATCTGACTTGCTAGCCACTTTTAAAGCAGTAAAGAGTGGTACCTTCAGCTGGGCTCAGTGGGGCATTCAAAAGGCCATTAGCTTGGCTGTAGCTATTATATCTTGTGGTTGGCAAGGTATTAAAGATACTTTTAAGACAGTTAAAGAGACAGCCCAAAAGATAGGTACTGTGGGACGTGGTATTGCTCAAAACGGTGTAAAAGCAGCAATTAACAAGGCAGCAGTTGAATTGGGTAAAGGCATTGTAAAGGAAGTTGTTAATTCTGCTGTCAATCATATTTCAGAAAAATTGATTATAGAAAATATAGAAGGATATATTGAGAAAAAGATTGTTAAAAAACTAGAAAAAAGGCTGCTGGCAAATGAGCTAATGAGCAAAGCCTTGTCGTTAGATGTAAAAAATAAAAATAACTACTGGCAACAAATTCTTATACAAGAGGGTATGGGGTTGCTTCATAAGCCAGATAGTAAGTTTGAACAGTTTTTGAAAGGACCAGGAGCTACACTATTAAAAGCAGGACTTGCAAAAATGAATCAATTGATGGCAGCAGAAGGTGGCAGTGGAGTAAAAGTTTTTCAAGATGCTCTTAAAGTTCGTGCCATGGCCGATGCACTATTCGAAATTTTAAATATGACAGATAAGTTCTTTTCTGATTTTGCCGACAAGATAGAATTAAAATATAAAGCAGATATTGAAAAGGCTGCCCAAGAGCAAGCAGAAAAAGAAAATGCAAAAAAAGAGGGTAAAGGCAAAGAAAAAGAAGAAGCTCATACGTCGACTACCGAGCAAGTGATTGCACCGCCTGAAGTGGAGCAAGGAGAGATTAAGACGGCTCGTGTGGGCAGTGGGACAACTTATAATTCTCAGGTAGAAAGTAAGGGTGAGGCAGTTCGAGAATACTACTACGGTGCTGTTTCTAGTAAGGGTAGTTTATCTAAAGTTTTTGCAGGTAGTTTAAAGGCGAAGATCACTAATAAGATACAAGGGGAATTTATTCAGCCTGCTACCAGTAGTCTGGTCAGTATGGGAGTTGATAAACTCAGTGAAGGGCTTACGGAGCGTGCCAATGCGGGTTTAGTAGCATTTAGGGCTGAGCATCATACTCATGACATAGGCGATAAACTGGCTACAACTAAAAAAGATGAGAAGCAAGAGCAAGCAGGTGAGAGCACAGGAAAAAAGCTAGATGCGCACAGTGAGCAAAAAGCAAAAGCTGTAGCGGAAGGCAAGCGGGGCGACATTACGGACGTAGCCTTGTTAGCTAAAACGGTTAAACGGCCTATTATTATTTATAAGAATGGAAAGATTTATAATATCATTGGAAAAGACCTGCCAGGAGAACCTATATCGCTTTCACATTCGTCAGAAGGAGTAGGGCACTGGGAACCTATAGATAAAAGTATACAGGTGAATGTAAGTGGAGAATATAACTGCCTGTATGATGCTGTGGCTGCACAAATGTCTAGTGCAGAAAGGGAAAAGCTAGGTGTGCAAAATGGGCAAGATTTTAGACAACATATAGTAAAGGAAATACAGACCAATGCTACCATAACACAGCAATTTATGGCACAAGCTGCAGAGCTAAGCTACTTAAAACCAGCAGCGATGATGGAGGGGGGACTAGAGTATAATTTTGACATGCTAGCTAACGGTGGCCGTGGAGCTTTCGTAAAGATTAGTGATAAAGGCGGTAATGATACCGATTATTATAATGCAGGACATTATGAGGTAGAGTTAGGGCCAGATCAGCAGCCTCTTAAAGATGAAGACGGAAATTTTAAAAGAAAATTTGTATCAGATAAAACACTTGATTTCGCTAGGAAAGCAGGTTCTGCCAATATCTTTAGGATTGCTCAAAGCAAGTATTCTACCTTAAGTATAAACCATGTTCCCACACACGATGGTGCTAATGATTTTAGTTTTGTTGGATTAGAACCCAAAGGACCTTCTACGCACTTGCGTGATCTGAATCGTAGAATACCAGCCACCGTGTATAATACAAGGTACCATGGCTGGGGTAGACATAAGGGAAAATTTAATATATTTAATACACATCCTTTAAAAGAGATGCGGGTTGATGCAGACAGAACTATTTTAGGTCACCTAGGGATAAATTATCATGATACAGAAGGATGTCTTTTGATAGGAAGTTACTATAAAACAGACCAACCTATTTTTGAAAAGGAAAGAGATGAAAAAACAGGTGAAGTTAAAAGGAAACCAGATGGACAAATAAAATGGATACCTACTATAGATGAAGATACTGGAAAGCAAGTGCAGGATATTGAGATAGAGCCGTCTAGAGAAAATTTAAATGCTTTACATGGTGGATTTAAGAAAAGCGGAAAAAATAAAGCAGGTAGTTATAATGCTGAGCTACGATACACTGAGCTATATAAGGAAGCTGAGGAAGCAAGAAAAAAAGTAGAAGAACAAGAAAAAAAATATGGTAATGGATAATAAGAAATTAGTAGTTTATAGTTTGTTGCTATTTATGGGTATAAGTGGTTGTCAAAAACATAATCTTGATAAGATATATAAAGATGAGCATTTTGATACAGTTATTGATCGGAATTTAGCCTTACACGTTTATGCTAAAAAGGCAAAGGAAAATACTGGTAAAGAGCGAGAGAAGTACTTGATTAAATTTTTCAACGCTTTTCCCAATGACTTTGAGACCTTTTTTAAGATGGAGTACCCATGCTATGGAGACACGCTATATGTGGTCAAGAATGAAGAAGACTGGTACATGGAGAGTTTCTTCTTTAAGAATCCGTGGGGAAGATTTTATCCTGTATTATGTATTGTAGATTCAGAAAAAGAAATACCTAAGGAAGTGCCTACTAAGAAATTTATAGACTTTGATATAGAAGCTTATAAGGCAGGCGCTTTTCCTAGATTAGGAGAGGATATACACTATACGTTACTATATGAGATACAGAAAATAGTTCCAGAAGAGATTTTTTATCGTAAGATGCTTTCTATACAAGTAGGACTTTTTGATTCTCTGTATAAGATAGACCAGAGTTCAACAGCATATAGTTTACCAGTGCATTTTATAGATCCTTTTTTAAGTAAAAGTGAACTTATACCTGTATCCTCTTTAGGTCCAAACGATTTAAATGATTTAACGGAAGAGGAAAAAAAGCAAGAAATGTTACGAGTATCTATAGAACTTCCAGAAGTAGAACCTATATGGATCAAACTACTAGAAGAAAAAACAGATGATGAAATTTGCTCATTTTGGTATGGACTTCATCGTAGACGGGGAGGCCCAGCTCCTGTCAATTCTCAAGGTAATTGGAAGGCAACTTATAATCACTTAATTAAAGTTAGTCCTAGGATCGCAAATTTGATGCGTAAAGCATGCGATAAAATTCTAGAAAATCATAAGGAGGGAATAGATAAAGATGAAGTGATGAAGATAGTGAAGCTAACTAAATAAACAGTTATGATAACCGATAATTTCAGCTTGTTCACTCATCAGAAGGAGTAGGGCATTGGGAACCTATCGATAAAAACATACAAGTAAATGTAAGTGGAGAAAATAACTGTCTATATGATGCTATCGCTGCCCAAATATCTAGTGCAGAAAGGGAAAAGCTAGGTGTGCAAAACGGACAAGACTTCAGGCAGCACGTAGTAAAGGAAATACAGAACAATGCTACCATAACACAGCAATTTATGACACAAGCTGCTCAGCTTAGCTACTTAGAACCAGCAGCGATGATGGAGGGGGGCTGGAGGTGGAGAGTAGATATGGATACACCAAATGGAGTAGGTGCAATTGTAAAGGTTGATGATGAAGGAGGAGCGGATACACAATATTATGAGTATGAGCGTACTAAACGAGATGCGGCAGGTAATCCTGTATTAGAGTTCTTCTAAAACCCTACAAAAACTAGATATAAACCTATTTAAGTGAAGGCAAGTGATAGGTTTCAGAAGAACTCTATTAGATGCAGATGGAAATCCACAGAAAGAGACTGTAGTAACGACTATTCCTGGTGTATCCTTAAATATGATTCCAGTAGTAGAAACGGACTATTCTACAGCGTGTTTAACACATATACCCCAAGCTAATCCAGAAGATACTTACAATGGTGTCATGCTTTTTCCTAAAGGCCCTGGATGTAATGAGGATGATACTAATCGTAGATTGGAAGTTGGAACTTATAATTTGAGTATACATCATGGAACTCTTTATAAAAATGTATTAAAATTCTCTAGATTAAAACCTTCAGGAGGAGGAAGAGCACTTGAAGGATCGCAAGCTAGATTGATTCATAAAGGTGTAGATTTTGGTAACAGTACTGGCTGTGGGTTACCTGGTAGTAGATACATACTTAAACAAGAAATTGTAATACCGAAAGATAAACATAAAGATAAACAAGGAAATTATCATATAAAAGCGGGGCAATATACAGATACTGTTTTACCAGATTGGAATGATAGTATAAAAGAAGAGAAAAAGTTGAAGGAGAAAGTAGTATCTTTTGGAGTAGATAAAAAAGGTAATTGCAGTTTGCAAGCAGTAATGGCAAAATCTTTTGATGAGGTAAAGAAAGCAAGCGAGGAGGAACAAAAAGAAAACTAATACTAGTTGTTTTAAGAAATATGAAAAGAATAAAATTTAGATTCATTTATAAAATGGGAGTTTTATTTAGTTTATTGAGCACAGTAGCTTGCAAGGAAGACGAATATGCAGATATAAAATTTAATTCTCATTTAGATAGAAAAATATTTTTAAATTATTGTGGAGAAAAAGCAATGAGAAGTGAAGGAGAAAAGAAAAAGAAGTATTTGAAGCTATACTTTAGAGCGCTTCCAAGAGATTTTGAGACACTTTTTAAAACTATTGAAAGCAATTGTCATAAAAATATATTTTATGACACACATACAGGCGTTTTTGGCAATTATTTATCTCCTAGAAATCCATGGGGGAAGTTTTATCCTAAGTATAAGTCTGTAAAAACAGAAGCAGAAGTACCCAAAGAAAAAATATCTAAAAAAAGTAAGCGATACCTAGATAGTCTAAAGATTAAAGATATTCGTAAAGCTGATATATTATGGTTTAGAGTACAAAAGGCACTAACAGAAATTATACCAGACAGCATTTACTATGAAAAAATAATTTCTTTTTTGATAGGTGGATTTGGAGGCCCAGTATCCATCGAGGAATTTAGGCTAGTCAACGAAGAACTTTTAGTTGATTTCCTAGAGAGAAAAACGGATGATGAAATTGCTGGGTTCTGGTTTTTTTATTATAACCAACTTCCACATCCAGTATTGCTAGAAATAGAAGATGATTTTTATAAAGAGCTGGAGAAAAATAATCCGAGAATGGCAAAGCTCATGCAGAAAGCCTATGAAGCGGTACTAGAGTCATGGGAGGGAGAATCGGTAACGCGATAGGAATGTTGAATAATATCAAAATAGGTTTTTATGAAAAATAAATTAAAATACTTAGTCTTATTACTATTAATAAATGTTCTTGTAAGTCAAGGATGTAAGCAACAAGATAAGTATACAGATGAGAAATTTGATAGTATTGTAGGTAGAAGACTTGCATTATTAAAGTATGCAAAAAAGATATATGAGAGTGAAGGAAAAAAAAGAAAGGAATACCTAATAAAGTATTTTAATGCCTTCCCAAGAGATTTTAAGACCTTTTTTCATTTAAACTATAATAACTACCATGAAGATACTCTTTATAAAGAGTACTCAGATCATTCCCGTTATATATTTTCACATAATCCATGGTTAGGATTTTATCCTGTAATAAAGTCAGTTGCTTCGGAAAAAGAAATGCCCCAAGCTTTACTTAGCGAGAAATTTGGGCCTACTCAAGAAATTATAGGAAAATACAATAGATTTGATTGTTATGGTATTATGGATGAGATACGAGAACTCATACCGAAAGATATTTATAATAAAAAAATGATAGCAGTAAGAATAGGTGGGTTTAATACAGGCCCAGATGGTTATAGGTATGCATCAGGAAGTGTCAAATTTGATACTATGTTTATTAATATGCTATCAACCTATACAGATGAGGAAATACTATCCTTCTTTTACTGTTGGTATGACGGACCATATCCAGAAGATAGAGAAAAGTTGTATCAATACCGATATAAGAGAATAAAAGAATATAATCCAAGAGTAGCAGAGTTAATGAAAAAAGCTTATGAAGCAGTTCTTGCACGTTTTGCTAATGAAAAGTGGCACTATTGAAAGAGTATACAATAAGAAAGAGGACAGTAATTTAAATTTAAAACAAATAACTCCTTTAGGGATTTTACCTATAGGATAGAATCGAAATATGGAGAAGAAATTGAAAAGGCTATACAAGTAGAACAAGAAAAGGTAAAAAAAGAGGAAAAGGCAAAGAAAAAGAAGGGGCTTGTACAACAGCTACCGAAATAAGATACAAGGGGAACTTATTTAGCCTGTTACTAGTGGACTTGTCAGTATGGGTGTTGATAAAATAAGCGAAGGGCTTACGCAGAATGTGGATGCAGCTTTAGCAGCCTTTAGGGCGAGCGTCATACTCATGACATAGGTGATAAACTGGCTACAACCACAGAAGCTGTAAAGCAAGGGCAAGCAGGCGAGAGCACAGGAAAAAAACGGTATTGTTAAATTAGGATAGAATTAGTAAGTTAGAGGAAAAAGTATGAACTGTCCTCGATGTAATAATACTCAAAGCTGTAAAGATGGAATTGTTAGAGGTAGACAGCACTACCAGTGTAAAAGTTGCCGTTTCCGTTACACAGTTAGACACAAATCAGATGTTAAACCTGTATCTACTAAGCGAAAAGCGTTGCAATTATACTTAGAAGGATTAGGATTTCGAGCTATAGGGCGTATACTCAACATAAGCTATGGAACAGTCTATCAATGGGTAAAAGCATGTGGAGATCAAGTAAGTTTACCAGAAAGCCAAGATCAAGTAGATATAGTCGAGATGGATGAAATACACACATATGTGGGTTCAAAAAAGTCTACTGCTGGATATGGATAGCTGTTGATAGATTGAGCAAGCGCTTTATATCATATGTGTGTGGAGATCGCTCGACACAAACCGGACTGAAGTTATGGGAGCGGGTTAAGGATATAGGCAAGCTGTATTGTAGTGACTATTGGAAAAGCTACCAGCAGTTTATTCCAAAAGATAAACACCGACAAAGCAAATCAGAAACTTATACTGTTGAAGGATATAATAGCTTAATTAGGCACTATTTAGCAAGATTTAAGCGTAAAGGTAAGTGTTATAGCAAACAGGTGCACATGATAGAAAAATCGCTCAACCTGCTAATGGCCAAGCTAAATAATCAGCTGCCTATCTTAATTTAACAATACCAAAAAATTTAAATGATTTACATAGTGGATTTAAAAAAAGTGGAAAAAATAAAGTAGGTAGTTATAATGCTGAGCTACGATACACTGAGCTATATAAGGAGTGTGAGGAAGCTAAAAGAAAAGTAGAAGAACAAGAAAAAAAATATGGTAATGGATAATAAGAAATTAATAGTTTATAGCTTGTTGCTATTTATGGGTATAAGTGGTTGTCAAAAACATAATCTTGATAAGCTATATAAAGATGAGCATTTTGATACAGTTATTGATCGGAATTTAGCCTTACACGCTTATGCTAAAAAGGCAAAGGAAAGTACTGGTAAAGAGCGAGAGAAGTACTTGATTAAATTTTTCAACGCTTTTACCAGGGACTTTGAGACCTTTTTTAAGATGGAGTACCCATGTTATGGAGATACGCTATATGCCATTAGAAATGAGGAAGATTGGTATGTAGAAGAGACCTTCTTTAAAAATCCGTGGGGAAGATTTTATCCTGTATTATGTATTGTAGATTCGGAGAAAGATATACCTAAGGAAGTGCCTACTAAGAAATTTAAAGATTTTGATACAGCAGCTTATAAGGCAGGGGTTTTTCCTGAATTAGGGGAGGGTATACATTATATGATACTATATGATATACAGAAAATAGTTCCAGAAGAGATTTTTTATCGTAAGATGATTTCTGTACAAGTGGGACTTTTTGATTCTCTGTATAAGATAGCACAAAGTTCAACGGCATATAGCCTTCCAGTACATGTAATAAATCCTTTTTTAAGTAAAATTGAGTTTATACCTGTATCCTCTTTGGGCCCAAACGATTTAGATGATTTAACGGAAGAAGAAAGAAAGCAAGAAATGATAAAAGTATCTATAGAACTTCAAGAAGTAAAACCTATATGCATCAAAATACTAGAAGAAAAGACAGATGATGAAATTTGCGCATTTTGGTATGGACTTCATTGTAGACGGGGAGGCCCAGCTCCTGTCAATTCTCAAGGTAATTGGAATGCTATCTATAGGAACTTAGTTAAAATGAGCCCTAGGATAGCAAATTTGATGCGCAAAGCATGTGATAAAATTTTAGAAGATACTCAAGAAGGACTGCAAGAAAAGGATTATGAGGAGCGAAGAAGAAAGAGACTATTAGGGCCCTGCCCTTAAATAATGAAAGTAATAGTAAGTAGAGAGTATAACTTGTAACCGTATATATATGATACCGTACAAGTGAAGCTGGGCCCAGCAGAATGTGATAGTCTAGATATACAAACCGGTCAAGGCCTAAGGCCGCATGTGGCTAAGGCAATAATTGATAACTCCTGCTAAGCGTTTATGGCACAAGCTGCTGCTAAGCTACTTAAAACCAGCAGTGATGAGGCATAGCGAAAGAAGTCCAGAGTGAATATTTGGCTAATACAACGCCTAGCTCTGAATACTATATAGAATATGTAAATGAAGATGGAGGCAATAAGAAAGGCTTTGGAAACTTTCAGACTTAAAATTGTTTTTTTTATAAGAATATCATTAGCGAGTTGCTTATTAATATAAATTTTTTCAACTTTAAATTCAAAATATAAGCATTAAATAAATATTAATATGCCAAAATTTAAACAGGTCTTGAACCATACGAGTTTTTTACTCGTAATTTTGCTAATAATTAGTTGTAACTGTGGCAAACAAGATTCAAAAGATAGAAGCAGGAAGACTAATACAAAACCCAAAAACTCAATTGCTGAAGATTTTCTTAAGCAGCATGAAGAAGCCAGCAAGAGAAATATAGAGGCCGTTCTGCAACAGATGGAAGTTGAAAGAGAAAAAAAGCAACAAGAATCGATTGAGGAAGAGAAACTATTAATTGAAAGGTTTAGCAAGAATTATTCACTTACAGTAGGACAAACGGAAAGCCTTCTAACTAAAACAATAAATTTAAGGAACAGAACTGACGTTGGAGAAAAATGCATTGGTCTATTACGAATGTTTAATTCATTGATAAATAAGTTGGATGAACCTAATGTAAGCGTACAGCAGAATAATTTGGATACTATACAGAAGGCCTTTAACAGCTTAATGCCAGGCTTTGGGCTTACAGATCCAGATATGGCTAGAAAGATGCTAGTAGATCTAATTGAAATTGTAGAAAATATATTAAAACCATATCTTATAGAATAGAACTAGAGTTGACTATTAACTATTAATTAAGATGAGATTAACGTACCAGTTTATATATTAAATCGAGTAATAGAATAGATGTTACATCTGTGTATGTTAAAAATTAAATATGTTTTTTAAATCTGTATACTATTACATACTTAAATCTTAGCTATGAAAAATAAATATACTCTATTTGCTGCTCTTATTACTATTACACTACTATCTAACAGTTGCAGTAGTGTAAAGCTTATGAAAGCAGGTAACCATATAAAAGGAAATGCTACTTTTATCACTGAAAAAGAAAGATTTAGCCTTGAAAGAAAATATGGAGATACTCCTTTGCATATAGCTGCTTTTTTGGGTGACAATAAAACTATTAAAGATTTGTTAAGTCATAATGCAGATATAAATATCAAAAACAAGCAGGGGCATACTCCTCTTCTTTGGGCTGTTGATAAAGGACATAATGAAACTGTATCTATACTTATACAAGCAGGTGCCGATGTAAATACTATTGACAGCAAAGGAGATACTCCTTTACATGTAGCCGTAGCCCGTGACAATATAGCAATTGTTCAGATGTTAATAGCAGCAGGAGCTAAACTAGATATGCAAAATAAAGATGCTTATGGTCCTTTACACTTGGCCATAGGCTGGGAAAAGCTTGAGATTGCTAAAATTTTAATAAAAGCAGGAGCAAATACAAATACAAAAGGATCTGGTAAAGCTCCTCTACATCTACTCGCAGGTTATAAGGATACTGACACAGCAAAGATGGTTATAGAGACTGGAGCAGATTTAAATATAAAAGATGATTATGGAAATACACCATTACATTGGGCTGCACTTCTAGGAAATATACCATTTGTACAAGTGTTACTGGAAGCAGGTGCAGATATAAATGCAGAAGATAGAGATGGACATACTCCTCTGCACCGTGCTTATGCTTTGTCGCAAGGCTCTATGGTTAAGTTTCTTAAAGCGACAGGTAAGGCGAAATTGAAATAATATTTAGAGAAAGGTAGAATCAGGAGAGACTTTCTGATTCTACCTTGTTAACAAGAATATAGGTAAAGTAAAATATTTACACCTTACGAAGTATAAGAGGATATCTTAGTTAGCTTTTTGATTTGTAGTAATATCTAATTTTATACACATTAACTGACACCCATCTATTGATAGAGAATCTAAGTCATAAACTTGTGCAGATATATCTTTGCTCATATCATTAGTTTTAGAAATTTCAAACTCAACCAAGCGAAATAATCGAAATAGACGAACAAAAAACTACCTAATTGTTAGATAAGCAAGAAGACTCAACTAAATTTGTTAAGCAATTTTTTACATGTATAACATCCTATAAAATTAAATTTATGAAGTCTCACCAGACCAAGCATCTACGTAAACTAACCCTATGTTTATTGATTGTTTGTATGCTTACACCTTTTCTTGCATATGCTAAAAAGCCTTCTAAAGACATCTATGTTTTTGAAGATTCTTGGTTGAACGACTTTAAATGTGCCATAGAGATAGGAAGTGGTATACCCTTTTTGAAACACTCAGGCTTTTATTTGCCTATCAATGGTGGTATTTGCTTAGGCTATCCCTTCTTCAAGTATAATCATACGCAGCTTGGAGAGATGAAGTCGTCAGGGCGAACAGTTACAGTGGATGCAGGCGAAGGAAAGTTTGCTTTAGAAGTAGGTATTCGTTTTCCTGAACAACACAAGCATGAAGATTATGCAGGTTTTCAAATAGTTAAAAAATTTTTCATCTTTCCCATCTCTATTAAATGGTCTGAGCCCGATGCTTTTTCTAAAATTACTTCAGCATACTTCCTAGGCTATACACCCAAATACCTAATGAGTGCTCAATACAAGATTACAGACCCATCTAAAGACTTGCCATCTAGCTTTCAACAAGACATTAAGGACCTCAAAAAAGCTTTTAGCGATGTTAAGACTTTTTCACATAGTGCGTTTATAGGAGCTAGCTTAATATTTCCTATTGGCTTATACTTTAGTGGAGCTATATCAGTCCCATTAGAAAAAGTGACCACTTCTGCTGCTGAAGACGAAAAGCCATTGAATCAACAAACGTTGAATGGGGAGTACATCAATCAACATACCAAGGTTTCATTAGATGATTTATTTTCAGTTACCATTGGGTTAGACATGATTAGCTTGTATAAGTACATTCACAAGGACGATTTTATTTAATAATATCTATCTAAACAAGTAATTTATGAACACATTAACTAGATTATTTACTCAGCTATTTTTTGTAAATCTTATCATGTTTGTGCCTACACAGGCTTCTACTTTGCAGAATATATCTCCTACTACTGATGAAACTATATCATCAGATAAACCTAAAGAGCCCCGCACTGTTGTCTTGCAGGTCCCATTGGACAAGCATGGGGTTGTGACAGTTCACCTTACCCCTACGGAGAAAGAAAAACTCAAGGATTATTTAGATACTACTTCTATGGATAAATTCTTAGCAACACTCCTGGAAGCCATTAGGGATAAAGAATTAACCATCAGGAATGCGGCTAGAGATGCCATGTCTCATCTATTTGTAACAGAACCTAGCTTAGCAAATACTAAAACCCTCCAACTAATAGGAAAACACTTCTTGCAAGGAGATGCCGATCTATGGTTGTGCCAAGGCTTAGATGTACTCACAAGCTTTGCAGAAAGGAATCATAAATTAGCTCCTGCCGGGGTTAAACTGGGGTTTAAGATTATTGAAAAGCAAATGATTGCCAAACGACCTGTCGGCTTGAACAATGAAATGGCACTTCTTTTTTTTATTTCAAAAGCAATAACCTTTAACCCTAATTGCGTTTCTACACTCATACAAATAGCTGAAAAAGATATGAAAGTTTCCCAAGAGGATAGAAACGGATATTATCGGTACTTAATCTTATTCATGTTGGGTGCTGTTGAGCCTCTCAAAGTCATCGAAAAGAATCCAGCATATATTCAAGCTCTTTTTAAGATATCCTTTACATACTACCCAGATCATAGTAATAACGTCAACTTTACAATCAAGGATTTATTTAGTAAAGTTGAAAAAATGAATCCTGCATACAGCAAAGATATATTTGAAACCTTACTGCATAAGACAAGAACACAGATCAAACGAAAAGAATTCAACGAGATTATTCTAACCATTAACAAGTTGAGTTTAATGGTATCTGTAAACGCCGCTTATGCCCCTGAAGTACTACCAGTAGCTCTCCAATTGCTGCAAAGCAACGTACTAATGAGTACAAGGTCTTTTCCTATTCTAGCTAGTATTGTTGACATCAAGTATGATACCTACGATCAACAGGTATTTCATGCCTTGTTAAAAGAGATAGCAGTGAAAGAGAAACAGGATGACTTAACAATGCCTACCATGCTACTCATATTGCGGACGCTGATAGAGCGTCATCCAGCCTTAGCCAAAGAGGCAATAATTCCTGTCAGTCAACTCGTTACGATTCTTGATTATGACTATAAGCATTCACCCAAGCTAAAAACTTTAGCATCTATTATAAAGACTGATCCAACCACTTTACCTCAAGCTTTGAAAGTAGCCAACCAAAAACTAGCAAGCACAGATGATCTAGTTTGCTCAAATGGCTTAGCACTGCTGACCTTCCTTGCCGGTAAGGATCCTGCTCATTATGAGCCTATCTTCCAGCTAGCTGCTGATTTGGTAACAAATAAAAATTGGAGAGTTCGTTTTCATGCTTTGCGTGTTGTTGAAGTCTTAGTAGGACTATATCCTGCTTGTGAACAAAGAACAGTTAGCATAGCTAGCCAAGCTTTTCAAGATAAGGAAATA
Source organism: Candidatus Amoebophilus asiaticus 5a2 (assembly GCF_000020565.1). Taxonomy (GTDB): domain Bacteria; phylum Bacteroidota; class Bacteroidia; order Cytophagales; family Amoebophilaceae; genus Amoebophilus; species Amoebophilus asiaticus. The sequence continues at coordinate 663,838 of NC_010830.1, forward strand.
ATAGCACGAAAACGTGTCCTGTTTATCCTGCAAGCCTTAGTAAAGGCAAATACAACTTATATACCGCAGGTATGTGAGATTGCTAGACAAGCTGTACAAGATAGAAATGAGGAAATAAGAAGGTTGAATATCAGTTTGTTAGCAGCCATCTTGCAAGCTGAGCCTAGTTATGCACAAGAGCCAAGTTTTAAGTCTATCCTAGAGCAGGCTCAACTTGATAAAAACAAAGACATACGTAAGTTAGCGGACAATTTATCATCTACCTAATCTATAGCAAGCAGGCGAATGATACCTGCATAACCTACCTCAGAAGGTAACTCATGCGCCAGGCTAGGCAGAAGTAGTGGTGGTGTCAGGGCTTATGTACTGACACAATAATACCTATTTTAGTTTTAGAGACATGGGATTTAGGTGGCGCAATGCAGATGTGTTGATACTCGGTGGAAATGCGATGTCTAAAACAGCAGATCGGTTGTTAGCAGCGTAGAAGTGGCTCGATCTTTAAGCTTGATAAGCTTTTGCCTTGATGCTAGCAGACTTTAACTGGCCACAAGCTGCCATGATATCTTCTCCTCTAGGAGTCCTAACAGGTGCTATATATCCTGCTTTTTCTATAATAGCAGCAAATTGCTTGATATTTGACTCTGTTGAGCACTCAAGCTCGGTTCCTGGCCATGGATTAAATGGGATCAAGTTGATCTTGGCAGGTATGCCTTTGATCAAGTCTACTAATTTTTTAGCATCAGCTGGACTGTCATTGACGCCCTTGAGCATTACGTATTCAAATGTAATTTTTCTACATCCTGTTATTGATGCATAGTCTCTACAGGCTTGGAGTAATTCGTTAATAGGATATTTTTTATTGATGGGTACTAGGTGATTACGCAATTCGTCTGTTACAGCATGTAGAGATATAGCTAGGTTAACACCTAATTCTTCGGCACAACGTTTAATCTGAGGAACTATACCTGAAGTAGACAAGGTAATCTTTTTCCGAGAGATATCAAGCCCTTGCGGGTGCATCATAATCTGGATAGCTTTAGCTACTTGCTCATAGTTAAGGAGCGGTTCACCCATTCCCATCATCACGATATTATTAATTTTTCTGGTAGGAGCATGAGAGGGCCAATCTTGGAGTACATCTTTTGCATGAAGCAGCTGGGCTACTATTTCGCCTGCCCTGAGGTTACGTACCAATGGTTGTGTACCTGTGTGGCAAAACTTACAGTTTAATGTACACCCTACTTGAGAAGAGATACACAGGGTACTGCGGGTTTGCTCGGGTATCCACACCGTTTCTACCTCATTGGCATCGCTGAAGGCAAGTAACCACTTTATTGTCTTATCTTTTGAAATAAGCACTTGATGTTCTTGGGTACGTTCCAAACTATAATGTAGGCCTAGGGTCTCTCTGAATAACAAGGGTACATTATTCATGGTTGAAAAGGATTGTGCGCCTAGCTGATATACCCATCTCCATACCTGGTCTGCACGAAAAGCAGGTTCTTTTAATAGCTCCATGGCTGTGTGTAATTCTTCTATGGTTAAATCAAAGAAATTTTTTGTAGTACCCAACAGTAAAAATGGTTTAAAAGAGTTAAGCTATCCAAGTAGAATAATGGCAAAGTTAGCTAAAATGGCCTTAAAAACAAATGGCCTTTTTAGAATGGCAACTGCTTTACCAAGCAGTCAGATAACTCTACACTAAGGAACTCTGGGGGGTAGGTAATAGGGTAGGCCTAGATCTATTTGAAACGATATATACTAAAACAAAATGAGAATAAGGATTTAGATAATTTGGAAATTGTCGTTAATCCGGCTTGTCCATAGCCGAAGCTATCCTCTTCCAAGTATCAGTAAAAAATTGCATTCATCTAATTACAATAGGTATCTGCATGTCTGTGCAATGTTCTATGAGAAGTGGATTCAACATAGTATGGGTATCTGTATACACTTCATATAATCTTATGTGTTAGAATTGGGCTTTTGATACCTTATCAATTTAAAAATAATTTAATACATTCTATCGCAAATTAGATTCTACTCCATAGTTCCACCATCAACAAATACGCTCAACTCCTAGCAGTTAAAGAAATTTGACTTTACTTTTACAGAGATTAAATACAGGCGGCCAATATAATGTTTAAAAAGCTATTTTATACAAAATCTGTTTTCCTATTGCTTACCTTATCTGCGTATAGCTACGCAGTTGATGCAGCAACATACCAATTAGAAACCTATAAACACGCGAAAAAATATTACAAGAAAGGAGATCATCAAGCTTGCCAGAAACTCTTAACCCCTTTATTAGAATCTCCTTTGGAGACTTCTATTATACCTTACGCATACTTTTTCTATGCCTTATCAGCCTATCGCCAATCTATGCCTGAAGTAGCTGAGCTAACCTTTAATAAGCTCATACAATACTATTCAAATTGGTCCCAACGAAATGAGGTTTTGTACTGGCTTGCACAGCTGCGGTTTGAACAAAAAGATTATATAACAGCTTTTTACTATTTAAAGCAAATTAAAGATAATTCACTAGATACAGCGATCGGCCGAATGAAGGACTATTTTCTTGCACAAACGGAAGATGTAAATCTGTTAGACATACTATTAAGGCATTACCCAACTGATATAACTGTAGCAAAAGCATGGTTATATAGGCAAAGTCAGCTGCCGTTTATGAAGCAAGATGGTAAGCATATTGAGGAAGTAGCCCAAAGATTGGATCTAACTAACCAGCTTTATGATCCGTTACGTGAGCTTACTTCAATAAAAAAAGCTAGCTATCATGTAGCTGTTTTACTTCCTTTTTTCATTAATGAAGTAAACTATGAAGAAAAAACTAGTAACCAGTTTGTCCTAGATTTATATAAAGGAATCCAAGCTGCCACGGAGAAATTGTATCAAGAAGGCATTCATATAATATTGCATGCTTATGATACTCAAAAGAGCGCTACTGTAACAGCACATCTGTTAGATCAAGAGGAAATGAAATATATGGATCTAATTATTGGGCCACTTTATGCCAATACTATTCCATTAGTGTCAGAGTTTGCAAGAAAATATGGTATTAATGTATTCAATCCTCTTTCTGTTAATTCCTATGCTGTAGGAAACAACCCTTTTGTATACTTGCTAAAGCCTAGTTTAGAAACACAAGCTAAGCAGGCAGCTTATTTTACACAGCAATATGCAGATCTTTCTCAAGCACAAATAGGTATTATCTATGGTACTGCTCCAGAAGATTTACTTAAAGCAAGCATTTACAAAGAGTATATGGAGGAATATATAGGGAAAGAAATAGATTTAATATTAGAGTTTCAGCCTCAAACATCACAGCAATTTTTAAGCATGTTTAGAGGAGCAAGCAATAATGTACAGATAAAAACAGCAGATCAAGCAGTCCAGCTAAATAAATGTGTTTTAGATAACCTTACACACATATATATAGCCTCACAAGATGAATTAATTATAGCAAATATCTTAAGTGCTATTCAGATTAGAAAGTTAAAACCCCATATTATAGGCGATGAGGCTTGGCTAAAAAAGTCTTCTGTTACTTTAGACCAACTACAGCGGCTTAAAATAAGCTTTCTTGCACCAGATTACATCGATTATAACCGAGAAAGTTTACATACTTTTAGACAAGATTATTATAATCAATTTGGTGTTTTCCCTAACTATTACGCAGAAGTAGGCTATGATATGATGTCATTTTTAGGAAACATGTTATCGCAGCATGGTATATACTTTCAAAAGCATTGGGGACTAGAGACTTTCGAAGGGCAAATTTTTTCAGGATTCTCTTATGGTAAACATCATGATAATCAACACATACCTATCATAAAGTTTGAGAAGTCAAAGTTTATAGTTTGTAATTAATGGAGCGTCTCATTTACAAGTATATTTTAATTAGCATAGGCTAACTTTATATTGAGTAAAAGGTTTTAACTTGATGCTGCAATTAGATATGTAAACTATATCACACAGCAGACTGTAGGTATAACCATTTAGCCATATGTCAAGTAATATACATAGAGACAGCCCAGGATATTTTGCAGAACTTATTCTGCCTTTGCCTATAGCTAAGCTGCTGACTTATGGCATTCCTTTAAATTTAGTTGATATTGTTAAGCAAGGAAGTCGGGTTATTGTATCACTTGGCAAAAAAAAGATATTAACAGGTATTGTAAATAAGATACATCAAAGAGCACCTAACCATCCTGCCAAGAATATTATTGATGTGTTAGATGAGGAGCCTATTGTTAATACCTACCAACTAGCACTATTTCATTGGATAGCACAATATTACATGTGCTCCGTAGGTGACGTGGTTAAAGCCGCACTTCCCAGTGGATTTAAATTAAGTAGTCAATCAAAAATTTATTTGCATCCTGCTTTTGAAGAAGATAGTATTCCTCTATTAGAAAATGAGCAGTTGATTGTAGCAACTTTAAAAAATGGAAAGCCATTATCGTACCAGCAAATAGAGCAGTTAATCGGGCAGAAAGAGGCCTACAAACAACTTAAAAAGCTTATACATAAGGAAATAATTATACTGGTAGAGGAATTACAAGAAAAGTATGCACCCAAAAAAGAAAAACAAATTGCCCTCAATAAAAATTTTGTAGATAATACTGCTGAGCTTCAAGCTCTTTTTGAAAAATTAGAGAAGAAGCCTAAACAATTAGATGTGTTGCTGCAGTATATGGCACTTGTCTCGACCAATCTGCCAGAACAAACACAAAGCTATTTTATAGCCAAGAAGCAACTATTAGAAAAAGATGTATCTAGTGCTGCCTTACAAAAACTGATTCAACAAGATATTCTAATAGAAAAGGCTGTCATCATATCTAGGCTAGCACAGCTAAAAGCTGTAGCAACACCTCACACAACACTTAGCCCAGCACAAACACAAGCTTTACTATCAATAGAAAACCACTTTAAAACTAAAAATACTGCTTTGTTACATGGCATTACGGGCAGTGGAAAAACAGAAATATATGTTCGCTTGATTCAGTCGGTTCTAGAACAGGATGGGCAAGTTCTTTATCTATTACCTGAAATAGGGTTGGCTACACAAATTGTGCAACGGTTAAATAAAATATTTGGTAATAAAATGGGTGTTTACCATTCCAAATATGCTAGCAATGAGAGAGTAGAAATCTGGAATAACGTATTGCAAAATAATGTTCAATTAGTTATAGGCGCACGTTCTGCTTTATTTTTACCTTTCGATAGGTTGCAGCTTATTATTGTTGATGAAGAGCACGAAACAGCCTATAAACAGCTAGATGCCATTCCACGGTACCATGCACGTGATGCAGCACTTATGCTAGCCACCTTTCATCAGGCGAAGGTACTGCTGGGTTCTGCTACGCCAGCCATTGAAACATACTATAATGCACAGCAAGGAAAATATGGCTTAGTAAAGCTTACAGAAAGATTTAATCAGACTCCCTTGCCTCGTATTGAGTTAGTTAATTTACGTACCGAACAACAACGAAAAGGGATTCAAGGAGAGTTTACTAGTATTCTACTACAAAAATTAGAATCTATACTTCAGCAGCAAGAACAAGCCATTATATTTCAGAATAGGAGAGGTTATGCTTCTTACTTATTATGTCAGACTTGTGCTGAAGTACCAACCTGCCAGCAGTGTTCTGTAAGCCTTACATACCATCAGTTTAGAGATGCTTTAGTTTGTCACTATTGTGGTTTTCATTGCAAGGTACCACCTTTATGTCCAGTATGTGATGCTCCCACTTTAAAAAATGTAGGGTTTGGAACAGAAAAGATAGAAGAAACGCTACAGCACTTTTTTCCTAATAAGCGTGTACAACGTATGGATTTAGATACTACCAGGCGTAAACATAGCTATGAGCAAATTATTGACAATTTAGAAAGTGGTCAAACCGATATATTGGTAGGCACACAAATGATTACAAAAGGGTTAGACTTTGGGCAAGTATCTTTAGTAGGTGTATTAGATGTAGATAGGCTACTATATTTTCCAGACTTTAGAGCCAATGAGCGTTGCTTTCAACTAATTACACAAGTAAGTGGCCGGGCAGGAAGAAGGGGTAAGCAAGGGCAAGTACTTATTCAAACTACAAATCCACAGCTTCCCATCTTACAAGATATTATTAATTATGATTATGAGCAGATGTACACCCAAGAACTGGGGGAACGTCAAAAATTTCGTTATCCTCCATATATAAGGTTGATAAAAATAACTTGTCAGCATACCAATGAGCGTTTGGTAAAAGAATGTGCCCAAGTTCTCGCTGGGTACCTTTGTAAATTAGTGAGTGAGGATAATATCTTAGGGCCACAAGCGCCACTGGTAGCCAAAGTCAGAAATCAGTATCGTATAGATACTTGGGTAAAGCTTGCAAAATCATCGGAACCTGTACTGCTGGCTATTAAGCAACAGATTCAGCAAGCAACTAAAAGCTTAACATCCGAGAAGCAATTTAGACAGATCAGAATTATATTTGATGTAGATCCGATATAGTGTTTTAGTATAAAAACCATATTTATCATCAAGGAGCAACATAAAATTGAAAATTTGTATACAGGATTTTCATGTTTTTGTTACCTTTATCGCTGCCTTCGGGATGTGGCGCAGTCCGGTTAGCGCACTCGTTTAGGGTACGAGAGGCCGTGGGTTCAAATCCCGCCATCCCGACTACTTATAATACTTGATTTCTTCTGTATAGCGTTTTGTATCTACCCCGCTAATATATGCAGTTTATCAACTATCATACTTTTAAGTAAAGCTTAAGGTATGATGAGATTGTTCTATAGCTTTTGTTATCCTTGATAGCAACTATCTCCTAGCTTGATGTTCCTTTTTGCTAAAGATTTCTCTGTTTTACGGGTTCTAAAATCATGTATTTCCCCTTTATGTGACTTGTAAACTGTTAGTATCCTATCATCCTATAACTATCTCTGTTTTAATAGTAGACGTGGGTGTTTGGCATCTACCTCATGGAAGGTATATAATCGCTTACAATTAAACATATATTATCAAAGAAAAATTTGAAGTAAGGAGAGATGGGATATGAAGTCTAAGGAACCGAAAACATGTGATAAGGATTATACGGGATTAAATGTTCTTTTCTTGCATTTAAGTTAAATAAAAATTACTATGTGTCCTTGCTAAATAAAAATATGAAAAAACATTACTCTTTGCCTCTGCCAATAATGGTATGCTTTTTATTGATAAGCTTATTCTTACAAAGCTGTGGAGGTTCAACCAATCTACCTATTCAAGAAGAAGAAAGAGAACAGATAGAGATAGAAAGCCAAGTATCCATAATAGGAGGAGAAGAGGGGCAAGAAGATACTTCTTTACCAATTCTTATGCCAGAGCTATGGCAATCATCTTCTCATACTTAGACTTTGAAAATGTACTGGCAGCAAGAGTAGTTAACACTGAATGGAACAAGCTCATTACAGGCTTTAGTCAAGCAGGTATAGTGGGTGTGGAGAATAAGCCTTGTCATATTATTGACACAAGGGGCTGGGTAATAAGCAAAGAAATAGATTTTAAAAAGTTAAAGTTAGAAGATTTGACTCCTACAACCATACCTAGTTTTACTTTTTATTGCTTAATGGGATGTGTCAGAAATTTACCCCAAGAGTATTGGCCTTATTTACAAAAGGCCAGTGTACATACGATTAATTTAAGGGATAATCAAATAGGAGCTCACGGCGCCGTAGAGTTTGCACACGCTTTACAGGGAACGCACGTTCATACGGTTAATTTAGGTATAAACGAAATCGGTGCACGAGGGGCTATAGCATTTGCTAAGCATTTACAGGGAACGTGCGTGCATACGGTTCATTTAATATATAATCAAATAGGCGACCAAGGGGTAGAAGGATTTGCTAAGCACCTGCAGGGAACTTGCGTGCATACAGTCTATTTAGGCGAGAATGAAATAGGTGCTCAGGGAATAGAAGCATTTACTAAACATTTGCAGGGGACACAAGTGCATACGGTTGATTTAGATACAAATGAAATAGGTATTCAAGGCGCAGAAGGATTCGCGAGGCTCTTACAGGGAACAAACGTTCAGAAGATTAATTTAAGTGGGAATCAAATAGGCGCACAAGGCGCAGAAGCACTTGCTAAACAGTTACAGGGGACGCGTGTTCATACGGTTGATTTAAGTTGGAATAGAATAGGGGACCAAGGTGCAGAAGCATTGGCTAAGCACCTGCAGGGAACGCGTGTTCATACGGTTAATTTAAGCTGGAATCAAATAGGCGGTCAAGGAGCTATAGAATTTGCTAAGCATTTACAGGGAGCACAGGCGCATACGGTTAATTTGAGATCCAATCAAATAGGCGCTCAAGGCGCAGAAGGATTTGCGAGGCTCTTGCAGGGGACAAACGTTCATACGGTAGAATTAAGCGAGAATCAAATAGGTCCTGATGTACAAAGGCTACTCGTAGAACAATATCCGCATATTAAGTGGGGATTTTAAAATACTAACCATTTATATAGCATTTGCTGTATCTACAACCTCATAAGCAGGAGTATCAGCCTTCAAGATAATACTTTGATATTTTAAATAGCGATAAAAGGTAGGAATAGAAATATTCAGCTGCTCACATATATCAAGCACGTTTAGAGTGCCCTCTTTATACAAAGCAGCAGTGGAGGTAGCATTTAAAAAAGATCATTTATTTTAAGTCACTTTAGGATTATGAGTATAGAGATGAGGAGATGCAAGAGTATTTTTTAATTGAAATAGATAGGGTCGTGCACTTTTAGAAATCTCCAACTCTACTATGTCACTGCTGTCACTATGTTTTATATTCTTGCAGAAGCCACTAAGGCTAATTAAAGAAAACCGCCTGATTCTTCTTCTATACTATACACACGAGAAACCAATTTTTTAGCGGCCTCTTCAAATGCACCTGCTGGTCCAAATAGGAAGAGAATAGTTAAATATACCTCACTTTATTTGCAAGCAATGTCTACATTAGCTTATAGACCTTGCAAAAGTTGATAATGCAATCTTACCACTATGCTAGTACAACCTACATAAGGCCAGAGCCACCTAATCCTATTTGGCTCTAATCTCATTCAGATGATCAACCTCTTGTACGCTTGTCAGTTATTGTTCCTTGGCAGGGTATAGAAACCAGTTTTAACCACTCTATGCGTGTGTAGGCTGCCTTAGCCATCCCATCAGAAAGATGGCTGGCTTACTCTTATTGCAACATATCTATAAGCTGAGTGATGAAAAAGTAGTAGGTATATGTGAACAAAATGTCTACTTCCAATACTTCACCGGAGAAGCAACCTTCCAATGAAACCAGCCTTGTGCAGCCAGTGACTTGGTACACTTTAGAAAACGTATAGGAGAAGTAGAGATAAGCTATCTGTCTAGGATTTCTATCAACAAAAAATTTGCGTAGCTAAATAGCTACATATATATTTGCAGTCAAATAGCTACGCAATGAAACTAAGACGAGATGTATTTCAAGCCATAGCAGACCCGACAAGAAGGGCTATCCTTTTATTGGTGGCCTCACAATCGATGACAGCAGGTGCGATAGCCGTAAACTTTGACACAGCTAGACCGACCGTTTCAAAACACCTGCAGATACTCACCGAGTGCGCATTGCTTGAACAAGAACAAAACGGCAGGGAAATTTACTATCACATAAATGCAAAAAAAATAAAAGAAGTAGCCGACTTTATTGAACCATTTCGCAAGATGTGGGAGGATAGGTTTAATAAATTAGAAACCATAATGAAAAAATACACATCACAAGAATAGAATAATATGGAACAAAAAACAAAAATCAATGCCGAAGGCGGCAAACAGGAATTAGTGATTACAAGGGAATTTAATTTGCCGTTGGAATTACTTTTTAGAGCGTATGTAGAGTCTGACATTGTTGAACAATGGATGACAACGAAAGTGCTGAAACTCGAAAGTAAAAAGCATGGCTGTTACCAATTGGAATCAACCGATGCTCAGGGAAATGTGGTATTTCAGGCCAATGGGGTAATCCATGAGTTTCGCCCAAACCAGAAAATCACACGGACATTTGAAATGGAGAATACATCTTTTTTTGGCGTTCAGCTTGAGTTATTAGAATTTGAAAAACTTACTGACAACACCAGTAAACTAAACATGCACATAATTTATGAATCGGTTGCACAAAGAGATCAGGTGCTGAAAATAGGGATGGTACAGGGCATAAACATGGCACATAACCGATTACAAGACATAGCAAACAAATTAAAATAACATACTATAACAAATAATAGAATGAACCCTAAGGTCGATGTATATTTAAGTAAAGCCAAAAAGTGGCAGGAAGAATTGGAGAAATTGAGAATGATCATTCTTGACTGCCAGCTGACTGAAGAATTGAAGTGGGGTGTTCCTTGTTACACGTTTCAGAAAAGTAACATAGTTTTAATACATGTATTTAAAGAATACTGTGCGATTTTGTTTTTCAAAGGTGCCTTGTTAAATGATGACAATCATATCCTAATCAAACCTGGGAAGAATATGCAGGCGGGGCGCCAGATCCGGTTCACTAATATCCGAGAAATAGTTGAGATGGAAGACATTGTGAAAGCCTATATTTATGAAGCCATTGAAGTGGAAAAATCTGGTTTGAAAGTGAATTATAAAAAGACTACAGAATTCATAATTCCTGAAGAATTTCAAAATAAATTAGATGAAATCTCTGCCTTGAAAACTGCTTTTAATGCATTGACACCAGGACGGCAAAGAGCATACATCCTCTATTTTTCTGCGCCCAAACAATCTAAAACTCGGCAGTCAAGAGTTGAAAAATGTATGCAGCAAATTTTCAATGGAAAGGGATTAAATGATCAGTAATTTCGATGAGAAAATAAATTAATCAAATTTTAAGGTATTGTCTCACTTTGCGTTTATTCGAGCTTTTTTTGGGGTACAGGTAACACTCAATCAAATAATATAAAAATGGGAAAGCCTAAAACATATCAGAAAAGAAAAAAAGAATGGGCTTATGCCGATTTCTTTGTTGCTATGTCGAGAGCATCATCTTTGTGTATCGCATCGGATGATAGCTCCCTCATTGGTATCTCTGATTCTGATTGTGGTATCGTGGTATTTCAGCCCTGCAGATAGGTAAATCATTTCAGTTAATCCATGTCCTTCAGCTTTGCATAAAAATATCTAAAACCGTTTCCTGTTTTACAAAAAGAGTTTGGCTTGTTTGAAAAATGGTTAGAATATCATCATCCGAGAACCAAAGAAGAATGGATAAAATTGTTCAAGGAAACGTTTCATTTTACAGGTGGTGAAATCGTTAATGAGTTTTTGATGAGTATAGGTTGTTTGTGTGGTGCATATTTCGGAAGCTGTCATATTTACAAAGAAATTTTGAAACAAAAATATTCCTTTGTAAATGGTTACACTAACATAAAGCTGTTTGAGGCTTTTCATGACTAAACCAAACGCAGGAAAAAACTCCTTAAAAAGCAGATGATTACGGTTTTTGGTCATTACTTCACTAAAACTTTTTAACCCAATAGCAAACTGTACTGATTGATTTACATTATCAAAAGGATCTGTTTCTTTCATATTGCTCAATAATTCCATCATGCTTATCAAACTAGGTTCTTGAGATAGTTCTTTGCCACTAGCTAATTCTAACTGTTCTAAGCTTATCCTATAGTTATTGATCCTTTAATTATTTTATTACTAATTGACTGGTTTTTCTTCCACCCTATGATTCTACCCTTCTTAATATCTTTGACACCTGACAGTAGCGTTCTAGTTCAATAAGCATAGCCTGTGCTGATTTAGTTATGTGTTGGTCTGGCACAAACTCCCCTTGATCATTGAAGAATTTACTAAAAAAGGGAATATTTACAGATTCAGTCAAGATAAGCATATGCATAGCAGCGACAACCTGCTTAAGCATCTGCATGGAACGCATACCTCCAGAAATACCACCATAACTTACAAAAGATATAGGCTTGTACATCCATTCATTGAATAGAAAATCCATGGCATTTTTAATAGGTGCAGGAAATCCATTGTTGTATTCTGCAAGTACAATTATAAAGGCATCAGCAGCGTCAATTTTGGTACTCCATCTTTTAGTATGCTCATGTTGATATTGTTGTTGTCGAGGGTAGTTAGGCTCATCTAGCAATGGAAGGTTAACTTCAGCCAAGTCAATAAGTTCTACATTAAACCTACCTGCTTCTTGTGCTAGTTTAGTAATCCAGTTAGCAACCAAAATACCTTGTCTTTCAGGCCTTGTTGTGGAGGTAATAATCTTTAAATTATTCATGATAATATGGCTACTCTTTTGTAGTAGATGATGATTGATTAGAAAAAGTGAAAATATGCTTTTGGCTTATACTTATAGAATAATATATCTGTAGAATTTATTACATAATACGGTTAAAGCATTACCTATACTTTCCATCAGATGGTACCTAATATATTTTATATTATGAACTATTAACGCCTTTAGCTGATCACTTTTTACTGTTTACTTTATGAGCATGGATAAGCTTGTTAAGTATGCCTCATCGAATCTTTATAAGCACTAAATTAAGTACATTATCCTACCCTTACCTCAGTTAGGCTCTCTAACGCTAAATAAGTATTAGCTATCTCCTTAATTCTAGCAGGCGTAATTTGTTGTAACGTATGATAGAAATCTTCATAAAATTCCTGGGATAGTCCATACAAATGTGCTTCTTTGAACCGTTGCATAATAGAAAAGGGGTCATTGATGCTTGTTAGAAAATTCCCAATCATATAATTTTTAAGTGTTGTGAGCTCTTCTAAATCTACCTCTTCAGTTTGCAATATTTTTATTTCGCGATAGATTTCCTCACAAGTTTGTTCTGCAAATTCTTGAATGGCTTCTGTGCTGATAAGGAAGTAGGTGGTTTCTTTTAATGGCAGCATAGTAGCGTGTATATTGTATGTATATCCTTTTTCCTCACGGATATTGCGCATAAGTCTTGAACCAAAATAGCCACCCAACAATTCAGTAACAATATACATAGCTAAGTAGTCTGGATGTGTTTTTGGAAACAATAACTTTCCTATACAAATAGCACTTTGTAAGCTGCCTTCCTTTTGTACATGTATTCTGGAAGGTGACTTTATTGACAAAGGATAGTTAGGCCTGTTCGCTGGCTTGGATGGTATATGAGATAGTAGCTGCTGCACATATTGGATATGTTGCTCCGTAACTTGCCCGCTTAACAATACCTGACAGTCTGCTAAAAGTTGATTTTTGTAAAAAGATATTAAATGGTCTGTTGTAACAATTGCTATGTCTGCGGCTGTAAGGCTGTATCCATATGGATGCGCTTTTCCTAATAAAGCTTCTTTAAAGCGTTTATGGGCTACTTGGCTGCTTTTTTCATCTTCCACCTTAAGAGCTTGGACTCTTAGTTTCTGTAAAAGATTTAATTGCGTTTGAGGAAAAGTTGATGTTGTAAGTAGCTCTGTTAGCAGATCAAGCATTACAACAAAATGCTTAGATAGACATACTAGCTCAATACTACAATAGTCTACCCTTGTAATAATGCTTAAGTTAGCACCATAATAATCGATATAAGCAGCAATCTCCTGAGCAGTCTTGTTTAAAGTTCCTTCAGTTAACATTTTAGCTGCAAAATAAGCAATACCATTTTGTGGTTCATACCAACTGCCAGCTTCCGATAGTAAACTTAATTTAATAATAGGCATATCCCCTTGATTAAGTATAAAAAGAGGTATACCTACATCCGTTTTAACAGTTGTAGGCCATGGAAATGAGATGTTGTCAATAGTTTTAAAAGTAGGTGGTATTTTTCTGTCTAATAGCGTCATGTAGTTAATAGATATAATTGAGATAAGCTGCAATATAAATAAAAAGCTTGTTGGTTCATGTTACTTTAAAGCATAACCATAGTCTAAGGCAATAGTATGCTAACGCTATAAATATTTACTCAACTACTCGGCAGTGCATCACCATAAAAACATTTTAATTGTACTTAATAGGTTATTGGTTTTTTTATGAATTCTCTGTCAGCAATTTTCTATGGATTTCTACCAATAAAATAGCCTATAAATGCTTGATACTAACAAAATACAAATTGTACTTTTCAAAGTTTTTAAAAAATAACGTTGTTCTTTTAGATGGCTTTACTTAGGTTTGTAAAGTCTGGTAGACCTAGGTATATCACTTAAATAAGCCTGTTTGTACAAATTTTGTTAATAGCGAGCTTATTTGTTCCCACGCAGTTAGAAATTGTATTTATTAAAGTATTTAAAACCCAATTTATGCAAACTAAACCAACTTCAACACTAGAACCTATTTTACAGGAAAACAAAAATAGATTCGTATTATTCCCAATAGAACATCATGATATTTGGGAATTTTATAAGAAAGCAGAAGCAAGCTTTTGGACAGCTGAAGAAATTGACTTAGGGCAAGATTTAAAGGATTGGGCAAACTTGAACGATGGAGAAAGACATTTTATTTCTCACGTGCTTGCTTTCTTTGCTGCTAGCGACGGTATCGTTAACGAAAATTTAGCAGAGAATTTTGTGGCAGAGGTACAATATACAGAAGCTAAGTTTTTTTATGGCTTCCAAATAGCTGTAGAAAACATCCATTCAGAAACTTATTCTCTACTAATTGATACCTATATTAAAGATCCACAAGAAAGAGATAAATTATTCAACGCTATTGATACGCTGGATTGTGTAAAAAAGAAAGCAGATTGGGCATTGCGTTGGATCGAACAAGCTAGCTTTGCTGAGAGGCTTGTTGCTTTTGCTGCTGTAGAAGGAATATTCTTTTCTGGAAGCTTTTGCTCTATTTTTTGGCTGAAGAAAAGAGGCTTAATGCCTGGATTGAGTTTTTCTAATGAACTTATTTCTAGAGACGAAGGATTGCATTGTGATTTTGCTTGTTTGTTATATGCCAATCACCTTCAAAACAAGCTACCTGAAGAAAGAGTAAGAGAAATTATTACAGACGCTGTAGCTATTGAAAAGGAGTTTGTCACCGATGCCTTACCAGTAAAACTTATTGGTATGAATGCTGACTTGATGAGTCAATATATAGAATTTGTGGCAGACAGGCTCTTGTTAGAACTAGGCTGTTCTAAGGTGTACAATGCAACTAATCCTTTTGATTTTATGGAAATGATTTCACTACAAGGAAAAACTAATTTCTTTGAAAAACGAGTAGGAGAGTATCAAAAGGCAGGTGTTATGAAAAAAGAAGAAGAGAAAACCACAGAGAGATTCTCTTTAGATATAGACTTTTAATAAGCTTTTGTAATTTCGAATAGCTAAAGACTTTAATTATGTTAGTTGTAAAAAGAGATGGTAGATA
The DNA here is from genome assembly GCF_000020565.1 of Candidatus Amoebophilus asiaticus 5a2. Lineage (GTDB taxonomy): Bacteria > Bacteroidota > Bacteroidia > Cytophagales > Amoebophilaceae > Amoebophilus > Amoebophilus asiaticus. Next base: position 679,234 of record NC_010830.1, read on the forward strand.
CGAATCAGTTAAGTTTGATAAGATTACCGCAAGAATTGAAAAGCTTTGTACTGGCTTAAATACAGATTATATTAACCCAGTAGATATTGCTATGAAGGTTATTGCTGGTATTTATGACAAAGTAACTACAGTAGAATTAGATAACCTAGCTGCAGAAATAGCAGCTTCTATGGCTACCAAGCATCCAGATTATACTGTTTTAGCTGCACGTATTGCTGTTTCTAACCTTCATAAAGTTACTAGTGAGTCTTTTTCTAATACAATGAAGTGGCTTTATACTTATATAGATCCAAAAACAGGAGAAAACGCTTCTCTTATTGCTTCGGATGTTTATAAGGTTATTAGAGAACATGCTGCTTTACTAGATAAGACCATTGTATATAAACGTGACTATGATTATGACTACTTTGGTTTTAAGACATTAGAAAGGTCCTACCTACTCAAAATTAATGGTAAGATAGTTGAGCGGCCACAACATATGCTCATGCGTGTGGCAGTGGGTATTCATAAAGAAGATATAGAAGCAGCCATTCAAACATATCATTTACTATCAGAAAGGTGGTTTACACATGCTACACCTACACTATTTAATGCTGGTACACCCAAACCTCAGCTGTCTTCTTGTTTTCTGTTAACAATGAAAGAAGATAGCATTGAAGGAATCTATGATACCCTAAAACAATGTGCACAAATATCACAGTCTGCAGGAGGAATTGGCTTAAGCATACATAATATTCGTGCTACAGGCTCTTATATCAAAGGAACTAACGGTATTTCCAATGGTATTGTTCCCATGCTTAGAAACTTTGATATGACTGCTCGTTATGTAGATCAGGGAGGTGGAAGGAGAAAAGGAAGCTTTGCTATTTATTTAGAACCTTGGCATTCGGATATTTTTGAATTTTTAGATCTAAGGAAAAACCATGGTAAAGAAGAATTGCGTGCACGTGATCTATTCTATGCACTCTGGATTCCTGATCTGTTTATGCAGCGTGTAGAAAACAATGAAGAATGGTCGTTGTTTTGCCCGAATGAATCGCCTGGTTTAGCCGATTGTTATGGAGAAGAATTTGAAAGGCTTTATAAAAAATATGAGCGAGAAGGCAAGGCTAGGAAATCTGTGAAAGCACAAGAGTTATGGTTTGCAATTCTAGAAGCACAAATAGAAACAGGCATGCCTTTTATGCTATATAAAGATAGTGCTAACAGAAAATCAAACCAGCAGAACTTAGGTACTATCAAATCTAGTAACCTATGCACTGAGATTATAGAGTTCACTTCTCCAGAAGAAGTGGCTGTATGTAACTTGGCTTCTATTGCTTTGCCTAAGTTTATCAATCAGGCAGGTAAATTTGACCACCAGAAGCTTTATGAGATAACATATGTAATTACCAAAAACCTGAATAAGATCATTGATATCAACCATTATCCGGTACCTGAGGCAAGAACTTCTAACTTTAGACATCGGCCTATTGGTATTGGTGTACAAGGGCTGGCAGATACCTTCCTTCGGTTACGTATGCCGTTTGATTCTCCTGAGGCACGTGGATTAAATAAAGATATATTTGAAACCATTTATTTTGCAGCTATGACCGCTTCTAAGGACTTAGCTAAACAATACGGTCCTTATGAAACTTTCAAAGGTTCTCCTATTTCAAAAGGTATATTCCAATTTGATATGTGGGGCGTTGAACCTAGCTCTGGTAGATGGGATTGGGAAACTTTAAGAAAAGAGGTTCAACTTCATGGTGTACGTAACTCATTACTACTAGCACCTATGCCAACTGCATCTACCTCGCAAATACTAGGCAATAATGAATGTTTTGAGCCATATACCTCTAACATTTATACTAGAAGGGTACTTTCAGGTGAGTTTATTGTTGTCAATAAGCATCTTTTAACCGATCTAATTAACTTAGGATTATGGGATGAGAATATGAAAAACGAGTTAATTGCAGCAAATGGCTCAGTACAGCGTATAGATCGTATACCGCAACATATTAAGGAATTACATAGAACTGTATGGGAGATTCCACAAAAGGCAATTATTGATATGGCAGCTGATAGAGGCGCCTTTATCTGTCAAAGCCAAAGCATGAACATACATCTGTTAGATGCTAATTTTGCTAAGCTTACTTCCATGCATTTCTATGCCTGGAAAAAGGGGCTTAAAACGGGTTTATATTATCTAAGAACCAGGCCAGCTGCTGATGCTATTAAATTTACTTTGCAAAAAGAGCAGGCATTGAATGATATACCTGTACCTCAGAAAAAGGTTGAGCAGCAAGTCTCTATGGTATGTGATGCAGAAGATTCTGAAGATTGCTTAGTATGTGGAAGCTAAGGAGTAAGCTCTCGAACAATAATAGTCTGAATGAGTAACTTGCTTTATCTAATAAATATTAAAGTGCTATTTGATAAGCAGGAAATTAATAGAAACAATAATTCATAAAAGCTTACTTTTATAATTTAGCAGAGTTAATAACACATTTTTTATAGATAAGTGTTTAAAACATTCCTAAGTTTATTTATATTTGCATACTAGTTTTATACAAAGGGTTCTTAGCTCAGTTGGTTCAGAGCATCTGCCTTACAAGCAGAGGGTCGTAGGTTCGAATCCTACAGAGCCCACTTTACTTCAATAAGTAAAGTATATAGTTTCTACTTACCCTGGCGTGATTTTAACTTTTGAGATCGCACTATTTTACCACTAAGTCCTTTTTTACTTATCTTTGATTTCTCAATATTTTTGGTATTTATACAATTCTAGTGTCACCTATATATAGCATCTTGATCTTATTGTAGTTTAGTAACACAAAAATAACTGTCATACTCTATATGTATAAAATTATGTCTAACGGAGGACCACTCTTCTCGTGCTGCATAAGTATATAAGAAAATATAGCTTTCTAGGCATCTCATGCTCTATAGAGTTTTAGGATGGTAAAAATATTAGAGTTCTTCCGAAACTTAACATAAAAGTTCATAGTTATAAATTCCAGCAATAAGATTAAAGCGTAGCCCAAATCTTTTTCTCCTATTTCTGTAACGCTCCGCTAAAATTTTAAACCGCTTGAGCATACCAATTATATGCTCGCTAAGGACCCTTTGGCTGGCTAATTGCTGATTACTCCTCTTATCGGCTTTGGTCAAAGGATGCTTTTTACTGCGTTTTTTAGGCATAAGCGATTTGTCATGTAGCCTCTTTAACCCTTGATAGCCTGTATCTACTATGGCTTGACTATGCTGGCTTATATGTACCTTAGATTCCTTAAACAAGCGAAAGTCATGCCGCTTTCCATTTGAAAAACTACTACATATTATGGCTCGCGTTTGCTTATCGACAACTAGTTGCGTCTTTAGTGTATGTCGTTTCTTTTTACCTGAGTAGTAATATCGCTGCTTTTTTTAGGCCGCTCAATGGGGCTCTCTGTAGCATCTATTAAGATTACTGCATATTCCATATCGCTTTTTAACAATGCTTTACGGCCTGGTAAAGTGAATTGACCACTTTTAATTAACGCCTCTTCAATAAAACGGATGGTATAATAGCAATTACTCTCACTTATTCCATAACTTTTTGAAATATGGAAGTATGTGCGGTATCCTCTTAAATATTCTAAAGTCATTAAAAACATTTGTTCACAACTCAGTTTATTAGGCCGCCCTACTTTAGCTTTCTTTGTTTGAATGGCTTTCTGTATGATAGCTAACATTTTGGCAAAGGTCTCAGCCTTTACGCCTGTTAAGCGACGGAATTCTTCTGGCTTTAAGGTTTTTAGATGACTGTTTTCCATTAATCTTTCTGTTTTTTTTATCCCTAATTTATACATTTATGCTTATTCCTTAGGTTTCAGAAGATCTCTAATGCCGATAAAAGACACTATCCGAATGGAGGACTCATTGAAAATGACATAAATAAAACAATTAATAATGCCTTTACCAAGCCACTAGACATCTAGTATAGATAGTTTTTTCCGCTTTGTCAGTAAGGAATATAATTCTCTAAAATATACTCTATGGCAGCATTACGATTTTTTTTAAATCCTAATATTCCATATTTAAGCCCTTGTACTTTTAAATAGCAGGCCCAGCGGTTTCCTTTATATACTTCTTCTTCAAGCCAATCTTGTAATTGAGTGAGATCTTTTATATAACCATATTTACCCCAAGTAAGCCCTTCTATTTTTCGCTCAATAGCTTGCTCGTTGCCTTGTATAATTAATGACTCATTGAAATCTACAGCAGCTTGGAGATCCTGCCCATAGCCATACTCGCCCTGAGTAAGCCCCTCTATTTTCCGCTCAATAGCTTGCTCGTTGTCTTGCTCAACCAGAGCTTCATTAAAAGTAACAGCAGTTTCTGGATCTTTCTCATAGCCATACCTACCATAAGCAAGCCCCCCCTATTTTTCGCTTAATAGCTTGCTCGTTGCCTTGTTCAACTAAAGAATCATTTAAAGCAGCAGTTTCTGAATCCCCCTCATAGTTATACTTACCATCCGTAAACCCCTCTATTTTTCGCTTAACAGCTTGCTCGTTGCCCTTATCAACTAAAGAATCATTAAAGGTAATAGCAAATTGTAGATTCTTCTTATAGCCATACCTACCATAAACAAGCCCCTCTATTTTCCTCTGGATAGCACTCTCATTACCTTGTGTAACCAAGAGATCATTCAAAGCAATAAACGTTGAGCGGTTGCGTTTATAATATCGCCATTTACTATAAAGAAGGCTCTTTATTTGTTGTTTAATAGCTTTCTGGTTGCCTTGTTCTACTAAAGAGTTAATAAATTTAGCGGCAGCTTTCGGACTTTTATCATAGCCATACTCACCCTTAGTAAGGCCATCTATTTTCCATAAAATAGCTTGCTGGTTGCCTTGTTTTACTAAAGAGTTGATGAAGCTAACGGCAGCTTTTGGTTGCTTCTCATAGATATAATTACCATAAACAAATCCTCTTATTTTTCTTTGAATAGCTCGCTGATTACCGCGTTCAACTAATAACTCATTAACATTCATAGCAGCTTCTGGATCTTCCTCATAACAACTATACTTCTTACCATAAGAAAGTTTATGTATTATATTTCCTATACGTTTTTCATTACCCTGAGCTGCATATTCTTCTATTATTCCTGGTTTCCACCAGTCATAACGTTCCATTAATAATTCTCGGTAGGTACAAAATGGATGCTGTTCACTGAGTTTATGTTTGTATACTAGTTGATTGATGGTGGTAAGATCAGACAGAGTGTTAATATGCACTCGCAGTATATGCTTCTTTGCTTGATCTTTGGTAGCCTCACTAACTGGATAGTCTCCATGAATAGATAAGCGTAGAGCTCTCCATAAAGAAGGATCTTCACTTAATATTTACCAACGTTTGCATACCTGACTTGCTTGTAAAATATCTTTGACAGATAGCTCACTAAAAACTTGTAGCATAACTTCATCAGGTAATTCTATTGTCTCTTCTATATCCTTACTTGCATCATGTTCAACACTATCTTTCATTGCTGGAGAGTTAAGTTTAGTCCGGCAGGAAGCTAGCACTAAGCTCATGACAAAAAATATAACTACTGATTTATACATAGCTATTATTTAAAATGGGTAGCAATGAACAAAATTGCTAGCTTTTCAAATCAACAAAGCTTTATTAACTAGCAACTTTAGCTAATTATTTAAAGAGCAATATTGAATTGGCTAAATTTTACTAGAATATAAATGCGAATCTGAGACTGGTGAAGGGTTAGCTACCCATCGTTAGGTAATTTATGGTTAAAATCAATGCTTATACAGTACATATTATTAATGATAAATGGAAGAAGAGGAAACGGTATATTTATTCTCCTATACGTGGATTAAGGGTAAAATCCTTGTCAATTGATGGCAGATATTCAATTTTTTTAGTGTTAAAGTATCCTTTCCAAATTAGCACGGTTCAATTAAAGCTACTGCTGCTTGGCGCGTTAATCCTATAGTTACCAGTTGATACACTTACCTTTTTAACATTCTAAGCAAATTTTAATATTGAATTTAAAATTACATGGTTGTTTCTTTACACACAACTATAAGTAATAAATTGTTATTGGTGTAGTTTATGAGCAATCTAATCTTTAACATGTTCTAGCTTTTATTATGAGCTCTGCTAATTCTCCTTGAGATAAGTTGGCTAGTTTTATGGATGTCTATATGTACAGAAATGGCTTTTTGGATATTATAGAGGGCCTAAAAATATTACTAATCTTCTATATGATTTTTATGAAGTTTGCTGATAGGTAATTTAGGCAATTATGTTCTTAACTTATACATAATATTTACTAATTTATGACAAAATTTATGCATAATTAATACTTAAATGTATATAAAATTCTTGACTAATATGTTGTTTTAGGGGCTTAACTATATTAAATTATATAAAAAGGACCAACCATAATACCTAGTTTTTCATCTAACCCTATCTATCCATGTGTAAACTTACCAAAACAACTCAATATATACATTTTAAACCAAAAATTTTAAGTTTTTTTCCCTATCTAAGTATTCTTGTATTGGTGCTAATACTGGCATCTTACAAATCTCCACAAAAAAAACAGGTCCTTATTATTGGAGGAGGCCCGTCTGGGTTAGTAGCTGCAAAATCAGCTCTAGAATGTGGCTTAGAACCAATAGTATTAGAGAAAGATAATGTTATAGGAGGAGCTTGGAAGCCACACAAAGGACTTATGTGGAATTCTATGACAACAAACAGCTCACGGTATACAACCATGTTTTCAGATTTCCCCTGGCAACCAGGCACAGCTGATTTTCCTAATCAGCGCGATGTTCATAATTATTTGGTTGCTTATGCTGACAAATTTGGAATTACCAAACATATACACCTAGAGAGTGAAGTTCTCCACGTAAAGCGATCACAAAAAAAGTGGCAAGTTACTTGGAAAGAGGTAGGTAAGAAGAAGCAACAGAAATTTGATTTTGTTATTGTAGCTACAGGTATGTTTTCTAAACCTTATATGCCCCATTTAAAAGGCATGGAGGAGTTCAAAGGTAAAATCATTCATAGTAAAGATTATAAATCTCCAGAAGCATTTGAACATAAACGAGTTGTTATAGTAGGAGGGGCTTATAGTGGTAGCCAAATTGCTACAGACATTTCTAAAAATGTAAGTTATGTGCTCAACGTTATCAGTCGTCCTATGTACATACTACAGCGCTATATCAAAGCCCATCCAAATGGCTCTGAAATGCCAGTAGATTTTACTTTTTATAATCGAGAAGAAAAGATAAATGAACTAAATCTTACTGTACAAGAAAAAAATAGAAGAGCTCATAAATTCTATAGTGAACTTTGTCATAACCAAGCCAATATTTGTAAATTATTAGCCATAGATCCTAATACTGGCTCTTCACCTTATGTAACTATTTCAGACACTTATTTAGAAGATATTCAGGCAGGAAGAGTAGAAGTTACCCTTAATAAAATTGCTAGATTAGATAAAGAAGGTATTGTATTTAATAATGGTGAACGACAACCTGCTGATGTGATTATATTCTGTACAGGGTATCAACTTGACTTGTCTTTTTTAGACCCTGTTATACAAAAAGAATTGACTTTTTCTCCAGAAGACCGTTTACAGCCAGTATTATTACATAAAAATGTTTTACACCCTAAACTACCTAATATGGCTTTTGTAGGAATCTACCGAGGAACTTATTGGGGTGTTATGGAGTTACAAGCACGCTGGGCCAATATGATATTTGGTGAAATGTTGCCGCTTCCTTCTACAAAAACTATGTTAGAAGGCATTAGCCATGAGTTAGTTATTAGAACACAAAAGCCAAGACCACAATTTCCTCACGATACTTATGCTGAGTTACTTGAAGATCTAGGTAAAGAAATTGGAGTCCTTCCTAATATGAATGCTTTAAAACTAGAAGATCCTCAACTATATGAAGAAATGATGAAAACTCCTATCATACCAGCTCATTATAGATTAACTGGCTTTGGTAAGAATCCTGCTGTAGCTAGACAAATTATTGATGAACTCTACCAGTTTATGCAAAAAGATAATGTCCACAAACAAGCAGAAGTTTTCCCAACTGCTGGTAATACAGATAATATAGAAGGTGCTATAAACTTATAATGGGTTGTTTATTAGGTGCTCTATAGGGAAGATATAATACGCTTGTATCTTCCCTGTATTATTTAGATAATCTGCTCAATACATATTAATCTAATCCATACAGTTTGTATATAATCCAATTAAACGTAGAATTCTATTAAATATCTTAATATTACGGAGACATGATTAACAGGATTATCCAGTACAATTATCAATTTTACCCTCTTTGAGTTTCCTGTTAAGTTCTAATAGGGAATGCCGTTTGCCAAGATATCTTGTATATCTGTGCCACAGTCCTTAGCAAAACAGCATTCTATACTTAAACTCTTGTATCAATCCCACCCGTTTACAATTGGATGCTTTCTCTTCAATCTAAATCTTTAATTGAATGGGGAGCTTATATATAATAGAGCCGCTGCGAAACAGAAAATTGATAAAACTATTGGATTTTTGAGAGATAAATTTACTATCTACAAAAAATCAACCTACCTTTTTTATACTTTAAATGCCTATTTTTATTTTTTGTGTTCTCTAAATTGTGAAAAATACTCCTCTGTTTTTTTATAACAGTTGTTTCGCAGCAGGTCTAATGTATAACATGTATTAGTTCCTGGCACATGTGCTTCACATACAATTATTAGAAACAGCAAAAAAATTATTTACTTTTCAAGTATTTCTGCAAATAAAATAAGGGAAGATCTCTCTTCTTATACTGCTCAAAAACACGATTAATATCACTTGGGGTACACATTATATTTGATACATAAAATGGAACTTCTTGATCATTCATTTTTTCAAAAAAAATAATTAAAGGATCTATTTTCTTTTCATATTCTTTTTTAATTAAAACAGGCAATTCCCTAGGCGATAGCTCTTTCGGCAGTTTAGTATATATCTCTTCTTCTACAAAGCTAGGGATTGTTAGCTGATCTTCTTCTATACATAATAATTTATTTATAATGTCCTGCCACATCTTTCTAGGTCTGGAAAGCCGTAAGTCAGCTTTACTTTTCTTTATATATAAAAGTATGGTATTTGCACAAAGCGTCTGCAGACTGTAGGGTAGTTTAGAATACATAATATTTTTTGCGGCCAGTAGAGATATGGGACATAATTCCTTCTTTGTAAGCCAAGGATTTTGAGTTACACTTATTTTTAAGCTTACATCATTATTTAAAATAGAACTAGGAAGAGTCTGTAAACGATTACTCGAGATATCAAGCTTACGTAAGTGCTTTAGCTTATCTATAGAATAAGGTAGAAAGGTAATTCTATTACAACTTAAATCAAGTTCACATAAGTTTGTAAGACGCTCTATGCAAACAGGAAATTCTTCAAATTTATTGTTAGATAGATTTAATTTTTTTAGCCCTGTAAGTAGTGTGCTAAAATAGGCAGGTAGCCTACTTAAGTTATTAAAGGTTAAGCTAAGTTCCTCTAAACTAGTACATTGATTAATGTAGGGGGCAAGTCTAATATCTCTTCCTTGTAGATGCAAGGAACGCATAGACAGTTGATGGCAATTTATATAATGAAATATACCTGCCATTATATTATCAGGTGTCTCTATACTATAAAATCCACTGTACTTTAACATGTCTGAATTAATATCAATTTTACAAGGATTAATCAAAAGCATACGCCAATACTCAGAAGCCCCTATATTTACAAATAGTTTCTTCCACGAATCTTGAGAACTATTTATGGTAAGGTTCACTAATAAAGCTAATATATGAAGCTTTTCTTTAGCTTCTCTATTTCCTTGTTTGCTAGCCCTTCTAAGCCACTTCATTGCTTTCTGGTTGTTTTTGGAAACCCCTTCTCCTTTAAAAAATAAAAGTCCTAACTCATATTGTGCTTTGTTGTGCCCTTTTTTAGCAGCTATTGTAAAGCATTCGGCTGCCTTTGCCTCATCTTTTTCTTGGTCATCATAATAAAACTGCATGCCTAGTTTATAGTTGTGCTCGGCAATAGCTCTATTTTTTCTGATTTTCTCTTCCTTAAGGGTGTACTTTAACAACCATAGTGATTCTTTTGCATATTTATCACCCTGTTCACTAGCTTTCTTAAGATAACCAAGTGCTATTGTTGCATCTTTCTCCACGTATTCTCCATCCATATACATTATTCCAATTTTGTGTTGGGCTTTTGCATAACCTTGCTCGGCAACCTCTTTGAAGATTTCATATGCTTCTTGGTAATCTTTTGTGTTATAATAGCGAATGCCTGTTATGTACTGTTCATACAACTCTTTTTCGGTTATATGTTTTTCTTCCTTTTGTACAGCAGACAAGTTTTGTTTTGGATAGCAATAGTTTGAGGGACTCTGATCACATTCCAAGTGTACAGAAGAGGTGTTCGAATATTTATTGTATGCTATTGGAGGGGATGAGTTTATATTATGAAAACTAATTAAAGCGACACTTTCATTTGGAGTAGTGCCATCTATAGGTACTATATTCGGTTCAAGGGAAGTCTTATTTTTTTTCTCTTCAGTATTAGGCCTAGGGATATTATTTTCTTTACAGCTCTCTAATAGCAAGAGGATTAATAATAAATGAATAACTACTTTTGTGTTTTGTCTGAAAGAATTATACATCATTATGATTAAATTAAAATGAAGGAATTTAATTTTCTATCTCATAAATGATATAACTCATATATATGAGTATGGCTTTAAAGTTACAACTAGTTCCTTATATTACAATAAATGATCCTGTTGCAAATAGGAGGTAGCGGGATTAACTTAAGTAAATTAAGAAAGACAAATGAATAGATGTTTGATCCCTAATAGTTATGGTTATATTAGTAGTGATATTATTAAGGATAAAAACCAAGCTAAAAAATTATGGGACATTACATAAATGATTTAGTACTCATGGGGGCTATTTCGTAGAACGAAATAGCCCCAGGAAACCTGCTTGAAGCAAATAATCAAGCTAATTGTTATTGAGATGAAAGATTTATAGGGTTAATTGTGTGATTCGCATACGTAGTTACCATTTAAATGCCAGGTTAACTTAGAACTAGCTATTTATATTTGGCTTTATAAAAATTCTTTTAATCTTTACTTTTAACTGTATTTTCAGCCATTTTTTAGTGAGCAAAAACCCTTTTATAGCTAAAAAGTTTTTATTTCATCTTACACCCCTGTGGTAATAATGTATGCGAATCATACAGGTTAATTTGAAAAGGCAACTTTAGGCCGGTTTACTGTATGGTTTACTCTAATCGCTACTTTGCTCTATTTATAGTAAGAAGCTGTTCACCTCGTCGATCACTTCGCTTCCGAACACTTGGGAGAATAAACAAAAGTTTATTCTCCTTTATCTTTTTTGATAATTTATAGTTTATAAAAGGTTAAAAGTTAAATTTAGGTCCTTGGGTATCTTTATAGTTTCTTAACATGCTATAAATTTTCTCTTATAATTATAAATCCTCACTCTCTATTCATCTGCCTACCCCGGTTCAGATACTAGGTATTATGCAGGGCTTTCTCTTTGATTAGTTACTATTCTCCTCTTAAGAAAATATCCATTTTATATGAGGATATTGTTCTCTTAACAGTGCTTGAGTCTCTCTTTTTAAAAGATTAATAGGTTTCAACCCTATCTCTTCTAGTTGAGTGCCCTCTAACTCTTTAGCAACTTCCAGTATCCCTTCATCTGTTATTCCCTTATTGTGACTTAGATTAATTTTTTGAATGTTTGTACCTTGGCAGCCTTTAATAAGCGCTAATGCACCTTTATTAGTTATTTTATTACTAACTAAAGAAATTTCTTCTAAAATAGTATTCTTTAGTTTATCAGACATTTCGATAATACCTTTATCTGTTATCTCATTTCCTCCTAGATAAATCCTTTTTAGTAAACTGCTCTGTATATTTTCTATTATACCTATTATTCCTTTATCTCCTATCCTGTTTCTCTCAAGATTCATTTCGTCTAACTCTATAAGTTTTATGTTTTTAGCAACTTCTATAGCACCTTCATCTTTTATCTGATTACTTGTTAGATGTATAGTTTTTATTTGTTTTGGCAGATGTTTGGTTAGAGCTGCTGCACCTGCAGCTTGCAATTGATTGCTGCTTAAATCAATTTTTCTTATAGTTTTATTTACAGCTAAGGATTTTGCAAATGCTTGCGCTCCTTTTGCTTTTATTAGATTTGACCACAATAGTACAGCACGGACCTTGCTGCTTTGCAAACATTTTCCTAATAGTGCTACCCCTTCACATCCTATTTTATTAAGAGAAAGGTTAACTGTATGCACTTGAGTATCTGCTAAATATGGCCAGTATATAGGGGGTAAATTTTTTACTTCTCTTAAAAATTGATAAAAAATAAAGCTAGGCATACTACTAAGCTTATTTGTATATTTTTTAAAATCTAACTGTTTTATAGAGGACCACTTAGCTTGTGGTATACTTCGGTCTGGTTTATTGTCTACTCCTACTTTGCCTACTTGCTCATAGCCAGTTATAAGGCTATAAAAATGATGATTAAGCTCTCTTGTAATCATAGCCTCTTTATAAGATAAGTACGATACCACTTCTTCTAATAGCTCTGTGGGTAGGTCTAGAAAGTTTAGTTTTCCCTGTCTGGTCTTCTTTTTAAGAGGCCCATCTGTATCTATACTTTCTGATGCTGTTATGGAGGTTTCTTCTTCTGTAGCAGTTAAGTCAATTATCTGCTCTCTCTTTCGTTTAGCTGGCTGCATGAGACTTGCTGACGAACGCTCTTTCTCATCAGGTATTTTAAGTGCATTAACCTCTTCCTTTTTAAGAAATGCAACTTTAGACGTGCTATCATCTTCTATTACTATTACTTTTGTACCATCTTTCGGCACAAGTGGCATGTTAGTTTTAGCGTTTGAATAATTCCTTTTTGCCTTTCTAATGAAAGTTCTTTTAGCTGCTTGATGAGTAGTTACTTTTTGTTGTGCAATCGCAGGAGGTAAATTTTCCAAGTTACAACTCTGCAGAAAGATAGTTATACTACAAATTAGGAATAATACTTTTAGAAAAGATGAATGCTTGCTCATAGCTATAAACTAATAAGCAATATTAGCTTATATACAGCTTACATACAAGCGTATAACCTATTATAACTTATTAACTATCGGCCCGTTCTCTTTTAACAATATTCTCTAAGAGCTCAGTTGGTAATACATCATCGGACTCATAATACTCTAATGCTTTAGCTTCATCTTTTTCTACCCCTTTACCAAGTGAGTACATTAAAGCTAGACGCAGTTTTGCATTTGCATGACCCTGGTCAGCAGCTGTTTCAAACAATTCAATTGCCCTAGTTTCATCCATTTCTCCTAATTTATCACCCAGTAAGAGGTTGCCTAATTTAAAACAAGCTTCTGCATGACCTTGGCTAGCCACCTTTTCATACCATTCAGATGCCTCAATGTAATCATCCATATTTTCATAAAGTCTACCTACTTCAAACTGAGCATCTATATGCTCTTGCTCAGCTGCCGCTTTGTACCAGCGAAGTGCTTGTTCTAAGTCCTTTCTTTTTATGCCCCAGGCATTCTCATACATCTTACCTAGCCTATATTGTGCTTCTTGACTTCCTTGAATAGCAGCTTCTTGATACCATTTAAAAGCTTTTATATAGTTTTGCCCTTCCTGATCCTCATAATACATATCGGCTAGTCTGATCTGTGCTTCCAAGTAACCAAATTCAGCTGCGCCTTTATAATATTTTTTAGCTTTTTTATAATCTTGCTCTATACCCTTACCCTCATAATACATATTTGCTAAATAAAGCTTAGCTTTCATATTTCCCATATTAGCAGCAGTTGTATAATATTTCATTGCTTTAATAGGGTTTTTTTCTAATTCTAACAAACCGTTTTGATATATCTTACCTAGTCTATAAGCTGCTTTAGCATGACCTTTGTCCACCGCTATCTCAAACATATTGATTGCAATAGAAGCATTAGTTTTATTTTCTCCTTTTCCCTTATGTGCTTTTTGTTTTACTAAGCCTTTTTCATAGAGTCTACCTAATTCATAACGTGCTCCTGCATGTCCTTGATCAGCTGCTCTTCTATAGAATTCACTTATTTGCTCTAAAGAGTACTCCTCACTTTTATTCTTTTCTTTTCCTTTTTTTTGCTTTTCTTGCTCTATTTGTATTTGCTGTTCCTTCCATTTAATTTGATACAGTTGAGCCAAATTAAAGAGAGCCTCTGTATACTTATCTTTTTTCTTTTCAATGTTTTTATTCCCAGCAATCAGTTCATACAATCCTATTGCTGCCTCAAAATTTTCTGATACTCCTATTCCATCTTTATACCTTCTGGCTAATTCAAATTGTGCATCAATATTTCCTTTTCTTGAACGGTCTTTTAGTTTTTTTAAGTCCTCTTTGGTATTATCTAGGTTATCTTTTCTATCTTTCAAATAACGTATAGCATCTGCTACAGCATCTACCCGATCATCATGTAAAGGTTTGCGTCCATCAAAATAACTTGTTGAGTGAGCTTTATTTTTTACTATTGACATTAATTGATAAAAGAATTTATAGTACAGATTATCTTGGGGCTTAGATTCAAAATCATTTTTAAGTGCCTCTCGATTAATAACAATTTGATGATTGATTAACAAAGGACGAAGCGTTTCTAAGATTCTTTTTTCTTTGTTTTTTCCTTGATGGACTGAATCAAATTTTATCACCCTGAATTTTACATCCTTAGAAGATTCTAATTCTAGCATCTCTTTCTCTAAGAGCTTCACAAAAGATTTATCATTGTTATTTTCAACAATTATTCTGCTAACACCATATTCTTGGGCAATTAGTATTAATTTTTTTAAAACCTCTGGACTATTTCCTAAGCTGTGCTTGGGGTTTTCTTCATCTTCAGATTCCAAATTCTCCCTAGCATAACTCCCGGCCATTCCTCCAACATCCATAATATAATAGTAATCTCCACATCGTTTGGCCACACAATATGCCGTTTCATCAGTACCTTTTCCAGAAGGATCAATAGTCATAATGGCATCCTCATATTTGCGTGTATTCGCATACTCAAACAAGGGACCAAAAATCATGTCTGCATTAGCTTCTTTAAATGAATCGTAATTCCCTCCCCATGCCACCTCCCCAGGTGCCTTATTAACATCTAAATCCATTACAATTAGATCAGATATCCGCATAGGGCCTTGCCAACTAGGTTCTGATGTTGTTCTTTTCTTCTTTCTTCTTTCTAAGTCTTCTATAGATAGTTTGAATTCCTTTTTTGCGCTTGCTTGAAATTCTCCAAAATTTAACTCTGTGCCTTGAATAGCACTTTCAACTGCTTGTTGATACCACTCAATTGCGTGTTTATCTAAATTGTTAGGCACATATAAACCTAGAGCTCTTAATTTTATAAGAGCCTTTGCCGCTGTTGAGTTTTTAGTTTTGGCAATTTTCTTATAATATATAGTTGCCCATTCAAGAAGTTCTGAACCTTGTTCTGTAGTCTCTTGATTGCCTAAATATTGTTTATATTGTTCCCATGGGAAACTTAATAAGAACTCCTTAGCATTATTATATTTAGCCTTATCTTTTTTAGAGTCAAGTTTATCAAGTTGGCTCAGTATGTTTTTTAGCTTATTCTCTAGCTCTTTTCTAGCTTGTTCTTGCTTATTTTCTTCCTGTCCTTTTTCACCTTCACCAGAAGAGGAAGAAGAGGAAACGGTTATTCTTTTTATTTTTTTTCTACTTCCTCCTAGTAAACCTCCTATATATACAACACCTGCTTGGGAAGCGGTCGGAAAAACAACTTGGATAAGCTTTGAAGGGGGTTTGTCGGGTTGGTAGTTATCTATAGTAAGTAATCTGTTTATATTTTCTATTAATTCTTCATCTTCTCCTAAATTAGCTATTAAGTGAAACTTCGTAGATGCATCATCTGTTACTTCAGCTTTCCATATATTTCTCTCTTTATAAAATCTAACTATATACCCTCCTTGAACTCCAAAGATCTTATTTATCAGCTGTACCTCTTTTTCTTGCATAGCTTGTTTTTTAGCTTCTCTATGCTGATTAGAAAGCAGATCTTTAGCCAAGAAACCTTTATTTTGATTTATAGGGGTTTTAGATACTAACTGTTGATCCTTTTCAAAAGAAGGTTCTACAATATTTGAGGTATCATCCTCATTCTCTATAAAGGAATCAGTTGGCGAGTCAAAAAAAGTAACTTTATACTGGTTAGTACTAGTGTTATTCGGATGTAGTTGGCCTTCTTGTAGTATTTCAGCAGGTAGCTTATTAAAATAAGAATCATACTTTTTGTCTGCTTGTAAATAGGCGCCTTTTGATGCTTCTGTATTATTAGAAGAAGGCGGTTGGGTAACGGATTTAGACTTGGAATCTTTTGATCTTTTTGAATTAGGAATAATATGGTTATAAGACTCTGAACAGCCTTCTAAAAATCCTATAACTAGAAATAGCAAGATTGCTGAAACTAAAATATGGGTGCCTAACCGATTAATTAACGGACGCTCTTGTTTCATAAGTTTGGAGAAAATGTAAGAGTTCTAATTTTTGCAGAAAGATAGTATATATAAGATAAACTATCCAGACTATATACACAAAGCTATATACCTAAGAGTTAAGTACAAGAAGCAAAAAAATAAATTAGCAATTCCCTACTTAAATTTTTGATAAAAAATTACTATTAACCTAAGAGAGAAGGACGATGTATTTCAGTAGTCATTTGCATAAGTCATTTGCATAAGTCATTTGCATAAGTCATTTGCATAAGTCATTTGCATAAGTCATTTGCATAATTTATCACAATATATTCCATCATTAATTAGTTTACAAGGAAGTCGAAGTTTCACTTAACAATTTATAAACTGTAGACCTTCCAACATTTGTCTGCCTAGCTATTTGAGTAGCCCCAACACCCGCCTTATAAAGACCAATAACCTTTTCCCTGTCGACTGATCTTTTTCTTCCGAACCTTATATTGTTAGCTTTTGCCTCAAGCCTTCCTTCATTGGTCCTTTCAAGTATTCGTTGCCTTTCTGCTTGAGCAACTGCTGCAAGAATAGTGACCACCATTTTACCCATTGCACCTTCTGTTGAAATACCATCATCGAGGAAACGGATAGCTACCCCTATGCCATCAAATTCTTTCACAAGCTGCACCATATCGAGCGTATCCCTACCCAAACGGTCTAGCTTTTTAACGAGTATCAGATCTCCTTTTTCTATTTTAAGTCTAAGCAGTTGTAAACCTTCTCGCTCGGTATTACTGCCCGTTGATTTATCGGTAAATATTCGGTGAGCTTGGGCTCCAGCTTCTTCAAGAGCCTTGATTTGAATATCAAGTGATTGTTGGCTGGTTGAAACACGAGCATAGCCAAAAGTTCTCATGAAAGTGTCTATTAAATCAATTATTAGAATAAGTGTCTACAAATGTATGGAAAATCGATTTTATAGACAATAAAAAGAGGGTATTTCAGGGTGTCTATTATATTATAACTTTGTAGACACCTACTCTTGTATCTTTGGCCCTGTTTTATACTTATGAAATATGTACCAGCAGGTACATTTGAACAGAAACTTATTCTGAAGCAGGCTCCAGAGGGCGAGATAGCAAGGATTGGATCGTCTTCAACAATTCTTCTTTCCGGTAAGGCTTGGTATTGTAGGCATCCATACCAGCTTTTTTAGCTGTTTCACCATAGATCTCTTCTGCGTAAGCTGATAAGCCAATAATAGGTATGGAAGGTACGCCTAGTTGCTGTTCTTTTTTACGAATCCATCCAGTTGCCTCTATGCCACCCATCACGGGCATTTCCAGATCCATCAAGATTAGATCAAATGCTGCTAAATTCCATTGTTCGAGAGTTTCAACTTCCTCGATCGCTCCAATGGCTTCGATTGCTTTTTGGCCGTTGTCAGCTACCATACAGGTGTATCCTGCTGCTTCTAATTGCCTACGTAGAATTTTTTGGTTCACTATATTATCTTCGACTATGAGAATATGCTTTACTGCTATAGGGGGTAAAATGGGCAAAGGAGCAGGTGGTTTTTGGTAGATCAATTTTTCTCCTATATCAACCATCTCGCACGTTAAATGGATGGTAAAGGTCGAACCTTGTCCTTTTACACTATCCACTTGAATAGTACCTCCCATCAAATCGAGTAATTTTTTGCTAATGGCAAGCCCTAACCCGGAACCTTCATATTGGGAAGAGAGCGGGCGTGAAAAACGTTGAAATAAACACGATTGTTCCTCAGGGGTCATGCCAATGCCTGTATCTTCCACGCGGATGACTAATTCCACATGGGTCGAATCAACGGCTTGGGTTTGGAAGCTAATTTTGATATGTCCTTTTTCAGTAAACTTAATGGCATTGGAAATTAAATTAATTAAAATCATTTTGAAGCGTTCAGGATCCCCCTGAATGGCTATAGCCTGCTTGGGTAGGTCTATAATTAAGTTAAGCTGCTTGGTCTTTAATTGAGATGTAAACAGGAGAATACTCTCTTCAATGATTGTTTTGGGTTTAAATGGCTTGAGGAGCAATTTCTCTTTTCCTGCTTCCAATCTAGACAAATTGAGAACCCCATTAATAACAACTAACTGATGATTAACGCAGTGCTGAATCGTCTGGATGTCCTCTTCCAGTGTTGGCAAAAGTTCCTTTAATTCTGGCTGAAAAGAACCCGGTAAGCTTTCTTTAAGTTTTTTTAATGAAGTTATCTTTTCCTCCAAAAAAACTACTGTGTTAGAAATGCCATTCATGGGATTGCGAATTTCATGACAAACGGTATTAATAAACTCTTCTTGCTGTTTGAAGTAACGCTCGGCTTCATCTGCCCGTTGCTGTTCTTTTTCTTTTGCTTGCTGTAACGCTTCCAGCCGATCTTGTTCTAACTTTTTACGCTCAGTTATGTCTAAGCATACCCCTGTCATTTTTATCGGACTACCAGAGGTTGTATCACGATAAACCTGTCCATGAGCTGTGATCATATGCTGGCTACCATCTGGCCATATAACTCGATAATCTATACTATGAGGAGTGCTTTGTTTAACACAATTATCAATATTTTTTTCAAACTGTTCTTTATCTTCAGGATGCACTCGCTCCCTAACTTCTTCAAATGTTCCCCTAAAGGTATCAGGTGTTAAACCGAATAAAGCATACATAGTGGCATCCCATACAACTTTATTACTATCAATCCACCAGCTCCAGGTACCTGCTTGGGAAGCTTCTAAGGCTAATTTCAAATCATGGGTTACCACATGTAAAGATTCTTCTGCTATTTTTCTACGGGTGGATTGCTCAGCTAACTGTTGCGTTAATGCCAGTTGTTCAGCAACATACCGAGCATTTTCTAAGGAAATAGCGATCTGTGCTGTTAAAATTAACACAGTTTGCATGTGTTCAGGAGTAAAGGCATGGGTCATCAGGTTGTTTTCTAGATATAAGATGGCTCGCAGTTCGGTTTGCTTCAGCAGAGGAATACATAAAATAGATTTCGCCTGCGTTCGGTTAATATATGGATCAATTTTAAATTGCTCATGGATTGTGGCATTGTCTAATACAACGGATTGATGAAGGCGTTTGACATACTGGATGACTGTATGTGCCCCATGCTCCCAATCAGCCAGGGGTATCTTCTGCAGTGTAGTGATAGTATTGTCGCTAGCATATTCTGCTTGTACGACAACAGTATCGCCTGCCTCTACAAATAATACTGCGCCTTGCTGGGCACCGGCATTTTCAATGATAATTTGCATCATATTACGTAAGAGTTTGGGCAACTCAATTTCACTGGAAATAGTTTGTGAAGCTTTTAAGATGCTGGATAAATCTAAATACCTTAAGGTATTACTACTTAGAGTGGTTTCTTGATTGACCGTTAAATAACTCAAACTAGGAGGTACAAGGTCTTTTAATAAATATTCATATTGTGTTTTAAACTGCATTAGTTTACGTTTAGCCCCCCATTGCTTATAGCCATTAAAGGCTGTATTGAGATACCCTTGTGCTGACAAGGTTTTACCTCTTGTCAGCCAATATTTAGCAGCTAATTCAGCTGCCAATGCTTTTTCTTGAATAAACCCATGCCGATCAGCTAACTCGATAGCTTGGTCATAGTAGGCTTCTGCTTGCTGATAATTTTCTTGTAGCTTAAAAATTTCGGCTTCAACTAATGCATATTTATGAGCAAAGTTTGCTGGACAACTAGCTTGCCATTTCTGCATCTGTTGTTGATTTTTAATTACTTGTTGAAGGTAAATTTGCTGGTCTGCAATAGAAGATGTTGGATAAAGGGCTAAACGTACCAAAGAATCATACCAGTTAAATAGTGCTGTGGCATATTGACTAAGGATAAGCACTAAATGTTGTTTTACCAAGGCCAACTGGCCAAACGCTTGTTTAAAGTGGCCATAGAGATAAAAGGTCTGGGCTTTGAGAATTTGGTAGAGACATAAGGAATAAAAGCTGCTTGCTTGTTGACAACTCTTTTTAAATCTAGCTTCAGTAATAGCATCAGCATCAAAATTCCATTCATCCAAGGTATTTCCTATTAAATTTACTACCAGCCTCTGTACTGTTTGAATGGTATTAATGGCCACTTGGTTTTTCGTGTTGTATGTAAATTGTAGCAGTGGCAATATCTCTTGTTGCACCTTGGCTAAAGACATACCCTGATAAAATAGCAACTGTGCCTTCATAGATACACAGTGACCGGCATATTCGAGTTCCCCACACGCCAGTCCCACTTTATAACCATCAGTCAATAAAGCAGGTAACTGTTGAATGGATTTTGACCAGGGGGAAATAAGAGCTAACATAATAAGTAAACTTTTACAGTGTTGAGCGGGCGCCTGTAGTTTTTTTGCCAGCTGAATAGATAACTGGCCAAATTCATAGCCTAAAGCATGTTCTTCAAACCTATTACAAAGTAATGATCCATATACTGTATACCCCAGGCAAGATTCAGGAGCGTGCCCATAGGTTAACGCTAGGTCGATGGACATCAATGTAGCAGCGGTCAATAATTCTGATCCAGCAAAGTAACATGCGGCCACGAGACTTTCTAATATTTTCAATAGGGCCTTCTTCTCAGGTTCAACGACGAGTGGTGCATTTAATAAAGAGGACAAAGGAATATTATGGAGTTTTTGTTTTATATCATCAGTTGCTTTTTGGATAAATTCAGTCAGATTATCTAATGGTAACCAAATACCAAGTAATTGTAGAGTTTTGTGGCCAAGAGCAATCGCTTCTTGATAGTGACCCTGAAGCGTCTTTTGAATGATAAGTAAATGATAAATATCAACTTTATCCAAATTGGATTGCAAGCGAGGCTGCATATCGGCAATGATAGCTTGTGAGGTGTCCATGTAGCCACCTAAATATTCTACTTCGGCTAGTTCTTTATGGAAGGTAAAGGCCAGTGGATAATCGGATTGCCAGAGTATCTCTGTGTCGATCCATTTTGGGATAGTATGCAGGTAATCTAATGCCACCCCATAGGCGGTGGATTGCTTAGCCTTTTGTCCTGATTTCAGGTTTAAACGCGCTATGTGCAGGCGTTCTTGGGAATCGGTTACCAGGGAACAGCACCGATTAAATTGGGCAACAATATCCGACAGTAACTTTTCTTCACTGGTGGGGCTAACGAGTAACCGTCTTCCAATCATTAAATGTGTACGGGTTTTGATAGTTTCTGGTAATAAATGATAGGCCGCCTCTTGCACCCGATCATGAGCAAAATATATTTCATGGTCAGTCTGTATCAAAATACCACTATTTAAGGCTGGTTGTAAGGACTTTTCTAACTCCTGATGCGAACAAGCCATCGCCGTTTGTAAGGTACTTAATACCAGACGATGACCTATACAGCTGGCTATACTTAAAGCCTGTTGAGTGGAAACTGGTAGTTGTTGAATTTGGTAAGTCATCAGGGTAATCACATTCTCTGTTGCTGGATGTTGACGGATTTTATCGAGATCCCATTGCCAGTGGCTTTGTGGAGCAAAGGTTAACAACTGCTCATCATACAGAGATTGTAAAAATAATTTGACAAAAAAGGGATTTCCTGCTGTTTTTTGAAAAATTAGTTCAACCAGCGGTTGAGCATCCATGATGGATTTGTGCAAACTATCGGTGATCCACTGACACAAATTTTTAAGTTGCAGTGGTGCGAGCGTGAGCGTTTGGACGGTGATAGACGCTTCTTGTAAAGCAGTAATGGACTGTAGGGCTGGATGAGAAGGGGTGACCTCTGTATCCCTATAAGCACCTATCCATAGTAAATGTTTGATACTAGGCTGTGTCATTAAATAGGTCATTAACTCCAGGCTAGCCTGATCGGCCCACTGTAAGTCATCTAAGAAAATCACTAAGGGATGGGATGGAGTAGTACAAAACTTAATAAACTCCTGGAAAATCCAGTTGAGTACATTTTTGGCCTGACTCATGTCTGCAATCGCCGTCTCGGGCTGTTCATCGATTAGTAAGGCTAAGCTAGGAATAACCTTGATCAGCAATGACGCTTGCGTTCCTAATGATTCCATCAACCGAATTTTCCATTGCATGATACTAGTTTGGTCTTCAGTCAGCCATTGCTGAACTAAACTATTAAAAGCCTGGGCGAAGGCACTATAGGCCACGTTTTTATTCAACTGGTCAAATTTGCCCGTTATAAAATAGCCATGCTGCAAGGCAATCGGCTTTTGGATCTCCTGGATCAGCATGGTTTTACCCACTCCAGGTTCACCAGCGACCATCAAAGCTTCACATCTTCCTTCGCTAACCCGTTCAAAAGCTTTTTCTAAGGTTTTAATTTCTTTTTCACGGCCGTATAAGTTTTGGGACAAGGTGAGTTTACTTGAAAAATCCTGTTGGCCTAGTTCAAATTCAGGAATAGCGCCCGTTTCCTTAAAGGCTGACAGGCAGACTATTAAATCATGCAGTATGCCTTCACAACTTTGGTATCGGTTCTCCGCTTCTTTCTCCAGTAATTTCATCACCATCCGAGACAGAGATAGCGCAACAGTTGGTTTATGTTGGTGAGCAGGTATGGGCTGTCTGGCTAAGTGCTGATGAATGAGTCCCAGCGCATCTTTGGCTGTAAAGGGTGGCTCGCCACAGAGCAGCCGATAAAAGGTAACACCTAAAGAATAAAAATCCGTACGGTAATCCACACTCCGGTTAACTCGCCCTGTTTGCTCGGGTGAGATATAGGTTAAGGTGCCTACCATCATTGGCATGGTAGGAGGTCTTTCCTGTCGCAAGGTAGAAGAGCGATTAAAATCAATGATTTTGATAAGATTAGTTGTTGGTTGAATGAGGATGTTGTTCAGTTTGAGATCACTGTGAATGATATTTGCAGCATGGATAGCCTGTAAGCCCTCAACAATTTGAATAGCGATTTCTAAAAATTCCTGGTTGGAAAACCCTGTGGGTGGAAGGATAGCATTCAACTCCACGGCCTGATCATCTTCCATGACTATGGCCATACCATACGCTGCATCTTGTTTGAGCTCCAGATAGCGAACTACATACGGGGAATGGACCTGCTGGCCTAATTCAAATTCTCGCCGAAAGCGTTGTGCCTTTTTCTCAGTCAACACTTTTTGGGTGCTGACTTTAATTACGACTGGGCACTCATCTGAAAGACGTACGGCCCGATAGATATTCGAGGAGGTTCCCTCATGTAAACAATGGAGTAATTTATAACCAGGTAGAACTAAATGGTTTTCTCTTTTTAATTCCATACCACCTACCTGCAAATATCCTGTCTGCTCGCTTTTAGCTAAATTCGCATGGATAAGTTGCTTTTGTTCCTCCTTGATCGAGCTTGTTGCATGCAGTTCTTTCTCTACAGGTACTGATAAATCATATGTTTTGTTAAATTCTGAAGGGGAATTCCCTTCTCCTTTGGCTTTGAGATGGTTGATTTCTTGTTTAGAACTAATCAGCTGACCTGCCTGAGCTATAAGTTTTTTCTCTTCTAACGCCTGGTACTGATCATCTTTTAATTTTTCTTTGCCTTTATTTTTGCCTGTATTACTGCCCCCTTTCAATCCCGCATGGCCAATCCAAATAGAACCAGAGTCTTTCCGCTTCGGTAAATTTATATGGATAAATCTTTTTTGTGCTGCTTCATTTAATTGGGCTACTTGTGCGATATCCATTCCTTCTTCTATATAAACAGGCAGCATATGGACTTTGCTTAAACCTTCATTTTGTTCTATTACTTCAGCTTGTAATCTTCCTGTTTTTTCATAAAAAGTAATCAAATGACCCCCTTTTGTGGTAAATTCTATATCTACTATAGATCGAATAGCTATTTGAGGAATTATTTCTTGTGTATGATCTGTTTGACCTTTTTTTATAGGAATAGGTGAATTAGTGAGGTTAACGCAACTTTGCAAAATTAAACTCGCCAGGAAAACACAGCCCATTAATGACTGGCCAAAATGATGGTTGTTCTTCATGGCTAGCTAAGTTTAAAAGCCAATGATCAAACAATAGTAGTTTGTAAATATCTTATGTGCAAGCGAACAAGTATATATATATTATCAAAAAATGCCCTAGAATCTCTTTCTTCAGGGAGCGGAAATGGAAATAAGGTATTCACTCGTCGCGCGCTTTGTTTTAAAAACCATATATGCAAAGGACGGCCTTGGGGCCTCTAAAGCCCTTGCATATACCGCTTACTTGCCTTCGTTCGCTCCTGTTGGTGCTCCTTCGGCAAGCTCTCTTGTTTTGTTACACACGCTTTACTCCATGTTCATCTGCGGGCTCCACGTCTCCCCAAACCCCATTAAGGTATTCGCTTGCACTCATTGATTTCTTGTTGGGGAGAACTCACGCCCTCGGTGTTCGACTCGCCTGCTGGCTCACTCGCCACAGGCTTTTTTGCCCACGCAAGCGCTTTTCCCTCACAAAGCTCGGCAAAACACCGCGACTGCTACATTTCATTTATACACCTAGGCAAAAAAGCCTTCGACGCCCAGGTCTCCGTTTGCACGGCTCTTTCCTGGGCGGGCTCGATCGCGCTCGCAATCGGCTCGCCTTAAAATAAAAAAGCTCCTCAAATTAAGCTTTCAAAGCACACATTGCCATTCAAAAGTCTTGTCAATGATTTCACTATGCCTAGCTTCTTAAAAAATCTCCACCTTTACTATGTGCAGGTAGTATTTTTTAATACCTTAAATCCTTGACATGGCTCCTTTTGAAAGCTTTCAAACCAGTCTCTTTTTTCTTTTTCTTTTTGCCAGTTTTTCTGGTTTTTCTTTTTGTTTTTTCTCTGAAATAGAGCTTAATACTTACTTAGAAATAGGTTGTTTAAAGGAAAGTATAAATAGAATTAAATCACGACTTAGTTTTACACTTTTTATAATTATTTGTTGCATATTTGCCTGGATATATTTATCTAAATATTACTCAAAACTAATCATTCTTTTTTCAAACTTTACCTATCAAAAATAGCCATGTATAGCACTTCTAAAAGAATCATAGCTTTTATTTTACTGAGTAGTCAGCTACTAACACTAACCAGTTGTGGTGATAATTTCAATATTCCTATAGAGCAGCAAATAGCTCATGGACATAAGAAGGCAGATAAGGAACCGAGCAAAGTGGGTGCCTTAGTTCCCTTGGTAAATGGATTAGAAAGATACGTTGCCGAGACAAAGGATAAAAGAGAATCCACTTTAAGCCAATCTTTAACCAATCAGTTGCCCTTAGTTGAAAGTAATAGTGCTTCTGCCACAGAAGGTAAAGCTCTCTTTGTAGGACGCTCTAAAACTTTAAAGAAGAATAAAGAGCAGAAGTCGGTATCGAGTCAAGCAAAAACTTTTACAACGCCGGTTTATATAGATAGACCCACAGGTTACAGTAGAAAGCTTACTCACGATAAAGCTATAGGGGACAAGCATTTTACTACCTTAAATAAGAGTAAGGATTTAGATTCTTATAGAGAGCAAGCTCGAGCCAGCCAGAAACAAGTTAGTGAGCTTAGCGATATAGCATTAAATGTTACTGTTGCTGAGCTTCTTACAATAGACCAAGGTTTAATAGCAAAAGGAGGCCATCAAGTATATCTAACCGTTGTAGAAGGCAAGTGGATGGCAATTGTTAAAGAGAATGCTCCTATAGGTTTTAGTAGAACGCAGTATTTGGATTTATATCTAGCACCTGGTTTTACAACCAACCAGTTAAGTAAACATAGCCCTGAATGGCAAGAGGCACATATAGGAGTAGTATTTCCTGAAAAAAGTTCAACTGGCAAAGGGTATGTATATATAGGTGACGGGGGGCTGCTCGGTGGTGGGAATAGTGGTTCCAAAGGAGGCGGTGGAAATGATAGCGATAGGACATCTAGCAGAAGTGAATCTAGTGAGAGGAGTACATCTGGCTCTAGCCACAGTTCAAGTAGTAGCAGTGGTAGAGCAAGTCATAATATTGGAAGCTCACATAGTAGTTTCAGTATGCCAAAAACTTCATCTTCCAGTTCCCATCATCGAGATAGCTTTAAGGATTTTTGTAATAAGAGTTCAGCTAATGTTTCAGCTTCGTTATCTTCTGCAGGTATAAAGCATGATACCCATAGCACTTCCCATACTAGTGATAGTTTTAAGGATTTTTGTGATAAGAGTTCAGCTAATGTCTCAGCTATGTTATCTTCTGCAGGTATAAAGCATGATACCCATAGCACTTCCCATTCTAGCTTCTCCAGCCATACTAGTTCATATTCTAGCAGCAGGGCATCTAACCAAGCTGCTAGTAGCAGTAATAGTGAAAGTAAGCCTGCTGCTTCTAAGGAGTCATCCTCTTCAAGCAAAGAATCTAAAGCCCCCCATCTTACCCTAGAGAATGCAGCTACGGAGGTGAGAAAGCACATACAAGAGGCTAAAAATGATGGTCCTAAAGCTACGAGTGTATCAGCCAGCCAGCAACAACAAGCAAAAGGGGAGCAACTACTTAAACAGCTACGTGAAATCAAGCAACAACAGGAACGGTCGTATAGCCAAACACAGACCGCTTACATTACACCAGGTAATTCTGAAATAGGGAATAAGCTGTTGTTAGACCAGCTAACCAAAAAAGGTCAAGAATTGTCTACTTTAAAAGAATTAGAGTCAGAGCTAACACAAAGCTTAGAGCGCGAGCGTCCAACTAGCCATTATGAGGAAACAAGAAAAGAATCAATACTAGCTAGTGCTACAACTACACCAAAAGAGATTAAGGTAAAAGATAAAGGAAAAGAAAAGGATACAAGCTTGACACCTGGTACTACCCAAGCAACAAATAACCTTCATAGTACAACCCTATCTTCGTCTGGGGACATTTCTACTGCTACAAGTACTACTGAACCACTACTCAGCACACCCACTAAAGGTCCAGCAGTTAAAGTTGAGAGTGGTACACGTAAGACAAAAATACCCTACAATGATAGAGCGGACAGTTTTAGCTATGACCACTACTCTTCAAGCACTAGCACAAATACACCTGCTGTATCAGCTACAGAGCCTACTAACCCGGCTACATCTAGTACTACTTCCACTAGTACTACTGATAAAAGTGAAGCAGAAATTCATAACCAGTGGAGTGATTTGTTAAAGGAAATACAAGTCCAATTGGGACATTCCAAAATACAAGGTTTAGCAGACGCTCTATATCTACAAAAACAGGCTAGATTCTATATAGAAAAATTAAAGTCGTATGAAAAATATAAATGCATTAGCAGATCTTCGCTCGAGCAAGCACTCAATGAGCTGGAAAAGCTATCTGTACAGGTTGAAGCTGCCCTGGATAAGGAGAGGTATAATGCAGTCGTAGGTGAAATCAAGCAAGTGTTGGATGCAAGAATAGAAACTATTAACAGGCTACAAGAGGAAGAAGCAGACTCAGCTATTATCATAGCAACGGCACAAGAGATAAGACCTCATGTAGAAGCAGCTATAAAACGATTGGAAGATTTCCCAACTAAACAATATAAGACACCTAGTATAGAGAACTTGAAAGAAGCTAAAAGACAACTTGAAGGGGTGATTAGAGATTATACTCACAGGAAAGTTTTATGGGATAAGTACAAGTCAGCTTTTAGCTATGCAGCCAAGCATGTTTCAAAAAGGATAGAGCAAGAGCAAGAAGAATTAGCTAAGAGCATAGGAAAGTCAGTCGAAAAGCCTGAAATAACTATAACCAATAAGTCAGGTATAACCATAGCGCAACTAGAGGAAATTTTTCCAGAAGACTCCAGCAATAACTTCAATTTGCAAAAACTGATAGATACTTTAGATATAACTGTTAATTTCCCAGCAGCAGAAGAGAATGCTAACAGTAGCGAGGAGGATGAAGAAGAAGAAAGGCAAGGTGTAGAGGAGCATTTAGAAAGAGAAGCTAAGTACGAGAAAACAGTAAGCCAAAAGGAAGAACAAGAAAGGGCTAGTAGCCAAGCAGGTATAAATGAGAAAGAGAAAGAATCAGCAGCAAAAAGGCAAGCCAGAAAAGAACAAAGAAGAGCTAACCAAAAAGCCAGAAGAAAAGAAGCATCTCCCAAAAAAGCCCATGAAAAAGAGCTGATAAAAATAGGACAAGCTAAAGAGCAACTTAAAAGCTTGGTTAAAGATCAAGTGAAATCTTGTGTAGAGGATGCTGAATTTACTAATTGTAGAGTAGTATTATTGATGATCGATGAGAAGCTCAAAAAAGAACCCAATAATAAGTCTTTACAAGCGTTAAGGGTAAAACAGCTAGAGAAATTCCAAAGCCACCCGCTTTATCAGCAAGCTGTAGAGTTAGGCATAGAAGCAGCTGCATTGAGAAGAGAAGCGGAGGAAAGCGGCACAGATGAATTGATAGAAAGTGCAGAATTAGACTATAAAATATTAGCCGGTATAGGCAAGTCACGTGAATTTCGGAAAGAAGCAGAAGAGATTAGAGATAATATCATTAACCCTTTACGGGATCTACTAGGCTGCCCACATACATCAAAAGGATTAAGAAGGGCAGCAGAAGGTTTAAAAGGTTTTGGGGAAAGCTTTTATGATACTGGAAAAGCGTTTACAGTAGATATGCCTATACTGTTGGGTAAATTGGGGGTGAGGGGAGTAGAATCATTGGTGAAGTGGGAAGATAAGTTAGGAGTCAAAGAAGGCTGGGCTAACCTAGGAAAAGCTTGTAAATGCATATTTGATCAGACAAAGCAAGACTGGGAAGATCCAGCAGCTTATAAAGCTCGTATGCAGGCTGTCCAAGAAGTAAAAAGTAGGCACGACTTTTTCTGCCGAGCATTTGATGCAGAGAATTATCATTTAGGCCAAGATAAGGCATTGGGATATATGACAGCAGAGATAGTGCAAGCACTCTTTGGTGGAGAGATTATCAAAGGAACCACTAAAGGTGCTACCAAGGGTGTTGAGTTTATTAAGAAAATCCAGCAAGGCGCTAAAGTAGAGAAGGCGGTAGTAGAAGGGGTGAAAGGAGCAGTTAATATTGATTTAATGAATAAAGGGAAACAATTTAAAACAGCACATGAGATTGCTAGAGAAGGAGGTAAGCATGCTGGTATGTATAGAAGCAGTATACAATTGCCTGACAAGCAGCTAGAAAAAGCCCTTAAGTCTCTTGAAAAGAGTATAGAAAAGCATAAAAACTTAATAAAAGACCCAGCAAGATATCTAAAAGAATATGGAAAAGACTTAGAAGGGCCTTGGGATATGTTAAGAGCTGAAAGAAGGCAAGCTTTGATAGAAAAAATTTGGCCGAAAGAGATAAAGAACTTCAAAGAGCAAAGGGAAATTATTAAAGGCATTTTAAATAGTAGGAAATGATAGATATAAAAAAATCAGAGAAAACAGCGGATAGATATAAATGGTATATATATGAAGTTATAGAGCAATTAAAGGAGGCTTATGAGGAAACTAATGAATATCTAAAAAGTTCTTCTTTTGAAAATGATAATGAGAAAATGTTTATAAGCGGTATAGGAATGGGGTATTATCATGCTTTAGAAAAATTTAGGAATCAGGCAGAAATATTCTCAATTCACCTAAAGGAAATAGGTTTAGAAGAGGAAATTAAAATAAGTTAATTCAATTTTAGAATTGAAGGAAATAAATTATTCTTTTAAAGGTGCATGCCCTGATCAGTTTAAAGAATTCCTTCAACAAAAAGGGTGGAAAATTGAAAAGCTTAAAAAGGATAAGCCAGGATTTAAAGCAATAAATCCTACTAATACATCTGATATAATTAAAATTATAGAAGTTGATCCATCAAAACTAAAAGATGGCACTGATATTATTAGTGTAAAAAAAGTACATATCTTAAAAGAAGCTATCAAGAATGGGAGCGAATTCCTTTAAAAGATAACCCAACATTAAGATAACTATGCTGACTAATTTTCAAAAACATGTTTTTGAAGAAATAGAAGAAACAGGTGAATACACATTTATATTGTTAATACCATACTTTTTAGAAATAGAAAAAGGAAATAAGCTTTTAGCAAACGGAAATGGTATCGGTGCATATCCGCAGAATTATTATATTAATGATTCTGATTTTATAATATTAAAAAATCAAGTTACTAAATTGTTTTCTAATTATAATTTAGGTATATATAGATACATAGGATTTGAAATAGCAGGCCGAGAAAGTAGTGAGTGGGAAGATTCACACGTTTTGTTAAGTAAAGATGAAACGAATAGGATTTTAAATAATAAAGAGAAATGGATATACAAGCAAGGTGCACCAAGTTACCTTCTAGCAGAAAAGGTTGAATAAACCAATAAGGGCTTAATAATTTGTACAAGTCAAGATTTAAACTGACAGACAGATTACAACAGGGGATGCAAATTGTCAGCATACTCTAGCCTGTCTGGTGTGCTAGAAAGATACAACAACTCGTTGTTCTTTTCCAAGGCTAAGTGCTTACTGTCTTTAAAAGTTTGCATAGGCGTTTTCCCATAACAATACTTTCCACTATGACTTCGCTCATTGTTGTAGTAATATAACCACTCATCCAAATCACGCTGCAATTCTTCTAAGCTGGTATATATCTTTTTTCTCATAGCTGTGTCATAAAACTCAGTCTTCATTAGATCTGCTGCGAAAAAGGTTGACAAAGAAGATAAAAAGGGTTAAGATGTAATTCTTATTATATAAAAGGAATAAGTATGCATTTAACCTACACCAGGATAAGCAAATATCCCTATAACTTTAGAAGAATAACTGGCTTGAGACTAGAAACCTTTGAGCAATTAGTTTTAAAAGTAAGGCCTCTCTTTGAAGAGCTAGAATCGAGCAAGCTGCGCCAAGGTAGGATGAGTCATTTACCTACCATGGAAGATAAATTGCTCTGTGTACTCATGTATTATCGCACTTATATTAGCCATGTGTTTTTAGGCTATTTGTTTAACTTACACAACTCTAACATATGCCGCTTGTTAAGAAAAATGGAGCCATTACTAGCTAAGAAGATTAGCATTAAAAAAGATTGCAGCTTAACCTCAGATAAGGTATTGCGCATATTAGCAGATGTGAGCGAGCAGCCTACGCAAAGGCCTACTAAGAAGCAAAAGAAATCATATTCAGGCAAGAAGAAGAGACATACTATAAAAACAGAGATAGTGATGGGAGAAGATGGAAAGATACTCTCTGTATCCAAATCTCATAAAGGAAAAGAGCATGACTTTAAAATCCGTAAAGGAGAAAAACTCTTACCTAAAGAAAGCTTAAAGCTAGCAGATAGTGGCTATCAAGGCTGGCAAAAGATACAGAGCAATGTCATGATTCCCTATAAAAAGAGCCGTAAGCGGCCATTAACCAAGGAGCAGAGAGAACATAACAGAAAGCTATCCTCCATACGCATGAAGGTAGAGCATAAGATAAGAGAGATCAAGGTGTTTAAGATTATTTACCGTAACTTTGAGAACAAATATAACCTGCGCTTTAATATTATAGCGGGTATGATAAACTTCAAGCATGCTTTTTAACAAATAGCATCGCTACTGGCAAGATCCTCTCTGTTTTATTCAAATTCCTACTCTATTTTATCTCTTTCGCAGCAGATCTAATTGTTTAGTCCCTTAGTGAAGGTATTAATATTTTTATGAAAAAGGTGAGGTTTTTTTGCCATTGTTCCTCTATCAATTGCCAAGGAGTTTTGCCCTTGAGTGCCTTAAGTGTACGAGCAAAATTATAAGCTAACAAGAAGTCATTTAAGTGCCGCTCTAACTGCTGATGGCTACTATAATAATAGCTTTGCACAGTAGCCTCTTTGATTGTTCTGTTCATGCGCTCTACCTGGCCATTGGTCCATGGATGTGCCAGCTGCGTTCTTCTGTGAACGATGCCTTCTTGCTCACAAATGCGGTCAAACATATGCTCGAGCCCTAATTCTCCTTCTTTCCTGTTTGTAAACTGTACACCATTATCAGTAAGTATTTTATCTATATTATAAGGAACAAAAGCTATCAAGTCTTGTAAAAAGCCTACGGCTGCTGATTTAGAAGCAAAGGGATAGAGTCTAGCATAACAAAATTTACTGGTTCTATCTATTGCCACAAACAAATAGAGTTTACCCTGGGCGGTCTGCACTTGTGCTATATCTATATGGAAGTAGCCAATAGGATACGCTTTAAAATGCTTCTTAGCCACTTTCTCCTTAGTCTGTACTTTCTCTAGTTTAGGGCAGCCATGGCGCTGAAAACAACGATGCAAAGTAGAACGCGATAAGTGAGGTATGGTTTCTTGTAAAGTATACAGACAATCATCTAAGGGCAATTGAGTCAGCTTTCTAAAAGCAATAATAACCCCTTCCTCTTGCTGGGTTAATACCTTAGAACGCCTGACTTTAGGCCCCATAGCTGCATCCTGGCATGTAGTTCTGTTTTTCCATTTAGCTACTGTTTTACGGTTAACTCCATATCCTCTAGCTAAAGTGGCTATGCTTTCTTTAGATAGCTGTATTTCTCTACGAGTTTTCTCTGTTGTCCTGGCGCATTTATGCAATAGTTGTCCCATAATTTTTTAGCTTGATTTTGATCACTTATAGTAGCTACTCTAATATAACCATAATTATTGGGGACCAAACATCTAATAGAGAAGGGAATAGCAGCACAGCTACAAGCAGCAAGCATGCGGGAGTTAGAAGAAGAGTTTACAAAATTTTTAGCATAACTTAACTAGTATGTAAGCAAAGCAGCTTCTTCATAATTCAGATGCAAACAAGAATAGACCCGCTGCGAAACAGAAGATCGATAAAAACATTAGATTTTTGAGAGTTAAATTTATTATTTATAAAAATTCAACCTGCGTTTTTTATACTTTAAACGTCTATTCTTATTTTTTATATTTTCTGAATTGTGCAAAATGCTCCTCTGTTTTTTTACGGCAGTTGTTTCGCAGCGGGTCTAATGAGCAATTCATGGCAATGACAAGCAGAGGTAATAAAGAGTTAAGGAAACATGCAGATCAAATTGATATTATTGTTTCCATATATCACAAGTTATCTGTCATAAAAGTGTCCTGAAAATAAAGGCAAAAGCATGCAAATAACTTGTGCTATAATATAGGTAAGCTTTATTAATGCTGGCTTTAATTTAAAAGGGTTCTATTAGAGCCAATACATGTTTGTAGCTATCCATAACAACTAACCCTTGCCATTCTTACCTTCAGCAGTGTTTTGTGATAGCTGTGCATTAGATTGTGCATGTATTTTCCCTAGTAATTCATACACTTCTTTAAAAGGACGATCTGATAATGCTTTAATAATAACATTTACTTCATTAATATCTAAACGTAATTCTATGGTAGCCATGCTATATATGCTTTCTGTTTTTATAGTAGATTTTTAAATTAATATGTAAACTAAATTCTGTTTTACTTACTTTCTTTCACACTCTCTTCACCTTCTTCCCACCAAAGATTAGTAATATAGTAAGAAATCATATTGCCTGCTCCATAATTGCGCTTGGTTTTTATTTGCAATGCATAATTAAAATTAGTTCCTGCCCATCGTATGTCTATTTTATCCCTAAAGCTATTATAGTAGGCATGTGTCTTTGTAATTGGGCTTTTAGAACCTTTAAATGTGCTTAAGGCAAATGCATGTAACATAGCATGTAGACCTCTACCTGCCTTACTTACTTTAGCAATAATTTCAAAAGCATGGCATTGGCTAAGTTTAGGAGTAATAGTATACCAGCTTCCGTCACCTGGTACTTGTCCAGACATATAAGTGCCACGACGACCATGCATACTCATGTTGCCATTTACCTCTAATTTGTTAGTAGGATTTAAAGTTCCAATACCCACATTTCCATCATAACGAATAAATAGCTTGCTTTCTCCTTGCTGATCTACTAAGTTAAGACCGAACTCTGAGCTGTTTTTAGGGTATTGCTCAATTGCCCAAGAAGGTTTAAATCCATTCAGATTATCAAAGAATGTAAGTAGTCTTCTATCACTCCCTTTAGGAGAAAGCCTTAAACCTTCGTCTTCTGAAATTAATCCATCTTCCTGTTTATGAATCATTGAGTCTATTAGGTTGCTAAAATCTTGTTCTGTAGGAATAGCACCTTTTTCAAAAGCTTTTTTGAGCTGTACTCTGCTAGCTATGGACATAAATTTAATGCTTAATGTATTTCTTGGTTATTAAATAATATTCTTCTAGACTTTCTTGTATTTCTTCTTCCTGCACCTCCTCTATCCATTTCTGTTCTGAATTGGATTTCCAAGGGCCTATGATAAAATCATCTTCAACACTCATATCGTCTACACCACCGTAACGTAGATTGGAATTAGGGTCAATGTTATCTACTACTGTTATTCTATGGTTATCAGAAGAAAACATAACAGACCAAGAATAAGTAGACATGAGTTGGTTGTCATAATCTGTAATCTTTGTAATGTTTGACCCTGTATATTTTAATATAGAGAAATTTCCGATAGCTTCCACATAATATCGCTTACTAATAAAATCCATAATTTTTGAAGAAGGAATAATCACTCCCAAGCGGATATCTTCAGATTTGTTAAACAACCAAGGTGAAAGAAAGCTTTTGATAGCTCTTTGTAACTCATTAGAATATATGCCTTTTTCATACCCTCTTTTAAATTTTACCTCTAAGTTTACCCTTACTTCTTCATATACAGGGTTGATGACTTCAATAGATACAAAAGGAGAAGCTGATTTTTGCAATTCTTGCTTAATGGATTCTAATAGCTGCTTGCTTGCTTGTGGTAAAGAGTTTTTACCTAAGATAGCTTCTTTAATAGTAGGAATTACTACTAAGGTTACTCTGCCTGGCTGAAGTACAAATGGTTGGTTTTTTCTTGAATGATTGATACATTTTACACGAAATATTTCAGGAAATCTCTCTAATACAATTCTTTCATAATCCCAAGCGGAAATGGCTCTATCTTTGTGCCTTAAACGTTCACTAATTCTTGTATACAATTTAGTTTGTGTCTCGGCTGGTTTTCCACCAAATGATGGGAAAGGTTGCACCACAGACTCTATAGCTATAGAGCTACCTAGAATGCCTTGTATAGTGTAGGCAGGTAATCTAGTAGGTTGCTCGCTGTTTTTAGAAGTGTCAATCTTTCTAGTGGCTGATACAGCTTGGGTATACATACCTAATATTTTGGGTAGAGAAGATGAGTTAGGTGGAAAATTACCTCTAATCCATATAAGCCCTGTGCTCATCAATGTATTGCTATCGTTAGCAGCAGTAGGTATTATAAAAACAATAATACCAGATTTAGTAAGCCCCATGGTTTCATCTGCAATAATTTCATTTTCCTTAAAATTAACCCAGTTGTTGTCTGATAAATAGCTCCAAGTAGGCTTAGTAAATTCACTATCAGGATTAATGCCACCCTCGTCCACTTGAATATGTAAGCGCATGATAGAAGCATTCAGGTTTTGGATACCTAGCGTAAAAAAGCATTCCCCTGTATCTGCATTAATGGTATGTGCAAAATCCTTGGTCGCTTTAGGAAACTCAGCTTTATATCCAAAAGGCATCAATTTTATGTATCGCTTAAGGGAGTTTTGATTGGCTGGTTCATGTGCCTTTTTAAGATAAATTTGGTCTTGCGCACTATAGTCTACACTTAATGACTTGATAACTGGTGTATATGGTTCATTAAGTATGGGAACATCGACTTGTTTTTTATGCTTATTTTTATCATTCAGTATGGTGGTCTGGGCTAATACGGTAGGGTAGATAGTATGCCCAAATGCCATATCAGGTCCATCAAGTTCTAACTTAAGAAATCCTGTTAGTGTCTTAGCTGTCCATACGGGAGGATTAAGAGCATATATTTGTCTGAGTAAGCCAAGCTTATCGAAATCTATTTCGCCAATTGTCCGTTTCTCTTTTAAGTTTTCTACGGTATTAGCAAGTTTCTTCTCAACTTCAAATAAGGCAATTTTTTGTCTATTTTCTGGGTAGAATGGATTCCATTGCCTATGTTTTAGATAAGAGACATTTATTTGGAAGTCTTGGTTGGTTATTTTTCCTGGGTAGGCTTCATAATACTTTTTAAATCCATTATCCATAGTAGGTAGTCCTACCCAAGTAATATTAATTTTAAAATTTGTTAGATCTTTATAGAATATCTCATCGCTTCCTATATAAAAATTAGAGTGGAGTTTAGGAAAAGGTCCAAAAGGTTGAAAAGGTTGACTAGTATCAATCAATCCTAGATCGTTTTGTAAGACAAGACCCCTGTAATCTGTTACATCAACGTTGATAGTTAGCCTTTCAAGAGCTACTTCTTTAAATAAGAAAATATAAGCTAATGGCGATTCTGGATGCAATAAAATACGAAGGCTAGGAGCCTCAATTCTATCTAATTCTCCATGTAACTCACTGCTAAACTTTACAATAGGAAGTATATCTGGCATTAGCATGAGGGTAATCTCTAAGTAACTCTTTTCACTTTTTACAGTAGTGCTAACGGAATTTTGAGGTATGCTAGTCCATCCTTCTTCAGTGGTTGCCTGTACAGTAATGGTTTCATTAAATCTACTAGCCAGTTTATCATAAACTTCATTAGAAGCAACAGTATCTCCTTCCTTTACTGATTGTACTAAGGCCTCGAAAGTCTTTTTTTCAAACTTGAACCCTAGGGTTATTTTTCTTTTTCCTTCTTTGAGGTATAAAATAGGAGAAGCAATCAAAAAGCCTATGGGCCCTAATGTTGTTATTTGTGCAGATGTATCGTTTGAGAAAAGATTTAAATATTTTTTCTGTTGATAAATAGCTTCTGGTTCATAAGTAGCTACATCAAGATCTATTTTAGGAAAGCTTTCATCTGAGTCATGTGTTTGGGTTAATAAGTTAAAGGTATGAATGCGGCTAATTTTAGCTTGGCTGACAACTAATGATTTATCTGTTTCGAAAATAATATCTTGCCCTGCCTCGTCTTTACCGGCAGTCAGCTGTAATCCTTTTGCTAGAAGAAAATTCTTTTTATTCTCTTTTAGGAGGAAATGTACATATACTTTGTCAGGCTTTACCGGCTCTTCACTAAATTTTAAGACTTCTCTATAGTAATAGTCTAAATGGCGTTGTGGAATATGATTCATATGCACTATGGCATATTCTAATAGCCTTAAAAAGGCTATAATTAGTGCAGCTTGGGGTCTATGTTGCTGGCTTATTAATGTAGAAGTATAATTTTCTCCAGCCAATTTTTGTAAATTGGCCATACCATTAAAAATACTGTCAAACAGATCGTTTAGCGTATTTTGTACTTGTTGATGCATTGTCACAGCATCTAAGCCTTCATCTAAACCCGTTAGGTTCCTCTCCCAAATTTCATGTTTATCCCATAGGCTTTCTATAAATTTAAAAAAGGGTATAGGAGGATTGGTTAGGCCCCTATTGGATTCTTGTTTTAATAAGTTGTATAAGAAAGTAATATCCCCATTTAGTTCATACCGTATTAGGTTATAGATCTCCAATTTAACTACACTTTCTTCAGATAGGTTTTCATGCCAATAGTTAAATAATAATAGAATTTCCTCTAGTGTAGACAGTAACCCTTTTAGATGTTTGTTATCTAATTCTATGGACTTAATACGTTTTAGTGCCAAGAAATAATTGCTAATAGGTTCTTTAAGCTTATTGAGCTGCGTATGAAGAATAAGCGAATGGATAGTTGTATCGTCAAATTCTATAAAACTCCTCCATGCATTATAGTTGACAGATTCATTTTGGTTCTCATAGAATTTAAGCAGATCGCTATATAGATAAGTAAATACAATATATTCATCTAAACCTTTGCTGTCTATTAACCTATCATTGTTAAGTAAACCTTGTAATAATCTTTCCTCTTGGCAAGTCCCACCTCGTTTAAAAAGTAAACTCTGTTTTTTATCCTCTATATTCATATAAGTAAGCTTTCTTTAATAAGAGATCTTAAAGCGGCTAATGGTTGTTAACCTGGTTTTATGAGCTACAATTAATGGCTAATAGATATGCCTTATTATATAATATAAACTAGATTTTTTTAATTATCTTTATAATAAGGCAGCTAAATCTAACATATTATGTTTCGTATGAGAAAAACCATTCTTTATATAATTTCTTTATGCTTTATAGGAGCCATAACAGGTTCTAATAATGTCTATGCTCGTATTACCCCTACACTATATACATATAATTTATTAGCAGTATTAGATGAATCGGCTGAAAAGGCTGACAAGAACGCAGATGTGACTACGCAAGCTTCAGATCGAAAAGAAAAAAAACTAAAAACTTTGATTGAGGGGGAAGCTAAGCGGCAAGGGTTGATGACCGGCATTATGAGCGGTATCATATTTTTATATAGTAGTATATCAGACCTCTTACTACACCCTGTGCTAACGATTGTGCTCTCTACACTAACACTAGGGCTTATAGCACTAGGTATATTTATAATTGTTGTGCTGAGACGGGAAGATTTCTCTGCTCTCAGTAAGCTAGTCAGCTTTGGTATTCTTTATTTCCTACTCTACATTGATTTACTTTTTATTATCTATGAACAGCGTAGAATAACTATGATGTTTTTCCGTTTGGACAAAGATATTCTGTTGGTTGTATTAGCTACAATAGTCGGTTATTTTGTGGGTAGGTATTCTTCTAGGAAGGTCTTTGAAGAAAAAGTTTTGCCTTAGAAGTATATATAACAACATTAGGTAATCAACTTAGTAAAATTTAGTGGCAATTTACGAGCTAAATTCCCATCTTTGCAGATCATTAATTCAGCGTTATGCATAACCATACAGTTAATATTGCACTGCCAGATGGTACTATAAAATCTTTTGCTAAAGGGGTAACCAGCTTAGAAATAGCACAATCTATTAGTGAACGTCTATCTCAGCAAATTTTAGCAAGTCTAGTTAATGGTGAGGTATGGGATATAACCAGGCCTATTACTGAGGATGCTGCAGTAAAATTGCTTACTTGGCAGGATGAAGATGGTAAAAAAGCATTTTGGCATTCTTCAGCTCACCTAATGGCAGAAGCGCTAGAGTCGCTTTACCCTGGTATTAAACTAGGAATTGGTCCTGCTATTGCTAATGGATTTTATTATGATATAGACTTTGGTGATTATGATTTTGATGCTACCCATCTGCCTCGCATAGAAGAGAAGATGCTAGAATTAGCTCGCCAAAATAACCTTTATCAAGGAATTGTCGTTAATAAGCCTGCGGCCATTAGCTTCTTTCAGAAAAAAGGTGATCCTTACAAGGTAGAGTTGTTGGAAGGCTTACAAGACGGAAGTATAACCTTTTATAAGCATGGTAATTTCACCGACCTCTGTAGAGGTCCTCATATTCCCCATACAGGTTTTATAAAAGCTGTAAAGCTCTTAAACATATCAGGCGCGTATTGGCGTGGTAATGAGAAGAATAAACAGCTTACAAGAATTTATGGTATTACTTTCCCTCAGCAAAAAGAACTAAAAGCTTATTTAGAATTATTAGAAGAAGCTCAAAAGAGAAATCATCAGAAGATAGGTAAAGAGTTAAAGTTATTTACTTTTTCCGAAAAGGTTGGTATTGGTTTGCCTCTCTGGTTGCCTAGAGGTACTGTTTTGCGCGAGCAGCTAGAACAGTTTTTACGTCGGGCCCAGGTAAAAGCAGGCTACCAACCAGTAGTTACCCCTCACATAGGTCATAAAGAGCTGTATATGACCTCAGGTCATTACGATAAGTATGGGGAAGATTCTTTTCAGCCTATCCGTACCCCTCATGAAGGAGAAGAGTTCTTCTTGAAACCTATGAATTGCCCCCACCATTGTGAAATTTATAAGCATGAGCCTAGATCTTATCGGGACTTACCGGTGCGCTTGGCAGAATTTGGTACTGTGTATCGATATGAGCAGCATGGTGAGTTACATGGGTTAGTACGTACAAGGGGCTTTACACAAGATGATGCGCACATATTTTGTAGAAATGATCAAGTAAGAGAAGAGTTTGCTAAAGTTATAGACTTGGTAACTTATGTGTTTAGTGCATTAGGTTTTAGCGACTATACAGCTCGGTTGTCATTTAGAGACCCTGAACAGCTACATAAGTATATAGGGGATCAGGAAGATTGGGATAAGGCAGAAGAAGCTATAGAAGAAGTTGCTAAGTTAAGGAAGCTAAATACAACGAAGGCATTAGGTGAAGCGGCTTTTTATGGACCTAAGTTAGATTTTATGGTGAAAGATGCGCTTGGTAGAAATTGGCAGCTTGGCACAGTACAGCTAGATTATCAATTACCTGTACGGTTCGATCTGTCTTATACTGGTGCTGATAACAAAAAGCACAGGCCTGTAATGATTCATAGAGCACCCTTTGGTTCATTAGAGCGATTTATTGCTATACTATTGGAGCATACTGCTGGAAAACTTCCATTATGGCTTGCACCAGAGCAAGTAGCTATATTACCTATTTCTGAAAAATTTGCTGCGTATGCAGAAGAAGTAAATCAGAATCTGCGCAATAAAGATATTAGATGCTTTATAGATCATAGAGACGAGAAAATAGGTAAAAAGATAAGAGAAGCCGAACTAAGCAAAATTCCTTATATGTTTATTATAGGTGAAAAAGAACAACTTGAAAGGACAGTTTCTGTAAGAAAACAAGGTGCTGGAGATCAAGGGAGCTTCCCTATCGATAAATTAGTACAAGAAATTGTTGAAGATATTTCATAAAATGCTTTAATTTCGAGCAATAACTGATGATAGATATAAAATTTATATAATTATATTGCTGTATCTATTTTAATAGATGTAATATTTTTGGATATTTGTAATTTCTACAATAAGGAAAAAATTTTAAATTAATTGACTATTAGCGATAGAAAATTTCAACCAAGATTCAATAGAAGGGTAGAAGAACCTTATAGAATCAATGAACGAATCACTGCACCTGAAGTGCGGGTAGTAGGTGAAGATTTAGAACCAGGCGTATATAAACTTGCAGAAGCCTTAAAGATGGCACAAGTAAGGGAACTCGACCTAGTAGAAATATCTCCTAATGCGGAGCCGCCTGTATGTAAGATTATTGATTATTCTAAGTTTAAGTATGAGCAGAAAAGGAAGCAAAGAGAGATTAAATCAAAATCGCAGAAGACTACAATTAAAGAAATAAGGCTAGGGCCCAATACAGATGAGCACGACCTGAACTTTAAGATTAAACATGCTACCAAGTTCTTGCAAGAAGGAGCTAAAGTTAAAGTTTATGTGCAATTTGTAGGACGTACCATTGTATTTAAAGAAAGAGGGGAATTACTCTTGTTGAAGTTTGCACAAGCGCTTGAAGAACACGGGAAAATAGAGCATATGCCCAAGTTAGAAGGTAGAAAAATGCACTTATCTATTAGTCCAAAGAATTCTAAAGGTTAAAAGTTTAGATTTTTTATAAACTATATAGATTGTATATAGGTCTTCCGTTAAGTAGTTATTAAATTTGCAATCATACTAAGCTATAAAAATGCCAAAAGTAAAAACACATTCAGGAGCTAAAAAGAGATTTGCCTTAACAGCAAAAGGAAAAATCAAACGTAAGCATGCTTTTAAAAATCACATGCTAGATAAAAAGCAAACCAAGCAGAAGAGAAGACTTACTCACACTGCTTTGGTGCATAAGTCAGACAAAAGTAGAATAGAAAAACTACTTCGTATCTAATTACGTATAGTTGGAAAAGCTTATATAGATTAAAAAAATAAAATATGCCCAGATCAGTAAACGCAGTTGCTTCTAGAGCACGAAGAAAAAGAGTAATAAAATTAGCAAAAGGCTATTGGGGAAGAAGGAAAAATGCATGGACCATAGCAAAGAATGCAGTAGAAAGAGCGCTACAATATGCTTATAGAGACAGAAAAGCTAAGAAAAGAGAATTTAGAAGGCTCTGGATTCAGCGTATTAATGCTGCAGCAAAAATGAATGGCTTAAGCTATTCTCAATTCATGGGGAAACTAGCAGCAAGTGGCATCGAGCTTAATAGAAAAGTATTGGCTGACTTGGCTATGAATAACCCAGAAGCTTTTAAAGAAATTCTCAAAAAGGTAGCTTAGTTTTAATATGCCTTTACTATAAGCGAGTTATAGTAAAGCTAAAATGTTATCTTGGTTACTTTGCTATATATGAGTAAGCTTTCAGAAACTAATACAAACGGCCTTTCTGACTAAATTGGCCAATGAAGTGAAATAGAATTTACTGTAGTTTATTTGAAAATTTATTTATCATATATTACCCCACTAACAAAAGGAGAGATGGGTGAGTGGCTGAAACCAGCAGTTTGCTAAACTGCCGTACATTTTTTGTACCGGGGGTTCGAATCCCCCTCTCTCCGCTTTTGATTCAAAATTTACCTCAACTTCCTGTCTTATTAGCCTAAAGTAAAAAATTTCTATATAGTATTTCACACTTTTATATCTCACAGAAAATAGTACGTGTTCATGGGTCTACTACCTTTAAAATAAGCCAAAAACGTATGTTTTATTTAGCAACTACCTATAAAAATTATTGGTTATGGTTAGTATACAGTTAATTTTTATTCTTAGCAACCAAGTGTCTTTTTATACTTAAAATAATGAGTTGCTAGCATTGGCAGACCCGTGAACGCATACTACAGAATAAAATTCTTTATCAATAATTTTTTAATAGCTTATAGGTATTTAAAATCCTCAAGCCATCCAGAATCGAACTTACTTTAGGAATAACAGACATACATGGGAAAACCTTGGTCAGTTATTATACTTTTAGGTAGTTGAGATCAATTATTAGTAAGTTGGATTTACATGCCTAAGTTATTACAAGAAGCCGGTGAATATCAAATTAGGAAGGGTTATCTTAAGCATTAAATCTCATGTGATCGAATCATTAAAAAAATAAACTTGTTGCATATAAGATTAAGTAGGTTTTGAAATTATAAAAAAAATCAACGTAGGGGATAGTGAAAAAATAAAAATGTTTTCTTAAAATAAGCTACCCTATAAATATGGACCTTATGCTAAAAGATTACTTAGATATCATACTATTCACTACATTTTTACTTGTTAACTTAATAATAGGCCTGATCGCTGGTCGACGTGTAAGAAGCTTGCGAGATTTCTCCATAGGTAATAAAGATTTTACTACAGCTACGGTAACTTCTACCATTGTAGCTACCTGGTTTGGAGGTGGATTTATATTTTATGGATTACAAAATGCTTATACAAGTGGACTGCAATATATTATACCACTTCTGGGATCAAGTTTATGTTTGCTATTTACTGGTCAAGTACTTGCTGTACGTATGGGCGAATTTTTAAATAATCTTTCTGTTGCCGAGGCAATGGGAAATCTATTTAGCCGATTGGTACGTATAATTACTGCTATTAGCGGAATACTTGGTGGAATTGGTTATATAGCCATTCAGTTTCAGGTGATTGCTAAAATGTTAAACTTCCTCTTAGGATTTGAGGGGCCTTGGGTTACTGTTGCAGCAGCTTCTATCGTCATTATTTATTCAGCTTTCGGTGGTATCCGATCTGTTATTATTACAGATTTATTGCAGTTTATTGTCTTTAGTATTTTTATCCCTATTCTTGCCTTGGTGGTTTGGAACCACCTAAAAAAACCTGGACAAGTAGCACATACCTTAGTTACCAATCCGGTATTTAACTTCAAGGAAATGCTAGGTTGGAACCCTAAATTTTTATCTGCACTAGGCTTAGTGCTTTATTTTGCTATTCCGGGCATAACTCCTGCTATATTCCAGCGCGTAACTATATCTAAAGATCTTAGACAAGTTAAAGATTCTTTTACCTATGCAGCTGCAAGTTCGTTACTGATGGTTGCTTCATTAGCTTGGATTGCTATTTTATTACTGTCAGATAATCCTAATCTAGAGTCTGGTAGTCTTGTAAACTATATTATTA
This sequence comes from Candidatus Amoebophilus asiaticus 5a2, assembly GCF_000020565.1. Taxonomy (GTDB): domain Bacteria; phylum Bacteroidota; class Bacteroidia; order Cytophagales; family Amoebophilaceae; genus Amoebophilus; species Amoebophilus asiaticus. The sequence goes on from NC_010830.1 coordinate 723,762, forward strand.
CAACCTATGCTTATCCAGGACTGAAAGGACTTATTGCTATTGGTATTACAGCCATGGCTATGTCTACAGCAGACTCTTATCTTAATTCATCTGCTGTGTTAGCAGTTAATGATATTCTGAAACCACTGCAGCTTTATTGGAAAGATTCTATTAAGATCGTTAGAGTTTTTTCCTTTGTTTTAGGAATTTTTGCATTGTTATTAGCGCTTCGCAGTACAGACTTACTACAATTGATGCTACTGTCTGGCAGCTTTTATATGCCTATTGTTACTGTACCACTCTTATTAGCCATTTTTGGTTTTCGAAGTAGTAGCAGATCAGTTCTTATAGGAATGTCAGCAGGCTGTATAACTGTGATATTATGGAATAAGTTTTTAACTCATACAGGCATGCAAAGTCTTATCCCTGGTATGATCGCTAACTTAGTATTCTATGTAGGCAGTCATTATATACTTAGGCAACAAGGGGGCTGGATAGGCATACGAGATAGAGAACCCCTTTTGGCAGCTCGGCAAGGCCGTAGAGAGGCATGGCAGAAATTTATTTATAAGGTTAGACATCCACAAATCTATACTTACTTACAAAAAAATCTGCCGGCTTATGAAGTTGTTTATACGCTTTTTGCCATTTATGTGATTGGTGCCACGTATGCTTCTTTTTACACCATACCAGAGTCAACAGTTGCCAATTATCAAAAGCTCTATGATATTGCTGCACATTCTGTTTTAGTTATGACGGCTGGGTTTCTTACCTATCCTGCTTGGCCCCCTACTTTTAAAGCCAAATGGTTCATCACCTTTGCTTGGCCAGCGGGTATCCTGTATGTACTCTTTATAGTAGGGACTATCTTAGTACTTATGAGTGGCTTTCATGAAGTACAAGTCATGATTTTTCTAATTAATCTAATCATGACTGCATTTTTACTTTCCTGGCCCCTAATGTTATTTGTTTCTTTGGTAGGTATAATTATTGGCTGCCTAGTTTTTTACATGTATTGTGGGGATTTATATGCTTGTACCAGTTCAACTGGTTCAGGGCAATTTAAAGTTATTTATGGCATTCTTTTGTTTAGTAGCTTTCTTATTGCTCTATTCAGATTTAAACAAAGCCAAACAAGGCTCGAGAATAAGAATGTTTATTTAGAAAATATATATAAACAATTAAAAGATGAACTATCTGAAATTTTAGGCTATAAAGAGACGCTTGTTAAAGAACTAAAAGAAGATGAGTTGGCTTTGTTTGGAACAACCGCAGCTGCTTACATGCAACAAGCCATTTATCGTATTACCGATTATGTAAGATTAGAAGTAAGCCAGATCAAACTAGAAGATCTTATAGTAGAAATTAAAGATATACTCAAGTTAAAAGACTTTGATGGACAGTCCCCTCAACTAAGCAGTAAAAAATATACTAAAGAGGAGTCAATCTATGCGGATGCTGATAAGATCAAACAAGTGCTTGCTGACAGTATCTGTTATATCCATAAACATAATCTATCCAATAAAACTATTGTTATTGCACTTGAAGATGCCATGCTAGGCCATAGTGTAGAACATATGAAAGATTATACACGAAAACTAAAGGCTATTAAAATTACCATTACAACCCAGGAACTATTATCTAATACCTCTAATCGTGTATATATGTTTGATCAAGCACCTTCTATTAGTCGGATGGCTGGGGATGGAGATAGAAAAGCTTTGTTAAATAATGCACGTATTATCGATGCTCATTATGGTTATGCAGAGCTAGATAAGGAAGATACCCATATATATGTTCTTCCTATCAATGTACGTGAAGTAAGGGGAAAGGTTATGGAGCTTTTAAGGGCGCCTGCAGTGGCCAGTGAGGAAGAAGTAAAGCATCCTTTAGCCATACAGCTGGAGGAAGAGCTACTTAATAAAACAAAAACTGCTAAACTTGATACAAATGTTATAGAAAAATCACTTAATACCATTAAGAGGTATCATGCAGGAGTTAAAAGAAAATCAGGAGAACCTTTCTTCACTCACCCAATAGCTGTAGCATTGATCTTGCTAGATTATTGCAAAGATCAGGATGCCGTAATAGCAGCACTACTACATGATACAGTGGAAGATACTAGCTTATCTATAACCCATATTAAGGCTATGTTTGGAGAAAAAGTAGCTTTTATAGTAGGAAAGGTAACCAACCTAGAGGATAAAATAAGAAGGCTAAGCCTTGAGGAACATGAAAATATTAAAAGGTTAATTAACTATGAAGATGAGCGGGCGGCTTTTGTAAAATTAGCTGACAGGCTTCATAACATGCGTACCATTGAAGGACATTTGTCCTTATCTAAACAAAAGCATATAGCCAATGAGACCTTGCTTTTCTTTGTACCACTTGCCAACCAATTAGGGGTAGACCATGTGGCACAGGAATTAGAAAAACTTAGTTTGGAAGTATTGGCTAAGAAATGATGATGAAACTTTATTCTTTTGATAAAGATTTTAGTTGTTAGAGAATTCTGTATAGTAATATCAGTTAGTAGCCGGACTGTGCTGAAGTGGGAGAGAAGTGTGTAGGCAAACCTACTACGGTAGATATTGCTTTGTTTAGACCTTATATATTCCTTAGAAGTTTATGGTAATTCAGTTTTTGAGATTTTTATATAAGAAAGGCTAAGTAGTTGAATAGCTAAAAATTATCTCTCCCTCGATGCATACGTCCGGATGAAATGTGATTAACCTATTTATCGACCACTGTTATCATAAGCCTGGATAATATCTTTGATTAATGGATGCCTCACTATATCACTTTCTTCTAAGTGAACAAAATTGATTCCTGCAACAGGCTTTAAAACTTCTAATGCTTCTACTAAACCCGACTGCTTAGCTTTAGGTAAGTCTATTTGAGTTGGATCACCTGTAATAATAAGTTTTGAATGAAGCCCCATCCTTGTTAAAAACATTTTCATCTGATTAGATGTTGTATTTTGTGCTTCATCTAATACTACAAAAGCATTGTGTAAGGTACGCCCGCGCATATAAGCTAATGGGACAACTTCTATAATACCGTTTTCTTGATAATGCTTACGCTTCTCAATAGAAATCATATCATCTAAGGCATCATAAATAGGGTAGAGGTAAGGGGCTGTTTTTTCTTCTAGGTACCCTGGTAAAAAGCCTAAACTTTCCCCAGCTTCCACAATGGGCCTAGTCACTACAATCTTTTCAACTTCTTTCCTTTTAAGCGCCTGTATGGCCAATGCCATAGAAATATATGTTTTCCCAGTGCCTGCAAGCCCTACTACAAATGTCAATGCAGTTTCATGTACAGCAGCTACTATCTTACGTTGGTTCGCTGATCTAGGTTTGATAGGTTTACCTTTAGCCGTATGTAAAATTACAGTGCCAGGCTTGTCCACTTCCTGATGTATTCTATTATTTCGATTAGCATAATGCTGAATGATCTCTTGGTTAATCAAGTTTTGATTACGGTAATGATCTAATAAGCATTGAATAATTTCATATAAGTTCTGAACTACCTCCTGGCTGCCTTGTATTTTTATTGCATTACCCCTTGATACAAGTTTGGCTGTTGGAAAAAGGGCTGCAAGCGTAGCAATATTTCTATCTTCTACACCCAGGAAGTCCACAAGACTAATTTCTTCAAGTTGAATAATTTTTTCTATCACAAGTATCTATAATTTGTTTTCCCAGCGAATATATATAACTTCCCTTTTAAATCTAATTATTAGAACCCTTTTTAAAGTATGTAGTTGTATTTTCTGTTACAGCATAGGTTTGTGCTACATCAGGTTTAGAAGGTGCGTTATTAATTATTGGGTCATTTAAATAGGCAATAGGTATATTAGCAGGCCTCATAAAGCGTAGCCAAAGTACTCTGCCAGCTGTAAGTGTCAATGCTTTTCGAGCTCTGTTTTTAGACAATAGAGATGATAACTTTATACCATACTTCTGAGCTATGCTCCACCAAGTTTCTTTGTGTCTTACAATATGGTAGTGTACATTGGCTCTATTGTTTTTAGCTTTAAAATAATATGCTTGTCCTATTTCTATCTGATGCTTGGCATCAATATCATTAAATTCTAAAAATTGTTTTAAAGGAATATTCCCCTTAGTTGCAAGGGTAGTTAAATTATCGTTAGGTTGCGCAACAATACCATTAATACCATTGATTTGTATAGTTGGCTGGCTTTTGTTTGTACTTTTTGCAGAGGTAATACAAGGAAAATTTTGAGCTTTGTCCCAATAAGCACTGTAATTTATCTTATATTTATCCAAGAGGCTATATACACGTAAATGGTCAAGCTGCGCATATTGTTGGTGTGTCATGGGTATCAGTACAGAACAGGTCGCATCTTCTGGTATTTTAGTAGGCTTTAACCACTTATTGTAGGTACGTATCATCGGTAAAGATACACCAAATTGTTGGCTAAGTTCATGAATGGTTTTCCCCTGACAATCTCGACATTCATACAGGTATAGTTCTGGATGCAGTTCTTTACCTATCGCATCTTTAAATACAAGCTTATGCGCTATAAAGTGATATATATACCAATGAGCATGACTATCTATTGTTGCTGTTCTAGCACCAATATTCCATTTATTCCCTTTAATAAATGTCTTTGCGCCACCTCTTCCTAAATGAAACGCCAATAGTGAATATAGCCAATTGTTAAAATGGCTATAATGCTTCTTAATATATTTGGCAAATGCTCTAGTAGAAGCAACGATATGCATCCGTTCATCAATATAACGGTCTATTCTTGTACCTACTTCTAAAGCACCTGCTTGCTTAAATTGCCAAAATCCTACTGCATTGGTCTCAGAAATATCATCAGCTATCAAATGGCTTTCTTGTATGGCTAAATACTTTAAATCATCTGGTAGCCCTTCTTCTTTTAAAACTCTTTCTATAAGAGGCATGTATAAATTGATACGGTCAAAAACTTCTTTATAGTGTTTAGGGCTGCGGGTTAAAGATGTTACCTTTTTTTGTATTTCTTCTTTGGCTTCTGCTGCTATATATAATTGCATATTGGCAAAGCTAATTTTATTAGGTACAGTTATAGTCTGCCCATATATAGAGCTACCATTTGCCAATAAGCGATAAAAAATAAAAAATAATAGTAAACGGAATAGCTTCATTTTTTTCTAATAACCATTAGTCCATCTCTAATCGGAAATAAAACATTATCTGTTCTTGAATCATTATGTACTCTATTATTAAAATCTATGATTGTCTGAGTGTATTTGTCTTTTGTGAGTTGATTCTCTGTTTCACACACTTTGCCTTTCCAAAGTACGTTGTCTACAATAATAAATCCATGTGGATTTAATTTCTCAAGTGACAATTCATAGTATTGGGTATAGTTCTTTTTGTCGGCATCAATAAATATTAGATCAAATTTTTCATTAATCTTAGGTACGATTTCTAGTGCTGGTCCTATATAATACCGTATTTGATGTGCTTTGCCAGAACTTTCAAAATATCCCTTTACACGTGCTTCTAAATTTTTATCAATATCAACAGTGTATAAAATGCCATCTTCAGTTAGGCCTTCTGCTAAACATAGTGCTGAATAACCTGTATAGGTACCTATTTCTAAAATCCTGCGTGGCCTTATCATATGTGAAAAGGTGGCTAGTATCCTTCCCTGTAAATGGCCAGAAATCATCTTGGCTCCATGGACTTCTGCATGTGTTTCCCTATTAATAGTATTTAAGAGAATCGGTTCAGAACTTGAATAAGCTTCTGCATAGGCATGAATAGCTGAATAATCGGAATCCATAATAGTATTATAATAGATAATTGGAGTATTTCCTATAAAATATTCTGGAGTTGTTCTTTTATTTTTTCTAACTCATTTTTCATAACAATAACATACTGTTGAATAGTAGCATCATTAGCTTTAACCCCAAGTGTGTTTAGTTCTCTGCCTATTTCCTGCGTAATGAAAGTTAATTTCTTCCCAGCTATCTCTTCATGCTTCATAACTTTTTCGAAATAAGCTAAGTGGTTAGCTAAGCGTACTTTTTCTTCAGTAATGTCTAGTTTGTCTAAGTGATAAACGAGCTCTTGTTCTAACCGAAGTTCATCAATAGGTAATTCTGGGCTAATGGCTTTAAGCTTGTCTAAAAGTCTTGTTTTAATAACTTCTAGCCTGTTACTATCTAAGGAGTTTATTAGTGCTAGCTCTTGGGTTATCTTATATAAATAGCTGCTAATACTTTGCAGTAATGCCTTTCCTTCTTCTTCTCTTGTTTGATCGCACTTTTGAAGTGCTGTCTGGATAGTATCTTCTATTTTATTTCTAGTATGCTCGTCTATTTCTGTATCAAACGCTTTATCTGTTGCGTTAACCATAACCCCTGTAGTTTTTAAAGCTATATCAAATATATTATTGGTATGAGCACCTACGTCATTTGCCAGCTGTTCTAGCATCTTATAGTAAGCTTTAAAAAGTGGTTCTTGGATAACAATTTGTGGGGTGGCTTTTTGTTTAGCTTCGTAACTTACAGTAACTTCTATTTTACCCCTATGAAGATAAGTTATAATAAGGTTTCTCCAAGCAAGTGTTTGCTCTGTAAAGAGTTTGGGGACCTGTAAGCTTACATCTGCATGTTTTGAATTAACTGATCTGGCTTCTACTGATACACGTAGTTGATCATCTTCATAAATAGCCTTCCCAAACCCTGTCATTGACTTTTGCATGTCTTGTTAATCTTATAAGTGTTATATGCTGATAAACAAAGATAAGAAAAGCTTAGCGTTTGTAAGTAAGTCTAACTTTGTATATGCTGGGGTGTAAAATTTTTATTCTTATTTCAATATTTGGCACAGTAGAATCTATAGACCATATAAATATTCCATCCCCACCATATTCCACTAAGGGCACCTAATAAAATATCTCCAGGATAATGCACCCCCCCATATATACGTGCATAACTTACAATTGATGCCCAAATAAATAATAGAAAACAGTAGTGAGTTCTGAATAAAAGACATAAAAAGGTTGCTAATCCAAAAGTGTTGGCAGCATGAGAAGAAATAAACCCATATGAGCCGTGGTGCCTGCCTATTACATGCACTATTGCTTTTAAATTGGGGTCAAAGCAAGGACGCAACTTTTGGATGTAAGGTTTAACTAGCCCAGAAGCAAACTGATCACAAATGGTAATTAAGACAGCGATAGTTAATAAAATCACCCAAAACCTTTTCTTGAACCTTTTGATTATGAAGTATAATAAGATTATATATAATGGTATCCAAAATAGCTCATGTGTAATCCAGTATACAACCTTATCCCAGAATGTAGTATGCATTTGGTTGATTATAAGGAATAATTCTTTATCTATTTCCAGTAGGCGTGCAAGCAATAAATTCAACATATATATTGTTGTTAGTTGGCTTAGTGTTTAAGGGGAACAGCTTTAAGGTTAAAGACTTAAAAACTCCAAGGTATATTTTTTTTGTATAATAGTCTCACAGTTTACATTATATTCTAGCCATAAAAAACTTAGCTTTTCCCAATAGATAAAAAGCATAAACATTTTGTGAAATTTGATGATTTGGGTCTTATTTCTGATTTTTTTGTTATTCTGCTCTTTCTATTTCTTGAACTTTCGTTTCTGATTTCTAGGCTTTGCTTATGCTATCTTGGACGTCCCCGGCTCTTTTTTCCTAGGGCCCCTACCTTTATTACTTTCCTCCCGACTGTATTTACTTTTCTCTTGTGATTAAAATAGCTGGAAACTCGTGTTTGCAGGCACTGACACCTATGCTATTGAGATCTGAAGGACTATCATTAGCTAGATATTGAGCATCAAGCTTAAGGAAGTATGGAATATTTGTTCGTTGTAATAGCAAGCTCTTGGCGCACCTTTCGTTTACTCTAAAAAAGATAAAAAATCCCCACTCTTTTAAGGAAAAGGTGGGGAAAAAGAGAACTTATGTTGGAGAAAGTTTAAACTTTCTATTGGGCTATAAAAGTAGATTTATTCGTTTAGCATCAAAGTCCTATTAATATCTCCATCTTTGACCACAATTTTCCTTTCCTCATCAACCCTTGTTGGATTAGAAATATCTAAATTGGCAAATTCTCCTTGTAACTCGTCTGCATGTTCCTCAATATATATATCAACTGTTGCCTCGATATTTGCCTTCTTTTCTGAAGTATTGTAATGTTGATATTCCCATACTAACCATTTTCCCCAACCCCAGTTTCTGTCAGGATCAAGCCCAGAAATTGCTCGGCGGTAAATTTCACGAAGTCTTTTAAGTTTTGCTTTGAAATCGGGATTTAAACTGGGCTTTTTTGCAGAGTCTATGAGATGCCAGTCGGCAAGTTCTTTTTCTGTTGTAGTCTCCTCATCATCCCAAGGATCATCGATCTCATCATTACTCTTTTCTGCATTTTCGTTCTCATCTGAACTTATTTGTCCTAGTGCTTTCATCCTGTCAAATGCAGCAGCAAAAACCTTTTGCATGTCATTTAGTGACTCGCTTCCTGAAGGCAATGAAGGTAGTAATGTAAATCTGGGTTTAAATAAGCCTTTGTCTATATCGTCATGAATCTTACGCAATAATTTTTCTTCTTCACGATTTACGTTGGTGGTCTGATCTGCACGATTTCTTATGGCATCCAACAGTGCTGTTTTACTCATTTCTGAAGGTTGTCCCCTAGGTATTACTACTCTTTTTGCTGTTGAACGTTTTGATTCCCTAAATTCCCTATCTCGCTGTTTGTCTTCTTGCAATAATTTATCTTCTTGTACCTTTGCTCTGGAAACTTCATCCATTATTTCATTATCTCTTTCATCCTCATCCTTGTCCTTGGCATCTTTTTTTTCTCCTTCTTCTCCTACCATAACTGATCGCCTTTTCTCTCGTGCTATTTCCTCACTTGTAGGAGAGTGGGGTGAAAGCACTTTGCCTGAAACTTGTTGAGATTGTCTTTGTTCATTTGTCCGCTTTAAGTCTTTTATTGCCTGAGATAGTAGCTGTTCACCTATTGGTTCATCTTGTGAATTTAGCCGCTCTTTCCCCTTGTCTTCTCTGGCTATTGGCCGGCTGCCACCTGCACTAGCAGGTTTCTGCTGAGTAGGAAATGTCGAAACAAGAGATGCTGGAGGAGGTGTTGGAGCAGGAGGCACCACCGAAGCAGAAGATGCTAACTGAATAGAGCTGTTAGATGTACTCGTGCTAGTTGAAGCATTATCTCCTGATATTTCAGATTCTTTTGTATTCTCTTCCTCACTAGGACCAGCTTCTGCTGCTCTAGCTAGTCTTTCTGCTTGTTCTTCTGCTTGTTTTAACCTTTCTTCTTCCACTTGTCTTAATCTTTCTGCTTCTTCTGCTTGTTTCAACTTTTCTTCTTTTTGTTTTAATCTTTCTGCTGCTTGTTGTAACCTTCCTTCTTCTTGTCTTAGTCTCTCTGCTGCTTGTTGTAACCTTCCTTCTTCTTGTCTTAGTCTTTCTGCTGCTTGTTGTAACCTTCCTTCTTCTTGCCTTATTCTTTCTTCTCCTGCTGCTCTTTCTGCTTCTTGTCTTAGTCTTTCTTCCTCTTGTGCTAATCTTTCTGACGCTTCTTCTTGCCTTAATCTCTCTGCTGCTTGTCTTCTTACTTTTTCTTTCTCTAATCTTTGTGCTTCAGCTTCTTCTTCTGTTACTGCTGCTGACTGTGGTTGCGGCTGTAAAATTGCTTTACTCCAAGTTAAACTTTTAACTATTTTTTTAGCACCACATACTAGCTCTAAGGTAACTTCGGAAGCGCTATTATCACCTTCCTCGTCTAATTGCAAAATAGTGGAATATGGTGAAGCATTTTTATTCATTAAAAATGGCTCAATATTAGCTGATTCTCCATTTATTATCTTTTTTCCATTTAATGTAAAACTAGCACCCTGATGTTCTACCACTGTTGATGTTAATCTTATAAAAATATCTTCTAAGCTTATCTCATCCTTTCCAACGTTATTAATGAAAAAGCTTACTTGTTGATCATTGTGAAACTCTTTATTATTAGTCAAACCATAAAATGCACCAAAGCATATGCCAATTTCGCTTTCTGCTTTATTCCAAGTAACTTGCAAGGGACTTCCTTTAGATGTTCTCTTCTCTCCATCTACCTTAAAAAGTTCTATGATTACTATTGTTTGTACTCTACTTGCATCTGGTTTAATAGTAAATTTCACCTCGCCTTTTTCATTGATAGCCTCTTCTACACCTAGTTCTGAAAAATTAAAAAAATGTGAGAGATTTTTGGTAAAATTTGCACTCGTTTCTTTTTCCCATTTTTCGTCTTTATAAGCTAAATAAGAAACCTTTCCTTGCTCAACGCTAACTTTTAATTCAAAATCTTTTAATAAAGTACGTAGTTTTTCATCCTCTTTTAAAAAGCTTAAATTAAATTCCTTCTGAGTTTCTCCAGTTAACGTCTTTTTGTCAACACTCATAACCAAGTCTCCATAAGCCTGAGGAATTGGCTCTTTACTACATCCTTCATCACAAGCGGCAACACTAATGATAAAAAGCATGATCACAATGCTACTCGTGTTGAATTTTCCTTTTATCTTTTTTACTAATGACATGATAATTAGATTTAGTGGGATTAAAAAAGCTATAATTGATACTTTAAGGATAATATTTTATATAACGCCTTAGAGTCTAGTTCGTGATAACGTTATTTTGAAAAAAATATTTACGCAAAAGTAAAAAAAAATGTTTCACATTTAATGAGAATAGAATAAAAGTTTTATTAAGTAATAATTACACCTTCTGTTTTTGTGTCTGTTTTGGTATAAACGGAAGTATTGTGGTGCCTGTTTTTATAGCCTGCATATAATAATATAATAATTATTACTTTATTTCCATCTATGTCTGCTTTTTAAAGGTATAGGCATAGCCTTATGTATTGATGCTTCAGAGCAAAATTACCCAGCTCTTACTTTCTTGAGATTAAACTTTTTTACTCTACAGCTACTGTCACAGTCCTATATTTTTTAGCTATAACTTTTTAATTTTTTAAAATCTAATTTGCTCGTTGTAATTTAGTTTCAATATTCTCATTCACATTTGCTATAACTATAGATAGAATTTTAAGGATAGTTCCCCCGCACAAGCCTCTTTGCATAAATAACTTAGAAACTTAGTGTGGATGTGCTAGCACTTCTTTGTAATTAGCCGCAGAAGATAACAATGACCTCCACTACCTATATTAATACTATTTTTTCTTCTATTCCTCTGTATATTAGTACTTATAGTAAGCCTTGCTTGGTAATTGGCTGAACATCAGTAACGGCAATAGAAGGAGGGAATTGATAATTATGAGGGTTATAGAAATGAGCTGCCTATTAAAAGGGTTTATATTATGGCAGTAACTTGTTTGAATGGATCTAGCCTCATATTGTCTTTATTAGCAGAAATCAAAGTGCTAATCCCAGGCAGTATATTATTACTTGCTAAATAGTGTGTGCTTAAATTTTAGGAATAGTTATCAGTTTTACTTTTGATAGCTTCCACAATAACGTAGATACATGTTATTCTTTTACTATTAAGCATAACAATACTATATAGAGCCAGCTTCACCTCACAGTGGTTTATTAAAATAGATTTGTTCTTATGTATATTTACTGAATCGTCTCCACTTATGAAATTATATACATTTCTTATTGATGTTTATTATGGATAATTAGTGTTATATAAATAAACTAATGCTAGATTATTTTGTATAATACATACACATAGTTATCTTTGTAAGATTCAAATACTTCTTAAAGATGTCAAAAGTTTGTGATATTACTGGGAAACGTCCACGTGTAGGTAACAAGGTTTCCCACGCCAATAATAAAACTAAAAGAAGGTTTTACCCTAACCTTCAGTTTAAAAAGTTCTATGTACCTGAGACTAACAGCTGGATTGTGTTACGTGTTTCTACCTCTGTTATTCGGACGATCAATAAAAAAGGTATTTTAGAAGTGATCAAAGAAGCTCAAAGAAAAGGGACAATCAGTCAACTAATAGTAGGGTAATAATTTAAGAACAGCGAAAAAGGATGCTAAAAAGTTATGGCAAAACAAAAGGGAAATAGAATACAAGTAATTCTAGAATGCACAGAACACAGAAAAAGTGGTATGCCTGGCATATCTAGATATTCTACTGAAAAAAATAGAAAAAATACATCTGATAGGTTAGTGCTTAAAAAATATAACCCTATCCTTAAAAAATACACTTTACATAAAGAAATTAAATAACTATTATGGCTAAAAAAGTAGTAGCAACTCTTCGTAAAGCAGGCAGTAGTAAAAACTTGGCTAAATTTATTACTTGTGTTAAATCACCTAAGACCAAGGCATATACATTTAAAGAAGAAATTGTAACATTAGACCAAGCGAAAGATTTGCTTGAAGGAAATAAGATTTCATAATCTACTTATATCTTTTTAATTCGCTTCATAAATTGGCTACAAAATGCCTGAATAAGGTTTTTTGTAGCCTTATTTTATATATACTTATCCTCTTAGCTTTATATAAGCATACATATATTTAAAGACTAAGCCTTATGAGGTTAGTTGTAATATTTATAGGTTAACCATTTGTAGAAATTATAACATTTAAATTATTCTTTTAAGTACCTAAAAATAAAGTAATCATACTATATCTATTTAAATATAAAAAACTACATTTATAGGTACTATTTATTAACCTATTAAACTAACTATACTTGATGGGTATTTTTAATTTCTTTTCTAAGAAAAGCAAAGAGAAACTTGATAAAGCTTTAACGCCAACCAAAACCTCATTTTGGAATAATTTTAATAAGGTACTTGTAGGAAAGTCAACTGTAGATGATGAAATATTAGACAGATTAGAGGAGCTATTGCTTACTGCCGATATAGGGATAGATACCACCTTAAAAATTATAGATCTTTTGGAAATGCGTGTAGCGCGCGATAAATATTTAAATGTTGCTGAATTAGAAAGCATTCTTCGTGAAGAAATAGAGTCCTTAATTACCATACTCAATCAGGCAGAACAAAATACTGCTTTGCCGCACATAATTTTGATAGTAGGCATCAATGGAGTAGGTAAAACAACTACCATTGGTAAATTAGCAGCACTTTACAAACAAGCGGGTAAAAAGGTTATTTTGGGTGCTGCAGATACTTTTAGAGCTGCTGCCATAGAACAGCTCAAAATGTGGGGCGAGCGTGTAGGCGTTCCAGTAGTTGCACATTCTATGCATACCGATCCTTCTGCTGTAGCGTACGACACAGTACAAAAAGCTATACAAGAACAGGCAGATGTAGCTATTATTGATACAGCCGGCAGGTTACATACAAAAGTAAATTTAATGAATGAGTTGTCTAAAATAAGGCGTACTATAGAAAAACTAATGCCTGCAGCGCCACATGAGATATTATTAGTATTAGATGCTACAACAGGGCAAAATGCATTTATACAAACAAAAGCATTTACAGAAGCTACTGCTGTAAATGGTCTAGTAGTTACTAAACTAGATGGTACAGCCAAAGGAGGTGTAGTAATTGGTATTATTGATCAGTTTCATGTTCCAGTAAAGTATATAGGAGTAGGGGAGCAAATAGACGATTTACAGTTGTTTGATGAGAAAGAATTTGTAGAAACGCTGTTTAAACAGTAAGGTAAAAATTTAAATATGCACTATTAATTGTCAATTGAATTTAATAGAGCGGCTGCGAAAAGAAGACTCCCGGAAAAAGTGAAGGTATATTATATATAATTAAAGGAAACCTAAGTATCAAAACAGTAGGCATCCACGTATGTATACCCCATTAGAAATACCTAAAAAGCATATTTCAATTGACAACTAACCAGTAAATTTATACTCTTTATAGTTGGTATATATACGCCTTTTATGCTTGGTAGCTAGTTGTATTTATATATAAGCGCTTCTTTTAGCTAAAAACAGAAACTCTATTTTGAATAAGTATGAAAACTTATACACAAAATGTGTATTTGAAATGTAAAAAATAAGTTTAGGTGCTGAAAGTTAGTTTATCTAATAAGAGAGCCGGTGCAAAACGGCAAATAGTCAGCTTTCTAATTATATTTCTTCTGGTTAAAATTTTATTTCGCGGTATACCTAATTAGATATTTTGCAGTAGGTGAGTAGTATATCCCTATTTAGCAAGGGTAACTTTACTCTATCAAATCCGAACATTTAGTATGCACCTATGAGCTTGCTAAAGTCAGGCATTGTGTATCCTTACTATGATCAAACAATATTTAAATTGTCAAATAAGTAACAAGTAACTATAAACCACATAATATGTGGAAAGCGTATGCCTTATAATGGATTACCAGGATTATTTTTAAAAATTTAAACCTAATTTTTAAAAAGTTGGGGGTTGGGGTGCTACAACCATATACTGATTGTCTACTGCATTTAAGACAATAGGTTTAAATGGTCCTTTTAGTATTTTTGCCATTTCAAAATGTCCTTGTTTATCAGCTAAGTCTATTGGTGTATTGCCATTTCTATCCTTAACATTCACATTAGCTCCATTGTTGATTAATAAATAAGCTAGCCTAGTATCGTTATTTTCAGCAGCAAAATGTAGAAGAGTAGGATATATGTTATTGCTTCTTTGTATATCAATAAGGCATTTCATCTTTTCTGTTAAGGTTGCACCCTGCTCTATTAAAAAGTCAACAACTTCTGAATATCCATTCACAATAGCTAAGCTGAGTGGTGTGCTAGTATTATAATAAGTGCTACTTTTAGCCTCTAAGTCAGCACCATTTTGTACTAGCAATTTTACCATTGCCAAACAACCGTTCCTAGCAGCAAAATGAAGTGGTGTAAAATCCCAATAATTTTTAGAATTAACATTCAATCGCTTGCCTAATATAAGCAATTGAGCCATTTCTGTGTCCTTATTTTGTACAGCTACATGCAATAGCGCATTACCTCGATTAATGCTTGAAGTATTAAACTGATTGTCAATATCTAGCACCCTTAAGCTGGCGCCATGTTCTATCAAACTTTTTGCAATTTTTGCATGCCCTTTGTTGACAGCTAATTGTAAAGGAGTACTACCTGAAACTTTCTCTAGAATAACATGTCCTTCGTATGTGCGTGGAATAACTTTTATATTTTTAACATCCCTTTTAAAACCTCGTCCTAGTAAAAAATCGACTATTTCTAAAGATCCTCCCTTAACAGCATGATGCAGAATGTTGTTGTCTTTTTTATCTGTACTTCTGTAATCAGTTCTTTTTTCTATTAAGAAACGGACCACTTCCATATATCCATTTCGAGCAGCTAGATGAACTGTCATCATGCCATCATTATTGATAGTATCCATAGTTATGCCTTTGCTTACCAATAATTTTACCACATCTAAATATCCACTTTTAGCAGCAAGATGAAGTGCAGTATTACCATCTTGATTCTTTGCTTTTAAATTAGCCCTGTTTCCTATTAAAAGCGCTACTATTCTTAAATATCCATTCGCAGCAGCTAAATGGAGTGGTGTATTTGCATGGGCATCTACAGTACTTATATTGCCTTCTGTTTTGAGTAATGATTCAACATTCTCATTGGCTTGTATAATAAGTTTATTCTTAATGTCTTTAAGAATTAGAGATTAGAACTGCTGCGAAAAAGATTGACAAAGAAGATAAAAAGGGTTAAGATGTAATTCTTATTATATAAAAGGAATAAGTATGCATTTAACCTACGCGAGGATAAGCAAACATCCCTATAACTTTATAAGAATAACTGGCTTGAGACTAGAAACCTTTGAGCAATTAGTTTTAAAAGTAAGGCCTCTCTTTGAAGAGTTAGAATCGAGCAAGCTGCGCCATGGTAGGATGAGTCATTTACCTACCATGGAAGATAAATTGCTCTGTGTACTCATGTATTATCGCACTTATATTAGCCATGTGTTTTTAGGCTATTTGTTTAACTTACACAACGCTAACATATGCCGCTTGTTAAGAAAAATGGAGCCATTACTAGCTAAGAAGATTAGCATTAAAAAAGATCGCAGCTTAACCTCAGAAAAGGTATTGCGCATATTAGCAGATGTGAGCGAGCAGCCTACACAAAGACCTACTAAGAAGCAAAAGAAATCATATTCAGGCAAGAAAAAGCGACATACTATAAAAACAGAGATAGTGATAAGAGAAGATGGAAAGATACTCTCTGTATCCAAATCCCATAAAGGAAGAGTGCATGACTTTAAAATCCGTAAAGGAGAAAAACTCTTACCTAAAGAAAGCTTAAAGCTAGCAGATAGTGGCTATCAAGGCTGGCAAAAACTACAGAGCAATGTCATGATTCCCTATAAAAAGAGCCGTAAGCGGCCATTAACCAAGGAGCAGAAAGAACATAACAGAAAGCTATCCTCCATACGCATGAAGGTAGAGCATAAGATAAGAGAGATCAAGGTGTTTAAGATTATGTCAGAAGTTTACCGTAACTTTCAGAAGAAATATAACCTGCGCTTTAATATTATAGCGGGTATGATAAACTTCAAGCATGCTTTTTAACAAATAGCGTCGCTACTGGCAAGATCCTCTCTCTGTTTTATTCAAATTCCTACTCTATTTTATCTCTTTCGCAGCAGCTCTATTGTAATTTGCCGTCGTTAAGATGATCAATATCATTAATACGAATATGGTTAAGCTTGGTTGCTACTAGATGCTCGGTTAATTCCATATTAGGATGATTGATAGCCATGTGTAAGGGGCTATCCCTTTGCTCAATCTTGCTATAGATGTTAGCACTTCTAGTCTTCTCTTCTTTTTCTTCCTGTTCTTCTCCCTGTTTTTCTTTGCCTTTTTCTTCCTTGATTTTTGAAAAGGATCTGTGCTGAGTTGTACTAGTATCTGAAGTATTTCCAGCCGTTATTATAGGAGATAGGCTTACATCTGGAAAAGCGTTTGTAGAAGGAATAGCAACAGTATTTAAATGATAATTAGCTGCTATATACTCTTCTAATTTAATCAAATCCCCTTTTTCAAATCCTGCTAAAGGTTCGATAGTGAGAAGGTGTTTTTTTGCTTTCTCTTGAGCAAGCTCTTCCCTTTTTCTTCTTTCAACCTCACTCTCTTCTCCGAATAAACAACCTTCTAAGGAAAACGAGATTAATAATAAATAGAAGGATGTCTGATAGACTTTATAAATTCTTAAATTCATATTGAAAGATGTTAAAAGGCATAAATTCAACTCTCTACCGTAAAATACATAACCTACCACTGCCAGAAGTAAATTTAGGAAAATTATTATAAAATCATACGGTGAATTATGATTTAGAGAATTATAGCTTGGATTATAATATGTTTAAAGATTCAAATCCTTTGCCGAGTATCATAAATGTAGGTGCGAAAGCTATACTTTAAGTTTATGTTATACCCAATCTCTTTATCATATATATGAAGAAAGATCTGTTCACTTTCAAAAATATAATATAGATGTATCTACTTTATAAATAGAATTGTGAATTAGATAGCAGACATAGATATCTAAGCTAACTTTCTAGTCTTTCTCTAAGCAAATTGCTTACTATATTAGGCGCTGCTTTACCTTGGCTTTTTTGCATAATTTCTCCCATAAGCATTCCTAATATACCTTTCTTTCCATTCCTGTAAGCTAATACCTTATCTGGATAAGCTTGTATAACATCTTCCACCAGCGTTAACAAAGCATCAGTATCTTTTTCTTGTAAAAGATTAAGCTCTTGTGCTAATTCAAATGGTGTTCTATTAGGTTCTGCTAATAAAGCTGGAAAAAGCTGTTGGGAAGCCACAGAGAAGCTGGCTTCGCCTTTTTCTACTAGTTCTATAAGTGCTGCTAAAGTAGGAGCGTTAAGTGGGAACTCTTGTAGTGGCAAGTTTAGTTCGTTGAGGTATGCCTTTACAGGACCCATAAGCCAGTTAGCAGCTGCCGTATAATGGTTGGTAAGCTGACATAACGATTCAAAAAACAAGGCTAAGTCTTTGCTTTCTGTTAACACGCTAGCTGCATAAGCACTAATTTGATAATCTCCTATAAACTTAGCACGATATTCTCTAGGTAATAGAGGCATCTCTTGCTTTACTTGTGCAATCCATTCTTCAGTTACAATCAGGGGTGGCAGGTCAGGTTCTATAAAGTATCGGTAGTCTAGTGCACTTTCTTTGGTACGCTGGCTTATAGTCTTTCCAGAGGCTGCATCATAAAACTTTGTTTCTGCAATAACCTTTTCTCCTGCTTCTAATACTTGTATTTGTCGCTCTATCTCATGCTCAATAGCCAATTGCACGTTCTTGATGGAGTTCATATTCTTTACTTCAACCCTTTGTCCAAATGTTGTAGAATGAGCTGGCATTACTGAAATATTAGCATCGCAACGTAAAGAGCCTTCTTCCATATTGCCATCACACACTTCTAAATAGCGTACCAACCTTCTTAATTCTGTTAAAAAAGCATAAGCCTCTTCAGAATTTTTTATATCTGGGCATGTTACTATTTCTAATAAAGCTACGCCTGCTCTATTGAAATCTAACAGCGTGTCATCAGCCATATCATGGATGGACTTGCCCGCATCTTCTTCCAAGTGTATACGCTGTAGTTCAATATTCCTTTCTTCGCTTTCTGGAGTAGTAATAGTAATGTATCCTCCTTGGCAGATAGGAGTTGTATCCTGAGTAATCTGATATCCTTTTGGTAAATCTGGGTAAAAATAGTTTTTACGTGCAAAATAGTTAGTGCGGGTAATAGTTGATTTACAAGCTAATCCTAGTTTAATGGCATATTCTATCGCCCTTTTGTTAATAGTAGGTAAGGTCCCAGGATGTGCTAGACTAATGGTGCTAACTAGTGTATTAGGTAAAGCACCATAAGCAGCAGGCTCTGGAGAAAATATCTTACTTTTTAACGAAAGTTGTGCGTGTACTTCTAGTCCTATAACTGGGATGTAATTTCCTTTATCTGCAGATTTCATAATTCATAAATGGATCAAAAAGAATTTATACTATAATATATATTTCTCTAATATGTGGCGAGCTGTAACTAGTACTTGGTTTATTCCGCTGGCATCATTTCCTTTTGCTGTAGCAAAGAAAGGTTGTCCACCACCGCCTCCTTGAATAAGAGTTGCTAACTCTTTAATGATAATGTTAGCATTCATTTGAGTTTTATGAATTAACTCTTCAGAAATAAATAATGCGATATGTGGCTGCTGATCAATAATAGATGTTAGGGTTAAAAAGAAAGGCCCTTTGTTAGTTCTAAAGCTAAGAGCTACTTGTTTAAGTGCTTCTACGTTTGGTACCTTTACTTCTTCAATAAGTACTTGAATTTCTTGAACTTGCTTAATGTGTTGATACAGGTTATCTATAACACTACGAACTTCTTGAGCCTGGTAAGACAATATCTTTTTTTCTAAATTCGCTTTTTCTTCCAATAAATGGTAAATACTTTTTACAAGATCGTTTGGCTTTTTAAGTGCCTCGGTTGCCTGATTTAATATAGATAATTGTTCAATAATAAAATTTTCAGCTGCATCGGCAGTAATGGCTTCTATCCGCCGGGTACCAGCTGCTATCCCCGTCTCTGCTGTTATTTTGAAAAAGCCTAACTTACCTGTAGCAGATGCATGCGTACCTCCACAAAGTTCTTTAGAAAAATAAGGATCAAAGGTAATTACACGCACATACTCTCCATATTTCTCTCCAAACAACGCTGTGACACCCATTGACTTAGCATCCTCTAAAAGCATACTTCTTACTTCGTGTAAATTAATATTTGCCCTAATTTTTTGGTTGACAATATGTTCTATCTCTCGAATCTGTTCAGGACTAACTTTGGTATAATGAGGGAAATCGAATCGTAATAGTTTTTCATTTACCAATGACCCTTTTTGTTCTATATGGGAACCTAACACTTGTCTTAGTGCAGCATGTAAAAGGTGAGTAGCTGAATGGTTGCTAGCTATTAAATTCCTTTTTTTAACGTCTACTACAGCTTGGACAGTAGCATGCAAATCGTGAGGTAGCTCATGAGTGTAATGGATGATGCGCTCGTATTCTTTTTTAGTGTCAAAAACAGCAATAATTTGTTCACCAACTATAAGCGTACCAGTATCTCCAACTTGTCCTCCTCCTTCTGGGTAAAAAGGAGTTTGGTCTAATACTATCTGATAAATTTCTTCACCTTTTTGATAAATAGAACGATATTGTATTACTTTAGCAATTAATTCAAGCTGGTCATAACCTATAAAGACAGAATCCACATCTTTAACTACAATATGCCAATCTCCTTGCTCTAGTACGGCTGCCTGTTGGGAACGAATACGTTGGTTTTGTAGTGCTTTTTGGAAACCCTCTTCATCTACTTCCAATCCTTTTTCTTGAGCTATTAAACGAGTTAAATCTGGAGGAAACCCATACGTATCATATAATTCAAAAGCAGTTGGTCCATCTATAACTTGTTGTCCGTTTATATTTAATGTTTCACTGATGTGCTCCAGGCGATGCAATCCTACAGCAAGTGTCTTGAAGAAAGATTCTTCCTCGCTTTTAATAACCTGTTCTATATAGCTTTGCTGTTGTTTGATCTGAGGATATACGTTTTTAAATTGCTGAGCTAATATGCTCACTAATTGATACATAAAAGGAGTCTCAAATCCCAAGTTAGTATATCCATAACGTACGGCTCTCCTTAAAATTCTTCTAACAACATATCCTGCTTGTGTGTTACTAGGTAGCTGTCCGTCTGCAATGGCAAAAGTTATAGCACGTATATGGTCAGCTACTACACGCATAGCAATATCTACTTTATTATCTTTTCCATAAGTTTTATGGCTAAGGCGCATGATATTATGGATCAAGGGTACAAAAATATCAGTATCATAGGTAGAACTTTTACCCTGTAGTACCATAGTAAGCCGCTCAAATCCCATACCAGTATCTACATGTTTAGCTGGTAATTCCATGAGTTGTCCACTTGCCAACCTATTGTATTGTATAAATACCAAATTCCAGATTTCAATAACTTGAGGGTGGCCAGTATTTACCAATTCTTTGCCTGCTTGTTGTTGAATTTCTTCTTCTGTTCTTATGTCAACATGTATCTCGGAACAAGGTCCACATGGGCCTGTATCGCCCATTTCCCAGAAATTATCTTTCTTATTGCCATATAATATTCTATCTCTGCTTATATATTTTTCCCAAGTGTTTAAACTCTCCTGGTCTAATTCTAAACTTTCTTCTTCATCTCCTTGAAATACAGTTACATATAACCTTTCTTGGGGTAATTTATATACTTCAGTAAGTAACTCCCATGCACATGCAATAGCTTCTTCTTTAAAGTATTCACCAAACGACCAATTACCTAGCATTTCAAACATAGTATGGTGGTACGTATCTACTCCAACTTCTTCTAGATCATTATGTTTTCCAGAGACTCGTAAGCAAGGTTGGGTGCTAATAGCTCTTTGGTAAGGAGCTTCTTGCTGATTTAAAAAAAAATCCTTAAACTGATTCATACCAGCATTGGTAAAAAGTAGTGTGGGATCCTCTTTATTGACGATCGGTGCAGCTTTGACGTGATGATGGTCTTTTTGTTTAAAAAAATCGACAAATTTTTGTCTAATGTTACTGCTACACAACATAGATTATCTAGGTATATTAAATTTTGGTTAAATTATTTATGAGTAGTAGGCTTGGAAGTAAAAGCAAATACTATTTATTTTGACGCATATATATTAACAAAGCTATATAATTCAAGCTCATCTACCAATAATATGGCGAGAATAAAGTATTACTACGATACCGATACATGCAATTATGAGAAAATAAAGGTATCGAAATGGGACCTCATATTTGATGTTTTAGGGTATTTAACCATGTCATTAGTTCTTGCTGTTGGTATTACCTTGTTTTACCATAAATACTTTGATTCCCCTAAAGAAATTGTACTCAAGCAAGCTAATGAAACTTTAAAGCTTCATTATGAAATGCTTCAACAGGAAATTACTAAAGGCAATGAGATCCTTTCTACCCTACAAGAACGAGATAATAGTCTTTACAGGACTTTACTAGAGGCAGACCCTATACCTGCTACTATCCGTACTGCTGGGGTAGGGGGTATAGATCATTATCAATCTCTACCTAAAGACCATCTTATTGTAGAAGTAGCACAAAAGATAGAGCAGCTGAAGAGGAAGCTTCATATACAAACTAAATCATATGATGAACTTAATCGTTTAGCTAAGAACAAAGAAAAGTTGTTGGCTTGTATTCCTGCTATTCAACCTATTTCTAATAGAGAATTAAAAAGGCTTGCCTCAGGGTATGGTATGCGTTTGCATCCTGTATATAAGGTGATGAAGTTGCATGAAGGGTTAGATTTTGCTGCACCACGCGGAACGCCTATTTATGCTACAGGAGACGGTGTTGTAAAGGATGTGAAAAAGAGTATGACAGGCTATGGAAACCAAGTAGTTATTAATCATGGCTACGGATTCTTAACTCGCTATGCACATATGCAATCCTTTAAAGTGGCTCCCGGAGATAAAGTGAAACGAGGTCAGTGTATAGGTTATGTAGGTAATACAGGTTGTACGTCAGGTCCTCACCTTCACTATGAAGTTATTAAAAATGGTAAAAAAGTAAACCCAACCTACTATTTACTGAGTGGCCTAAGTCCTAAAGAATATGATACACTTATTCGATTAGCTTCTGCACAAAATAAATCTTTAGATTAACATGAAGCCCTGAGCGGCCTTATATATCAATCTTTATTTAGAGACATATATTTATTCGGTGCTCAATAGCATCTATTTTAGTAAGTAACATTGTGTATTTGTGGTTAGCACTGAAAAGAAATATTATACAATAGGAGAAATAGCTGATTTATTTGAAGTATCTACTTCTTTGATACGCTATTGGGAGAAAAGATTTAAACAATTAAGCCCACAAAAGTCTAAACAAGGTATTAGAAAGTATACATCTGAAGACTTGGCAAAGTTTAAAATGATTTATCAGCTTATTAAGGAGCAAGGCTATACTATTAAGGGAGCTCAAGAGATACTTAAAAACAGCACTATCAATAGTGGGTTTAAGGCTCCAAAAGAAGTTATTGAGCACCTAAAGGAAATTAAATCTTTTTTACAAAACTTGCACAAAGATTTATAGTAATACTTAATAAATAATAAGTGGATATAACATAATAATTTATTGATTAGTATTAAATACTATACTGTTGCATTACAAACCTAGAGAATAACTATATAGCTATAATGAGGTATCGTAATGCCTGTTAATACCTACTAATTTAATATCCTACTTATACTTCTGCGTTAAATACTGGCTGTTTTGGTATTTCTTTTTTAGGCTTGTTAATAAAATAAACACCTAATAATATAATGGTTGCTCCTACATAATGTTCCCAAAGTAATTGCTCTCCATCCACTAATCCCCAGCTAAGTGAAACAATAGGAGCTAATAATGCCTCTGTACTGGTAAAAACAGGTGAAGTTATTTTTACTAGTTCTGTTAAAATAATATTAGCTATACCTAAATTAACAATACCTGCAAAAAGAACATACGCTAACGCTTGATAAGACTCAATAGATGTATCCATTTTAATAAAAATATTGGGATGAGTGGCTAAGTATATACCACTAATAATCGCTATTAGTAATAGAGAAACACTTACTATCGTAGTGCTTTTGATATCATTTAGATAATATTTTATAAGGTTAGTGGTATTTCCATATAAACAACTTCCTAAAAGAGATAATAGTATATAATAATTGAAACTACCTGCGAAGAAACGGGATTCAATAATCACTAATAATACCGTCCCTAATATGCCTAAAGAAACACCCAGTATTTCATTCTTAAAGAGTCTCTTCTTAAAGAATATTATCCCTACCATTAATACGAATACAGGAGTTAATGAATTAAGTACGCCGTGTACCCCACTATTAATATGAAGTTGAGCTGTTGCAAAGCAAAAAAGCGGCAATAATGTTCCCACTACCCCTACTAAGGCCAGTAGCTTATAGTGCCTAAATGTAAGTTTTTTAAGTTGAGGTAAAGAATAGGGTAGTAAGACAATTGCGGCTGAACATATACGTAAATAGGCTATTTCTTGAGGTTTGAAGAAGCATAGAGCTTTTTTCATAAGTATGTAAGAGCTACCCCATATACAGGATAGTGTAATTAGTAATACCCAGGCTATTATTCTATTGTTAGGGATTCGAGTTTGGTTGCGCACACTAATTTGTTTTTCGGTTTATTGGATTTATGTAAGTAGTGCGCGAATATACAACTAAAACTGATAATATAAGCGAAGAAGTATAAAATTTGTTAATTAAAGTAGAGGCAAGTTCTTTGTTATATAAGAGATGTATAATGTCCTTTAGACTAAAATTACTAGTAAGAAGAAATACTTTAATGGTGTTCGCTATATAATATATAATACCATACTATAAGCATTATTCTATCTCTAATGGGGAATCAAGCAGGCTGATACTTATATGCGGCTGTAATAAGAAAGGTAAAGGCTTAATAGATAGTTAGGTTAATTATCTATTAAGCCAAGTCCTAAATAAAACTTTATATATTTTGTTATAAGTTTATCTAAAACAGTCCTTTGAGCCTACTTTTTGTATTTTGTGCTTTACGCTTAGCTTCTTCTGCTTTACGTTTAGTTTCCTCTGCTTTACGTAATTTATCTTCTGCTTCATTTACAGTTTGTCCAACTTTACCAAGCATATCGCTGCTACTATCATCAGAAGAGTTATCATCATCTTCATCATCTGTATCTCGGCCGAAATTTAGGATAGTACCTATTTCTAAATGAACTGCTGGCTGGTAAATATCAACAGAGGAATTAGTAGGATGAAAATCAACCACCTTGTCTTTATATTGTTTCCAATCAATGGCTAAACGATAGAAGAATTTAAAGTAATTGTTAAGTTTTCTTTCATGGGCTATGCCTAGACTACCATAGAGTCCAGGACCACGTACCCAGTCAGTAAGATTTTTCCAAGGTTCAGTACCTAAGTCAAATGCTGCCCCTATTTGAGTATCAATAACTATAGCATTTTTATCTTTTTGAAACACTTTGTATGCTAATGTTCCAAATATATTTCCGTTGTAAAACCAGGGATTAGGTGCTTCATAATCGGCATATCCAGAGGCATCTCCTTTAAGTTTTACATGTTTTACATAATGAATTCCTAAGTTACTACCTGCACCTATTCTTAATCTGTTAAAGAATGTGTAATGTAATCCTAAGGTAATAGGTATATTCACGCCCCAAGCTTGGAAATATAAATTGCCCTTGTTAGGAATGTGTATCAGGGAGCGATCGTCGTGTACTACTGTGTCTGGCTGCTTAAATGTAAGTCCTTTCTTATATCTTCTATCAAACCACTCAATTGAATGTGCTTTGTCTTGTTTTGTATCAGACGAATTAGATGATTGTAAGTAGTATTTGTTTTCTCCACGTTTTATCCACAAGTCTAGGTCTTTTGCCTGGTAGTGGAAGTAAGTTGCACCACCTCCGACAGCAAATGTTAAACCTAAATTTTGCCAGAACCCTTTTTTCTTTTTCTTATCATTATCTTCTTTTTCTTCTTTGTTGCCTTCTTCTGCTGTTATTGCTTCAGTGCTTGATTGAACTGTAGGAATATACTTCCCATATCTATAGCCATAATCTCTAATATCAACTCGTTTCCACTTTTTCTGTTGTGAATCATAGGCCCAAAAGCTGTGATATATATAATGTTCGTCACGGTGTATAGAAGTGTCTTCTAGAATTTCTACAGTTTTAAATTCTTCAATACGAGACCAGATATTAGTAGCAGGGTCATAAGAATGGTACTTTCTAATTTTATCAAATTCTTTTTCTACTGGCTCCTTGGTTTTGTCAATGACGCTAGCAATAGACTCCTTTTTAATGGAAGTGTTATCTGCTGTATGCATAGCATATGTAGTAGATAAGCTTATCATTCCTACTAGAGCTATAAATAATAGATTTGTATATATAGTATTTAATAAATTACGCTTTTTGGACATCATATATAAGGTTTCTAAAACTAAAATTTAGTCAAATATTAAAGCTTATAATTTTACATATATTATAAAATAGAATATTGTATAAAGGCCACAATTACCTATTGTACTAATATATAGAATAGAACTTGCTACTAATTATAGAGCATTAATATAGAATATGTGCGCTTTAATTTAGGTAGTTTGTATTCTTTTATAATCTAAATAAATATATAATAAATACGACATTTTTATACTAACTAAGTTCTATTTAAGTCTAAATAATTAGCATAAATATCCTGTTCATTAACTGATCTAGATAAAACATTAAGAATGTTTAGGTTTATCCATATAAAAATATACAAAAGAGTAATAGATTTACCTAACATCTATCTAAATAAAGATATAAAACAGAAATAATAATATGCCTAAGTTTGTCTTATTATTATTTATAAATTAATTGCTGGATATTTTCAATAGGGAATATATGTAAAATGGTTGATGCATGAGAATCAAAGATTCTAGGATGATCTAGTTATTTTATTCTAATTAACCTAAGTTGCTATTAATATATAATATTAATAGGCTTACTACCTAGTCTATATTTGGAATTTGGATGTATTGTTGTTTAATAGCAATAATTCTAGGCTGCTTTTGCATTGCCTAGTAATAACCACAGGCAGTCTTTCTAGTTTATAATTGCAAATTCCAATAAGAAATACAGTAATTCAAGTAAACAATACTTACATATAGCTAGCAACTTGTTTCTAATATTATAATTTAAATAAACTTTGTTAGTAGTAGATAGTGAAGTGCATAGGTGAAAAAATCTAAATGTGGATGGTTGGTATATGCTACGTATCTATTTGTATATTTTAGCTTGTATACCATTTAGGTAGAGTAAGCTTTAAGATATTGGAAGTTAACAGAAATTTAAACATAGAATCTTAAGCTACTATCTAAAATAAATAACCTATCTGCTTATTAGCTACTATAAAGGCAAATAGTCTCAATTTTTAACTCATAAATATTTTAAATTTTACTTTAAAAACCGTATAAACATTTTCTAGGTTGATATTGGAAAGAGCAAGGTTCTTGTTTTTAAATTTTTTTTAAATGCTTTTTCTTGTTTTTTATATATAAACTCTATAATATTGTGCCCATATAAATTATTTATGTTTTTGAATTTATTTTAGTTAAAACAAATAATAAAATTTACAACTTTTAAAATAAGTAATGTTATGAAGCGAATACTTTTAGCACTAGCTAGTGCTTTTACAATAACTTTAAGTGCTAGCACTTATGCAGCAGCACCCCTTTCTTTTGGAATTAAATTGAGTGGTGTTAATTCTACTATAGCAGGGTTAAAGGAAGCTAAAAACCCTTTTGCGGGTAACGAAAGCAACTTTTTGAATATCGGTGGTGCAGGCTTAGCATATGTTGAATATGCATTTAATGATAATCTAGGATTGGGATTAGAAGCAGGATATTTTTTTGGTAAAATAGGTAGCTTTACTCAAAAGACTGACAAAAAGAATACTTATAATATCACTGCACATGGAGTAAAACTTTTCCCTGCCATCAAAATTTATCCTATGGGTAGAGAAGATGAAAACGGAATTCTAAAAATAAATGTAGGAGGAGATCTTTTCATGCCTCTTGGATTAGAAGGGAAAGCGTCTAGTGCTGATAAAGCTGATGTAGCTGATAAAGGAAAAGATTTAACTACTCTTGGAATGGGTGCCTTTGTTGGAGTAGGATATGAATTTCCTTTTGGACTTGAATTAGACTTAAGAGGTAGCTATGCATTTACAAATGTATTTAAAGAAGAGTCTGATTTTAAAAAGACTTACTTAGGTATTACTAATAAAGACCACAAAACTAACTTGATGAATATTAACTTAACAGCAGGTTATAACTTTGCCGTTCTTTTAGAGGAATAATCTAAAAAATTAGATTACATAGACAACGTAATCAGAAAAGCCGGCTTATGCCGGCTTTTTGCTTTTAAAGCTTATATAATAGTAAGATAATTATCATTAACTTTTAATATTTGTAGTTATAACTTCATATACTGCATTATTAGTAAATAAGTATAATATTTCTGGAAGCCGGTGGACAAGCTTAGGGAAATGTGATTTGTATATGCTTGAAAAGTTAATCGCTAAGCAGCTTTTTAAAAATCGTGAATCATATAAGGTAAGCTTTCTTATTTTTACTTAATATATAAAAGCCTATAGCTAAAATTAATATTTGATTACAATTTCCTAGAAATTATTTTTGCATGTAAAGCCATTAATTTGGGGTTGATAAAAATATTGCTATATGAATTCTACTAGTTCTGGTAACCTCTATTTAATTCCTGTTCCAATTGTTGCTAATACATACAATCAAGTTTTACCTGAATATAATAGATATATTGTTCAGCAAATAGAGCATTTTCTAGTAGAAGATGTATCAAGTGCTAGAAAGCATATTAAAGCTATTGGACATGCTAAACCAATTGCAGAGTTGCATTTTAATTGTTTAGATAAGCATAATCCTATGCAGGATATAAGATCTTTTATGCAGCCTTTGCAAGAAGGAAAAGATATAGGTGTGTTAGCAGAGGCTGGCTGTCCTGGAATTGCTGATCCTGGAGCTTGGGTCGTACAGTATGCTCATAAGAATGGTATAACGGTAATCCCATTAGTAGGGCCTTGCTCTATCTTATTAGCACTTATGGCTTCTGGATTTAATGGACAGAATTTTGCTTTTCACGGATATCTGCCTATTGATAAAGTAGGTAGAAAGCAAGCTATTAAAAAATTAGAAATGGCCGCATGGCAAAGTGGGCAAACACAAATTTTTATAGAAACGCCCTACCGTAATGATATTATATTAGAAATATTGTTAGAAACTTGTAGACCTAGCACTTGGCTTTGTATAGGAAAAAATATTACTGATCCAAAAGGATGGATAAAATCTAATACTATACAAAACTGGAAAGAAGATAAGCATATGCTTCATAAAGTACCTACTGTTTTTCTACTTGCTCGTCAAGAACAATTTTAAACCATAAGCTTTAGATCTATAAACAATAAATAGCTTGTTTGCCTAAGTTGCTATCTATTAGCAACAGGTATTGTGAACCATTGTAGCTTATAGTTATTCTACGATGTTTTATCTTATTAATAATTCATATTCATACAGAATAATTCTCAATTCTCTGAGTAATAGATATTAGCAATTAAATAATAGAAAACCCCTTCGTATATAATTTTATTTGCCCTATTATACTTGCTGTTACATAGCGGTTATGCTATTGCATATCCTACTAACCTTACTCATCAGGTAGATATTGATATTACAGGGTCTTTTTATCATATAGGTAATAGTAATAATACTGCTTATAGGTAATAGTAATAATACTGCTTATACAGCTGCTCCCAGGACCCTTGATAAGGATGGATTTTTTGTATTTAATCCTAGTATAGGCCTTGGATGGTCCTTTAGGCTTATATAAATTTTTTGACTCATTACTAAAGTCATTTATCTTCCTGATTGCAATGACAAAATATTTTTTTATGTTTGGTGGTGGTGTCAGATATTGTTACTTCTTTAATGAGCGTTTTTCTGACAATATAAATACTATGACTACCTTATCTGCTCGACAACAATGTTATACTAGCATATACAACTATGATATTTTTCCTGTTGTCTTATTAGGAGCAAAATATCGTTTACAAACGATAAGATATTAGACCTACTGCGAAAGAGGTTGATAAAGAGAGTAGAAAAGGTTAAAATGTAATCCTTGTTATATACTAAAAGGAATAAGTATGCATTTAACCTACACCAGAATAAGCAAGTACCCATACAATTTTAGAAGAATAACTGGATTGAGGCTAGAAACATTTGATAAATTAGTTCAAAAAGTAAGGCCTGTCTTTGAAAAGTTAGAAGCGAGCAAGCTGCGCCATGGACGTCGGAGCCATTTACCTACCTTAGAGGATAAACTGCTCTGTGTTTTGGTATATTACCGCACCTATATTAGCCATGTATTTCTAGGCTACTTATTTAACTTACACAACGCTAACATATGCCGCTTGCTAAGAAAAATGGAGCCCTTACTAGCTAAGAAAATTAGCATTAAAAAAGATAGGACTTTAACCCCAGACAAGGTATTGCGCATATTAGCAGATGTAAGTGAACAGCCTACGCAAAGACCTAGTAAAAAGCAAAAGAAATCTTATTCAGGCAAGAAAAAGAGACATAC
This sequence comes from Candidatus Amoebophilus asiaticus 5a2, assembly GCF_000020565.1. Classification (GTDB taxonomy): domain Bacteria; phylum Bacteroidota; class Bacteroidia; order Cytophagales; family Amoebophilaceae; genus Amoebophilus; species Amoebophilus asiaticus. Next base: position 754,050 of record NC_010830.1, read on the forward strand.
CATAAAAACAGAGATAGTCATCAGAGAAGATGGGAGAATACTGTCTGTCTCCAAATCACATAAAGGAAGAGTGCATGACTTTAAAATCCGTAAAGGAGAAAAACCCTTACCTAAAGAAAGCTTAAAGCTGGCAGATAGTGGTTATCAAGGCTGGCAAAAGCTACAGAGCAATGTAATGATACCCTACAAAAAGAGCCGTAAGCGGCCATTAACCAAAGAGCAAAAAGACCATAACAGAAAGCTAGCCTCCATACGCATGAAGGTAGAGCATAAGATAAGAGAGATCAAGGTATTTAAAATTATGGCAGAGGTATACAGGAATTTTCAGAAAAAATATAACCTTCGCTTTAACATTATATCCGGGCTTATAAACTTCAAGTACGCTTTTTAACAAATAATGTCGCTAGAGCCAAGCTCCCTTCTTTATTTTATTTAAAATTCTACTCTATTTTACCTCTTTCGCAGTAGGTCTATTAGAACTGAATTTTCCTGTTGCACCTAGAAACTCTAGCTTTGATGCTATAGGTAGCTTCTGAGCTTTACTTAGCAGTTTGCAATTAAGCTCCCTTATTTCAAGCTAATATTAGCAATGAATCTAATCTAACTTTTAAGTTAAATTAGTACTGAAATTCTTAAGGCTATTGAGTTATTCTTTTAGTAATTACATAGTAATATAATGTTTGTTTATCTTTATACGATTCCTTGCTTATAATTTATTACACAAAGAGCATGTACGACTTTATTGCAAATTTACGTTGGCGTGGAATGATACATGATATCACGCCAGGTTTAGAAGCCCAGTTACAAAAAGAGATGATAACTGGTTATATTGGTTTTGATCCTACAGCTCCTTCATTGCATGTAGGAAATCTGGCTACTATTATGCTGCTTAAACATTTTCAACTAGCAGGACATAAGCCTATTGCCGTAGTAGGGGGTGCTACAGGGATGATTGGAGATCCTTCATTTAAGTCAACTGAAAGAAAATTCTTGTCCGAAGAAGAATTGCTACATAATCAATCATGCATTATGAAACAGTTGAAGTGTTTTTTAGATTTCTCCTCGAGTGCCAATACAGCCGAGTTACTCAACAATATAGATTGGTTTAAAGACTTTGGTTTCTTGAGATTTCTTCGTGAAGTAGGCAAGCATATTTCTATTAATTATATGATGGCTAAAGAGTCTGTAAAAAGGCGCTTAGAAGATGGTATTTCATTTACTGAGTTTTCTTACCAGTTGCTACAAGGATATGATTTTTATTATTTATATAATACAAAAGGTGTAAAACTACAAATGGGTGGGGCAGATCAATGGGGAAATCTTACCACAGGTATAGAACTAATTCGTAGAAAAACTGGTGAAGAGGCTTTTGCTTTAACTGCACCACTTATCACAAAGGCAGATGGTACTAAGTTTGGTAAGTCAGAACAAGGTAATATTTGGTTAGACTCTACTATGACATCACCATATGAATTTTATCAATTTTGGTTAAATTGTACAGATGAAGATGCTTGTAGGTTGATTAAAGTATTTACACTGTTAAGCAAAGAAGAAATAGATAATCTTATTGAATTACATGTGCAAGCTCCACATCAGCGTATCTTACAAAAACAAATAGCTAAAGAGCTTACTATTAGGGTTCATTCTGAAACTGACTATATGCAGGCTAGAAAGACCTCAGAGTTACTTTTTGGTCATGCTACGGCAGAAGATTTGTGGGAACTGAGCGAGAAAGACTTTAAAGTTATTTTTAAAAGCATTCCAGAAGTACACATAACGCTTACACAACTAACAGAAGCAGAACATATGTTAGATTTGGTTGCTAGTACAGGCTTTGGAATTATGTTTAACTCTAAAGGTGAAGTGCGTAGAGCAATACAAGAAGGAAGTTTATCTGTTAATAAAGAAAAAATAACAGATCCTCTTCAAAAACCTAATTTAAAGCTACTACAAGATAAATACTTGTTGGTACAGCGTGGTAAGAAGCACCATTATCTCATAAAAGTAAGTTAGACTATATAATGTTAGCTGCCCCAGGTTTGTCTATCTAAGCTTCTATAATGTATAGCTTCGGCTAAGTGGTTTTCTCCAATAGTTTCGCTATTGGCTAGATCTGCAATAGTACGTGATACTTTAAGTATTCTATCATACGCTCTAGCAGAGAGTCCCAGTCTTTCCATGGCTGTCTTAAGCAGATTTTGTCCTAACTTAGAAATACAACAAATATCTTTTACCATGGCCGAAGGCATCATAGCATTCGTATAGATGCCACTATGTTTTTTGAAACGCTCTTGTTGTATATTTCTGGCCTCGATTACTCTAGCTTGTATAGCAGCACTATCCTCTACCTTTCGTTTGGCAGTCATCTCATCAAAAGGTACAGGAGTAACTTCTATATGTAAGTCAATTCTATCTAATAAAGGCCCACTAACCTTATTTAAATAACGTTGTACGGCTGATGGGGGACATACACATTCTTTACTAGGATGGTTATAATATCCACAGGGGCATGGATTCATACTAGCAATGAGCATAAAATTAGCAGGAAAGTCAACTGATATTTTAGCACGGGCCACTGTTACTTTTCTTTCTTCTAAAGGTTGCCGCATGACTTCTAGCACGCTTCTTTTGAACTCAGGCAATTCATCTAAAAATAATACACCATTGTGTGCTAAAGAGATTTCGCCTGGCTGTGGTATTGTGCCACCACCTACTAGAGCCACGTCACTGATAGTATGATGAGGAGAGCGGAAGGGTCTGCTTGTCATAAGTGTACCTTGTTTGCCTAGCTTCCCTACCACAGAGTATACTTTGGTAGTTTCTAAAGCTTCATGTAAGTTAAAGCTGGGCAAAATAGAGGGGATACGCTTAGCTAGCATAGTTTTGCCAGCACCAGGAGGGCCTACCATAATAACATTATGTCCACCTGCAGCCGCAATTTCCAAAGCTCTTTTTATATTCTCTTGCCCTTGTACGTCTGCAAAGTCTAAAGCATAACTTTGTACTTTTTCAGCAAATATTTCTCTAGTATCTATTGTCAGCGGTTCTATATGTTGGCTTCCAGAAAAGAAAGCTAAGGTCTCTTGGATATTTTTGACCGGTATAATGTCTAGGTTATTGACAATAGCAGCTTCGTGCGCATTTTCTTGCGGTAGTACAAATCCTTTAAATTTTTTAGCACGTGCTTCTATAGCAATTGGCAATGCTCCTTTAATGGAACGCAAAGTACCATCTAAAGCAAGTTCACCCATTATTACATACTCCCCTAATTGACGAAGGGCATATTGTTTGGAAGCTTGTAAAATACATAGGGCAATCGGTAAATCATAAGCGGCTCCTTCTTTGCGAATGTCTGCAGGAGCTAAGTTAACAATTACACGCTGGCGAGGCATTTCACAACCTATATGTTTAAGAACAGATTCTATCCGATGTTGACTTTCTTTAATAGCATTGTCAGGCAGCCCAACCATATAGAGGTGAGTCCCTTGAACTATATTGACTTCTATAGATATTAGAGAAGCGCTAACTCCATATACAGCGCCACCAAAAGTGCTTGTTATCATAATTAAATGCTCTCTGTTAACTACGAATGTTTGAAGTTACTCTATTAGATTTTAATTAGTCTAATCTAAGCAGATTCACTAACTCAACCAAAAATTTATTTATAAAGCTTGAATAGTTGTGTACAGAAGTATTGAATGGCTAGCTGTTAGATATAGAAATATTGATGCTAGCATACTTAATTTTAAATTGTATTGCACCACAAGTATTCAAGGTTAATGGAAGCTCTATAAAATCTGCTACTTACTTACTAGTTAATGGGGCTTTTAAAAGTGTTATCCCTATGTTACAATTTAAACATTTCTTTTGAGTACAAAAGTTATTAAAAAGTTCTATAAGTGCTTGTGAATCAAAAGCATTCTCTACTTGCATACCTAACTTTTTCCATTTATGAGTTATGTTATTATGTTCAGGTGGTAAGCTTTGAAGTAATGCTATAGCTCCATCAATATAAGAAGACTGATCATGTGATTTTCCATAGGCTACTAACAAAGGTACGACGGTATTAATAAAAATATTTTCAATACTGCTTACACCTAGGCCTGGTACTTTTCTTGTACTTGATTTTTCAAAAGTATAGTGTTGTTGCCAGTAGCTAGATTGTATAATGCATAGTTCGTTCCTTAATATCTCTGGGCGTGTATGTATTAACCAATCAAGTAGATGCTCTTGTTGGTGTAGTATTTGTGCTAACTGGGATATACGTATGGTAGGAAAGTTGGCTGGACGGAGTCTAAAGAACTTCCAATGTATTTTACTGAGTTTTGCTGTATTAAGCTGATACTTATGTGATAAATAAGTATATTCTTGGACTAGACTAGCTCTATAGCTATCTGGGATTTCTTTATTGTTGGTGGTCAAAAGGCCAGCCTGTCCTAACAGTAATGCTTCAAGCTGTAAAGGCTGGTTTCTATGTTTCTTAATTATTTTTAGTGGTAAAGTTAAGCTTAACTCTAACATAGCAGCACTATTAATCTTGAAGCCAAAGTTATAAGCTAACAGTTGGTAGGCTGTTTCTTCCCAATCTCCTTGGTTATTAGCTAATAGCTGGTATACAAGCGAGTTCTTATTAGTAAGCCTTTGAAAAAGTGCTTTATCTAACATAGAGGTTTTTACAATATCTGCTACTTGGTGTATTTGATTTTCACATGGTATGGTTCTTGGTACTTGAATTAGCTCTTGATATTGTTGTAAGAGGGTAGGTGAAGTCCTGTTTTTCAAGCTTAAGGTAGGTAATATGGTGTTATCTTTATGTTGAATAGTTTTGTCATTATCCCAAACTACATGCAAAATAACATTTTCGTAGGCTGGATCTAAATGATGTTTATGCGCTTGCCAAGCAGAGGCTTCTACATGTAATTCTATATGACCATGCCAGCTAATATCATTAAGTATAACATGCGCATTTAAAAAGTCAGGTCCTGCATGGTCGTTACTTATACCTGGCGAAAGAATGATTAGTTTCTCACCTTGGCAAGTAGTTAGATTCTGTTTGTCAAAATATTGAAACTTCCAAATATAGTGTAAATACTCTTCTTGTATTTTCATATGCTTACTGATACCATATATACCAATTACTCATAATAGTACTTATATTGTTATAGATTTTATTGTAACGTTATGATAGTTAAATGTTAAAAATATTACAATAATATTACTTGGATTTTTATGCTTAATAATTGTGCTTTTACCAAGAAAGAGAATTTATATTTAATGTTCCTTGTATAAAATAAAAAATAGGATAATAACTAAATTTAGTATTTGAAGCAGATGGAGATGAGTTGTAAAGTTTTTATAAATAGGTCTGTAAATTTTCTTTTTATATAGCTATATATGAATAAAATTATAATATTTCATTGCTTTACTTTTTAAATAGTTCTTAATTTTACAGTAGCTATCAAAAATAATTTGCGCAAGTGGTGAAATTGGTAGACACGCCATCTTGAGGGGGTGGTTCCGTTAGGTGTGGGGGTTCGAATCCCCCCTTGCGCACATACAAGTCACATATAGCTACTATAAAGACTTTGATCTTATGCAACTTAATCTACCATTATTTAAAAAAGTCAGTGAAACACCCGGTGCTCCCGGATTTGAGCAGCGTATTCGCCAACTAATTATAGAGGAAATAAGAACTTTTGTAGACCATGTAGAGGTTGACCATATGGGTAATCTTATTGCTGTAAAATATGGTGTTCAGCAACCAAGCCATGAAAAGAAAGTAATGGTAGCAGCACATATGGATGAGTTGGGGCTGATAGTTAAATACATAGACCAAGAAGGTTTTATTAGGTTTCATACATTAGGTGGATTTGATCCTAGAAGTCTTATTGGTCAGCGGGTGATCATACATGGTAAGCAAGATTTGGTAGGCGTCATCGGCATAAAAGCCATACATTTTATGACAGAAGAAGAAAGGAAACGCCCACTCGAAATTAGTGATTTATACATTGACATAGGTAGAACGCAACAACAGGCTGCGACCTATATATCTATAGGTGATTCTATTACACGCGAAAGAAGCTTGATAGAGTTAGGTAATTGTATTACTGGCAAGTCGCTAGATAATCGAACAGGTGTATTTGTGCTTATAGAAGCACTACGTACCCTACAAGAAGTACCTTATGATGTTTATGCTGTTTTTACAGTGCAAGAGGAAGTGGGCCTACGAGGTGCACAAGTGGCTGCACATCATATTGAGCCTTATTTTAGCTTGGCATTAGATACCAGTACTTCATTAGATGTGCCTAATGTGCAACCCCATGATAGGGTCGCTAGATTAGGTGATGGGGCAGGAATTAAAATTATGGATGGCCATACCATATGTGACTGTCGAATGGTAGACTATCTGAAGACAATAGCAACTCAACATAATATTGCTTGGCAAACAGATATTAAAGCAGTAGGAGGAACTGATACTGCTCCCTTGCAACGTATGCCTAAAAAAGGATCTATTGCAGGAGCCTTAAGTATTCCTATACGCTATGCTCACCAAGTGGTAGAAGTAGTACATCAAGCCGATGCAATATCTGCTATACAGCTTTTACAACAAGCTTTAGTTGGCTTAGATACTTATAGTTGGGAGCAAGTTTAGTTAGTAATAAAATATACATTGAGCAGTTGATCATGAGATTATTTTAAGCTAACCTGAAAGAGTATAACTTCAATGGTATATCCTACCAGAGAAGCCTTTTTATACATTCTCTACCACTAAAATGAGGTGTGATACATCTTAGAATAGAACATTTTTGACCTGTATAACCCACCAGAGTCTATCCTCGATGGGTATATAGGCTGGCTTATGCAGGAAGATAGAAAACCAACACACCTTAGTTAGATTGTCCGACAAAGACGTGTAGGGATGATTCTATTTTTTTTCAAATTAACATGTTACGGAGCCGGTTGATTTGCAGGTTCTCGTCCTTTCGAATCTTCTAACATAGGCATGATACCTTGTGGGATACCATTTTTAGGTAAGTTAAGTTGGCGCTGTTTGATAAGCTGATTAAACTTCTGAGCCTGAGTTGATTCAATTTCCTGAGAGGTTATAAAGACTGGTATGTTTTTGTCCGCCTGTACATTTTGCCCGGTTGGGCTACTCTTTCCAACTACATCTAAGCCAAAGAAAAAGGTTGTAGGAGAATCAGAACTTGTGGCGCTTTCGCTTCGATGACTAGTATGGGTAGTTGATCTATCTACACCCAAGATAATGTCTTTGGTTTCCATAGGATATTCAGAAATAGATAAAACTTTAGCTACGCTAGGCGAAACTTTTTCTACCAATTTTTGGATGTGGATCTTTTGGACTTCTAAATAACTGTGGGTAGCTATAAGAATTGAATCCTGCAGGTTTTTACTAAATTCTATGTCAAATACCAAATCTCCTATGGTTAAGAATCCACTAAAAGTCTTCTCATAAGCTCCTAGTTCATTCTTCTTAAGATCAATCTGCACTGTTATATCTATTGCATTATCTTCTTCTATTTCAAATTGTGCTTCTCCTGTAAAACGGAATGCTTGTACAAGCGTTTCAAAATAAAGTTCCAGGTTAGAAAAGGTAAGCCCTTCTAATACTTGAGGAAAATCCGAGTCACTCAATCCAAACTGCTTAGCCATATATTTCAGCAGCTTGTTGATGGATATTTCCTGGTACAGGCCTGTACTTCCTGTAAACTCCCAGCCTTTATTGGATTCTTGACTATCTTTCATGGCTACAAGTTTAATAGGTACCTCAGCTATATATAAAACACTAGTAATGGTAGCAAAGGTGCTATAAGAATCATGTTCGAGTTGCATAGACATGTTCTTTAAAGGCAGAGGCTTAGCACCCTTAGCTCCTTGTAATGCTAATTCCCATCCATCTGCTATTTCTATTTCAAAATTATAGGTTTTTTGTTGGATGTCAGCTTCTACGGACAAGTCAAGTACTTCTACTTCTGGCAAATGTGCTTGGGGGAAGAAGTGCGTAAAAAGTTGGCTGAAGTTTACAGTTTGATAAAGGCCCAGATCTCCATAGAAGACAAAATCAGGTAAGCCAGCAGAAACCTCTACAATACCTCCCCCTACATTAAAGTCACTAAGTATGTAAAACTGAGTGTTTTTGTTATTCCCAGGGGTAATGTCCCATTGTAAGTCTAAGTTCTCTATAGAAATGATATCTTGAATAAGACTAAGTCTTTTCCAATTTTCATGAGTTCCTATGCTTAAAAAGATGTGAGAAATGGCTGGTGAGATAAGGGATAGCGTTAGCTTAAGCTCATGTATTGCTAATTCATCTCCTTTGAGTTCTATAGGAAATCTTGCATAATCCTTAGGGAAGTATTCTTTAAAGGTAGCAAAGCCTGGAAAAGGAATAGATTGGTCATTTTGAAACATCAGGCTGGTGCTTCCAATAGGCCATACAAGTTCCATGCTTTGAGATTGTTGATCTTCAATGCTAATTTCTCCTAGTAAACTGACACCTGAAAAAGGTCTAATATCATAGACAGAGGTACTGGTATAGAGCTTTAACTGGTTGATAGCAAACTTGAAAATATCTAATTCTTTTTCTAATGAGAGATCCGCAATCAGTTGTAGTTGTGCATGGTCTTCTTCTTGCTGTTCAACGTGTCCATAAAAATAAGTAGATAGGCTACCTGATATATTCATAAATTGTAGCAAATTGGCAGAAAGCAGAGGTAAGCTGTAAAGATCAAGTATACACAAGTAGTTAATCCCTGAATAGATCCTCTTATTCTCGTATAGATCTGGGTTGACGTTGACTAATTTTAGCTTGCCGTGAGGAGTATGACCTTCTGGAAAGTCATGCGAAGAGAAAAGGGCTTGTATAGGTTCTACAAAACTAAGCCTATTAAAAAAAGAAGCAGTGGTTTTGGCTTCTGGCATCATGGGTGTGTAAGGAGGTAGGTCTGGATAAGCCCAGGAAAAATTCCAGATTTTAGGTAAAACAGCTGCTATCAAACAAGCGATATCTTCTTGGTAGATGTAAAAGACTATATTAATATTTTGGTAATAGATACCCAATAGAGAATCAGCAGTAGCTTGAAATTGTATGTAATCAGCTCCTTCTTGTAAGGAGTTGTCTTTTATTTTAAGTTTTAGCGTATTCCCAAAGGCTTGTTTTAGTTGTTTGGCTAATGGTGCTGAACCAAGTCCATCAGCATCTAGTTGTAAGGAGCCTGTGGCTACTTTACCTTTAATTTTCTGAAGTTTTTCATGCATAATGATGAGTAAGTTATAAAATGTATGGTAAATTGTTTTTTGTTCTAACGTTCACTACCAATTAGTAGCTGGATCATACGCATACCTTTATAGACCAACAAAATCTTGGGTTTCTAGCTTTTTGTAAAACTCAAATATACGTTTAAGCTCTTTCAAAGCTAATTTAGCTTTATTATCTTGGCGCTTCCGTTTTCTACTTGACTGCTCTTCTACTTTTTGGTTTTCTTCTTCTTTTTCTTTCTCCTTGCCTTGTTTTTTTTCACTACTTGTGACTAAGGACAGGTATGGCAGAGTATATAAATTTCTTTTTTTGTCTCCTTCTCCATCTCCCTCCCCATAGCCTACCTCCATAACTTTAACTTCTGTATCTCCTTCTCCATAGCCTACATCCATAACTTTAACTTCTGTATCTCCTTCACCTGATATATCTTTGTCTTTAACTTTTTCACTTTCTTCATCCACATCTATTCTCCGTCTTTTTTTAGATCCTTCTAAATGTCCACCTATAATATTATGTGAACTTTCCAGATCTTCATCTCTTTTTTTAGATCCCCCCACTTGTAACCTCCCTGATAAATGTCTATTCATAATGTTAAATAAATTTTCCAGCTCTTTTTTAGAGTACTTTTCCAACTTACCGCCTCCTGGGTAAAAGGACTTTTTGCACTCCTCTAAATCCCCCTTTAAATCTTCTAGCGCCTTCAATACTATATCATCTGTTGGTGACAATCGTCCATCAATTGCTTTTTGTAGTTTTTCAATTTCAGATGCATACCATTTAATTATTTCATTAAACTTATTTGCTATCAATCCTGCTATCAATACCCTTTCCTCCGGAGTTAGTCCAGCGCCTCCCTTATCATATAAATCTTGCACTCTATCTCTATCTCTTTCTAATTCTAAGTTATTTGTAAATTCATCCAATCCATTTATAATATCAAGTGTTTTTTTCATGCACTCATACTCTTCTGGAGTTGGGATGAGATCTTGGACCCTTGCTCTAATTAAAGCATTATATTCCTTTTTCTTTCCAGTAGCTATATAAAGTACTCGCTCCACAGTATAATCTAAAATCTGACACTCGTTGTAGTCAAGGGATTCACTTTGGCCATCAAAGATGTGATCAAATACTTTTTGATTGTTATAGTAGTGCCTGTAACGTATCCGGCGGGCTAAGGGAAGGTCTAAGAAATAGTTTTTATTTAAATTGGCTAAAAGCATCCGGGCTGCTTTTTTTATGGTTATATATTTGTCTGACAAGGATGGTATGTTGCCTGAATTTTCTCCTCCTTTTTCCTTTTCTTTTCCCTTTCCTTCAGGTTCCACTATTATTGCTCTATACTTCTTCCTTATTTCCTCTACCAAAGTTTTACGGGCATTTTGGAGCTTTTCATGTCTCCTGAGTTTATATGAACTGGAGCTATGGTCGCTCTTAACAAAAAAGCTATCTATAATAGATATTACAATATCTACAATACTTGGAATATCAGTTACTGTAGCCGTTAGGCTAACCTCTACGTTTGTCTTTTCTGCTTTATTATTGCTTGCTTCTATATCTACAGTACTTGGAATATCAGGTACTGTAGCCGTTAGGCTAACATCTACGTTTATCTCTTCTGTTTTATTATTGCTTGCTTCTTCGTTTGTTTCTATTATCCCATCTCGTTCTTTGAAAATGTTTAATACTTTAGTCCAAAATTCTTCTTCATTATCTATATCTATGCCTTTTATTAATTCGTTTATAATGTTCTCTCTGGAATAATTACCAGGCATCCATGTACCTTCATTAGGCATCAGATAAGCTGTGATCCTGGCCTTTATTTCTTTGTTGTAACTCTTACTATGGGTTATTTTACGTTGCCCTATTTCTATGGCGAGTTGCTCTGTATTGCAATGTTTACTTCCTGATACAAAATTGCCGAGCTCTTCGATCCCTCCATCACCGTGTCCTAATAGGTGGCACCACTCTTGGTCTGTTCTTACAGAATTGATGTCTATACCACTGATATCTAGCGTACTTCCATTACCTGAATCTGGGCTACCAATATTATCTTGTACCCATTGTGTTTTGACCATTTTATCTGTACTAACAACATACTTAGCAAAAGAGGTAGCAGGAAGCCTAGAATCAGTGATTTTGGGATCTTTTTGTTTGATATCTTCATAAAAATGGAATTTTTTTAATGCTGATGCCATTTCAGTAGCAGCATCAAGACGATCATTTTCATTTTTGCCTAAAGACACGCCTTGAAGATTTTCTCCTTTTTGCTCTACACGGTTGGGGGATTTGATGGAGCCGAAAAGAGCAGTCCATCTTCTTGTTAAAATTGGAGCGTTAGATTTGCTATTTATATTATATGTGTCCTCATTATCCTCCGTTAGATTATATATAGCATCTTTAGTATTATACTTATTTATATCCTTTATATTTGTATCACTATTCAACGTACGAGTCTTATAAGGCTTAACTGTAGGATTATTTTTCCTTTTTACATACTCTTTAAATTGCTTGTAGTATTCAACCCAGCTATTTGACTCAAGGATGGTTGATTTTCCTTTAACATTCCTTTCTTTATGAGTGGGCCAATTAGTTGGAAAGAGGTCTTGCGTAGCAGGTTTTATATCTACACGTTTATTATGATCCAAGTCCATATAATAAGCCATTAATTCGGCATAGGGCAACCATTCCTTATCCATGTTGGGAATGACCCACCGATAATCTACCTCGTCTATTCTATCAGCTCGCATGCCATAACCGCTGCCACCTCGTCCTTCTCCTATATTAACAGAGGATAAAAAGCTTTGAAGTTCACCGTTATTGTCTGTGTAGTAAAAACACTTATATTTAGTAGGTAATAGCTGAGCCTGATCCTCGGCATATACTTGAGCATTTGTTTTATTTTCTTCTTGCTCATTTGTATGTCCCATGTTAATGTTCTTTAAGATGGTTTCTTTATTCAGCCTATATACCGTAGTAGTTATCTTTGTTGCCTTGTCCTTAACGGCTAGTTTGTTAACGAAATGTTTAAGCCAATATAAATATCGTTTATCTGTATCTACATCATGCTCAGCGTGATCATTTCCAGTAAGCCTTGTCTTGCAATCATATATGTAGGTATCTTTTTTTTTATATGTTAATTTTTCTTTTCCATCTTCTTCTTTTTCTTTAGCATATTGGTAATATTTGGTCTCTTCATTAGTATCTAAATACAAGGGCTTAGCATCATTATTGACGTACACACCGAAGTAGCTTTCGCTTTGATATTGGAAATATGAATCGTTGGTAATTGCAATGGGTAAGAATTTGTAATTTTCAGAATTTGGGTCTATTTGTTTTTCTTCCGAATTTTTCCATTCTTCTTTTTTATTATCCCCTTCACCTAGATTGTTGTTTATATTCCCAAGTTGTATGGGATCAAAATATATTTTATTATACATCACAACAGAAACACGCTTGAGTTCTGTTAGTATTTCCTCACCTTTGTCATCCTCTATAGCTATATCCGTTTGTTCTTGAAATTTGTAATAATACTTGCTTTCTTCTTCTGCAATCTTCCTCAATATCTTCGCTATTGTGAGGTCATCTGCTTTTATATAGCCAATTAGGCAGTCCTTTCTTATCTTATTGTTTAATTCTGCTTCATATTTCTCTAATGATTCTTTCTCTAATTCTTCTAGATTTTTTCCCTCTAATTCTGTTTTATATATCTTTAATAATTTGTTTCTTAATTGTACTAGATCTTTTTTCTCTAATTTTGTTTCATATATCTCTAATAACTCATTCTTTAATTGTGTTGGGTTTTTTTTCTGTAATTCTATTCTTTTATATTTAATTAATAATTCGTGTTTTAATTGTTTTGAAGCTTTTTCCTTTACTTTTGTGTCATCTTCTTCCTGTAATTTCTCTAAGTCTTCCTGTAATTTCTCTAAGTCTTCCTTTAACTTCTTTAAGTTTTCCTTTAACTCGTTCTCTAATCTTGCTTGATACTCCTTTAACTTGCTATCTGATTGGCTAAGTAAGCTTGCTTTTTGTTTCTCTAATGGTTTGTTCAATTCGTCCCTTAATTGTATTAGATCTTTTTTCTCTAATTCTGTTTCATAACCCTTTAATAATAATTGTGTTGGGATTTCTTTCTTTAATTCTCTTTTATATTTCTTTAATAATTCACTCTTTAATTTTGTTTCATCTTTTTTCTGTAATTGCACTAAGTTTTTCTGTAATTTTTTTAAGTTTACATTTAATTGCTTATTTGATTTTGCTGTAAATTTCTCTAAGTTTTTTTGTAAGTGTGCATTTAATATTGCTTCATATTTTTCTGATAATTCGTTTAATTCAGTCTCTAATTTTTCCTTTAATTCTATGTCATATTTACTTAGCAATCGTTCCTGTAACGTTGTCTTTGGTTCTGCATTTAATATTGCTTCATATTTCTTTAGTAATTCATTTTTTAATTGTGTTGGGTCTGTTGTATTTGTATATCTGTTTAATAATTCTTCCTTTAATTTGTTATGTAATATATATATTCTTTTTCCCTTTGGTGCCTTCTCTAACTCTAATTCTGCTGAATAGTTTTTCTTTAATTCTTCTTCATAGTTTCTTAATTCTTCAACAGTTTCCTTCGTCCTCCAAATTTCTAATAATGTCTTATTGAATTCTTCGCTATAGTTGGTTTCAGTAATTTCAGGAAGTTCACCGTTGCTAAAAAATTTATCTGGATAAATGTTTTTTAAGATCTTTGTGTAGTAGTCTTTAGGTGCGTTATTAAAATCATTAGACTTATTTTGTCCCTTGAATGCGATAAATTGTCCCATGTTAGATTAAATTTAAGATATGGTTTTTGATAAGGTCTAGAAATGGGCTTCTCTTCATTTTGGCTGGTCATTGGTCTCCTTCCTAGAAAAAGTGGACCTGTTGCCCTATTTGGATTATCAATCTTTATTCTAATACGTTAGGGTAAAAGCACCTTGTTTGTTATGGACAGAATCTTGTGCCTTGCCTAGGGCATTATAAATCCCTTGCCTGGATGCTAACCCCGTTTTTGAGCTGTTAATAGAGAATTTGAAGTTTGTAAAGTGTAGAGAAAAACCTTAAAAGCTTTCTTCTCTACGAAAGAATTAAATATTGACAGGTAGGTTGTTACCCGAAAGTTGTGTTGTTGATAGATATGTTCCATGATTTGACAAAGGATAATGGTCAAAGAGAATAACCGCTAAAGAGGGTAATGTTTAATAAGAATATAAACGCTAGATTGCTGAAAAGCAAGTAAAAAGCAGAAGAAATGCGTAAAGTACCCTATTCAGACTAGAAACTTGTTTGGATGTTAGAATACAACTATTTATCCAATAAATGAATCTTCTGTTGAGGCTATGACACCTTTTTTATTTACATCCCATGGCTTCTAAGAAACCCATAGGTAACTCAACTATAATTTTTTTCTGTTCATGATCTAAATCTTGGATTAAGGCCGGTTCATATGGAATTAGTAATTCTTTATCTAAATAATCGACAACTAAGCACACGTGTAGTGGGAACTGTTCAATATCTTTAATAATACCTAATTCTCCTTGGTACTTGTCTGTTACCTGGTATCCTATTATATCTATGTAAGGTTCTTCTTGGACTACAAGTTTATCTAAAATTTCTTGTGATAGCCAGATACTTGACCCAATTAACTCACGAACACTATCTCGGTCGCTGATATGTTGGAATTTTATAAATACCTGCTGTGCTTGGCCTGTAATTTCTTCTACTTGATAAGGTACAAGCGTATGGCCTATTTTTATAAAAATGTAATTGATAGGATCAAAGGATTCTAATATTGGTTCTATCCGAGCTACTACGCACCCTTTAAGGCCTCGAGCTTGTGTAATTTTACCTACTTCAACACAATTTTTATTCATACAAATATTGGTCTATTAGAATGTTTTAAAACCTATTACAATATTTATGATTACATAAATCCAGTTTAACTTAACTAGCTTGTAAAGCACATGATTAAACTGCCATAAGTTTACTCACAATTTCTTCGTCGCTTAAAGGATATTTTATCCCTGCTATTTCCTGATAATTTTCATGTCCTTTACCAGCTATAAGTATAATATCAGCTGGTTGAGCCATTTGGTAGGCAGCTTGAATAGCTTCGGCACGGTCTATTATGGTTATAGTTTTAAGTTGTTCAGCAGATCTTAAACCTTGTTTCATCTCTTCTATAATAGCTTTTGGATCCTCATAACGGGGATTATCTGAAGTTAAAATAAGTTGGTCGCTGAGTTTATATGCTATTCTTGCCATCATAGGTCTTTTCTGGGTATCCCTATTGCCTCCGCAGCCTATTATAGTAATGATCTTACCTTGCTGTTTTGCACTTTCCCGAATTTGTTGAATAGAAAGTAGTATTTTTTCAAGGGCCTCTGGCTTATGTGCATAATCTATAATAACATCTGGTTTTTTAGGTGTATGGATATGCTGGAACCTACCTGTAATGGGTTTTATGGACGATAAAGCAACTAGTATATCTTGACTAGGTTGGCCTAGTAGGCATGCAGTAGCATAAGCAGCTAGCAAGTTAGAAGCATTAAAAGTACCCAGTAATTGAAACCAAACGTTTTGGCCACCTATACGTAATTCTAGTCCTTGCCAGGTATTAGCAAGAACTTGTGCTGTAAAATCTGCAGGGCGTTGTATAGCCATGCTATAGGTGGTGGCACGAGTGTTTTGTATCATAATTTTACCTCGTTTATCATCTATATTATAAAGCACAAATGCGTTTGCAGTAAGTTCATCAAACAGTTTCTTTTTTGCTTGTATATAAGCGTCAAAGGTGAGATGGTAATCTAAGTGATCGTGGCTAATATTTAAGAACAAAGCTCCTGCTAATTCTAAGCCAGCTAATCTGTTTTGCACGATGGCATGTGAGCTAGCTTCCATAAAGCAGAATTGGCAGCCTGCTGTTACCATTTGTGCCAATGCCTTATTAATATCAATGGCATTGGGTGTAGTAAGTGTACTAGGAAAAGCTTGGTCGTTTATTTGGTTATGTATGGTAGAAAGCATACCCACACTATAACCTAGCTGTCTAAAAAGTCTATATAATAAGTGTACAGTACTGGTTTTTCCACTGGTACCTGTAACAGCTACTAACTTTAGTTTTGTAGAAGGATTTTTATAAAAATTGCTGGCTATAGTGCCTAAAGCTTGTGTAACGTTAGACACTTGGATGTATGTTACATGAGTTGCTAGGTGCTCGGGGTATTTTTCACATATAATAGCCTTACTACCTAAGGCAATAGCATCGGCTATATATTGATGTCCATCTACTTGACTGCCCGGTAAAGCTATAAATAAGCTGTCTTTTTCTGCCTCTCTTGAATCTAAACAGATACTTTTAATAGGTAGATTGGTATCTCCTATAATTTGTTGTACAGAAACCTTATTTAGTAACTCTTGTAGTATAATCATTTAATTTAATTCTAAAGTAATGGTCTGTCCTGGCTTCACTTGGGTGCCAGGAGTTAGGGATTGTGCTTTAACATACCCATCTGTATAACCTTGTAGGGTTACTTGTAATCCTCGACTTTCTAATAGGAATAGCGCATCTCTTAGTGGCATACCTACTACCCTGGGTACCTGCGATGTAGAAAAATTACTATAAGGCTTCCATATCGTTTCTTCTTCTTGTTGTATAACTTGCAGCCATTCATCACTATTGAGTGGGGAAGGAAAGTTTATGCCAAGTGTTTGTATAGTGACTTGCCAATCATCTTTATAAGCTACCCTAAACTTAGGAAGCGGTGTATGCCACTCAGTAGAATGAATTGGTCTAATATAGGGTGCTGAGACTAAATCTTTAGCAGATAATTTGTTAGCAATTTCTTTTACAACAGGAGCAGCCACTTGCCCACCATAATGATATTCTGTCCCCTGGGGGTCATCAATAACTACAATACAGCTATATCTTGGTTTGTCTGCTGGGAAATAACCCACAAAGGAAGCATAAGTGGCGTCGCTATATTTACCATTTTTAATTTTATTAGAAGTACCTGATTTACCAGCTATTTTATAAAATCCATGTTTGAACTTCTTAGCAGTTCCTCGTTCTACTACACCTTCCAGCATGGTTTGTAGCTTTTTTAATGTCTGGTCTGAACATATTTTTTTGTTAAGTACAGTGCTTGTGTAAGTTTCTATAGTTCTATTGGCATATCTGATTTCTTTAACAAGGATGGGCTTAAGCATTTTTCCTTGATTAGCTATGGCATTATATACGGTAAGTAATTGCAAAGGAGCTAACTTTACTTCATAGCCCATGGACATCCAAGGAAGCGTTACTTTGGTCCATGCTCGGTGTTTAGGGTGTTTGATAAAGGGTATTCCTTCTCCTTGCAGTTGAATACCCAGAGGTTTATCAAGTCCTAGTTGGCGAATGTAATCAATAAATTTTTGTGGTTTTTCACTAAAAGTATTATCTATTAGTTTCGCTATACCAATATTAGAAGATTGCTCAAAAGCTTCTTGAACGGTAATAATACCATGCCCACCTCGCTTAACATCGCTCATAGTAAGATTATGAAATTTATATTTCCCCTCGCCCGTGTCCACTGTATCTGTAAGCTCTAGATTGCTTTCTTCTAAGAGTGCTAGCATAGAAACAAGTTTAAAAATAGAACCAGGTTCTGTTGTTCCTTGGCTTCCTGCCGCGTAGTTGTAAATTTCTTGGTATTGGCCAGGTGCTACGCTGCCCAAATTAACCATTGCCTTTATTTCACCAGTAGCTACTTCCATAACTACTACAGCCCCATAATTAGCCTGGCTTTGCTGTAAAACTTTTAACAGACTAGTGTGTGCAACATCCTGTAAGTTAATATCTAGTGTTGTTATTAGGTCATATCCATTAATAGGTTTTTTAGTGTTGCTGCTTTGAATCATTTTCCAACTACCCCCTGTCAGTTTTTGATATACAGCTCCACCTTCTACGCCTCGTAAGATTTGGTCAAAGCTACATTCTAAACCTACACCATTCCCATTCTTATTAACAAACCCTAGTGTTCTAGCAGCTAATTCACGGAAAGGTTTAAACCGTTTTTCTGTTTTTTCAAAAATTACGCCACCACGAAATCGACCCTCTCGGAAAATAGGCCATTCACTCATTTTTCTTTTGTCATGATGGGTAATTTGCTTGTTATTTAGCAAAAGATATCTTTTTCTGTTTCGGCGGGCCTCACAAAGAAGTTCGTAATAAGCTTGTGCAGGCTTGTCTTGATAGAATTCTGCTAAAAGTGTACTAAGCAATTTTATATTAGATTCAAAAAGCTCATTATCAGCAATACAGGGGTCTATAGCAACTTTATAGAATGGTAATGATGTGGCTAAAAGGTTTCCATCTTGTGCATAAATATTCCCTCGGCTAGGTTGGATAGGCCTATACTCTAGCGTAGCTACCTGAGCTAACTTTGTCCACTTTTTACCTTGCACAAATTGTATGTGTATGAGTTTTGCCACTACGGCTACGGCAAAGACAAATAAGCCTAAAAAAGCGATTCTTGTACGAAGAAGAATGGTTTGCTTAGCATCCATTTATTGGTTTAATTTTATTTTAAATGGTGGCTGATTAGATTCATGAATACCCAGCGGTGCAACACGCTGTGCTACAACAGACTGTTTACTGTCTAACATGTAGCTTGATTTAAGTGAAGTAAATTCCATACGTAAAGCTC
The DNA here is from genome assembly GCF_000020565.1 of Candidatus Amoebophilus asiaticus 5a2. Taxonomy (GTDB): domain Bacteria; phylum Bacteroidota; class Bacteroidia; order Cytophagales; family Amoebophilaceae; genus Amoebophilus; species Amoebophilus asiaticus. The sequence goes on from NC_010830.1 coordinate 773,043, forward strand.
CTATGTCTTGTTCTAACTTATCCACTTTGCGGGCCGTACGCTCATAATAATGTGTATTTCCTACATAAATTAGACCTAATAGAAAACTATAGGCTATAACCGGTATATATCGACTTGGTAAGCCATCCATAAATAGGCGCTCAAATGGTAGGCTTCTTTCTAAATAAGCAAAGAGGCCCGATTTCTTTTTTCTAGCTTTGTATGCATTTTTTGCCATGTGGTTTTCGACTAGATTAAGTATTTCTCAAAAATATTAAAATTCCTGCCCTGATCAATGGAAACTTTTAGGATAATATGTAGATGCAATTGTAAAATGCTGAATATTACGAATAGACATAAGTCGCTTGTTATATAATATGTAAGCAACTACCTTTGTAAAAATTTAAGTATATCACCTTCCCGAATATATGCTATGCATCATACTTCAGTGTTAAAAAAGTTATTATTTATATTTGCTTTACTGTTAGTCGCTTTAACTAGCATAGGATATTTTTACTATAGCCGCTGGCAACGCGAGGTAAACCAATCATCTACAATTCCATATATTTTAGAAAGCGCAGCGTTGGTATGTGATGTAGGCGCTGTAGGTAAACAATGGAATAATTTTTCTACAACTACGATCGGACGTGATTTTGCTACCTTACCATTGTTTTGTGATATACAAGCCAACTTAGAATGCCTAAATCAAGCAGGCCTTAATAGAAATTCGTTAGACGAACTTCCACTTATTGTTTCTATTCATGGGCTTAGTGAAGAAGAGATTGGATATGTTTTGTACTTAGATATACGTACGCCTGCTACCATTTCTCTGTTAGCGTTTCTAGACAATCAAAAAAAAGCCAACAAATATAAAGTTGAAAATAGAAGCTATGCGGGCTATACCATTACTACTATCAGCCAAACTACATCTAGAAATACTAAAACACTTCATATGCTTAAGCAAGGCAGTTATGTGATGGTTAGTTTCTCTGAGTTGCTTATAGAAGATATTGTAAGAGGCTTAGCTGATAAGAAACCTTCGGCTTTTCTCTCTTTAAGAAAATCTTCTCATAAACAGGGTAGCTTGTATATTAATTTCCCTAAGCTATCATCCTTATTACGTATCTTTGTAAAACAGGAATATAGCTGCAAACTAGCGTCTTATTTACTTAATTTAGCACCAGCTGCTCAATTAGAATTGAAATTAAGCAATCATTACCTGCTTTTGACTGGGCTTGTGAATGAAGTAGCATCATCAGTAGATTCTTGTTATTGGGTATCTGCCTTAAGCAAAGCAGAATCCTCTCTGTTTAGTTTAAGTTCTTATATTCCCTCTAACTCTTCGGTGGTACAATGTTATTCTTTTAAAGATACAGGGGCATTTATAAATGGAATGTACGCTTACCAAAGCAAGCAACCTAACACCCAAGTACCAGTAACAGATGACATTTCAACTCCTAGCAATTTAAGCTTACTTAATTCTCTTTTTAAAAATGATATTGCCCTTTGTACTATAGGGTCAGACATGCGTGACCAATTACTATTTATAGGGACCAACGATTCCGGAAGTGCTATATCTATACTAGAAGAAAGCCAGTTAATTGTCAGTCCATACGAGCAGCAGATTAACCAATGGTCTACTGTCTATACGATTAATCCTACTGTTTTCAAAAATTGGCTTCCCTATATAGTTTTCCCAGAATTTGAGCCTAGACTGCTCACAATTGTAGATAATTACATAATCTTTGCTAATAATTTTTCTACACTTAAACAATTGCAACGATCATACGCACAAGGTAATACTTGGGCTAGCCAACAAAGTGGTGCAAACAGATTTCTAGCAAGTACATTAGCGTATGCTAACTACAGTATGTTTGCTAACTTACAATATGCTTGGCCTTTAATAGCACAAAAACTTAAACCAGTTTGGAAAGCTTTATTAGATAAGCATACTATCAACTTTCAGAAATGTGGATATGCTAGTTTCCAATTTGTAAATAACACGCAGAGCACCCAACAGCCATGCTATATAAACTTATTATTTGCTCATATGGCCGAAAGTGAGTTGGCAAAACAAGTAAAGTCAGATACTATATCTGCTGTAAAATATTTTCAAACAGCTGCTCCAATTATTACCAAGCCTATTTTTGTTACTACCCATAAAAAAGTTGCACCACATTTATTGGTACAAGATGCACTTTCTCAATTATATTTTGTAGATGATATAGGAAGGCTAATTTGGAAAAAGAAGTTAGAAGCGCCTATTTTGAGTGATATATCTGTTATAGATTTATATAAAAACAATAAATGCCAGTATTTATTTGCTACATCAGAGGCTATACATCTTATCGACTATACGGGGCAAGAAGTTAGTCCTTATCCACAAAAGCTACCGCACTCTGGCAAGGGTGTAGGAGTTAACATAATTGATTATAACCAAGACAAGAATTATAGAATTCTGATAACCGATGCAAGAGGTAATATTTATTTGAGAGATATGCACTACAGGCCTTTACCAGGTTGGAATCCTAAGCCGTTGCATATTCCGTTTGCTGTTACGCCTTTTCATATAAGACTTGATAAAGACTATTTCTTATCCTTGCAGATAAACGGCACACTACATGCCCTTAATAGGAGAGGGCAGTCATATGCTGGGTTCCCAATTAATATAAAAGAGCCAGTTTGTAATCCCCTTATAGTCCAAAAAGGAAACTATTCTACTACGACTCAACTGATTGTGTTAACAGAAGAAGGTACACTCAATTCTTATAATTTAAAGGGGGCTTTACAGCATAGCATACAGTTAGAGAAAACAGATTATACAGTTAAATTTACACTATGTTCAGCGTTAGAGGGTAGTCAAAGTTATGCTATTTTTCGGCAGGATTTAGATAAAATTGCTATCTTAGATGAACAAGGAAAACTGTTGTTTGAAAAAGAATATGAGTCAGAACGGGCCCTTGGCTGCCAGTATTATGTGTTTGGAGAATATAAATTTTATGTTATAACAGACCCTATAAAGAAGAGAACTTATATTTATAATAGTGGTGGTAAAATTATTAATAATAGCACACCCATCCACAACAATGGCCAACAAGTAGTATTGTCATTTTCTGAAGCTGATCAACAGATTTTAGTATATACTAGCTTTAATAAGTCTATACTTAAATACCAGCTCGCTATAGAAGAAACATTAGAAAATAGAGGTGGTAGTGTGCAAGATCTTTTTGATACATCAAAAAATTTCTCGAATGAAGGATTAGAACACTGATTTTAACATGATAAAATACAATTTTCAAGCAATGTTACACAGATTTCTTAAAAAGGCAGGTGTCTTATACTTAGTTACCACACTTGCTATGTTACAAATGGTTTGTTTGCCAGAATCTTCTAAAGAAATTGAAAAAGCTAGAAATGGGGATAATAAGAAGATCGAGTTAGAAGAAAAGAAAAGTAACCTTATAACCAATTTAAGCTCAACAAAAGCTGAAATAGAAGATATAAAAGGAAAAGGTTCAGATGATGAAACCAGAAACAAACAAATTACAGCAGTTTGTATAAAATTCCTTAAAGAGCACTATATGCCTTACATACAGGTTGAGAAAGAATATTTTGCACATCTGGCAAAATACGAGGAGAATATTTCAGAAAGAAAGAAATACAAAGTCATATTAGAATGTCAGAGTGCGGATATAAGGCGTGCAGAAATATTGCTTCAAAAGGCAAATTCCTATAATAGATTAGATAATAATGAGATATACATATTTGTGTTAGACCTCTTTAAAAAGGCAGGGATCTAATAGCTAAGCTATTTACTTACCTATGTTGATTTCTTTAAAACCTCGATAAAATGCGGTTATAAATCTGTTTAAAAGCCGCTAGTTTATATGTTTTAGAAGAAGCTTACTAAAAGGAGAAACCTTGTTGATAGATAAATATGTACTTAACGAGAATATATTAATTGTATAACCTTAGCTCTTTCACTAAACTAATTTTTATAAAAAAGAAATGCTAGTGTCTTTGTTACATGGATATACTCTACTTTACTCTTTATATTTAGAAAACCTACTAATAGCATTTTAATACCGTCCCTGCTCTTTATAATACGCTCTTACCGTATATTTACAAGAATTGAAAAATAATAGTATTTGCAGCAGTCTATAGGGTAACCGAGGGCTATATACGTGATTTTTATTTATGAACATAGACTTGGTACTTCGAGAAGCCATACAAAATGCTTTTCAATCTGTATTTGAATTATCAATACCTTTAGCAGATGTTAATTTACAACCTACCCGTAAGGAGTTTGAGGGTACTCATACCTTAATAGTTTTTCCTTTTACTACTACTTGCAAGGTATCCCCTGAAGTAATTGCTAATAAAATAGGGGATTGGATGCAAACAAATACACAGGCGATAGCTAGCTATAATGTGGTAAAGGGTTTCCTAAATTTGTCTATAAAAGACACTATTTGGCTAGCATCTTTTAACCAAATGTATCAAAATAAGCACTTTGGCTATCTACCTTCAAATAGACAAAAAATAGTAGTTGAATATTCTTCCCCTAACACTAATAAACCCTTACACCTTGGTCATTTAAGGAATAATTTTCTAGGGCATGCTGTTAGTGAAATACTACAAGCAGCTGGCTATGAAGTTTATAAGGTTAACTTAGTAAATGATCGAGGTATCCATATATGTAAATCTATGGTAGCTTATCAGCATTGGGGTAGGGGAGAAACACCTGAATCTAGAGGACTTAAAGGTGACCAGTTGGTAGGAAAATATTATGTGAAGTTTGATCAAGTCTATAAAGAACAAGTAGCAGCGCTAACGCAAACATTAGGAGATGCAGAGCAAGCCGCCAAACAAGCTCCTTTGCTACAAGAAGCACAAGTTATGCTAAAGCAGTGGGAGGCAGGTAACGAGGAGGTATTAGCACTATGGAGAAAAATGAATGGTTGGGTATATGATGGCTTTGATATTACCTATCAAAAGTTAGGCATTACTTTTGATAAAGTATATTATGAATCTCAGACGTATTTATTAGGAAAGGAGGTAGTGGCAGAGGGGCTTGCAAAAGGAACTTTTTATAAAAAACAGGATGGTTCTGTATGGATAGATCTAACGCAAGAAGGGTTGGATGAAAAATTACTATTGAGAGCCGACGGTACTTCTGTATATATAACCCAAGATTTAGGGACTGCTGACTTACGGTATCAAGATTTTAAGCCTAATAAGTTAGTTTATGTAGTAGGTAACGAACAAGATTATCATTTTGAAGTGCTTGCTAAAATTATGGCTCGTTTGGGACGACCCTATGCAACAGATCTATACCACCTCTCGTATGGAATGGTAGATTTGCCTACAGGAAAAATGAAGTCCAGGGAGGGAACTGTGGTTGATGCAGACATGTTGATTGATGAGATGATAGAAACGGCGGAAGAACATACGAGGGAATTAGGGAAAATTGATGGGTTTTCTAAAGAAGAAGCAAAGGACTTATATCATATACTAGCAATGGGAGCATTGAAATACTTTCTATTACGTGTAGATGCTAAAAAACGTCTATTATTTGATCCTCAAGCTTCTATTGACTTCCAAGGGGATACAGGTCCTTTTATCCAGTATACTCATGCACGTATTGCAGCGGTATTAAGAAAGGTACAACAGGCAGATATAGCATTCAATGATATTGTGGAGCAGGAGAACTTTGTTTTGCATCCTTTAGAGCGTGAAGTAATTGTAGAACTGGCTGCTTTTCCAAAAAAGTTACAAGAATCAGCTTTAGCTTATGCACCTGCTATACTAGCCCAACATGTTTTAGAAATTGCCAAAGCATATAATAGAATGTATGCAGAACTATCTATTTTACATGAGCAAGATACTAAAGTACAGCTATTTAGAATACAACTTTCTGTTTTGGTGGCACAGGTCATTAAAACTGTCATGCATTTGTTAGGTATTGTAGTTCCAGAGCGTATGTAAAACTAAAGTCAAAGCCAGGCAACCTTTCGTTACCTGGCTTTGACTTGTTTATGTATTGTGATGGTTGTGCGTTTATTGTGTTAGTATATCCACTAACTCTACTTCAAAGATAAGATTGGAATGTGCCTTAATATAAGGTAGAAACTCAGCTTCACCATACGCTAATACAGAAGGTAAGAAAAGGTGTGCTTTTGCATGTCTTTTTAGAAGCTTGATACCCTCTTCAAATCCTTCTATCATACTACCTTCCCCTATTCTAAATTCTAAAGGTTCATAGTGCCTTCTAGCATCATACATATTGTGTTGCTGTGCTACTTCTGCAATGCTTGTATCAAATACTTGTCCTTCTAGGGTCTTACCTACATAATGTACTTTTACTGTATTTCCTGGTTGAGGATGAGCACCTTTGCCAGGCTTATCAATTGTATATTTAAGCCCTGAATTAGTAGAAGAAGCCTTAATTTGCTTCTTATCTAAGTAATTGTTTATAATTTCTAAATCTTTAGGTAATTGCTTAGCAATATGCTCTTTGCGTTTTTCTAACATAGCTTTAAATTGTTCTTTTTGTAATTGTTCAAGTTGTTTCTCATTAACAATATCTTTCAAATATACATGGGTATATAGCAAAGTATTTTCTTCTAGCTGGTGTTTAGTAGCCGCTTCTGAAAATTGTCTGCCCAAAGCTTTTTTTGCAGGAAGCTTAAATATAAAACGGTCTCCCTTTTTTAGCATGCTAATAGCTTCATAAATTCCACCATCTGCTTGTAAGTTACTGTCGCTGTCGCTGTATCTTACTATTACAGGAGAATCACTATTAGTATAATCTAGCACAACTTTTCTATCTTTGGTTTTGTATACTATATCTATTAGTAATAGCTCACCATTTTTAGGCTTAGGGCCTTCTCCTTTTTTTTCTATTCTATATTGTAAACCGGTGCTTGTCGTTTTATAAAAACATTGATCACAGCTAATTAATATATTCATCAATATACCAGCCATGATAAAAGCGTATGTATATTTCTTTAATTTAGTTGGCAACATATTCATTACTTTAATTTAATAGGTCTTGGTTATTTTTGACTAATGTTTCAAATATATTTATAGTTTCTTCTAAAGATAGATTGGTCATGCCTCCAGCAGCATTTTTGTGACCACCACCATGAAAATACTCTTTAGCAAAAGTGTTTACTGCAAAATCACCCACAGATCGCAGAGAAATACATACCCTATCATACTTTTCTTTAATAAGGGCTGCTAATACAATACCTTTAATAGAAAGTGCATAGTTTACTAATCCTTCTGTGTCGCCTGTATTCAGGTTAAATTGTTTAGCATCAGCCGACTTTATAGCGATATATGCTGTCTTGTAGTCTGGTAATACAGTAAGCCTATTGCTAAGTATAAAACTCAAAAATTTAAGCTTATTAAGCGAGTTACTGTCATATACTAGTTTGTTAATCTTAGCTACTTCTACTCCAAATTCTAAAAGATTAGCCACAATACGATGTACGTGAGGCGTTGTATTAGGTGTTTTAAAAGATACTGTATCAGTCAGAATACCTACATATAGACATTCTGCTATTGATTTATCTATACAGTCAGTTTCACCTAAAGCTTCAATGAGTTCATACACCAATTCTGCAGCTGCTGTTGCTTTAGGGTTCCATAGCATCACATCTGCAAAATCTTCTGTATCTAAATGATGGTCGATAACTATCTTGGTAGCTTTTGTTTGTTTTACAGCACTTGCTAATTCATTAATACGATTTAATATGGCAAAGTCTACGCAAAAGATAATGTCAGCGCTGGCAATTAATTCAAACGACAATTGCTGGTTATTCTTCTCATAAATAATAACTTCATCTATTCCTGGTAGCCAATCTAGAAATTCTGGATAGGCGGTAGGAGCAATTACACTTACATGATGATTTTTCTTTTTTAAAAAAGCAGCTAACCCTAGCGACGCCCCTAATGCATCCGCGTCAGGGTTGGTATGCATAGTAATAACAATTCTTTTGGGCTGGCTGAGTATTTCTTTTTCTATAGCTGGAATAATGTCCATATTGTATCCTACCAATAATAAGTAGGTCTTATTTATATTTGTATAATAAATATAACTATCTAAAAGTTTAATAAAAACTTTTAGCCTTTAAAAAGGTTATTCTTATTACTTTTCTCAGTATCGTGTATATTTCAAACTTCGTAAAAAGACTTAAGCTATCTATGTGGCCTAAAAATAGACTTTGTAGCTTATAAAATTTATCTACTTAGAAGCTGTATCAGTATTGGTATCTTGTTGTACTTGTGTGCTAGCAGCCTCTTGCTGATCCTGGCTAGGCTCAATAAGTGAATATTCTTGTTGAATTCTCTCAAGATTAGGGCTAATTGGGAGTCCTATATTTCTTTTCTTTAACCAGAGTGATGTGCCAAGGCTTAATACAAATAATGAAGTAAGTAAACCCCAAGTAATTTGCTCTAATAAGTCACTTGTTTTCTTAACACCTATTATTTGGTGAGCTCCCATACTTCCAAGTGAATTGCCTACACCTTCTTTTTTAGAGCTTTGTAAAGCAGTAACAAGTATAAGTAAAATAGCTGTAATAAGAATAAAAGTAATTAATAAGGTAAACATTATATGTCTTTTTTTAATTCTTCTGTAAGTGTTGAAAAATAAGATCCTTTTTCAGGAAATTTTAATTGTAATCGTTTATAAATTTCAATAGCACGCTCAAATTTACCTTGTTTTAACATAACCTGTGCTAAGCTTTCTGTAAGCAAACTATCGTGCAAGGTAATACTTTCTTTGGTAAGATCAATATGTGCTTCTTCTAAAGATAACTCTTTAATGGTTAAAGGCTTAAATTTACTACCCTTTTTAATAAAATCTTCAATAATATCGAGTTGTTCTAAGCTCTTTTTCTTAATTATTCTTTTTTCTTCTTTGGTAGAAATATTGCTAATGTAGCTATTAATAAAATCTGTCTGTAACGTTGGTTCTTGGCTAGGCTTTGGTTGGCTATAGTTAGTTGGTATTCCTTGTAATGATACTATATGATTGGGTGCTGCTTCGTCAGAAGAAGCATATGCCAGCTTGTCTTCTAATAACAGTTTTAGCTGGTTACGGTCGGTGGCATAGACAGCTGCTAGCTGTATAGCTTGCTGAGCTTTATCAGGATCTTGATCATAGAGCGCCTTAGCTATTAGTGAGCAAGCTAGCTGAAAATAAGGGTATTGGTGCAATAATTTTCTAAGCTCTTGTACCTCTGCTGTATCAATTTTTTTAGGTTGTTTTATAATACTTAGAACTTGTTCAGCTTGCATGGCAATGGTTATAAGGATCTCTTGTATATGAGTAATATAATTTATTTATTTTAGGTTACCAATTAGCTATAGAGGCATTAAATATATCTTTAATGAGTTTCTTGAGTATGTCTTCTACCAAGCCAGGTTCTTCTGTATCGCGGCTAGTTGATGCATCCTTGTCAGCAGTCTGAGTAAACTGCTTTTTGCTAAATTCAAAATCTTTATCATAGGCATTGCTATAACTTACTTGTACGGTAATACTGAGCTGTTCTCGACTAGTCGTAGCTCCTCGGTCATCGCTCCGAGGAGTTATGGGAGTATACTTGAACTCAGTTATGATTCCTTCAAACTGAATGTCACCATTGCTGAATACTTCCTTTAATTTGGTTTTTTGAGCTAATTCCATCCGTAATTTTTCTGCCAGTTGCTCGCTTAAGTTAGCAGGGCCTAGTGCCACTCTAGATTGAAATGGCTGCATGGAAAAAGTTTTAGCTTCTTTAGATAAAGAGCTGCCGGAAAATGTGTACATAAGACAGCTTTGTAGAATTAAACCTGCTAGGATGCTTAGTAGAAAATTGATATGTTTATTTTTATTCAAGGTTATATTCATTTATTTTTCTATACAAAGTACGTTCTGATATGCCCAAAACCTCGGCAGCCTTTTTTCGTTTATGTTTAAATTTCTCTAAAGCTTTTGTAATTAATTCTTTTTCTTTTGCTTCTATGGATAAATTTTCTTCTTTTATCGTTTCTACCTCTTGTGTATGCTGTTGTATGAAAGGCTTAGTTTGATGTTTTATGTAGGCATAGGCGGGTTGCAGATTGTCGGTTTCATAAATACTATTGCTGGGTACAGGTAACATTTCCTTTTCTAAACGGTTAGGCGTCTTTTTAAAGAGAGTAGCATGTGTTTTAATTATCTCTTTACCTTGTGAACTGCTATTAAGAAGTTCAAATATTAATCCCTGTAGATCATGCATTTCTTTTCTCATGTCAAAAAGGATCTTAAATAAAAACTCTCGCTCTTTTGAACTTTCTTGTGTATGCGATGGCCTATACAATGTTGGTAAAACTTGTTGGTCGGGTGGTAGATAATCTTTTAATTTTTTTCGATCAATTAGTCTATCTACTTCTAAAACAGAAATTTGCTCTACTAGATTTTTAAGTTGCCTGATATTGCCTGGAAATCTATAATGCAAGAGTAAATCTTGCGCATCTTCTGTAAGCTGAATAGGTTTGATATAATATTTATCTGCAAATTCAGTAGCAAACTTTAAAAATAGAAGTGTGATATCTGCACCTCTTTCTCGAAGAGGAGGGATTTGGATAGGGACAGTATTAAGCCTATAGTATAGGTCTTCTCTAAACTTACCTTTGTAAATAGCATCTAGCAAGTTGACATTAGTAGCAGCTATAACGCGTACTTTTACTTTTTGTATTTTAGAAGAACCTACTTTGATAAATTCTCCATATTCCAGCACACGTAAAAGTTTAGTTTGTGTGCTAATGGGCATTTCGCCTATTTCATCTAAAAAAATAGTTCCTCCATTAGCCTCTTCAAAGTATCCTTTACGCATTTCCACTGCTCCTGTAAAAGCACCTTTTTCATGTCCAAATAGCTCAGAATCAATAGTGCCTTCAGGAATCGCACCACAGTTGATAGCAATAAACTTTCCATGCTTATAAGGGCTTAAACTATGAATCAATTTAGAAAAGGATTCTTTACCTGTACCACTTTCGCCAGTAATGAGCACTGATAGTTCCGTAGGAGCTACCTGAGTAGCTATCTCAATAGCTCTATTTAACGCAGGTGCATTACCTACAATACCAAACTGTTGTTTTAAATGGTTAAGCTCTGCTGCTACTTGCATGAAATCTAAATTTGAGATATGCCATGAATGCTGATCTATGCATATTAATAGATCACTTTAAAGCCAGTAAGCTTATCTGGCCTTATTCATTTGTAAATTTAGCCAAACGAGCGAAACTAAAAAAACTGAATGGTTAAAAAATATATAAACACTTAATTAAAAATGTATTGTTGTACTATTTATCCTAAAGTATTAAAAAATCTATTTATTTAAATAATATAATAAAAGTCATAGTTAATAATTAATTTTCATATCTAAAAAAGAAAGCAAATCTGTCAAATTTAGTGCAATCTAAGATAGGGTTGTTAAATGGGGAAGAGGCTGAAATCTTAGGTATAACTTATAACATAAGAAGAATATATTTTAAAACAGAGTTATGAAAAATAGTACACTTACTTTTGTAACAGGTAATAATGGAAAATTTAAAGAGGTAGAACGTTATATCAATGAGTTGGCTCCTACTATTACATTAAAGCAAGCTGCAATAGATTTGCCCGAGTGCCAAAGTCTTGATATTCGTACTGTAGCTTTGGGCAAAGCCCAAAAAGCGTGGGAATTACTGCAAGCACCTGTGTTAATTGACGATGGCGGTATTTATCTTGAGCGTTACCATCAATTTCCTGGAACCTTATCCAAATATGTTTATCAAGGAATTGGGTTAAATGGTATTTGGCTTTTAGCTAAAGAAGATCCACGAGCTTATTTTTTGAGTTGTCTGGTCTATATTACTAGTCCAACTGACTATCATTTTTTTGAAGGTATATGCCAAGGAATCATGATTGAACCAGTAAATGAAGTGCTTGATAGCCATTTGCCTTATACCTATATGTTTGTTCCTAATGGACAAACCAAAACAATGGCTCAGCTACGTAATACCGAAGCAGAAAAAGAATTTCACCATCGGTTAAAAGCTACCAAGCAACTTATTAATTATATTGTTACGATTGTATCAGAAAGGATATATTAAACTCTCATACAAGTAATAAAATATCAATTAAAGCTACCTAGTGTCTAGGGTAATTGTAGTGATAGTAATGGAAGTAGCAATTTAGCGTAATATTGAAGAGCTTACCAGTGTTATGCTGTAAATTACTTTAGCGCTACCCTATAACGTCACTATAAAATACCAGGTAGTGTTGAAAATAGAAAAAGATAGGGGCTAGTTAGCCTTCATAAGACCAAAAACCTTTAATAATATTAAGAATTAAGAGTTGCTATAAAATTAACCAAACAATAACTCCATCCCATCAAGAAAAGGATGCTATAGAAGCACAATCCTTAAGGATTAGGTATTTATTTCTGTATTAAACAAGTATTTATTTGCATATCTGTTAGCGACCAACTATTATAAGGTCCTCACTTAAATAATTATTCCCAACCTATGAAACGGACCTATAAACGAAGTCAACGACTAATGGCTTTTATTTTGCTTGCCAGTTTATTCTTACAGAGCTGTGGCAATTCTCTTAATCCAGTAATTCCTAATCCAATTCGAGAAGTACCATCAGAACATATTCCCTTATTAACTGACCACATTCAACCTTTGGTTGGGCAAGAGCTTACAGCACAAGGTGGCCATGCTGTTACTTTTTATGAAGAAGCCGGTGAGTTAAAAGCTAATGTAGCAATGAATGTGCCTCAATGATTTAGCAAACGCTATAAAGGTCTAAATGTAGCTATCGAGCAAGGCACAGAATTATTAAGCTTGCCTCTATTAAGTGAACAAACGCAGCAGCGTCGTATCCACCTTCAATTAGCACGAGAAAAACAGCCAGCTAAGGTAGTTATCTATCAAGGAGCAGGTTTGATGGGTGGCATGCAAGAAGAAGAAAATGATGAACGGATGGGACAGGAATACACAAAAGAAAGTAAAGATAACACAAAAGAAGAGATAAAACATTTGGATTCAGCCCCAGCCAATAGAGAAGAGGAAGATTTATTAAAAAATACTGATTATAGCAACTTACCAATACCAACTAAGGACATTTCAGCAGATAATTTACCAATCTTCCAAGAACCTCTTAATACAGTACAATGCCTTCAAGGAAGTTATACAATTGATGGGAAGGTATTCAGGCGCCAAAATGTTTCTGGTAATGGGATGGATTGTTTTTTCAATGCAGCCGGTTTAAAGCGAGAAGAGCAGATTGCTAAGTTAAAACAGTATAAAAATGATACAACGGTGCGTGATATGATTACAAATGAAATTATATCGGCAGCTAAATCCTCGTATGAACTACCAGCCGAAGTTAAAAAATTAATTAATTATACCCTTTATGAAAGCCAAATAGAGCCCATCAATCGGTTAAAAGAAGAACGTAACAAGCAACTTACAGACCAAAGTAAGAAGTCAGAAGAGCAAGATATAAAAAAGCTTCCTCCAGTACTTCAGAATATAGATAGACAAGAAGAAGAGATACTAGCAGCATTAAGACAAAGAGCAAGTACTGTAGAAGTATATATGGCTTTTGTTGAAAATCATATAGGGAATAGAGAGATGATAGTCGCCCTCCATGATGTACAAGGCGATAATCCAACAAACCAAGAAGCAAATTTTACCTCTATCGATGCAATTGCATATATTAATAATTTAGGAATTAAAATATATCAGCCTGATAATAGGATACTGCACCTTACCCATCAATTTACTCCTCAAAATGCCACTAAAATTGTTTATTTATATCATAGTGGAATCCACTTCCAGACACTTATTCCAGGCAGAAATCAAGAGAAAGCAGTTGAGTTAAAACCTGAAGAGGAGTCTACTAAGGAGGATTTAGAAACTTTTCAACCTGAACTTGAAGAAGTAGATTTAGGTCAATCTATCAGTAGTTGCTTAGAAGCACAGACAATACCGGATGAGCATATGGAGGGTTTTGAAGTCCAAGGGAACATGGAAAAACGATGGAGCCCAATACATCAGGAGCCTGAATGGTCTACCTATGCTAAAGTAATTCAAACTAGTGGAGTAGATAATAGTGAGAGTGAGTATAGCAGCAGTGAAGAAAAAGAGCAAATGTTTCAATCGTTAAAAGAAAATCATCCAGGCCTTGGATATATTGATGATAAACATAACCCATATAATAGGAAAGGAGCAAAAAGGGCAGAAAAAATTCAAAGGAGATTAGAAAGAGAGGCTGTATTGAGACATCAATTACAAGAATATGAAATGAATGGAATTACAGTAAAGAAATGCCAAGGAAGCCGAAAAATAACTAAAATAGAGTTTTTAAAAGGTATTGCCCAGCAAGTGGCTCCTCATTTGGTTGAACTTGGAACTTGGGAGGATATACCAGAGTTTGTGGTAATTACTGGAAAAAATGGAGCAGGTAAATCACAGCTATTTGAATACATTGAAAGTGTATTAAATACTCACAATCCTACCATAAATTTTTTATTTCGAGGTCCTGATTATAATAATAGTCATGTTGCACATAATTTTGATACTAACAGAGATACTGACTATTTCATAAAAAATTCTACTCAACGTAAGGATCTCATAGCAGACATTATAAAATATTATAGGAGTGGGGAAATTAGTCTTAGATGGCAAAGTTGGAATCTTTATAGAGATATATTAGGAAAAATAGATGAGGGCTCACTTCACCAGTTCCCTAAGAAAAAGGATGACAATCTACCACATTCAATAGCAGCTCGTCTAGACGAGTTCAATACTGATAAACAAAAATTACGGGAGCAAGAAATTGGGAAGCTTATAGACAGCCATAAAGACTATAATAGTGAAAGTCATAATGTGAAAGATCCATTACAAGCATTAGGTAAGATATTCAACCTTTACGAACAACGTATTGAAGCACTCTTAGAGCATTATCGGCAGTTTGAGTATCTAAATACATTATTTGAATTTCGTTGTAAGAAAAAACAAAAACAAAAAGAAAGTGTTGATTCATATAGGGATTTTCTTAGGTATATACAAGATGAGGAGTCTATAAATAAGCTTATCAAGAAATATATTAAAGAGGAGCTTAGAATAGTATCCCCTTGTGAGGAAGCTAATAGAATATTAGTAAGAGAGGAATATAACTTTCCCTATAAACTTGTATTTACAAGCACTGATGGCCATAAAAAAATTAAGTTAGAAAGAAAGGCAGTAAAGGGTGATATTAGAGTTCCTTCAAGTTCGCTTTCCTCTGGAGAAAAGATGTTATTAGATTTAATGGCCTGGTTATTTTATTTCCAGGGAGTAAGCGCTGAGGGCGAGGATCCAGCTCAAGTGCAAAAGGTTGATATTATGTTACTTGACGAGCCGGACAGGCATTTAGATCCTGACTTATGCAAAATGTTATATACCTTTCTACATGACGAATTTGTTAAAAAGAGGCACATTCAAGTATTTATAACAACTCACCGGCTTGATACGGTTATATCAGCCCCCAAAAACAGTATCTATATAATGGGTGAAAGAAGCTTAAAGCAAGATAAAAACACAGCTGTTTCTAAAATGACAAGTACGGTTATAGAGCGTGCAACTAGCTCAAGAAGCGCTGCATCTGCTTTATCAGGAGGAGGGTTAACAGTAATAAGAGATGAAAATTATGTACTAGTAGAAAACAAACCTGATGTAAAATTTTACAATATCATTTATCAAAAATTCCTAGCCTCTTCGCAGCTGGGTAATTGTATGACTAAATTAATTTTCATGCCTGTAGGTATTAAATTCAAAAAGTTTACAAGAAAAGCTGGCAAACTTCAATCATGTTTTGGTACCATGATGGAGATGCTAAAGGGTAGTAGTACTGAGCATAGCAATGAATTTACAGAACTTATGAAAACTTCCGAAGATCTTATTACGGAGCTTAAGGGAATGGCACATCAAGGAGGGGGATGCAGCCAAGTAATGAAGAAAGTAAATGAAATTACATTATATGAAGGGAAATATGATGAGAAAGGGAGAGTATTACCGGGTGGAAATTTACAAGAATTAGAAGACAAGCACTATCCGGAAGTTATATGGGGACTGATTGATAATGACGATGCCGTTAGAAAGGGAGAATCCAGGGGAGTTGGTGGTGTACATGCAATTGATCAAGTATATAGCTTTGAAAATTACATATGTATGCCCTTGAATTTATTTTATTATATTAAAGATTATCAACATTACGAAGAGGGACTTTCAAGTGGAGCAACTTTGAAAACTATGCTTGATAACTTTAATGAGGAAGCGACGACTCAAGAAGATTTACAAAGAATTTCTGACAGTGTTATTACTTATCTAGTAGAAGTTAATAACAATAAAGAAAAGCCTATTGAATTTCTTAGCCCCTTCGAGCTTAATAGTGAAAATCAAGTTCCAGTGTTATTAATTAATGGTAATACGATAACATATCCAAAAGCATTTATCTCTGACCGAGGCCATACTTTGCTAGGAAATATTAGCTCGATTATTTTTGGAAAACGGGACGAAGAAAGAATGAGGACTTTATTATTTAAGAGCCTTGAGAGAATTCCTGTAAAATTTTTACCAAGCAAATTGTTAGAGCCAATACAGCATTTACAATCTTCAGTGAAGGTTAACAAACCAACAGCAGGAACGCAGGGAAGTAACAATAAAAGCAACAAAGCTAATAATGAAAAAACATTAGCAGCGATAATAGTTTGGTTAAATTTCAAAAAAGAGTTAGCAAGAATACGAACTTCGAAAAACAGTGAGGAGAAGATTGCCTTATCTTTGCCTGGGGTTAAAAAAGATGATATTATACACTTCTGCATAAAACAACTGCAAATGAAAAAGATTAAAATTATGTCAGATGGAACAATTTGTGAGGAGCAAGAAGAAAGAATTGAAGAGGAGGGGGAAAAAGCTAAGGTCCAACTCGGCAAGAAAGATAAGCCTGTTAAGGGTAAGAAGGGTAATAGAACTGCTGCGAAAAAGGTTGACAAAGAAGATAAAAAGGGTTAAGATGTAATTCTTATTATATAAAATGAATAAGTATGCATTTAACGTACACCAGGATAAGCAAACATCCCTATAACTTTAGAAGAATAACTGGCTTAAGTATAGAAACATTTGATAAATTAGTTTTAAAAGTAAGGCCTCTCTTTGAAGAGCTAGAATCGAGTAAGCTGCGCCATGGTAGGATGAGTCATTTACCTACCATGGAAGATAAATTGCTCTGTGTACTCATGTATTATCGCACTTATATTAGCCATGTGTTTTTAGGCTATTTGTTTAACTTACACAACTCTAACATATGCCGCTTGCTCGCGAAAAATGGAGCCATTACTAGCTAAGAAGATTAGCATTAAAAAAGATCGCAGCTTAACCTCAGAAAAGGTATTGCGCATATTAGCAGATGTGAGTGAACAGCCTACGCAAAGACCTAGTAAAAAGCAAAAGAAATCATATTCAGGCAAGAAAAAGAGACATACTATAAAAACAGAGATAGTGATGGGAGAAGATGGAAAAATACTCTCTGTATCCAAATCTCATAAAGGAAAAGTGCATGACTTTAAAATCCGTAAAGGAGAAAAACTCTTACCTAAGGAAAGCTTAAAGCTAGCAGATAGTGGTTATCAAGGCTGGCAAAAGCTACAGAGCAATGTCATGATACCCTATAAAAAGAGCCGTAAGCGGCCATTAACCAAGGAGCAGAAAGAACATAACAGAAAGCTATCCTCCATACGCATGAAGGTAGAGCATAAGATAAGAGAGATCAAGGTATTTAAGATTATGTCAGAAGTTTACCGTAACTTTCAGAAGAAATATAACCTGCGCTTTAATATTATAGCGGGTATGATAAACTTCAAGCATGCTTTTTAACAAATAGCATCGCTACTGGCAAGATTCTCTCTCTGTTTTATTCAAATTCCTACTTTATTTTATCTCTTTCGCAGCAGCTCTAATGATAATCAATATACTTTGTTGCTAAACAATCAAGAACAAATTAAAGCTTTGCAAAAAGAAATAGACGAGATCTTCAACAAATACACAATAGATGAATTGAAAGAAAAGGCAGGAGTGGTGAGAGGAACTAAACAGGATAAAAAGAAAGAGAAACAAGCTATAAAGAGACAAGCTAAGCTAGAAAAGAATGGCAGCTCCACCATGTAAATTTATGAGTAAAGCTGAATGGTAATTATAAGCACAATCTATATTAGTATGTTAAGCTAGCTTAATATACATTTCCATCCATTTAGGCTTCATGGCCCTTTAACAAGCTTTAATAAGGAGAAAACTTACTCCTTATTAAAGCTTGTCTTACTTAAATAGTTATGCTTTTGTTTCTAAAACAATATATGTTATTTTGGTATTGTTAAATTAAGATAGGCAGTTGATTATTTAGCTTGGCCATTAGCAGGTTGAGCGATTTTTCTATCATGTGCACCTGTTTGCTATAGCATTTTCCTTTACGCTTAAATCTTGCTAAATAGTGCCTAATTAAGCTATTATATCCTTCCACTGTATAAGTTTCTGATTTGCTTTGTCGGTGTTTATCTTTTGGAATAAACTGCTGGTAGCTTTTCCAATAATCACTACAATACAGCTTGCCTATATCCTTGACGCGCTCCCATAACTTCAATCCGGTTTGTGTCGAGCGATCTCCACACACATATGATATAAAACGCTTGCTCAATCTATCAACAGCTATCCATATCCAGCAGTAGACTTTTTTGAACCCACATATGTGTGTATTTCATCCATCTCGACTATATCTACTTGATCTTGTCTTTCTGGTAAACTTACTTGATCTCCACATGCTTTTACCCATTGATAGACTGTTCCATAGCTTATGTTGAGTATACGGCCTATAGCTCGAAATCCTAATCCTTCTAAGTATAATTGCAACGCTTTTCGCTTAGTAGATAGAGGTTTAACATCCGATTTGTGACTAACTGTGTAAGGGAAACGGCAACTTTTACACTGGTAGCGCTGTCTACCTCTAACAATTCCATCTTTACAGCTTTGAGCATTATTACATCGAGGACAGTTCATACTTTTCCTCTAACTTAATAATCCTATCTCTTTTTAACAATACCGTTATTTTTTTAAAGGGAAGGATTTATCTAATTTACCGAAGACCTTTTGGACATATATAATAAATAGAATAAACGTTATATGTACTAGTTTAGATTTGAACTGATAAAGGTATCACAACAGGGGGTTGGGTTTGTCAGAAACATTTGACCTATCAGCCATGTTGTGGACATACAACAACTCGTTGTTCTTTTCCAAAGCCAAGTGCTTACTATCTTTAAATGTTTGCATGGATGTTTTTCCATAACAATACTTCCCACTGTGACTTCGCTCATTGTTATAATAATACAACCATGCATCTAAATCTTGTTGAAGCTCCTCCAAGTTTGTATAGATCTTCTTTCTCATAGCTGTGTCATAAAAATCGGTTTTCATTGTTTTATGAAAACGTTCACACATACCATTAGCCTGTGGAGAATATGCTTTAGTCACTGTATGCTCTATTCCTTCTATACTTAAGAATAATTCATAAGCATGATGCTCGATAGGGCACTGTTGCAAATAGAAAAAGAAGTTAAGGTTGTGAGGTGAGAGAAGGATTGATTGGAGGACTTAAAGAGCTAATAAATTATGGGTGATAATATTAATTTCTCCCAAAATACCTTGTCCATATTTCCATGCATTAAAACGCCCCTTCTTAAAGATGCGCATTAGCTCAAAGCCTTTTATGGTAGCCCATGCTGTCTTCATGGATTTAAAGCCTAATGTTGGATTAATTAACCTCTTAAGCTTACCATGGGTCGATTCTATTAGATTATTGAGATATTTGACTTGCCGGTGTGCTAAATCTGGAGGACATTTACCGGCTAGTTTTAGCTCATTTATGGACTTTCCGTAGGCAGGGGTTTTATCAGTGTTGATAGTTTTAGGCCTAGAATATGCGGGAATAGACCTTAATGCTTTACTTAAGAACCTCTTAGTTGCATTACTATTTCTGGTAGTGGATAGATAAAAATCTATGGTATTATCTGCTTGACCTAAAGCTCTATAAAGGTATACCCATTTACCCTTCACTTTAATATAAGTTTCATTTACACGCCAGCTATAGCCCCGAGTAGGCTTCCAATACCATTTGAGCTTATCTAATATCTTGGGGGCGTAGAACTGAACCCACCTATAAATGGTGCAGTGATCTACTTGAACTCCTCTTTCAGAGAGCATTTCTTCTAAATCACGATAGCTTATTCCATACTTGCAATACCATCTTACTGCCCATATGATTATATCGTATTTGAAGTGACATCTTTTAAAGATGTTCATTTCCTTACTTTTTGGTTAACTCAATACAATTTACCCCCCTTAACTACTATTTGCAACAGTGCCCCAGATAGACGCGTGATGACAACCAGCTACCTAGTACAAATCTCACCTAGCAACGTACCAGTAGTACAATTAGTAATAAGTACATCCACATAGGTACCCTTTTTACAATCTACATTAGGGAAAACAACTACCTTATTAGCACTATTACGACCTTGCCATTCTATATCTGACTTTTTAGAAGGCCCTTCTACTAGCACCTGGTATACTTTCCCAATATCTTTAAGATTCTTTTCAAAAGAATGCTGCCTTTGTTTGTCGATAATTTCTTGTAATCTTCTTTTCTTAACAGCTAAAGGAACATCATCAGCGTACTTTCTAGCAGCTAAAGTTCCAGGCCTTTCTGAGTAGTAGAACATATAAGAAAACTCGTACTTGATATGTTCCATCAGAGAAAGCGTATCTTGGTGGTCTTCTTCTGTTTCTGTACAAAAGCCAGCAATCATATCAGAAGATATACCGCAATCTTCCCCTACAATTCTTCTAATGTCTTCTATCTTTTGTAAATACCATGCGCGGTCGTAGGTTCTATTCATCAACTTCAATACCCTACTGCTACCACTTTGTACTGGCAAATGGATATATTTACAGATATTATCATATGCTTTTATGGTATAAAGTACCTGGTCTGTTATGTCTTTGGGATGCGAAGTAGAAAAGCGTATACGCAGGTCTGGATGTATCTGTGCAACCATAGCTAACAACTGTGCAAAATTAACAACTCCTTCTTGTGGTGTTGTAGGCTGTTCTTTTTTGTCCGTATTGGGAGACCATTTATAAGAATCTACATTTTGTCCTAGTAGCGTTACTTCTCGGTAACCTTGTTCGAAAAGTTCGGTTGCTTCTTTAACAATAGAATAAGGGTCACGGCTACGTTCTCTGCCACGCGTAAAAGGTACTACACAGAAAGAACACATATTATCACAACCACGCATAATAGATATAAATGCCGAAACACCATTTGAGTTAAGCCGAATGGGACTAATGTCTGCGTACGTTTCTTCTCTTGATAAGAAAGTGTTAATAGCTTTATGCCCACTATCTACGGTTGCTAGTAAGCGCGGTAAATCACGATAAGCATCTGGACCAGCTACCAGGTCTACTAACTTTTCTTCTTCTAAGAGAGTTTGTTTAAGACGCTCTGCCATACAGCCTAGGACTCCAATAACTAAATCTGGGTTACGACGCTTTAGTTGGTTAAATTGAGATAACCGTTTTCTAACTGTTTGCTCAGCCTTATCGCGGATGGCGCAGGTATTGATAAATATTACATCTGCCTTTTCATAGGTATCAGTAATTTCAAATCCATGAGGACGTAAGATAGAAACTACCACCTCGCTATCGGCTATATTCATCTGGCAGCCATAACTTTCCACATATAAATTTCTGGTTATAGTAGGGGAGGTTATATCCTCTTCGTTAGGTAAAAAATCTTCAATTTGCTCTGGCTTTTCTGTTTTTATTAGATCTGTCAGTACCTTGTCCTGCATGGTTGTTATATTTAAATCTGTTTTATATGTTGGTTCAAGTTACAAAAAATGATACAACTATATATGTTTGCGGCCTCCTAATTTCTTTAACATAATAACTACTAAGCAACCTAAACTAATGCACAGGAATGCTTGTAAAATATGTGGATCTTTTTGATAAACAACTTGAAAATCCATAGGAGATATATTCTTTTCTACCATTATACTGTTAGCTGTATTTACCGCAGGCACAAGTGCTTTCCAGGGCCAGGTTTTAGGAATAGAGCCAAGCATAAACCCAGCTAAGAGTGCTATAGTATATCCTGTATAGGTACGTAGTAATAAAAATATGAATTTAGAAAAGGTAAGTAATCCTAGTAAACCACCTAATAGAAACACAGTTAGTATAGGCCAATCAAATTTTTCAAGAGCTTCTAACATGTAAGCATATTTACCTAGTATAAGCAATATAAAGCTTCCTGAAATGCCTGGTAAAATCATGGCGCACATGGCTATGCCACCTGCTATAAAAATAAACCAGAGTGCATTAGAACTGGTAAGAGGAGTAATTTGGGTAATATAGTATGCTAAAAAGGCTCCGATACTACTAAGTAATAAAGTTAAGAGACTGATTCTTTTTATTTGCTGATATACAACGATAGAAGATATAATACTAAGTCCCCAGAAAAATGACCAAATTTCTATAGGATGTTCAGCTAGTAAATAGCGGACTAAGCGTACTGTAGTAAGTAAGCTAACAGTAATTCCTAAACCTAAGGGTAACAAGAAGTTTCCATGTATATGGTGCCAGAACAACTTCCATTTACAAGTTCTAAATAAATAAAATGCAGTTTTATTAAATGAATGTATGGCCCCTAATAGTTGTGTATATATACCAGTTAGCAAAGCAATAGTACCGCTCGATATACCAGGAATTACATCAGCTGTACCCATACTGACGCCTTTTAGAAACAATAGAGAATAGTGTTTTAGATTTTTCATGGAGTGAATTCTATAGGAGGTAAATAATCTAAATGATGTGCAAAGTTAGTAAAAAGTGTTGTTACTTAAAATGTGTAATATCTTACCCTATATAGTATCATGGAGAACGTAAACCGTTTAAGTAACCTTTGAGAAGCTTATATGGGTAGATTTAAGTAAATGTTTAATTGTAATATTTTAGTATGAACTTTTTATAAGTTTTTTAGAGTGGGGTGCTTCTTAGATCTTTATAGAATTTTTTGGTATTGTTAAATTAAGATAGGCAGCTGATTATTTAGCTTGGCCATTAGCAGGTTGAGCGATTTTTCTATCATGTGCACCTGTTTGCTATAGCATTTTCCTTTACGCTTAAATCTTGCTAAATAGTGCCTAATTAAGCTATTATATCCTTCCACTGTATAAGTTTCTGATTTGCTTTGTCGGTGTTTATCTTTTGGAATAAACTGCTGGTAGCTTTTCCAATAATCACTACAATACAGCTTGCCTATATCCTTGACGCGCTCCCATAACTTCAGTCCGGTTTGTGTCGAGCGATCTCCACACACATATGATATAAAACGCTTGCTCAATCTATCAACAGCTATCCATATCCAGCAGTAGACTTTTTTGAACCCACATATGTGTGTATTTCATCCATCTCGACTATATCTACTTGATCTTGTCTTTCTGGTAAACTTACTTGATCTCCACATGCTTTTACCCATTGATAGACTGTTCCATAGCTTATGTTGAGTATACGGCCTATAGCTCGAAATCCTAATCCTTCTAAGTATAATTGCAACGCTTTTCGCTTAGTATATACAGGTTTAACATCTGATTTGTGACTAACTGTGTAACGGAAACGGCAACTTTTACACTGGTAGCGCTGTCTACCTCTAACAATTCCATCTTTACAGCTTTGAGTATTATTACATCGAGGACAATTCATACTTTTTCCTCTAACTTACTAATCCTATCCCAATTTAACAATACCAATTTTTTAATAGCTTTTAGCCTTGCTAGCAATTAACTAATGGTTTATCATTTGGGTTGATTATGGCTTTTGGATAGTAAGTTAGAAGTGGCAAACAATTCTTATTCATGTAATATTGCCAAAATGTTCCTCCTCATACCGTCTACCAAATGAAAGTTTACAATTCTCTGTTTAAAGCTGTTAGCCGAGGTTGTTGATAGCCGGCTACTATTTGTCCTATACAATTTAGTGCTTCTATTTTCCCAGCTTGATTTTTGGAAGAAGTAACAACATAGTTAAGGGATTCTTTAGTACTTGGTGCAAGTGTTCGTTTAAAGGTCGCCAGCTGGTTTACCACCTGTTGTTTAGATATTTTATCAGCCTTGGTGAGCACAATAGCAAAAGGTATATCATTATCAATTAGAAAATTAATAAAAAGTAAATCTATTTTTTGAGGTGGTAATCGGATATCTAACAATACAAACAGGCAAGCTAAATTTTCCCTATATAGCAAGTATTGGTTTACCATCTTATTCCATCCTATGCGTTGGGTTTTGCTAGCTTGTGCCCATCCATAGCCAGGTAAATCCACCAAATAATATTTTTGATTAACCAAGAAATGGTTAATAAGTTGAGTTTTTCCTGGACGAGCAGATGTTTTAGCAAGCTTCTTTTGCCCTAAAATCATGTTGACCAGGGAAGACTTGCCAACGTTTGAGCGACCAATAAAGGCTATTTCTGCCTTATCAGCAGGCGGACATTTTTTATAGGTTGCACTGCTAGTAACAAAAATAGCCTCTTGGATATGCATCAGTATATAAATAGGTTATAGATCGCCCCAACCTATTCCATAGTAAGCTTTTGTGCCATTAGGATAAATACCTTCTATCAGGATACCTCCTTTTTTACTATTGAGTATGGTTGCTAACTGATCTAAGGTTTCAATAGGTTCTTTATCAATTGCGACAACAATAAAGCCTTTCTTGATGCCTGCTTGCTGCCATTTACCTGTTTTAATTCCCTTAATCTGTACACCTGCTTTAAGGCCTAGCTTTTGCTTGGTAGCTTGGTCTAGGGGTTCAAAGGTAGCGCCTTCTACTTCTATACTACCTTGCCCATGTACAATTTTAATTTCATTTAAAGCATTTTTAAGGGTAACTGTAATATTAATTTCTTTTCCTTTTCTATCTATCAACACATTTACTTTATCGCCTGGCTGGTAGTGAGTAAGATGTTCATGTAACTGAGCTAAATTCTTAATTTTCGTATTATTAATAGCTATAATAATATCGCCTTCTTTTAAACCTGCTTCAGCAGCAGCACTACGTTCAGAGAATCCATTTACGTAAACACCATCAAACCGTTTTAATTTCTTTTCTTCTACTAGGTCTGCATTTACATCCAAAGGAAATATACCTAATATAGCACGTTGTACAGTTCCATACTTTTTTAGATCGCTAATAATACGTTGTACAATAGAGCTGGGGATAGCGAAAGAATAGCCAGCAAACGCACCGGTAGGTGTAGAAATAGCTGTATTGATGCCTACTAGCTCACCTTGTAGGTTAACAAGTGCACCACCACTATTTCCTTTATTAACAGCCGCATCTGTTTGAATAAATGCTTCAATTTTTATGCCACCTCCTGATCTAGCTATATCAGCTCTTCTAGCTTTGGCACTCACGATCCCTTTGGTAACCGTAGAAGTTAGGTTAAAAGGGTTACCTACAGCTAGCACCCATTCACCTACTTGAAGCTTATCAGAATCTCCAAATACTAAGAAGGATAACTTTTTTTCTTCTATTTTTAAGAGCGCTAAGTCAGTGTCAGGATCAGTGCCTACCACTTTGGCAGTATACCTGCGGTTATCATCTAATGTTACTTCAATTTGGTCAGCCTTATCTATAACATGGTTATTAGTAACAATATATCCGTCTTCACTAATAATAACACCAGAACCAAAAGCTGCACCAGGCTGTGTTTTATATTCTTTAGGGCCTAATTCAAATCCTTCTCCAAGAAAATCTTTAAATAGTTCCTCTATAGGGCTAGTACCTCTACGCATAATTTTAGCTTCATACTTAGCTGTGATATGTACTACAGCAGGTGTAGCTTTTTGCGCTGCAGAAACGAAGTTAGGAGTTTCTGGCGCTATTGGAGTTGTGGGAACAGTAAGCTGAGTAAGCTGTATAGAATGCTGTTGGTTAGTAGCCGATCGCTTACCAATTGGTTGGTTTCTATTAGAATTAAATAATGAGTATAAACTTAATGTGATTGCACACAGGATCACAACCAACGAAATAATGTAAAGATTCTTTTTTTGTTTTTTGTAGGGCATAACTCAAGTGTATTAAGATTGTACTTAATTTCAAAAATAAGAAACTATTAAAAAAAGAGAAACAACCATATGTTTATTTCTACAATTGTATACAAATATTTTAAGTAAATGCTATATACATAGCACATAGATCTGACTTCTTCAATTATCTTAGCATACTTAAATGTAATACTAAGTATATATAGAAGTTTAAAATAAGTATTTTTTATCAATGTAAGTAAGCTTATACTAATATAATTTATATAGCTGTTGTACTGTACATCAGTTATATATGCTTGCTAATTACGAATTGTATGAAAGATATATAATTTATCTGTTATAAAATAGTAACCCTTTATTGTATTATATGCACAATTCTTTACAAGTTTATAATTCACTAACTCGTCAGCAAGAAACTTTTACACCCACTAATCCCCCCTATGTAGGTATGTATGTTTGTGGGCCTACTGTATATGGTCCAGCGCACTTAGGACATGCACGTTGTTATGTTACGTTTGATGTAATACAGCGTTATTTAACGCATTTGGGTTATCAAGTTAGGTATGTAAGAAACATTACGGACGTAGGCCATTTGGAAAGGGATGCTGATGAAGGAGCAGATAAGATAGCCAAGCAAGCATCTTTAGAAAATGTAGAACCTATGGAGGTTGTACAACGCTATATGAATAGCTTTCATAGGGATATGGCTTTGCTTAATGTGCAGCCACCTAACATTGAACCACAGGCTAGTGGCCATATACCGGAGCAGATTCGTATGATTCAAGAAATTATGAATCAGGGGTTGGCTTATGAAGTAAATGGTTCTGTCTATTTCAACATCATGGCTTATCGAGAAAAATACCATTATGGAAAATTATCTGGTAGAAATATTGACGATCTGTTGGCTGGTACACGCGTTTTAGCAGGGCAGCAGGAGAAAAAATTTCCTTTAGATTTTGCCCTATGGAAAAAAGCTAATAATACGCATATTATGCGCTGGCCTTCTCCATGGGGTGAAGGATTTCCAGGTTGGCATATAGAATGTACAGCCCTTGCTACCAAGTATTTGGGGAGTTGTTTCGATATTCATGGAGGTGGTATGGACCTGTTGTTTCCGCACCATGAGTGTGAATTAGCACAATCGCAAGCAGCCCAACACACAACATTGGCTAAGTATTGGTTGCATAATAACTTGGTTACTATCAATGACCAGAAGATGAGTAAATCCTTAGGGAATTCTATAACTTTAGACGAGCTTTTCCAAGGTATCCATCCTTTGTTGGATCGAGCTTATAGTCCTATGGTATTACGCTTTTTTATTTTGCAAGCACATTATAGAAGTACTTTGAGTTTTACAAATGAGGCTTTGCAGGCTGCTGAGAAAGGTTATCTGAAACTTATCAATGGGCTAAAAACTACTAAGGATATGAAGTATGCACCAATAGGTTTAGGAAATGTAGATGAGGCTATGGTTGCACAAGTAGAAAAACATATGGCAGCTTGTTATCAGGCCATGAATAATGATTTTAATACTGCCAAATTAATAGCAGAATTGTTTCATTTGCTCAAATTTATCCATGCGTTGGCGTATAGGCAGGTGGATTTTTATAAGTTGGGCGAGAAGGTTTTTGAAACGTTAAAGAAAACATATATATATATATTAGAAGACATATTAGGCTTGCGAGAAGATTATAAAGCGGTACCTGCTGATTTGTTATCAGTTATATTAAAAGTATACAGCCAAGCAAAACAGCAAAAAAATTATGAACAAATAGAAATGCTTAGGGCCGAACTCAGAGTATTAGGTATTATAGTGCAAGATACCACAAGAGGAGTAGAATGGAGCCATGCTTAGCATAACCCTACAAACAGAAATGTTATATAACAGCTTTGTTGTGATGGATATTAAAATAGAGGCAACAGGTAGTAAGCGCACATGAGCTACACTTTGGTTTTCGAGCTAAGCAGGTATACCTTCCATGTATAACAAGCCAATGGTTGAGCTTGCCTATATATATATCAGACAGGTTTTGTACTAGCTGCTTTTCTATGGCAAGAGGTGTTTTTGCTTTATCGTCTACTAACCCTATTCTTTTGGAAACACGCATTACATGGGTATCTACGCCTAAGGTAGGCGTATTATATAAAACAGCAGCAATCACATGAGCTGATTTTCTACCTACTCCAGCTAAAGTTTTTAAAGATTCTACATCTTCTGGAACTTGCCCTTGGAATTTCTCTACAATGTCTTGTGCAGCTTTAATCAGGTACTTGGTTTTATTGTTTGGATAAGAAATGGATTTAATGTAGGGAAAAACTTCTTCAAAGGTACTGTAAGCTAATTCTATAGGCGTAGGAAATGCTTCGAAAAGTTGAGGAGTTACTAGATTAACGCGCTTGTCTGTACATTGTGCACTTAAAACGACAGCAATCATCAACTGAAAAGCATTTTCATAATGTAACTCTGTTTTAATTTCAGGTTCTCTAGTAAAGTAAGCTATAACTGCATTATAACGTTCTTCTTGTATCATAATAATTCAATCTTTAGTAACGTCCATTTCTAAAGGCTAAGGAAATTTTCGTTAAATTAGTGAAATACACCATTTTACAACTATATAAGGCTAATAAAATAGAACTTATCAATATCTATTGATACAAATAATCTGATTTTATAACATCTCTTTTAGAATAGTAATATTTGTGAGCTAGTAAAGAGTAAATGATTTTTGTTATTTATTAAAAGCGGTATACTTGCTTAATTTTCTAGATACACCGATATACCTAATATATGGTTTTGTAATCTAGGGAACTAACTGTAGTTTTACAAACCTAAATTTAGAATTATGGACAAACAATTGCTTGATAAACTCATGCGTATGGCTAAATTGGATTTGCCTGAAGAAGAACAAAGGGAGATGAGTATTGACTTAGATAAGATTTGTGGTTGGATTGAAAAATTGCAGGAAGTAGATACAGAAGGCGTGGAGCCTTTAACTACTTTGGCTTTAGAACCTCCTACTTTGAGAGAGGATATTCCACAACCACCGCTCAACCATGAGAAAGCACTATCTACTTCTAAGTACAGTGACTCAAACTATTTTAGAGTACCCAAGGTAAAAGATGCTAGTAAGCTTGTTTCATAATAATTATATCAATGGAAATAGATAACAAGAAGGTTTTTAAAACTCTTAATATCAACAAAATATGGGTGCCACTTCTATTAGGGCTAGGTGTAACCTTGTATCTTTTTAGTACAGACCCAGATATGAAGCTAGGACAATTGAGCCTGATTAAACAAAGTAATTGTCTGTATGTACTGTTGGCTATATTAGTAGTTATGTTACGGGACCTGGGATATGTTTACCGTCTTCGTATACTCACCCATAAAAATTTATCTTGGCTGGCTTGCCTATATGTGATTATCCTTTGGGAGTTTTCTTCAGCTGTTACACCGTCAGTAGTAGGGGGTACGCTGGTTGCTGTGTTCTTACTATTCAAAGAAGGCATAACGCTGGGTAAGTCTCTTGCTTATGTAATGCTAACGGCTACTTTTGATAATCTGTTTTTCATTGTAATGGCACCTTTAGGGCTTTTAAATGCGCGTAGCTATTTGGCCGAATCTACAAATGCTGTATTAACACAGTGGGGCGGAGGAATTAATGTTGTCTTTTGGCTAAGCTATACGCTTATTGTTGCTTATACAGCACTAATGACATTTGCACTATTTGTTAAGCCAGTCTTTTTCAAGTGGCTTTTAGTAAAAATTACCAGTATAAAATTTTTAAGGAAATGGCAAGAATCAGCTGCTAGGCAAGGTGATGATATTATTTTAGCATCGCAGGCACTCAGTGGGGAGAAATGGTCTTATTGGGTTAGAATAGGC
Source organism: Candidatus Amoebophilus asiaticus 5a2 (assembly GCF_000020565.1). Taxonomy (GTDB): domain Bacteria; phylum Bacteroidota; class Bacteroidia; order Cytophagales; family Amoebophilaceae; genus Amoebophilus; species Amoebophilus asiaticus. The sequence continues at coordinate 803,123 of NC_010830.1, forward strand.
ATAGTTACCTTCTTTGTATGGATTGCACGTTATAGTGTACTTAACCTGCTTATAGCTGCTTATAGGCCAGTAAGCTTAGTAGAGCACATGGTTATCTTTGGTAAGCATATAATTATGTGGGTTATTATGCTTATTTCTCCTACGCCAGGTAGTAGTGGAACAGCAGAATTCTTCTTTAAACAGCTATATGGAGGTTTGCTCGGAGAATATGTGTTGATTACTGCTATTGTTTGGAGAATTATTACCTACTATTTCTATCTCATTTTAGGAGTAATTGTTTTGCCAAAGTGGCTAAAAAGGGTGTTTGTGAAAAAGAACGTTAGCACAATTAAATCTTATGAATATTAGATATTGATATTGAATACCTGATAGAAAGATGCCTACAGTTAAGTTGGAACAAAGTAAAACTAGAATCTTTACTTTGTGAATATTAATGGAAAATTGATAAAAACGTTTAGTATACACCAAGCATAGCACTTCTAACAGCTATAACTAGTAGGTATATTTTTATTAGTCAGTTAGTAGGCAGTATAATAATTCCTAAATTCTTATTCTTTTCTCAAAGATAAAACTTATGGATAGGTATGGTGCAGGAGTTCCTTATATAAGGAATAGGACTATTACAATTATTAAGGTTTTTTTATTTATTTTGATCTAGTAAAATAAAAACTCCTTTTTGTATATCTGAAAATATCTAAGAATTTTTGGTTAATCCTTTGCCATCTAATTCATAGGCTATATTAAGCCAATGCTTTACTTCTTCATCAATTTCAGTTAACTGTGTAAGGGGGATACGGTGAGTAATTCTATCGTTTTTTTCATAACCACCTGTACTAATTAGTCTAGAAGGTGTTTCCATGTTACCGAGAGCTAGTCCAAGATCAATACGATTGCGGGTTGTAGGCTTAATTTGTGCAAACACATGATTACGATACAAAGGGACAATTGTTTTACAGGGACATGCTTTTACATCCTTTCCAAGTTTATAGCTAATTGATAAGAGTATTTCATAGATAGGATGTAAGCTTTCCTTTGGACCTGAAAACATAGCATCAACATATCCTTGAGCAGCTTTTAGGTATGCTGTAGGGTCACCATCTCCCCATCCTTGGCCCTCGGCACGTTCAGCAATTAATGACGCAGCAATTATGCCAAATTCAAACTCCCTTTTTAGCCAATCTCTTCGTTCTGCACGCGTTTTAAGATTAGATTGCTGCACTAGCTCAACCCACTCCTCGAGCGTTTTTCCTGTTTTTTCTTTCAAGCTAGCAGTCCAAATCTGTAACCTTCGGACTACTGGATGAATCCCATATATGAATTTACTTTTTGTGCTTGTATTTAATACCGGTTGGATGAGGTGTGCCATAATCTATTCTTAGTAAATACTTATTTTGAGGTAGTAAAAAGATACTCTTTACTAAAGTCAATTTAGAGCCCTTATAGAATTCTATTTAAACATAACATAATAAATGGGATACTTATAAGAGCTCTATTGGTATAAACTAATGTGCTAAATGAAGCTTTATGCTATTCGGTATTATTAGCTATGTTATGATATACCTTTTGCACATCATCATTATCCTCTAATGCTTCTATGAGTTTCATTACTTTTGATAAAGTTTCTTCATTAAGCTCTACTTGGTTCTGAGGTATATATTGTAATGATGCTGATACTGGTTCTAAGTGCAAATTATCTAATTCTTTTTGTACGCTACCAAAATCTTCTAGCGAACTAATGATGTGGTAATAGCCTTCTTCTTGATCGTGTTCGATCGCTTCTGCACCTGCTTCGATAAGTGCTAATGTCAAAGCTTCTTCATCTTTCACATCTGCCGCGTTAATGCTAAAAGTTCCTTTTCTGTCAAATAAAAATGATACGGACCCATTTTTTCCTAAGCTACCGCCATGTTTGCTAAAAGCAGCACGCACATTAGCTACTGTACGGTTTAAGTTATCAGTAGTGCATTCTACAATCAGCGCAACTCCATGAGAAGCATTACCTTCATAAACTACTGAAGTGAAATCAGCAGTATCGGCTGTACTTCCTTTATTAATAGCCCTATCAATGTTTTCTTTGGGCATGTTAGCACCCTTTGCATTTTGTATAGCTAGCCTAAGTCTTGGGTTAACCTCTATATCATTGCCGCTCTGTTTTACTGCAGCAGTTATTTCGCGAATAAGTTTGCCAAAGTATTTGGCTTTTTTGGCATCATTAGCTCCTTTTCTATGCTTAATATTAGCCCATTTACTGTGTCCTGCCATATTTAAAAAATATAAATCTGTTTAGTCACGCCAAGGTATATACTAGGTTGATTTTTTGCAATATGCTAGAAGAAAATAGTTGATATAAATAGCTACGTAGTCTTATAGGTGTAGCTAAATTGCTTCACTATGTCTATTAAAAGGCATATTTATAATTGGAAAGGAGGTTAATTTTGTTAAAGAAGAAAGGCGTTATGTGGGCTTGCGTGGACTCGAACCACGGACCTCTACATTATCAGTGTAGCGCTCTAACCACCTGAGCTACAAGCCCTTATAAATAGAATGATAAATGTATAATTTTAAAAATAATTTCTTAAAATTATCTTAATTTTAGCATTTTTACAAATAGGCCTTAAGTTTTTGAAAACTTTGAAAGTTATGCAATTTAATATCTTTAAGGGTAATAACAAAAGAAGATTATAAGAATTTAAAACTAAAATTTGGTGTTATACAGTTAGGTTTAATACCTAAACTTTAACAATACCTATGTGTTAATGCCTTTATATGGTTATAAAGGTGAGTAACCGTATAAATATTTTATTTACTTTGTAACTATATAATATTATATGTAAATAGATTAGTCAGCATTTTATTGCTAAACATTAAGTATTGATTATGGCCTATACCTCTAAGCTAATAGAAGAAGCTATCAATGAAATCTCCGCTTTGCCTGGTATAGGTAAAAAAACAGCACTGCGTCTGGTGTTGTTTTTACTAAAGAGCAATCCTGAGCAAACAGAGCGTTTAGCTACCTCACTGCATAAGCTGCGTTCACAAATACAATACTGCCAAAAGTGCCATAATATATCAGATACTACCCTTTGCAGTATTTGTGCCAATCCTCATAGAGATACAGGGTTGATATGTGTAGTTGAAAATATACAAGACGTAATAGCTATAGAAAATACAGCTCAGTACAAAGGGATCTATCATGTATTAGGTGGTTTGATATCACCAGTAGAAGGTATCGGCCCCGAGCAATTATATATAGAACATTTAGTCCAAAGAGTCCAGCAGGAACAGCCTCAAGAGATAATTTTTGCATTAAGTACCACAATAGAAGGAGATACTACTACCTTTTATATTACAAAAAAGTTAAAGGAGTTTCCTGTTAAGTTGAGTAATATTGCACGTGGTGTGGCAGTAGGTAGCGAATTAGAGTATACGGATGAAATGACTCTTGCTAGAAGTATTAAAGAACGTATATTATATCATTAAAATAATAAGATAATAGCTATATTCCTAAAGTGGGCAATCATGTTATAAATTAGTTCCATATGTTTTTATGTATAAAATTTCATCTAACTTTAGCATATAAATAATAAGTAAAAGTGCTGGCCAATTGTTGTTTTTAAGTAAGTTTAAACTGATTTGAATGTTTGTATTTCTTAAATCACTAAACGTTGATTGCCACATAGTATAATTGAAGATCTTTATGGAAATTTTTTGGATATTGTTAGTGTCCTCTTTAGCAGCTGTAAACTGCACCTTAGTAGGTACCTATCTAGTGCTTAGAAAGGTAACTATGATGGCAGATGCCATTACACACGCTGTACTACCAGGTATAGTATTAGCTTTTTTATTCACTGGTTCAAAAAGCTCTCTTGTCATGTTATTAGGAGCAGGTAGCACAGGTATATTAGCAAGCCTACTGGTAGCATTTCTGCATCAGAAAGTAAAATTACAATCAGACGCTTCTATTGGGATTAACTTCACTTGGTTGTTCGCATTAGGAATTGTCTTAATTTCTCTTTTTAGCCGAAAAGTAGATTTAGATCCAGATTGTGTATTATATGGTGAGGTAGCCTATGTTCCTTTGAATATTTGGCAGACAAGTAGTGGTATTAATTTAGGGCCCCAAGCAGTCTATATGCTAGGTTTTATGCTACTCTTAAATCTTGCTTTTATTTTGCTTAATTACAAAGAATTAGCAGTCACAACTTTTGATCCAGGTTTTGCAAGCGTTATTGGTATACGTACTCATGTATGGCATTACTTGCTAATGGCTGCTACCTCTTTTACTGCAGTAGCTTCTTTTGAAATAGCAGGTGCTATTCTAGTAGTAGCGCTATTTGTGGTGCCAGCCAGCATTGCTTATTTGCTTACTCAGAGGTTAAGTAGGCTTCTTATACTTGGCTGTATAATAGGAATTGTTATAGCTGTTGTAGGCTATTTTTTAGCTATATGGTTAGATGGTTCTATTTCAGGTGCTATGGTTACAGTAGCGGGCATTTTATTCTTTGCTACCTGGATAGTAAAAAAATATCAACACCGAATTAGCGAGAAACTTATGATTCCATTAGGAAAAGTATTCCATGATTAGCATATTGCTGATTCTAATACATTGGAACTATAAACTTCAAGTATAGAGTTAATATTTAAAATTATTTCAACCTAATTAAAATTTTGTATGAAAATACTAGGCAGGATAGCAGAAATAAAAGGAAGTCAACAAGTTTCAGATACTTTTAGAAAAAGAAGTTTTGTAGTGGAATATGCAGAAAACCCACAATTTCCAGAATACATTTCTTTTGAGTTAATACAAGACAGGTGCGAATTGCTAGATAGCTTTCAACCAGGCCAAGAAGTTGAGGTGAGTTTTAACTTGAAAGGTAGAAAATGGGTTAATCCTGAAGGTGAAACTAAATATTTTAATTCCTTACAAGCTTGGCGCATCGAAGTGCCTAATAATAATGGAGAACAAATGCCAGCCATAGAATCTTCAACAAGTGCTAATAACAGCATGAATGATGAAGATGATTTGCCATTTTAATATATAATTCTTGGATAGTTACTAAAATTATCCCGTAATAACTTTGATAATTTGTTTAACACAGTTAATTTTACGAATTATTAAGTAATTTTTACTAATCAGGCCTCCTTAGCTCAGCTGGTAGAGCAACTGACTTGTAATCAGTAGGTCGCTGGTTCGATCCCGGCAGGGGGCTCTTATTAATAAGCATACAATTTAATTGCTATTTTGCTTAGTAAATTTGATTAGTAAAATCTAGAAAGCCACTTTCTATAAAAACATATTTCCCATAAGCTTCATAAACCATATGTATAATAATATCTTATACTTTTTGCCCTTAGTAGGGTTGTATATTTTGATTTTTACTGTCTGGCGTTCTAAATGGATTAAAAAGCAAGATGCAGGAGAGGAGAAGATGGTAGAAATTGCGCAACATATTTCAAAAGGTGCTGCATCGTTTCTTAAAGCAGCTTATAAGAGTATTATTCCATTTGCATTGGTAACTTGCCTGCTTTTGCTGGGCATGAGCTATCTACCTCATAGCCATACACACCCTATTATTGCTATTACCTTTTTAATAGGTGCCTTCACGTCTGCAGCTGCTGGCTGGATAGGCATGAAAGTAGCTACTCAAGCTAATGTAAGAACTGCTCAAGCAGCGAGGTCTAGCCTTGCTAAGGCATTTAAAATATCTTTTACAGGTGGTACTGTTATGGGAATGGGTGTTACTGGATTAGCTACCTTAGGTATTGGTTTATTATTATGTGTTCTTTTCTATCTTTTTGCACCACAAGATATTAATACTACTAGTAGAGATACTCTATTGTTGATTTTAGAGACCATTACTGGTTTCTCACTAGGAGCAGAGAGTGTGGCACTATTTGCTAGGGTAGCAGGTGGTATTTATACCAAAGCTGCTGACGTAGGTGCGGACCTTGTTGGAAAAATAGAGGCTGGTATTCCTGAAGACGATCCTCGAAATCCAGCTACTATTGCTGATAATGTGGGTGATAATGTGGGTGACGTTGCAGGTATGGGGGCAGACTTATTTGGTTCTTATGTAGCTACTATTTTAGCAGCGATGGTGCTAGGCAATGAAGTAGATACTCTTCAACAGGCAGGAAGGTTACTTCCTATTTTCTTCCCACTATTTATTGGAGTGGCAGGCACTTTAATTTCTATATTATCTAGCTTTATAATAAAGATTAGTGAAGGAGGCAATGTGCAAAAAGCAATTAACAAGGGAAATTGGGTTGCTACGGTATTGATTGGTGTTGCAGCTTACTTTTTAGCTAAAAACTTTTTGCCAGATAGCTTAAGCATGCGATCCCAAACTTTTACTAATCTAGATGTATTTTATGCGGTTATTACTGGTTTATTGGTGGGTGTGCTAGTGGGCAATATCACACAATATTTTACAGGTATGGGGCAAGGACCTGTAAAATTTATTATACAACAGTCTAGTACTGGACATGCGACTAATATCATTGCTGGCCTATATGTAGGGATGAGCTCAGTAGCAGTCCCTATGCTACTTTTTGCTGCTGGTATTTACACTTCTTTCAAATTTGCAGGATTCTATGGTGTAGCAATAGCAGCAGCTAGTATGATGGCTACTACTATGTTGCAACTCTCTATTGATGCTTTTGGGCCTATTGCTGATAACGCAGGTGGTATTGCAGAAATGAGTGGACTTCCTCAAGATGTACGTCAACGAACAGATGTGTTAGATACAGTAGGCAATACAACTGCTGCCACTGGAAAGGGATTTGCTATTGCATCAGCTGCCTTAACGTCATTGGCGCTTTTTGCTGCTTATGTTAAGACAGCCAATATAGATTCTATTGATATTTATAAGGCACCTGTATTAGCAGGTTTGTTTGTGGGTGGTATGGTTCCTTTCTTATTTTCTGCATTAGCTATTAAAGCAGTTGGTAAAGCAGCTATGGCCATGGTGCATGAAGTAAGACGACAGTTTAGGGAAATTCCGGGTATTATGGAAGGTACAGCAAAGCCTGAATACGAGAAATGTGTACAAATATCTACACAAGCAGCTCTTAGAGGAATGTTACTCCCTGGTGCTCTGGCTATAGGTACGCCTTTAGTAGTAGGTATGTTATACGGACCAGAAGTATTAGGGGGAGTATTAGCAGGCATTACTGTAAGTGGTGTACTCATGGCTATGTTCCAATCTAATGCAGGTGGCGCTTGGGATAATGCCAAAAAGTCTTTTGAGAAAGGTGTAGAAATTGATGGGAAAATGTATTATAAAGGCTCAGATCCTCATAAAGCTTCTGTAACTGGTGATACAGTTGGCGATCCCCTTAAAGACACTTCAGGGCCTTCTATGAATATTCTAATTAAATTGGCATCTATTGTAGCTTTGGTAATAGCTCCTATTATAGCTTTGCCTGCTTCTAACAATGCTAAAGTGTATAAAAAGACCAAACCAGCAACTATACAACAGTCTAATACGATTCATGCTGATAGCGTAGTTAAGGATAAAAAGGTAGTTAAGGATAAAAAGCATTAATCCAGCAGATTGTGTATGCTTACAGTAAAGAGATTTACTTTTAATCCATTAGCCGAGCATACCTATGTTGTTTATGATCCTTTAGATCGTCGTTGTGCAGTTATAGACCCTGGGTGTTTAGAACCACACGAACAGAAGCGGTTAAGCGATTTTATCCAAAACGAGCAACTACAGGTCGAACATCTAATTAATACCCATTGTCATATTGATCATATCGTTGGGAATGCATATATCAAGCGTACTTATTCTGTAAAATTGGCTATACATCCTGCAGATTTAAGTCTTTTATCAATAGCCGCCGATCATGCTCCTCGTTATGGCATACATGGTTATGAGCCTACACAAGCAGATATATTTCTTACAGCAGGTGATATTATACAAATAGGTAATAACCAGCTAAAGGTATTACATGTCCCAGGCCATTCTCCAGGACACATAGCTTTATATAGTGAAAAAGACCAGTTCTGCTTGGTAGGAGATGTGTTGTTTAAAAATTTTATAGGACGAACCGACTTGCCAGGTGGTGATTATGTAACATTGATTCAAACCATACATGAACAGTTATTTGCCCTGCAAGATGAGGTAATTGTGTATTCAGGTCACGGACCTAATACAACCATAGGAACTGAAAAAACGAATAATCCTTTTGTACACTTATAAGCAGAGTAAATTGAGAGTAGGAAATAGACAATAGAGATCTTCTGAAACCTAAGGAATAAGCATAAATGTATAAATTAGGGATAAAAAAACAGAAAGATTAATGGAAAACAGTCATCTAAAAACCTTAAAGCCAGAAGAATTCCGTCGCTTAACAGGCGTAAAGGCTGAGACATTTGCCAAAATGTTAGCTATCATACAGAAAGCCATTCAAACAAAGAAAGCTAAAGTAGGGCGGCCTAATAAACTGAGTTGTGAACAAATGTTTTTAATGACTTTAGAATATTTAAGAGAATACCGCACTTATTCCATATTTCAAAAAGTTATGGAATAAGTGAGAGTAATTGCTATTATACCATCCGTTTTATTGAAGAGGCGTTAATTAAAAGTGGTCAATTCACTTTACCAGGCCGTAAAGCATTGTTAAAAAGCGATATGGAATATGCAGTAATCTTAATAGATGTTACAGAGAGCCCCATTGAGCGGCCTAAAAAAAGCAGCAATATTACTACTCAGGTAAAAAGAAACGACATACACTAAAGACGCAACTGGTTGTCGATAAGCAAACGCGAGCCATAATATGTAGTAGTTTTTCAAATGGAAAGCGGCATGACTTTCGCTTGTTTAAGGAATCTAAGGTACATATAAGCCAGCATAGTCAAGTCATAGTAGATACAGGCTATCAAGGGTTAAAGAGGCTACATGACAAATCGCTTATGCCTAAAAAACGCAGTAAAAAGCATTCTTTGGCCAAAGCCGATAAGAGGAGTAATCAGCAATTAGCCAGCCAAAGGGTGCTTAGCGAGCATATAATTGGTATGCTCAAGCGGTTTAAAATTTTAGCGGAGCGTTACAGAAATAGGAGAAAAAGATTTGGGCTACGCTTTAATCTTATTGCTGGAATTTATAACTATGAACTTTTATGTTAAGTTTCGGAAGAACTCTAATTGCTCAGATATTTATTGCGTATAACAGTAGTATATTAGGATATACATAAGCCTTTAAATGACCGAAATTATGTATATATAATAGAAACTTGTCTCCTATAAAAAGTTAATTTTAAGTATTTCTAAGCAGGATAGTTATCTTTGATTGGAAATCATCTAGAGCTTGTAAATTTCCTATTACATATACTTACTTATTTTTCAACTCTCCTAGCTGGAAAACACGAATAGTTCCATAAACACCATCATAACCTGGTTCAGGAATTATCTGCCTGTTACGCAGTCTACTAATGGCTTCTGCATAAATGGGCCCTAGCTGTTGCTTAATGTCTTCGACAGGGCTTTCTCGGAGAAAAGTGAACTCATTACCAAAAAGCCCAATAATAGATGTAAATTGCTGTTGTACTGCTTTGCTGCTAACTCCCATCCCTTTTATTTCTGATATAATTTCGGGAAGTGGAATAATATATTCAAAACCAGCTGCGTGGGAAGGCGGTTGAGGCTGTTCACGATCAGCTAAACATACTACCCTATTCAAAACACCAATGGTTAACGGCTTTTTACATTCAGGGCATATTCCATGGTGTGCCTGGCTAGTAGTTGGCTCAAAGCAAACGCCACAGTTGCGATGCCCATCCATAAAATATTTGCCCTCTTGAGGAAAAAATTCCAGTGTTCCTAAAAAGCCTTTTTGTGTCTTTAATGCTTCGAACATACCATCGTATGTACAGGCTGTATCAAAAAGATTTGCTTCGCGTCCTAAATTTTGTGCAGAATGTGCATCAGAATTAGACATCATAGTATATTGATCTAATGCACTCACAAGCCTATTCATGGCAGGATCAGAAGAGAGACCCGTTTCCACAGCAAAAATATGTGATGTTAAGTCTTTGAAGCATGCAGCTATACTATTATATCCAGATTTAGATCCTAATACAGAAAACCAAGGCGTCCAGATATGTGCAGGAATTAAATAAGCGCTATCTGAAGCAGATACGACAATCTCTAATAAGTCTCTGGCGGGCATTCCTAAGATCGGCCGTCCATCAGCCGTTAAATTACCAATAGTGGATAGTTTATCATTGATTTTAGCGACTGTTTCAAAATCAGGTGCATATAATAAATGATGATTTTTACGTACTTTATTTCCATCTTTGTATATACAGCTAATTTCTGTAGACAAGCAAAAGCGTACATCAATTGCCTGTGCTGTCATAAGTTGACTGGGCAGATTTTTAAGCTTAAAAAACCCATTTCCATCTGGTATTAGCTTTTCTTGAAGCTCTTGAAACCATTTAGGATGTGTAAAATCGCCTGTACCTATAATATGGATACCTTTAATAGTGGCCCATTGATATAATGTTTCTAGGTTGAGTGCCCTACTGGTAGCTCTTGAATAATGAGAATGTACATGAAGGTCAGCTGTGTACCGCATGTAATGGGATGCTAGGTTATTGATATTTATCGTTCTCAATAACGTAAATGTTTCTTAAAGAAACTAACACCATACCATTTAAGTATATTATAAATATTACAAGGCCACCATATTTATATTTGTTATGGTAAGCTCGGTCTTTATAGTGTAACTATTAACACCTTATCCCTTAGCGATAAGATGTGCTTTTTTGATACCATTTGATAAAGAGATAGGCAAACAGAATACCTCCTAAATGAGCAAAGTGGGCTACATTATCAGCAGGATGTGCTTGTATACCTGTATATAATTCATACATGCCATATAGTATAACAAAATATTTAGCTTTAATAGGTATAGGTAATAGTAATAAGGAAAGCCTAGCATTGGGAAAGAGCATAGCAAATGCAGTTAGTAGACCAAATGTAGCTCCTGATGCACCTACAATAGGTATATTGACTTTGTGCTTTAATATAGGTTCTAATTGTGCTACTATAGCTTTACTTCTAGCTATGTAGGCAGGGTCATCTGCATTGTTAAAGAAATCATTAACAAAATTATGATAGACATTATATATATGGGGAAACTTATGCAAAAGGTTTGTAAAAGCCTTTGGTGTGGGAGTAACTAGGTAATTGTAATATATAGATTCTATCTTTCCTATTTCTAAATAAAAAACAAGCATATATAGCAAAGCTGCACCTATTCCTGTTACTATATACAAATAAATAAAGCGCTTAGAAGAAAGATAATATTCTAAAATAGGACCAAATGTAACCAGTGTAAACATATTACTAAACAGGTGGTAAAAGCTGGCATGTGTAAATAAATGCGTTAAGATTTGATAAGGGCTGAATTGAGGAGAGAAAACATATCTAAGACCTAGCAAACTAACCAAGTTTAATCCAAGGAATTTGCTGGCAACGAAAATAATTACGTTTATAATTAATATTTTTTCGACTACTGGAGTTAGATTTTTCATGTTTAGTTTACACTTTTAATTTGATTTAGATTCTCTCTTAACAAAAAAGAGTCTATATGGTTACTTTACAGTTAATCTATGTAACTCGTTTTAAAATTATAATAGCTTAAGCAATTGTTTTCTCTGTAGCTAGGTAGCCTTTTTACGAGTATGCTGGAAAAGCTGAGCTATCTTTAAAGATAGATTAAGAAATAAAATTTTGGGATTTAAATTTCTATCTATATAGTAGTGTGATTGATTAAGCCATGTATTGATTTTTTTCACAGCGTCATAATCTAAAGTTTGTCCTAGTTTTTCAGCAAATTGGCGCTCTTCCCCATGTATTCTTATTACATTTTCATGGGAGAATTGCACTAATAATGCCTGGCGTATCATATGCAATATATAATTTAAAAAATACTTTTGATTTTCTTTTTGGATACCTTGGAAATTCTCTGCATGTGCCATAAGCTTTGCAAAATCTTGGGCATAGCATACCCGCATCCAACCCTTACATTGTTCAAATAGCTCGGTGTTACTTTCTTCTATAAGTTTATAGGCCTTATTTAAATTACCTTCTGCTAGTCTTACTACTTCTCCTAACTTTTGAGAAGAGAGTTCGTATTGCTGCGCTAATAATTGTGCTATAACTTCATCACTAAAGAGTGGTATATATACCTGCTGTAAACGTGAGCGTATAGTACCTAATAATTTTTCAGGTGCTAAGCTTACTAAAAAGAAAAGAGTGTGGGGTGGAGGGTCTTCTAAAGTTTTTAGCATAGCATTGGCAGTGGTAGGATGAAAATACTCTGGTAGCCAAATAAAAATGATTTTATAAGAACTCTCCAAAGATTGCATACTAGCGTATTGACTAATATACTTAGCTTCTACTCTAGGTATAATAAGCTGTTTGTGCTCGGCGCCTATGTGGTGGCTCCAATCTGTAATATCTCCATAAGGCTGTGTTTTTATAAATGGATACCACAACTTAAGAAAGTTATTACTTGTTATTTCTGTTTCGGAATTTAACTTGGTAGTATTAATTGGAAAGATAAATTTTACATTTGGGTGGGTTGAGTTTTTCATTTTACGGCAAGAGTCACATATGCCACATGAATCTTCTGGTAATCTGTTTTTGCAATTAAGATAAGCAGCAAAAGCTAATGCCAATGTTATGCAAGCACTTCCCGGAGGACCCCAAAAAAGTTGTGCATGCGGAATTTGCTCACTTGTTGCTAGGTAAATGAGACGTTTTTTAAGTTGTAAATGGGTTGGTATATCTGCAAATTGCATCATTCAATTACTGATTTAAGCCAGATATGCATTGCTTCTTCCGATAAATGGGTAAGAATGCTTTTGTCTGCTTGTGTAAGTTCTTTGTTACGCCTTGCCATAGTATTCTCAATACTAGTTAATGCTTTTTCTAGTTCATAGACCAACAGTTTTTCAGAAGGGCTACCTTTAGTAAAAGAAGGAACAAATCTTTTAAAATATCCTGTGCCAAATAGATTAGTACTCACACCAACTACTGTTCCTGTATTAAACATGGTATTAATACCGCATTTACTATAGTCTCCCATGAAAAGGCCACAAAATTGAAGATTAGTATTTACAAAACCTTCTATAGCATTGTCCCATACTGTAACTGTTTTATAGTCATTTCTTAAATTAGAAGTAGTTGTACAAGCTCCTAAATTACACCATTCCCCAATTACAGAATGTCCTAAGAAACCGTCATGGGCCTTATTACTATAACCAAAGATAACAGAATTGATTACCTCTCCGCCTAATTTTGCATAAGGACCTACTGTAGTCCCTTGGCTAATATAACTGCCAACTTTTACCTGTGCTCCCTCGCCAATAGCTACAGGTCCTTTGATAACGGCTCTTTCTTCCACAATTGCATTTTTCCCTATATAAATAGGCCCTGTTTCCGCATTAAGTATAGCAGCCTTAATAACAGCCCCTTCCTCTATAAATATATCTTCTAAATTGTAAACAATCGTATGTGGATCATATAATGGCTCGGTTGTTTTTGTACTTTTAATTAGTTTTAAATCCTCTACAATAGCTTGAGCATTATATGTAAAAATATCCCACGTATTTTTTAGTTGTATAACTTCTCCAGTAAAAGATAAGCTTATATTTTTAGCATGTACTTTACTGATATTATCTACATAAACGCATGATGATAAAGTATGTTTACTCCAGAAGGCGATGATTGTATCACCATATATAAGCGTTTCATTGTGTTTTAGTTTTTTTATCGCATCTACCAAAGGCTGGTTTGGAAGAACACTACCATTAATCCATAAATTTTCTTCTGCACTTATATAAGGAAATTTCGTTTGTAGGTAGCTTTCTGTTAAGTATGAGTAGGTAGCTGGGATATAAGCGTTCCATTTCTCTTCTATAGTTGTTATTCCAACTCTAATCTTAGCTGTGGGCCTAGTATCAGAAAAGGGTTTAAGCGCAATTCTATTAGAAGGGGTGTCGAAGAGCAAAATATTTATAGCGTTCATATAATAAATAAGATAGTATAGCTGTAAAATAATTTGTCTAATACCTTAATAAATAGGCACTTACTAAATAAAGTTTACCTTTCAACAATAAGAACAAAAAACCGTTGTTTAACTTTTTTTATCCACAATGTCACTTTGTATTATAGCTATACTTTTAATATCAAACAGCTTTTTATGCTTCTGGGATAAAGTAAACTAGGATTGTTATCTTATAAGAATGCCGTCCTAGATAGCAGTAATATGCAATAAACTACCGTCACTTGTACATTTTGCACTGACATTAGCACCTGCTTCGCAGAGGTAAAACATGACTTCCGTCTTGTTATTTTTTGCAGCAAACTGATAAGCAGTATAACCCTGGGAATTTTTTGCATCTATATCTGCGCCAGCATTTAATAGATATTTTATAATTTCCAAATAACCTTTCTCTGCAGCAAAATGTAAAGCGGTTGCATCTAACCACCCTTTTGTATTAACATCAACATTATGTTCTAATAAAAATTTTATAGAAGATAGTTGGCCATGCCGAGCAGCTGTATGCAATAAAGTATTGTTTTTGTTGTCTTTTAAATGAAGCTTAGCACCATATTTGACTAATAACTCTGCTATCTCTATTTTACCCTTTTTTATTGGCCAATACAAAGGGCAATATCCTTGCTCTTTATTTAGTGCATTTACATTAGCTTTGCCTTTTTCTACTAGTATTATTACCATATTTCTAGCACCCTCTTGTACTGCTATATGTAGCGGAGATCCATATTTAGGGGCTTGGGCTTCTACGTATGCACCTTTAGTAATTAAAAGTTGTACTATAAGGGTTGAATTACTCCATACTGCCATGTGTAAAGGCGTAATACCTTCTACGTTTTTAAGATTGATAGCAGCTCCATAATCTACTAAAAATTTTACAATATCTAGGTTGCCTATTTGTGCAGCTAGATGTAATGGCGTGTTACCTAAATGGTTTTTTAAATCTATATCTGCATGAGCTTTTAATAGCTGAGCAGCTATTTTAACATTGCCTTCTAAAGCCGCATAATGAAGAGCACTATATCCTTTTTCGTCTTGTAAGTTAATAGTTTTGCTATGTTTAGTGAGTGCATCAACACCTTTTTCTAGACCCGCTTGTACGGCTAGATGTAGTGGGGTAACTCCTTCTTTATTGCTTATATCTACATGTGCACCTTTTTTTATCAGTAGCTTGATAATTTCTATACAGGTTTTTTGCTCTCTACAAGCATTAGGTGTATTAAAAGAGCTTTCGCTTTCATTTAATAAATACCATAGATCCGCATTGTTGGCAGCATAGTGTAAAGGCGCCCACCCTGTTGTATCTACTTCATTAGGATTAGCACCCTTGTCTAATAGAAGTTTAACTATTTTTAAATTTCGATTCATAATAGCTTTGCTAAGCAAACTAGTTTCTCCCTCTGGTGTTGCGTATATATCAGCCCCTTGATTAATTAATAATTGTACTATATCTGTACTATTTCCTAAAATAGCCCAATATAGTGGTGTATGTCCTTTGCTATCTTTAAAATTAATAATGGCACCTTGTTGCAATAAAAGCTTAACAATATTTGTATTGCTTTGGTAAGCAGCAATATGCAGAGGAGATACTCCATCCTGATCTTTGATGTTAGGACTGTGTGTTGCTAAGAGTATTTTTATCTTTTTTATATCATTTGCTTGTATAGCTTGATATAAGGAGGTATCATTTACAATACTTTCTTTACCATTTGTTAGGGAGCATGTAATTGTTTTTGCTGATATATTATTGTGATGTAATAAAGCTATTGAAAATAAGGAAAATAGATATGTAGTTGTAAAGGTGCTTAATATATAGCTTTTGAAATAGTGCATAATAGAACCATTTAGGTATTAGAATGTACAATATGTGAATATATATGATCTGAAATATTACTTAGTGATAGACATATCATATTCTTTTTCTTTTTGATCTTCTTCAAATAAGTCTATAGAAAGTAGGTGAAAAGTAATGTAATTTATTTTCAAAAGCTAGAAAACTAAACCGGTCACATCATTCTTTAACTATAATAGTATGATGCTTTAAAATAGTTCGTTATAAATTGTTGCTACAAAACTTATACTTCATCAAAGTACGCTACTATTACTTAAGTAATAGAGATTGTTGTAAATAAGGTTATTTGTATAAACTGCAATAAAGCCTCACTAAGAGCGAGGCTTTTATTATTAATGCAGTTAATTGATAAAATTTATTCAAGTCTAACATTAGTAGCATTAGAGCCACGAGATGTTTCTACTGTTTCAAAGGTTACTTTGTGACCTTCTTTCATGTCTAATTCTTTAACTTCGTCATGCAAAGCCGTTACATGTACAAAATGATCTTGTGAAGCTGAATCTGTGATAAAACCATACCCTTTAGACTCATTGAAAAATTTAATTGTTCCAGTTTTCATAATTTAATTGAAATAAAAATATTGTGCTAAATTTACTACAAAGTGACTAGAGTAGAAATAATAAAGAGATATTTTTTTAGATAATTCTTGAACTGACGCCCCTTTAGATCTTCTAACTAAATCTAAATATATACTAAAATTGGGGCTTTTGCTGTGTTAATTATCCCTTTTTATCCCAAAACCCTTTAATTTCAATAAGTTAATAATAGAAAATAAGAGAAAATATATGTCAATATATTTTCTCTTATTTTCTTATAAGGTTAGCAGCAAATAGATTAACCCACTGTAAGCTAAGCAGCAAGAAGAGGTACTTTAGTAGGTGTAATCTTTTTCTATTTATTATTTTACTCGGTGCTTAGGTATACTAACGTGCTTATTTTTAGCCCGGTTAAAGATAGAATTAGTACCAAAAATAGAAAAATGTACATATCTGCTAGGATGGTTTCTGAAGTCTATCAATAGCCTATCTAAATCTACTATTGTTTGGTCTATATGTCCGTAAAATGTTCCATCTTCTAATTTGGATAGGATATTGTTTAGCTTAAGTGTTAATTCATTAAGTTTTATGATCTCTATTTCATGAGTAAGCTCTTTAAGTCTAGTAAGTAGTGGCCTTATGCCTATCTCTGGATCGGAAAGTGAGCTAGAAATTTTACTCATATTACGACTGATCGTACTAAGGTCTTTCTTATTACTATTAACAGCATGTCGTAGTTCTTGGGAAGTCTTTTCTAAATTGGTAAATATGGAATTAATCCGGTCGGTATTCTCAACTAAGTTTTGCATGAATTTAGTGGTTAGAGTAGTAAGGGCCCTAGCATCATTAATTGCAGGTAGTGTACTCTCTGCGAACATGGTTTGAAAATCTTGTTCTGTTTCGCTTATAATTGTATCATGACACTGTAATAACTCACCTTCTTTAATATGTAGCTCAATAATCTTATCTCCAAGTAAATTACTACTTACCAGTTTGCCAATAGTAGTATTAGTCAGCTTAATATTTTCATTTATCTCAAGGGTTACACGTACTTTATATCCCTCTTCTGGTAACATATTAATTTGTCTAATTTTGCCTACTGAAACCCCATTTAACATTACTTCGCTAGCTGTATTAAGTCCTTTAGTATCATTGTATATTGCATAATATACTTTAGAATTAGAAAATAGATTTTTCCCTTTTAAGTAGTTAAATCCTAGATAAACGACTATGAGTGTAGTAGTTACTAATAAACCAACTTTTACTTCTTTACTTAAACTCATACTAATAGATATATAATTGGGTTTTTAAATTAGGCTTGTCTGGTATAATCTACTTATTAATTTATAATCCTATATTTTAATTATGGGGGTCAAGTTAACTAAATCTCATGAATTATTTTACTTATAGTGCTCTATGTCATACTTGTATTTCTTAAATCCTTCAAAAATTGCAGTAGCTATTTTAGTTTGGCTTGTCTTTTGATTTAAATATTTTTCTTCTTCTGCATTGCTTATGAAACCTACTTCTACTAGAACGCTAGGTGAGGTGGTTTGCCATAATACTAAAAGTCCGTCTTGTTTAACTCCTCGACTTTTTCTACCGGTATGCTGCTTAAATCCAGCCTCAATATTTTGTGCCAGCTTTAGACTATTTTCAGTGTATGCATTTTGGTATAGAGAAAATAATATATGAGATTCAGGAGATTTAGGATCAAAACCTTGGTAATGTTCTTTATGGTTATCTTCTATTAAAATGACGGAATTTTCTCTTTTTGTAACCGCTAAGTTTTTACTGCTGGTTTCTAACCCCATTGTAAAAATCTCTATGCCATGTGCAGATTTATTTTTCTCTGCTGCATTACAATGGATAGATATAAAGACGTCCGCATTATTTTTATTAGCTATATGGGCTCTTTGGTATATAGGAATAAACTCATCTTTTTGGCGAGTATACAGTACAGTTACATCTCGCATATTTTTTTTAATAAGCTTTCCTAATTCTAAAGCTATTTGAAGTGCTATATCCTTTTCTTTAGAAAATCGACCTAATGCTCCTGAATCTTTGCCGCCATGACCGGCATCAATGATAATTTTTCTTACCTTGTAACCTTTATTGTTAGAATTATTAAAGCCTGCTAACAACAAAAACATAAAAACAAATGTAATTTTGATAAAAATTTTCATTTTATATCTTTAATTCGCGCCTAACACAATAAATTTACACATAAAAACTTTATAAAAATAGATATCTAGTGCCTATAATAAAGTACGTATTTTTGCCTTTTGTATGGTATATATTGCCTACCATACACTTATACCCTGTTGACACTCCAAGGGTGTATAGTTCTTTTTCTGCAATAAGTGCCAAAAATAAACAACATAGCTTGAATAATATTATTCTTCCACAATATGGTGGTTCTTTCTCTTTTAGAGTTCCTAAACTACAACCTTTTTCTTGGAGTAATCCTAACCGGATTTCATTTATAGAAATGCAGCAGACAAATGCTCAACAGCAAGCTAAGGAACCTACTGGTCCTCTAAAAGATATTATTGAATACCAAGCACAAGACTCTATTACTTTTGATATTCAGGAAAAAAACTTCAACATATATGGCGCAGGGACGATTGGATATGAAGATGCGCAATTAACAGCAGAAAACATCTCGCTAAATTGGAGTAATAATACAATTATAGCAACTGGTAAAAAAAATGAGGAGGGTAAGATAGATCCTAAGCCAGTGTTTCAACAAGGTAATACTAAGTATATAGCCGAAGAGATCCGATATAATTTTGAATCTAAACGTGGCACAGCTCGTAGGCTTTTTACAAAGTTAGAAGAAATAATTATTCGTGCTCGCAAAGCTAAAATGGATGTTGAAGATACCTACTATACAGATCAAATTAAACTTACAAGCTGTAATTTAACTAATCCACATTATTTTGTTAAGGCAAGGGATGTAAAGTTTGTTAAGGGCAAACGTGTGGCCTCTGGCCCTTTCCAACTTTACTTTGATGGTGTCCCTACTATTCTAGGTTTTTTCTATGGTCTTTTCTACTTGCCTACGCCTAAAGCATCGGGTATCATAAGGCCACAGATAGGAGAAAATGGAGAAAAAGGTTTTTTCTTAAAAGAAGGAGGATACTATTTCTATTTCAATGACTACATAGATTTAGCTTTAAGAGGATCTCTTTATTCTAAGGGAGATGCTGCTTTTATGGCAAACTCAAGGTATAAAAAACGGTATGGATATAATGGAAGCTTGGAATATACCCGTGTGATTACCTCTCGTACGGCTGAGACAGCTTTACAGGAAGATAAAGACAAGGAATGGGGATTTAAGTGGCAGCATCGTACAGATAATAGCCGAGTCAGTAGTTTAACAGCTGAAGTAGATATACAGAGTAAGTCTCCTAGAAACAGTTCGCAGACAAGAGGGGAGCCTGATAATATTAGCGCTAAAACACAGTCTAAAATACGTTATAATCGTAAGTTTTTAGGTACGCCTTATTCACTCAATACTAGTGTGGCGCATAGCAAAGATTTTAAAAATAAACTTACGAACATCACTTTCCCAGAGCTAGTGTTAAATACAACTCCCATTTATATATTTAGACGGAAAAATTCTATACCTAAATACTGGTACGATGATATCAATTTTAAACACACATCAGAGTTTAAATATGACCTTAACAATACAATTGATAATAAGAATTTAGAATTTTCCCGAGAAAACTGGCCTAAGTTCTTAAAAGAGAGTAGGTATGGTGTAAAACACACTTTTCCCATAGTAACGAATATAAAACTTTTCAATTACTTTAATTTAAACCCATCTTTTGAGTATACAGAAAGGTGGTATTTTAAGCAGCTAGCATATAAAGTTGTACAAGATTCTGTAACAAATGATACTACCAAGGGCCTTTATAGGGTATGGGACTATAAGACAGGAGCAGACTTACAAACCACTATATACGGCACCCATTTTTTTAGTGAAGAGGCTACTGTTCAAGCTATTAGACATAGAATAGAACCCTCTGTAGGACTTACATATAGTCCTGGTTTTTCGTCATACTGGCAAAGAATTCAGAATAAGAATGGTGAAGAATTTAAAGATAAATTTGCTGGGGAAGTATATGGTACTCCTAAGCATAAAGCCAGTGCTTTACTAACTATGAAAGTAGACAATACTGTAGAAATTAAGGTTAGAGATACTAACAATACAGCAGCTAAACCAAAGAAGATTCCTGTTTTTGAGTCTCTCAATATGAGCACTACCTATGATTTTCTGGCTGATAGTTTTAAGTTGGGAGATATTAATTTAGGAGCTAGGACACGGTTACTAGATAGTTTGATAAGCCTAGAATACAATGCTACTTTTGACCCTTATACTTATATTGAGAAAAAGCGAGTAGAAGAATTTGCTTGGCAGCATGGAAAAGGACTCGGTACTATGAAAAAGTATGAGTTCAAAGCCAGTACCACTTTAAAGTCAAAATATCAGAAAACCGAGGAACCAAGTAAAAAAGAGCCACTAAAAAAAGATGCATTAGATGAACTTGAACCTAAACACCATATATCATCTTTAGACTCCACGCAATATGTAAACTTTGATACTCCTTGGCAATTAACCTTAGCGTATAGTCAAATTTATACTTACAATATAGAGAAAGATAGCAAAGACACTACTAGGCAGCTACAGTTTAAAGGAGAGGTAGACATTACCCAAAACTGGAAAATAGCATTTGATACTATTTACGACTTCGGTAAACAAGAATTGGTAGGTAGTGCCACTTCCTTAAAGGTTTTTAGAGATCTACATTGTTGGCAAATGAGTTTTGATTGGAAGCCTTTGGCCAGCAGACAATCCTATGAGTTCTCTATTGGGCTTAAAGCGCCTATGTTACAAGATCTGAAATTCCCGCATAATAGGGAATATGATAAATTATAGGAAGTAATTAAGTAAGTATGGTATTAGCAAATCATAAAATACTACCTTAGTACCACTAGATGTTGATACATAATACCAAGTTTTGCTCGTATGAGTAAGCTTATATTGCTAAGGGAGTAAGAGTTTTAACCTCTTATAATAAGGATTTATAACTTTAGGAAATTATGTGTAATTCTAGGTCATTATGTAAGTACATAATTATTACTTGTTTACTAAGTAGGTATTGTTCTAGGGTTTGCTTATGCTCCTTGATGAGAAATTTGGTAAGTTACACTATGCAAACTTCAATTCACATGCGTCAATTATATTTATTATCATTAATAGGCTTCTTTTTATGCTTTTATAAAGTACAGGCAAGCAACGGAGAAAATATTGAGTATGACTTAAGTTCGCCACGTGCTACTATCATTACGCATTTAGGTACATTAGAAGAAGAAAATTGTAATTATGAGGTAGCTGCCAAACCTTTCTTACAAAATAATAGGACCATTGATGAAGCTATTAAGCTGGCAATAGGATTAAAGGATATTCTGAAAGAAAAAGAAATACAGATTGATTTAGATAATATACCACAAGAGCCAAACTATATAGATCATAAAGCAAAATTTCATAAATACCAACTCACAGATTCCTTACCTAAAGTATACTTGGTTAAAGTGCATAATCAGTGGGTATATAGTGAAGCTACAGTAAAGTATGTAGAAAAGTTTTATCAGAGAAACTATCTATTAGGTAAGAAGCTCTCTTTAGAGTGGATTTTTAAACATTTATATCGCAAGGTATTTTTTGAAATACATGTTTGGCAAATTGTAATCCTGCTTTTATCGTTTTTAGTAAGTATAATATTATACCGTATACTAAATTTCCTACTACGAAGTTATTCTCGATCTCTTACTAGTAGCGAAGGGTATGAGGTAATAAACCCACTCGTTTCTCCATTTAATATATTTATTATAAGCTTATTGTTTGGAATTATCATACCAATTTTAAAACTACCTAGAATTCTAGAAAACAGACTGTTGATATATACCAGGGGGTTTCTATTTTTTTTAGCTATGGTATTATGCTATCGTCTAGCTGATCTTTTTTCTTTTTATATACACAAAAAAGCAATAGAAAAGAGGACCAACTTCAACTTGGTATTATTGCCTATGATAACAGTTTGCCTTAAAGTATTAGTAATTATTGTTGGGCTGCTCGTTACCATACAGAGCCTTGGATTTAATATTAGAGGTTTGATAGCAGGTGTTGGAATAGGCGGATTGGGCTTTGCATTAGCTTCTCAAGATACAATTAAAAACTTTTTTGGTTCATTGGTTATTCTTACAGATAAGCCTTTTAAGATAGGCGACCATATTGTTGCAGATAAAGTAGATGGTAAAGTGGAAGAGATTGGTTTTAGATCTACACGTATACGTACAAGCCAAGACTCTATTATTTATATTCCTAATGGTAAGCTAGCCGATACCTCTGTGGATAATCACGGCGAAAAGCAATATAAACGTTTTAGTACAGACCTAGCCATACCTCATACAACGCCTGCTCCTCTGATAGAAACCTTTATAGAAGGATTAAGAAAAATTGTAGAGCATTGCCCAGCTGCTAGAGAAGGTAAATACTATAGTTATTTATATAATTTAGAAGACTCTTTATTTTACATTAAAATTGAAGTTGTTTTTAGTGTTACAGATTACAATGTTGAGCTAGCCAATAGACAAGAAATCTTGTTGCAAATTTCAAAATTAGCTCATATGCTAGGCATACCTTTTGGTGCTTATATCTTGCGTAAAAAGAGTATATTTGATGAAGAAGCATTTCTGGCAAATTGGGAAATCGATCCCAATTCTTTAAAAGAAAAGTTGCAAGATTTTTTCAATAACAATGATAATAATAGTATTACACCATGAGCATAGGTTTATAAATACTATAAGTTGAATATTGATTAGTACACTTTATGTTTATTTCTGTAAGATATTTAAAACCCCTTATTAACCTATCTCATTTCTTCATTTCTATATTATAGTATAATAAGGGCCGTTTGGTAAATTGATTTTTTACCTAATTTGTATTCACTCTAGCAAATTAGATTTTTTTGAAGGGCTATGTTATATACTAAGCTGTAACAATATCTGCTTACAGCTTAGTTAGATATGGTAGTACAAAAATTAAGTCTACATAAGAATATAAGTATGAAAGAATTAGCAATAGCTATGCCCAAAATGGGTGAAAGTGTAATGGAAGCCACTATTATCAAGTGGCTTAAAAAGGAAGGAGATGAAATTGCAGAAGCTGAATCTATACTAGAAGTAGCTACAGATAAAGTGGATTCGGAAATACCTGCCCCTTATACAGGGAAGCTAAAGAAGATTTTGGTACAAGTAGGCCAGGTAGTAGCTGTAGGAGCTCCCATAGCAATTTTTGAAGTAGAAGACACAACCTTATTAGGCAATGGACAATCTATATCTCAATCTAAGATAGCTTCGCAGGCTCTTCCTGCTACTAAGTCTTTTGCTTCTTCTGATTCTCGACCTGTCAAACATACTGTGCAATTACATGAGCGTACTGCCTGCCCTCTCTATGATACAGCTGGTAGATTTTACTCACCCTTAGTTCGATATATAGCTCAAAAAGAGTCTCTTTCATTAGAGGAGATGGAGAACATTCCTGGTACAGGGAAAGATAATCGCGTAACCAAGCAAGATCTTCTTACATATTTAGCACATAGAAGGAGTACCCAACGCAGCTCTAGTTATAGCAATCTTACCATAGAAAGTATACAACAATATGCTAAGCCAGGGGATGAGATTATACCAATGGATAGGGTAAGAAAAATTATTGCGGAGCGAATGGTAGCAGCCATGCATACAGTTCCACATGTAACCTCTTTTGTAGAGGCTGATGTAACTGAATTAGTAGCATGGAGAGAGAAAAATAAATTGGCATTTAAGCAAAAAACAGGTATAGGACTTACTTATACACCTCTTTTTGTAAAAGCTGTTGCACAGGCCATACAAAAATTCCCTCTAATTAATGTGTCGGTAGTAGGAGAATACATTATTAAACGTAAAGCTATCAATATAGGCTTGGCTGTTGCTCTGCCAGATGGAAATCTAATTGTGCCAGTTGTTAAAAATGCAGATCAACTTACTTTGTCTGAGTTGGCTATATGTATTCATAAGTTAGTGCATAATGCTCGGCATGGACAGCTTTTGCCAGATGATATTGCAGATGGTACTTATACTATTTCTAACATAGGCTCTTTTCAAAATTTGATGGGAACACCCATTATTATGCAGCCGCAGGTAGCTATTTTAGCAGTAGGTAGTATTGTAAAAAAGCCTGCTGTTATTGAAACAGCACAAGGTGAACAAATTACCATTCGTCATCAAATGTACCTATCCCATACATATGATCATCGTGTAGTAGATGGTGCTTTAGGTGGACAGTTTGCTAAGGCTGTGGCTGATTATCTTGAAAAATTTGATTTTGCTAAAGAAAGTTGAGAAGATATAAGAGCGAGCAGGAATACAAAAGGCCCTTCTAGATGGTAAATCCACTGTATTTATTTTATTTCGAAATTTTGAAATATAGATTTACAAGAGTAAGTGTTCTTTGAGCTACAGGCGTAAAACATCCTTATATTTTTATCTATTACTCCTGACCAATTTTAGATAATCTGTAAGGATTGGCTAATCTGCCTCTATACAACCCATAAGCTACCTAAAACAACTATTATAAAATTAATAGAATTATTCTTGTGCTTTCTTCCATTGCAAGGTATATAACAGATGCATCATATCTTGCTTAATAAAGTCAATAACAGGCGCTAAAGAGTCATTTTCTAATGCTGTTTGGAAATACAAGGCACCTCTTAAGAAATGGTTGGTTGAATCAGTAGTATAGAATTGAAATTGAGTAGGTACTTGCCCGCTTAATGTTACAACTACTGCGGTGAGCCCTTGTGGCATTTTTACTACCTTTTCCTCAATAGCATAGGCCCTTACTTGGTGCTTTGTAGTAAGCTTATAGGCATCTTCTAAATAGCTCCTGAGCAAATTCATATTATTTTTCACTGGCTTATAGGTTAACTGTATGTCTGCTGCGAAATCTGGGTAATGTATGTTGACCCAATATGGTTCTGCTCTAGAAGAGGTATCTTGTATTACTACTGCATGCTTAGAAACCTCAAATTGGTATGGGAATTTACCTGTTAATGGTTCATAATCATGTGTAGGTAATATAATATGATTATATCCATAAGGTTTAGGTAAATAAACAACCTTATTTTTGAAAAAAAATATAACCAAAATGCTAATAAATACACTTATTGTGAATAAAAATGAAAATGATTTGAGAGTTTTCTTCTTCATTATCTTATTTTTTAATAAATTTCGGGCTGTGTTGTTTTTGTAGCATAATATTACAAAATAAATAAGAGATTCACTTCTATTTCGTAATTATACAAACAACCTTTATCTTTGCCAGATACTGGATAGGTGAAATCTTAAAAATAGGAAAATAGAACTCATCGAAATATTGACATAGAAATCTAATTAGGATCTAAACAAATGAAAGAAAAAGCTGAAAATTTAACTTGGGACCAAAATATTACAAAACTTGGAATTGATTACAGTGAGGAAGAACGAAAAGAATTAAAAAAACTCTACGAAGACACACTAAAATCTGTAGCCGAATCAGAAGTTGCAAAAGGAACTGTAGTGGGTATCAACAACCGAGATGTTATTGTTAACATTGGCATTAAATCAGATGGTTTAATTCCTCTTTCTGAGTTTCGAGATACGCCCGATATAAAAGTAGGAGACGAAGTAGATGTATATGTAGAAGAGCAAGAGAACAGCAAAGGGCAACTTGTACTTTCCAGAAAAAAAGCTAAGCTTATGAAAGTTTGGGAAACCATAAAAGACTCTGTTGAGAATGGTACAATCCTAGAAGCTTTTGTAAAGAGAAGAACTAAAGGAGGACTTATTGTGGACCTTCAGGGAGTAGAAGCTTTCTTGCCTGGGTCACAAATCGATGTAAAACCAGTCCGTGATTTCGATATTTTCCTAGATAAAGTTATTGATGTAGTAGTTATTAAGATTAATCATCTTACTGATAACGTTATTGTTTCACATAAAGCAGTTATAGAAAGAAGCTTAGAAAACCAAAAAACTAACATACTTAGCAAGCTCGAAAAAGGTCAGATTTTAGAAGGTATCGTTAAGAATATGACTAGCTTTGGTGTGTTTGTAGGCTTAGGAGGAATAGATGGCCTACTACATATTACAGATATTGCTTGGCGTAGAATTACCCATCCTGAAGAAGTATTAGAGTTGGGTCAAAAAATAAAAGTAGTAGTTACTGATTTTGATGAAGAGAGAAAGCGTATTTCATTAGGCATGAAACAGCTTACGCCTAACCCTTGGGAGCAGTTACCAAGCTATATTGAGATTGGTGCAAAAGTCAAAGGTAAGATTGTAAATATAGCAGACTATGGTGCTTTCTTAGAAATTATGCCTGGAATAGAAGGGCTAATTCATATCTCCGAAATGTCTTGGTCACAACATCTGAAAAAAGTTGAGGAAGTAGTGCATATTGGCGATGAGATAGAAGCTATTGTGTTAAGTTTAGACAAAGAAGAGAAAAAGATGTCGCTAGGTATTAAGCAATTAACACAAGATCCGTGGGCTAAAGAAGGGTTAGAAGATAAATATGCAGCAGGTACTAAACATGTAGGTACTATCAAGAATATAACTCATTTTGGAGCACTAATGGAGTTAGAAGAAGGTATAGATGGATTGCTTCATATCTCAGATTTATCCTGGACTAAAAAGATAAATCATCCTACAGATATGTTAAAACTGGGTGATAAGTTAGAGTTATTAATTTTAGAATTCGATAAAGAAAACAGAAGGTTATCTTTAGGCTTAAAACAACTAGAAGAAAATCCTTGGGAAACTTATGAAAAAATCTTTCAAGTAGGTTCTTTACATCTAGGTACTATTACCAAGAAAACTGATAAGGGAGCTTTCGTACAATTACCACATGATTTAGAAGGGTTTGTTCCTAAAAGACATCTAGTTAAAGAGAATGGACAAGAAGCGGCATTTAATGAACAGCTTGAATTTGAAATTATTGAATTTTCTAAGCTTAATAAACGAATTGTTTTAGCACTTCCTGCTACTTTAAAAACCAGTAAGTCTACTACTACAAAGAAAGAGTTCCAGCCAAGAAATGTGGGTAACTTTATTAGCTCTGAAAGAACTACTTTAGGAGATATAGAAGAGCTAGCTACTTTAAAAAAGCAATTAGACGCTCAAAAAGAGCTTAAAAAGTCAGAAGTAGCAGAACAGCAACAAGCAAAAGAGGAGGATAAACAAAAAGAGCAAGAGAGCAACTTGTAAGCTAGTATATAAGGTCGTGTGGCCGAGTGGCTAGGCAGAGGTCTGCAAAACCTCCTACGGTGGTTCGAATCCACTCGCGACCTCTTGAGATAGAGTAAAAATGCCATAAGTTATTGTTTATACTATGGTTACTGATAAAATCATTTATTGTTAAGTATTTTGCCTGGGTGGCGGAATTGGTAGACGCGTTGGTCTCAAACACCAATGATAGCAATATCGTGTCGGTTCGACCCCGACCCCAGGTACATTTGCTTGAGCTAATGATGAGCAAACAAAGGTTTGTAAATTTAATATTGTCATTTTTCCCTGCCTATTAATCTATATGTATCACAGAGAGCCCACAGCAATTAATCAACTAGTAAAAAAGCTGATAGAGCAATCACCCCATAGACATAAACTAGAAGAAGCAAGCATCATTGATGCTTGGTATCGTATCATGCCTACTATAGTTAAACGGAGAACAGAACAGATTTATGTAAGACAAAATAAGGTTTTTGTTAAGCTTAATTCAGCTCCGCTCAGACAAGAGTTGCAAAATACCAAGCACCAGATACTAAAAATGTTGCAACCATATGTTATAGATTATACCATTGTTGATATACTGTTTACTGTATAATCTTATATAGAATATTTTAACTTTTACTCAATTTTATATATAATAGTTGTAACCATATTACAATACAATTATAGTTATAGAAAATACTATTTAAATCTTTTTATGAAAACTACTGCCCTTATAACTAAGCAATCTATTATACAGTTGATATTATTTGTATCTCTATTATTAACTGCTTCATGTGATAATACCTGCACGCAGATGCCATTAATTAGGGAACAAGAGCAACCTAATGTTATATTACAAACAACAGAGGTACGCAAATTAGGTAGTGTTAATACCAACCAATTAGTTATAGAAGTTGAAGGAAAGATTGAAAAAAATCAAATCCATGATACTAGTACACTATGCGTCGTATTAATTCCAGAAGGCACGCCAATATGTGGAGCCGTATCTAAGTTTCGTGACATTGGACAATCGCTTGATAAGGGCAACCCTTATGTACTTTTGCCAGAAAATGAAGGAGCAGTGTATTACGGATCTGATTTAAGTGCTAATGAAAAGGGAAATGTTTCTCCTAGAATATTTCTGCAGGGAGGGTTGCAAGCAGGTGACTATATGGCATACCTGATAGTACATCATATAACTTATGGTACATATTGCAGCCCAAAAGGCCAACCAGTAATTGTACCTGAAGTAGAAGACGATAATTCTACTATAACAATGGTTTCAGTTAACCCAAAAATAACAAGAAATCTTAGCAATAATGATCCTATTTTAATAATCGATGCGCAGGCAACTGCTGAAAATTATGATCAGAAAAAAGGAGGTTTTTTATTTATAGAAGAAAAAGATATTCAAGTTGAACCAATAAAACTGCTAGCAGGTTTAATAAAGGATGAGCAGTCTATACCTATAACTACTGGCTTTCAGAAGATGGATGATATACCAGGTATTATTATACACTCGTTTCAAGATGGAACAGATTCTGCGAAAGCAAAAAATGTTAATGTTTTGTCCAGTGAGTATAAAGATAAACTTTTCAAAAAAGGAGCCACTTATCAAGTATATGCTTACCTAGTAGATGATAATTACAATTACACAGTAAGCCCACAAAAAGATAAAATCATTACCATACCCAAAGCAGAAGCTAAGTTAGAAATGGTGGATGCTTCAATAAATGGAATGATACAAGATTTAGATGATCCTAATCCTGGCAAGATAAATATAAAGTTGGTAGGGAAAATTGAGTCAATGGAAGATGTTAATGATCCTCAGGTAGGTTTCTTGTTTGTAGAAGGTACTTTAACTTCATATGAAGGTGCTGTAAATAATATAGAAACGCTGCTAGACAAACCTAATGTAGATGGATTTCATAAAGATGCTGGCACAAATATAATATATGCAGAAGCAGTAGGAGCATATCTTCACATTGGCGAACGGACATTTAACCGCAGGGCTGTTCAATCTCCGTTTGAATTAGGTAAAGAATATTATGTATATTTTTGGCTTAAAGATGGCAGTGGACAAATATTTATAAGTAGCAATAGTTACACACTATCAATACCCAAAGTAGAATTAGTAATAGAAGAATTTAGCTTTAATAGGCTTGGACATGAACTTATAATTGAACATAAAGAAGAGATTAGAATTAATCAACCAACTCCAGGAATAGTGGGGTATTTGTTGTGTCAGGAAGGAACTATTCAAAATATGTCCCTAATTTTCGAAAATACTTCTCAATATATTGCAGCAAGTAAGCAAACTAATCAATCTCCTAAATCTCCCAATTTAATATCTCCAGATAAGAAGGTCGCTTTTTTAGACTTGCCTACACTAAATGATAAACAAATGTTTACTGCTGAATGTAATAGGATGTTTGGAAAGAATGTTCCTGATAGTACTAAGTATACACCTTATTTAATACATGCTACTGAGAATGCTATCTTCTACAGAAAAGCACCAGAAGGAAAACATTTTACATGGTATGAATCAAATCATAAAGTTGACCGTACAACGCTAGATTTAGATATTGATGGAAATGGAGAAATAAAATCATTTGAAGTAAGCTATACCATGGACCGTGGTGAGTTTACTAATATGGAGATTATGGAAAAATCTGATGTAGGTGGTGTGAAACAATGGAATCAGGTAATTCCTGCGGTAGATGGGAGCAATAAAGAGAAAATAGAAAAGATAGTGCGGAAAATTGTTCGAGGTAATGATGCATATGTCAACGCTAGAATTGGAAATCTATTCAGAAATAGGATCATAGAAAATTCTGCTCAATAAGTTCATAAAGCTAGCTTCTATTTTGTAGACTAGCTTTATCAAAACATCATAAGCTTTGGTATTACTTACTTATATTATGCAACTGTTTAGGCCTTTACTGAAGGTATTAATATTTTGGTGAAAAAGATGAGGATTTTTGCTGTATTGTTCCTCTATAAATTGCCAAGGAGTTTTTCTCTTAAAATCTAAAACCTGTGAGTAAAATTATAAGCTAATAAGAATTCATTGAGGTTTCGCTCTAATTGCTCATAGCTGCTATAATAATAGCTTTGTACAGTAGCTCCTTTAATATTCTATTCATACGCTCTACCTGGCCATTGGTCTATGAATGCGTCCCCTGCGTTCTTCTGTGGACTATGTCTTCTTGTTCACAAATGTGATCAAACATATGCTCGAGCGCTAATTCTCCCTCTTTTCTGTTAGTAAATTGAACCCCATTATTAGTCAGTATCTTATAGGTTTTGTAAGGAACAAAATTAGAGACCAAACATCTATTATTTAGAGTTTTAAATGCTTCTAATTTAAGTAATCAGGCTTAGTACTCCATTATTAACTAATACTCTCAAGAACTTTTGCAGAGGCAGCGTTTGCTTCTGCAAAATCTCTTTCTATTTTTAAGTTGTCAATAATAAAATTCTGTCTTTCTTGGGTGTTCTTACCCATATAGAAACTTAAGAGTTGGTGGATAGATGTCTCTTTGCGTAGCGTAACAGGCTCTATACGCATTTGTGTTCCTATAAAGTTTTTAAACTCATCTGCCGATATCTCACCTAATCCTTTAAAACGTGTTATCTCTGGTTGCTTACCTAATTGTTGTATGGCTTGTTGTTTTTCTGTTTCATTATAGCAGTATAAGGTTTTTTGCTTATTACGGACCCTAAATAGAGGCGTTTCTAATAAGTATACATGTCCATTACGTACTAGTTCAGGAAAGAACTGTAAAAAATAAGTAAGGATGAGCAGCCGGATGTGCATACCATCTACATCAGCATCAGTAGCAATAATTACCTTGCGATATCTTAAGCCTTCTAAGCCATCTTCTATATTAAGCGCATGCTGCAATAAGTTAAGCTCTTCGTTCTCATACACTAGCTTTTTGGTATAACCAAAGCAGTTGAGTGGTTTGCCACGCAAAGAGAATACAGCTTGAGTTTGTACATCGCGTGATTTGGTAATTGAACCACTAGCAGAATTTCCCTCTGTAATAAAGACCATAGAATTATCTCGATCTTTATGAGTTGTATTATAGTGTATTCTACAATCCCGTAACTTTTTATTGTGTAAACTTGCCTTTTTAGCCCTTTCATTGGCCAATTTTTTTATGCCAGCAATATCTTTACGTTCTCTTTCAGACTGTAGGATGCGGCTAAGTAGTGCCTCTGCTGTTTCAGGATTTTTATGTAAATAGTTATCTAGCTCTCTTTTTACAAAATCATTAATAAAGGTACGGATAGAAGGTCCTTCTGGACCAATTTGTTGAGAACCTAGCTTGGTTTTTGTCTGAGATTCAAAAACAGGCTCTTGCACTCTAACAGATATGGCACCTACTACAGAAGCACGGATGTCAGTAGCATCAAAATCTTTTTTATAGAAATCGCGGATGGTTTTTGCAAAGGCCTCTTTAAAAGCTGCCAAATGCGTACCACCTTGGGTGGTAAACTGTCCGTTTACAAATGAATAATATTCTTCTCCGTATTGGTTGTTATGCGTTAGGGCTATTTCTATGTCTGTATCCTTCATATGGATGATAGGATAGCATAACGATTCCTCATCTGTCTTGCGATTTAATAAATCTAGCAATCCATTTTTAGAAAAATATTCCTGCCCGTTTAAATAAATCTTAAGGCCTGCATTTAAAAAGGCGTAGTTCCATAGTTGCTCCTCAACAAAATGAGGTAGGAAACGGAAGTTATTAAAAAGTGTAGGGTCTGGTTCAAAAGAAATTAAAGTGCCATCTTTTTCTTTAGTATCTTGGATAGGGCTTTCTTCTAAAAGTTTTCCTTGAGAAAATATGGCTACTTTTGTTTTCCCTTCTCTAAAGGATTGTGCTTTAAAATGTGCTGAAAGCGCATTAACAGCTTTTGTTCCTACTCCATTAAGTCCTACAGATTTCTGAAATGATTGCGTATCATATTTACCCCCTGTATTAATTTTTGATACGCAGTCTACCACTTTACCAAGTGGTATGCCTCTACCAAAATCGCGCACAGTTACTTGGCTGGCAGTTAATTGTATATCAATTCGTTTACCATAACCCATCACATATTCATCAATACTGTTATCAATAACTTCTTTAAACAACACATAAATACCATCATCTTGCGCAGAACCATCTCCAAGCTTACCGATATACATGCCTGGGCGTAGACGGATATGCTCTCTCCAATCTAAAGAGCGTATATTGGCTTCTGTATACTGGTGATTAATCATAGTTGGATTGCCTTGGGTTATAAATTGATAAGCTAGAATTGTTTGTTAGATACTGTGCCTTCTATTATAGGCTGGTTGTTGCTTCTACTCGCTGTAGGTTACTATCAAGCAATATATTTAGTATTATCTGTTATTGGTAGTAAATAATAAAACTAATACGAATTTCAGGGTGTATAAATACACATGGTTGCTAGACTACTGTTTATTAAGCTAGTGTAACTATACACCTTTGCAATTTTAATTATGATGTATATATATCGAGTTTTTCCTCTAATGCTATTTTACTGAGTCCACCTACTATACGCTCTACAGCTTGACCATTTTTAAAGATGATCATGGTAGGAATGCTTCTGATACTATATTTGGTAGGTACTTGAGAATTTTCGTCTATATTAAGTTTATAGATGTCTGCTTTGCCTTCATACTCTTTTGCAAGTTCATCTATAATAGGGCTCATCATACGGCAGGGTCCACACCAAGGTGCCCAGAAATCAACTAATACAGGATTTGAGCTTTGCAATGCTTTGTCAAATTCTGCGTCAGTAAGATGTATGTCTTTTTCTTTATTCATAGTATAAAATGTTTATACGTTGTAAGATTATATGGTACTCAAGTATAAATATAGCAATTTTTTAATTTAACAAGCAACAAGCTCATAAAAAGGTAATGTTAATGGGTAAGTTGATAAGAGCTCTCTGTGAGCTGGCTGAGTGTATGTAAGAGCTCATCAGAAGGGTAAACTCGATACTTGAAAGCTTGCAATGATACTTGCATGGCTTCGCTCGGATCGGCTATATGTAATTTTAAACAGCAATTACCTGTATTTTTAGTGACGAGGCTCCTTAATTCTGTAATAAATTGAGGTGTTATCTTTTCAATAGGTACAGCAATACTTAAATTCTTGCCTAGTTTATCTCTTAACTCGCCCAATAAGCTAATTTTCTGAGGCTTATATTCCCATGTGTCTTGCTGATTATATCTTTCTGTAACTACTCCTGTAATATGTACAAACATTCCTTTTTGTAGCATATGCTGATTTTTAAGGAAATCTTCTCCAAAGAGTGCTAGATCGAGTGTACCATGATAATCCTCTAAAATAAATAAGCCAAAAGGACGTCCTTGCTTATTGTATTTAATACTGCACTCTGTTATTATGCCTGCTAGTCTAACTTCTTTTTGTTTAAACGTAAGTATATTTTGAGTATGGCCATCGCAGAAATTGGCTAACTCTACTCTAAACTGGTCTAAAGGGTGTCCTGAGATATAGAAGCCTACTAATTCCTTTTCCATGCGCAGCTTTTCAATCTTATCGTAAGGCTCACAGGTTGGTATAGGTGGCTTTTGAATATATTGGAAGTTATCATCCATAGCAAATAACGACTGTTGTGCTGAGGCTTTTTCTTGTTTTATTTGGTTGCCATATTGAATGGCTTTTACAAGCAAATTATGTTCTCCATCAGCTGCAAAAAGATATTGTCTGCGATGGCAGCCTGTAAACCCGTCAAAAGCACCAGACATGGCTAAGGATTCAAGGGTTTTTTTATTGACCATTCTTAAATCTACCCGTTCTACAAAAGAGAAGATATCTGTAAAATGTCCGTTTTTTTCTCTCTCTGCTATAATATGGCTTACTGCCCCTTCTCCAGCTCCTTTGATAGCTGTTAATCCAAACCTAATTCCTTGTTTTGGTGTAACATCAAAATTAACTTGGCTCTCATTAACATCAGGCCCTAGCACTTGAATGCCTTGTCTAATACACTCCTCCATAAAAAAGCTGATCTTGCCAATATCATTTTGGTTATGTGTTAGCACAGATGCCATATATTCGGCAGGGTAGTGGGCTTTAAGGTATGCCGTCTGATAAGCAATAACAGAGTAGGCAGCTGAGTGGGCTCTATTAAATCCATATTGAGCAAATTTTTCCATTACCTCAAAGATCTCGATGGCTTTTGTGCTAGGGAGGTTATTTTTTTCTTGTGCTCCTTGTACAAATATTTCCCGTTGCTTAGCCATTTCTTCTGGCTGCTTTTTACCCATGGCTTTACGCAACAGGTCTGCTCCTCCTAAGCTATAGCCAGCAATAATTTGAGCAGTTTGCATAACCTGCTCTTGGTATACCATAATGCCATAGGTATTTTTTAAAATATCTACTAGCAGCGGGTGGGGATAGTCAATTTTTTCTTGTCCATGCTTACGGGCTATGAAATTAGGGATAAATTGCATGGGCCCTGGCCGATATAATGCATTCATGGCAATAAGCTCTTCAAACTCTGTAGGTTGTAACTTCTTTAGCCATTGGCGCATTCCTTCAGACTCAAACTGGAATGTAGCTATTGTATCGCCTTGTTGGTATAGCTTAAAGGTTTTAAGATCATCTAGCGGTAGCTGCTCAAGGTCGATCTTTGTGCCATGAAGCTTTTCAATAAGTGCTATGGCATCTTTGATAATAGATAAAGTTTTTAGGCCCAAGAAGTCCATTTTAAGCATACCTACTTTTTCTACTATAGAGCCATCATACTGGGTTACCAAAAGGTCTGAGTTCTTATCCGTTTTTACAGGAATATGATTCAGAAGATCATCAGGGGCAATAATAATACCAGCGGCATGTACACCGGTATGCCTAGCAGAACCTTCTAATGTTTCTGCTAAGGACAATACTTTCCCTTCAAGTGTATTGCTATTCTTTTTAAGTTCTGCTAACTCTAGTACTTCTTCAAAAGATTCTGGCAAAGTAATGCCCAGCTTTTCAGGCACTAACTTGGCTATATAGTTAGTTCTTTCAAGAGGTAAACCCAAAACACGAGCTACATCGCGAATAGCTGATTTGGCTGCCATACTACCAAATGTGATAATATGGGCAACTTGATTTTTACCATACTTATCTACTACATATTCTATTACCTTTTGGCGACCTTCGTCATCAAAATCGATATCTATATCTGGCATAGATACTCGTTCAGGATTCAAGAATCGTTCAAAGAAAAGGTTATAGCGTATTGGATCAATGTCCGTAATGCCAATGCAATAAGCCACCACTGAACCTGCTACAGAACCTCTGCCAGGGCCTACGACAACTTGTAGGTTTTTAGCTGCTTGTATAAAATCCTGAACAATCAGAAAATAACCTGGGAAGCCCATTTGTTGTATAACGCCTAGTTCATAGTTGATACGAGCTTCTAAATCTGCACTAATAGCACCAAAACGCTTTTTAGCACCTTCTATAGCTAAATGTCTAAGGTAGCTGTCTTGGCTGGTAAAACCTTGTGGTATCTGAAAGACAGGGAGTAATATATCACGCTCTAAAGAGGGCGTATTGATTTTATCAATAATCTCTTGGGTATTGGAAACGGCTTGTGGGATGTCATGAAATAACGTTAGCATTTCCTGAGGTGACTTTAAAAAAAACTGGTCACCATCAAAGCGCATCCTATTGGGATCGTTATAATCTTTTCCTGTTTGTAAACACAACAAAATATCTTGGGCTAGGCTGTCTTGCTGCTCTACATAATGGACATCATTAGTTGCTATAACCTTTACTTGATACTTTTGAGCCCATTTAAGCAAGACCTCGTTACATTTATCTTGTTCCTTTAGCCCGTGCCGCTGTAACTCTATGTAGTAATCTTCACCGAAAATATTAAGCCATGATAGAAATACTTTTTCAGCTTCTTCTTCTCCCTTGCGCATAATAGCTTGGGGTACTTCACCTGCTAGGCAACAGGTGGTAGCAATTAAGCCTTCGCTATATTTTTTAAGAAGCTCTTTATCAATTCTCGGCTTATAATAGTATCCTTCTAAAAAGCTGATAGAACAGAGTTTTACTATATTTTTATAGCCTACCTCATTTTTGGCTAATAGAAGCTGATGATAGCGTGTCTTTTCTTTTAAATTATGCATATCAGCTGCAAGGTAGAATTCGCAACCAATAATAGGTTTAATTCCTTGTTTTTTTGCTTGTGCTACAAAATGTGGTACTCCAAACATGTTGCCATGGTCTGTAATAGCAAGTGCTTGCATGCCTAGCTGTTTAGCTTTGCCAAACAGTTTGTCGATTTTAGCGGTGCCATCTAACAAGGAATATTGTGTATGGCAATGTAAGTGGGTGAACTGGATCATATTTTACAAATATAGGCCAATTGGTTGTGCAAGCAAGGCACATTTTTCAGCCATATTTGGCCATTTTGGGTTAAGTTAATAGCGCATGTATTCACGCGTTATTAGTATATTGAATTAAGCAGGTAATTGTAGCTTGTATTAACGATATAGCACGCTATTGAGCGCTTGTATTGTTTTTTCTACATTAGGTAATATCTCTTGTATTAAGGTAGGTGCATAGGGTAAAGGTACATCTGCACTGTTCACCTTAAGGATAGGCGCATCTAAATGGTCAAATGCATGCTTTTGTACTTGATAGGTGATTTCAGAAGCAATAGATGCCAATGGCCAAGCTTCTTCCACAATAACTAACCTATTTGTTTTCTGTACCGATTGTATCACGCATGCCAGGTCTAAGGGACGTACTGTTCGCATGTCAATCAGCTCAACATCTATACCTTGAGTTTGTAATTGCTTAGCAGCTTCCCAAGCTATTTTCATCATTTTACCGAAAGATACTAAGGTAACATCTTTGCCAGGTTTTACTACATCTGCTTTTCCTATAGGAATCAAATATTCTTCTTCTGGTACTTCGCCTTGGTCGCCATACATGAGTTCAGATTCCATAAATATAACAGGGTCATCATCGCGAATAGCCGATTTAAGTAATCCTTTGGCGTCGTAAGGGTTAGAGGGTACAACTACTTTTAAACCAGGACAATTCGCATACCAGTTCTCAAAATTTTGTGAGTGCTGGGAGCTAAGCATACCTGCGTTGCCTGTGGGTCCTCTAAATACAATAGGTACAGGAAATTGGCCACCTGACATAGACATCATTTTGGCAGCTGAATTGATAACCTGATCTATGGCTACTAAAGAGAAGTTGAAAGTCATAAACTCTATAATAGGCCGTAAGCCATTCATAGCAGCTCCTACGCCTAAGCCGGCAAAGCCTAGTTCTGAAATAGGAGTGTCTATGATTCTTTTAGGCCCAAACTCTGTTAACATGCCTTGGCTTACTTTGTAAGCACCATTATATTCGGCTACTTCTTCCCCCATTAAGAAGATTTGGTTATCTCTTCGCATTTCCTCTGACATGGCTTCTTGGAGGGCTTGTCTAAATGCTATTTTTCTCATGAAGTTAAAAGATTTTTAATTGGCAAATATAATAAATACCTTGAGTAATCTGGCTACCGTCTATAAAAAAACTGGCCAAAGTTAAATTCTGTAAGTATAAGATATTCTTATTTGTTAATCACTTAGCCTTCTTTCAAGTACTCATTAATGGCTATACGTAACTCTTGTGCTGATAAGTTATGTTCTAATATGCCTTTACGTGCTACTGAAATTTGTCCAGTTTCTTCTGAAATGATTACAACTAAAGTATCAGTAACCTCTGACATTCCAATGGCAGCCCTATGTCTAAGCCCAAATTGTGCTGGCAAGTTTTGTCGTTCTGTAACAGGTAAAATACAGCGGGCTGCTATTATTTTAGCTTGGTAGATAATAACTGCGCCATCATGTAGCGGGCTTTCCTCATTAAATATAGCTAAAAGTAGCCTTTTGGAGATTAAAGCCTCTAAGAGATCTCCAGATTCTATATAAAATTTTAAATCTTCTGTGTTTGATAGGACAATAAGGCCGCCTGTATTAGTACCACCTAGTATTTTAGATGCTTCTACAATAGCTGTAATATTAAAAGATAAATCAGATTTCTTTTTTAGTCCAGGAATGCGTACTAATAGTTGTTTCCCACTCAAAAAAAACAAACTGCCCAGCGTAGAAAAGAATTTTTTAATTTCGTATTGGAAAAGTACAACAGTTGCTATAGCACTTATGCCTGTAATCTGTCGTAATATTTGTCCAAGTAACCGCATTCCTACTTTATCAGCTAGCCAGGAGATAAGATAAACTGTTGAGAATCCTAAGATTGTTTTAACAGCAACGCTTCCTCTGATCAGCTTATACAGTTGATAAAGTAATAGGCTAACAAGTAAAATATCTATAATATCAACTGGCGTAATAGTTGATAATCCTAGGTTATATGCGATCACTTATAATCTTTAATTAATTTGAGGGTTGAAGTAATGAGCGCTAAAGAATAAAAAATATTTAAATTAGACTACTAATAAATATGAAAAATTATCAAAAATCTATACTAAGTGGCTATTAAGAAGAGATAAAACTAAAAATAAATTTAAATTTGGGTAAAGAGAGCCTTTTTAAGCTTAGCTTTTAGCTTAAAAATATTGTTGGAATGAATAAATAATCTCATGGTTAACCGTATCTTCCTGATCCCTCTGTAGCTTGCTAAGCATATTGTCTATCCTATATTGTCCCTCAATACACCTTTATAATGAGGTCTTTTTTACATTAATTCATTAAATATCAAAAAGCATATTATAGGTAAACATAAGTATGAATTTTCTTTACTTATTGCTGAGAAGTATTTTGTATGGGGCTGATTTAATAGAATCAGTGAAAAAATATTTTATCAAGAAGTTGATGAACATTTCGGAATAAGATAAAAATATATGTGGGCCCACCAGGACTTGAACCTGGGACCACCTGATTATGAGTCAGGTGCTCTAACCAACTGAGCTATAGGCCCTTATACTATGTTGATGTGTGTATGAAGAAACGGTATTTGTTAAAATTATACGCAATTGTTGGTGCATATACTCTAAAATTACCACAACGCCAATCATATATTCCACAAATATACATAATTTTACAAATATGAAAGCACAATCACTACCAAATAAATATCTTATTGTAGTAGTAGGACCTACAGCTGTAGGAAAGACCGACCTTTGTATATATATAGCTCAGTATTTTAAAACTGAAATTATTTCGGCTGATTCTAGACAGTACTACCAATGCATGCGTATAGGCACAGCACAACCTACTATAGCGCAGCGGCAAGAAGTAAGGCATCATTTTATTGATTGCTTTCCTATAAATACATTTTATAGTGCAGGTAAATTTGGTAAAGAGTCGCTTGATTTAATTAACGACTTATTTAATAAACATCAATATCTTCTTCTTACTGGAGGTTCAGGATTGTATATCCAAGCAGTTTGTGAAGGACTTGATGAAATGCCTGAAATATCTTTGGAGATTAGGGGCTACTTTAATAATAAATATAAAAAAGAGGGATTAAGTGCACTTGTTAAAGAATTATCTATACAAGATCCTGATTATTATAAAATAGTGGATTTAAATAATCCACAGCGTGTTATAAGAGCTCTTGAGGTTTGTATGGCTACTGGAAAACCTTATTCTCAATTTCGGTTACAAAAAAAGGAAGAGCATGTTAGGCCTTTTAAAATGATAAAAATAGGTTTGAACCTTGACCGTAATTTACTTTACCAACGTATTGACCAACGTGTAGATCAAATGATGGAACAAGGTTTATTAGAAGAAGTTAGGGCACTATATCCTTATAGAGATTGTAATGCTTTGCAAACTGTTGGATATCAAGAATTGTTTGGCTATTTGGATAAACGATATACCCTTGAAGAAGCCATTAGCTTAATTAAAAGAAATACTAGAAGGTATGCTAAAAGGCAGCTTACATGGTTTACAAGACAAACTGATATTAAGTGGTTTTCTCCTAATGAACTAGAAGCTATTATCGGTTATATACATGCTTTTACAGGAGATATAGGAATAAGTTAACTACTCCAATCATTGCTTATAAAATTTTAAAATCACGTAAGAATTAAAATTATTAGGTCTCTATTAAAGAATATGATTGGGTAGATTTTCAATTAAGATACCACCATTACAACTCACACATCCCCTTTATATTTAGTCCTTATAAAATTGTAATTGTATAGGCAAAACTAAATTTATTAAAAAACTTAAATTTAGTTGGCTAATTTCAGTTATTATTCTAACTTTATGCTCAATAAAACACATGCCAAATAAGCAAAAAAATATTTTTAAAATATTTGGAGAGCTGCTTAATAGGTTGTTAATTTGCAATGTTTCAAATATATAAATTTTAATTTTTTAAGTAAAACACGCCTTAGTTAGGTACTTTAAATAACGGTTTAAAGTTTTAGCCAGGCTTTATATAAAGTTTAACTCATATGACTAATATAGTAAAAAAAATAAAAAATGTGAACTCTTTAGCTTTGTTCACTAAGTTGGTAGGGCTAGCAGTAGTGTTTAGCGTTGTTTCTTGTGGTTGTGGTAAGAATAATAGTAAAGTTACTGCGGCTGGTGAGATAAAAGATAATAAAGTTGAATTAACTATCAGCACTAAAGACCCTAAAAAGGTAGAAGATATCAAAATAAAGTTAGTAGAGATAAAGGCTGAAAAAGATGGTAAGCCAGTAGACGCTGCAGTTACCCCTGGGTTAAAAAATTTCAATGTAGGAGAGGAAAAAGCTTTAAAAAGTTTAACTGATAAAAAGGATATTACAGAAAAAGTTCCTGTAGTTCTTACCTTTGATTTTGTAGATGACAAGAAAATTAATGAGGGTACAATGGATAAAGTTACTGTTAGATTTGAGATAATAGAAGGTAAAGAAACTGTAGAGGTAGTAGCAGAATGGCCAACAAAAAAATAAATTATTGACTTAGATAATTAAAAATATCTGAGTATCAAAATTTAAAAAGGGAGTATCTAACAAGATGCTTCCTTTTTTTTATCTATAATGTACTAAATATTGTAGTTTTAAGTGTTCCTTAGCTCCAGCTAGTATACAATCGTTATTTATATACAAGCGAGCATACGCGTGAGTGTAGTATGCTTAAAATAATTAGAAAAGGGCTATAGTTCTCCTCTCTACTATATATTCCCCTCTGTCGAGTTTTAAATTACACTTTCTTATAAAAACTAAATTGGACTCTTAATCCCCTGTAAATCTTCAAGTTAGATAGTAAATAAATGTTAAGATTTGCTACCAATTATCACAATAAATCTTTAACTTTTAAATAGAGCAGAGTCGTAAAAGGAGAGATTAGCAATTCGTTAAATTTAAAAGTTATGAGATATGCTAAAATAAAAACAAGGAAAACTATCATGTTTTCCTATGTACCTATATTTGCTTTACTAACACTTATTGTATGTATGAGTTGTGGTGGAAAGAGCAGTATTGAAGAAAAGCCAAAAATAATTTCTAATCAGCAGAAAGATATTGACCGCACAGATATTCCTACTACCGATGGAGCTAGCAAGCGTATTAGTGAGCAATGGGTATGTATAACCTGTAACTATATAAGTGAAAAGCCAAATAATGTGTGTCCAAATTGCAAAAAAGAAAGACAACAGCTAGCTACTACACTTCAACAATCAAAAGTAGGACTAGGTGTTAAGAAGAAAACACAAACTAGTTTGGATTTGTCAGCTGATGTTGCGGAAGATTGTCCAGTATGCTTTGAAGAGGATGCTGTAAAGGTTAATGGGGCTCATATGTGTGAACAGTGTAAAAAATCGATTTGTGTTCCTTGCTATAAACAAATGCAAGATATAAATAAACATTTTTGCCCACTTTGTAGGTACGGGTTTGATGTTGATTAACTTTTTAAAAAATAGAATAAAAAGAAGTTAAATCAAATTTAGGAAAATATGCTTCCTTCTGAAAAAGGGAAGATTTTTCCATATATAGAATTATCAGAATAAATTTTTGTATTTCATATTTATTTACATAGCTGGTAGTATACTCTTTTTATAGCTCTCTGCTTAAAATATTTAAAAATATATCAAGCATCGCATATCCTTCCTATACCCTCTATTTACTACGTTTGTCCGTATAGCTGTTTTTTTTATCTTAAATTAACTTATTCCACATAAACAGTGCAATATTAGCTTAACAAAGCTTGGTAGATATTATTTTACTTGCTAGCTGTAAGCTACTGACCATATCTATATCCCCAATTGACGCGCATATTAAGAATTATTTGATGTGCCAGAATAAGCAAAAATTGTTGGCTTCTGTAGCTATAATTTGTATATTCATTTTTGTAGCAATTTAAAGTGTTTATGAAAAGATTCCTTAAGAAAATTCTAATTATTGCGCTCGGTACTATGGTAGGACGATTTATAACCATAGCTCTTATTATAAGCCTAATAATAGGCATACAAAAACATACACTTAAATCTA
This sequence comes from Candidatus Amoebophilus asiaticus 5a2, assembly GCF_000020565.1. Lineage (GTDB taxonomy): Bacteria > Bacteroidota > Bacteroidia > Cytophagales > Amoebophilaceae > Amoebophilus > Amoebophilus asiaticus. Next base: position 846,427 of record NC_010830.1, read on the forward strand.
CTGTTCCTAGTAGGTTAACTGACAAAACAGTTCTACGTATAGTGTTACATGGGCGATTGGTAGAAGAAATACATCAACCATTACTACAGGTCTTAACCAAAGAAGAATCACATGAAATCGATATTTTAACTATTAAAAATGCCATTCGTAGTGCACAGGAAGATAGGTATATAGCAGGTATTTATTTAGAAGTAGGCGAGTTGGTAGCAGGTTGGGCTACCTTGGCTGAATTAAGGGGTGCTTTACAAGCTTTTAAAGCTACAGGTAAGTTTATAGTTGCCTATGGAGAAAATTACAACTCTAAAAGTTACTATCTGGCTTCTTTAGCTGATGAAATAGTATTGCATCCTGCTGGAAATTTTATTTTTACAGGCCTTAAGTTGACTGTGCTATTTTATAAGCAGTTATTGGATAAGTTAGATATTGCTCCTCAGATATTTCGGGTAGGGCGTTATAAAAGTGCAGTAGAACCCTTTATGCAGTGTAGCATGAGTGAAGCTAGCAAAGAACAGAATCGTGTTTTGCTTAATAATATTTATGATCACCTTATTCAAACAGTAGCCATACATAAAAATTTAGATCCGTCTGTTCTTAAAAGTATGGCTAATACACTTGCTATTACACAACCTCAAGAAGCATATAAGGCTGGTTTAGTTACTCAGGTGGGTTATTTTAATGATATAGAAGCGTTGATTCGAGCTAAATTAAAACTAGCAGTGGCAACTAAAATTAATTATATAGATTTTGATACCTATCATAAAAATAAGCAACCGCATACGAAACAACATAATAATAGGATAGCTGTACTGATAGCTTCGGGTGCTATTGTAGATAAAGAAATAGGACCTAATTATATTACTACGAGCATCTTTGTAAGAATGTTGCGAAAATTAAGAGAAGATCCAGATGTAAAAGCTATTGTACTTAGAATTAACTCTCCGGGTGGAAGTGCATTAGCTTCAGACACCATCTGGAAAGAATTGATGCTAACTAGGGCATGTAAGCCTATAGTAGCTTCTATGTCAGATATAGCAGCCTCTGGGGGATACTATTTGGCTGCAGGTTGTGATTATATCTTAGCACATCCTACTACTATTACTGGCTCTATAGGTATCTATGGTCTTTATTTTGATGTTCATGCTTTACTGAAAAATAAATTAGGTATTGTTGGAGATGTTGTTAAAACGAGTCCTTCAGCAGATATTTTTAGTCCAGTAAGACCCTTTAGTGAACATGAAAAAAATATTATACAACAGCATATTGAAAGCGGCTATGACAATTTTTTAGATAAAGTTGCTACAGGACGACAAATGAAAAAAGTAGATGTTGCACGCCTAGCAGAGGGTAGGGTATGGTCAGGTAGCTTAGCTAAAGAGCATGGTTTAGTAGACCAACTTGGAGGCCTAGAATTGGAGGCCTAGAAAATGCTATTGAGAAAGCAGCAGTGCTAGCTGATTTACAACAATCTTACCAAGTAGATTATTGGCCTAAATCTAAAAATATATGGTTTAAAGAATTAATTATGCGTTGGTGTAATAATCAACATGCTAACTTATTACCTAGCCATTTAACAAATTCATATCATAATATGTTTAACTACATACAGGAGTTGATCAACAGACGTGGTGTACAAGCCTCGTTGCCATATACTATTGAGATTGAATAAGGTATTATTTAAAACTAAAATTTATCGATAATTTGCTGTTAAGCATTATACAACTACCCTTGTAACGCTACAATAGCTAGTAAATATCTTTATTGTAAACTGTTTTTTGCTCTTATAAAATTATCACAGACTATAGCTGTTGCTAAAGCTGCATTAAGGGATTCTGCATGTCCATATTTAGGAATACTAATTTTTTGATGTATATAAGGTAGCAGTGTTTCACTAATGCCTTTAGCTTCGTTACCAATGATTATTAGGCCTTCTGAAGGCCATACTGTCTGAGGATCATGAAGGTTTTTTCCTTTTGTAAAAGTCCCTATGATAGGTAAGTTTGTTTGAGCAAGGTAGGTTGGTAAATCTGTGTAATATACCTTTGTATTGACAAATGACCCCATACTTGCATGTAAAACTTTAGGGTTGTAGAGTTCTACTGTATTGGTAGAGCAGATGATTCCAGCTATTCCGTACCAGTCTGCGACACGTATAATGGTACCTAGATTGCCAGGATCGCTGATATTATCTAAGACTAATCCATATTGATGCTCACCTATTGCAAACGGTGTGTTGTCAGGAATAGTAGCTACTGCTAGAGCTGCATTGTTTTCTTGGAAAGTTCCTAAAGCACTTAGCTCTTTTTCGTTTACTTGAAAGATTTCTATATTCCGATTTAATAGAAGGTTTGTATATTCATGTAAAAAATTAGAAGTTGCAACTAGTATGTTAATTTCATAATCAGACTCTAATAATAGCTTTACATTTTTTGCACCTTCAAGTATAAATTTATTTTCTTGTAGCCGATATTTCTTTAAACAGAGACTTTTTATAAACTTTATCTTAGATTTAGAAAAAATTCCAGAATCATTCAAGTGAAGCATAGATATTATTTATATATACTGATCAGCAGTAGTTTACTATTACAAAGTTGTTTGGGTACACGTTACTTGCAAAAGAATGAATATTTGCTGGCAGATCAATACGTTATAGGCAATAAAAAAATTAAAGTAGGAGAATTAGATCATTACTATTTACAACATACCAATCGTAAATTGTTAGGTATCCCTTTCTGGTTATGGATTTATGAGTTAGGTAGGTGTAATTTTAATAAGAAAGCGCTTAAGAGAAAGTATAAGGTGGTAAAATTGAGGTATGAAAAAAAGCTAGCAGATGCGGTTAGTAAACCAGAAGAACTAAAACAATTAGAAGAAACCAAAAAGAGAAAGCTTGAAGATATTGAATTTTTGCTTAAGAATGGAAATTGGTTGATGAGGGTGGGAGAGCGGCCTATTATATATAGCCCACAGAAACGTATATCTACTGAGAATAATCTCTTACAATACCTTCATACTAAAGGTTTTTTTAATGCAAGTATAAATAGTTTTACAAAAAGAAAAGGTAAAAGGGCTTATATTATTTATCATATACAGGAAAACCAACCCTTTGTAATTAAAGATATTAGTCTTCATTCAGCAGACCCTGCTATAGAAAAACTATTACAGCCTTATGAAGAACAAAGTTTATTTAAAAAGGGACAAAATTATGATCAGGATATTATAATTGCTGAAAGAACAAGGATCTATGATTTACTATCAGATAATGGCTATTGGAGCTTTAATAAACAGTATGTGGCTTTTAATGTGGATACTACCAGCAACAACCAATCTGTAGCCATAGAAATAGTTGTTCTGTTGCCTACAGATGGTAAACCACATCCAGTATATAAGTTAGCTGATATCCAGTTATCTATATCCTCTACTGATACTACTGACCATAGTTCAGAAGTAGATACTTATAGGGGTATGAGTTTTAAAAACACAAAACAACATTTTGCCCCTGCTACAATAGTTGGTAAGATTCCTTTGCAGTTAGGGCAAACTTATAATAAAAGTGATATCGTTGAGACTCATAAAAGGCTGGCAAGCTTAGGTATATTTAAAAATACACATATAGGACATGAAATCATAGATAGTACACATTTAAAGACTAACATTTGTACAAGCTTATTCGATAAATTTCAGCTTGAACAAGAATTAGGTACAGAATTTACAAGAGTATCTTTTGTGCCTTTTTATCAATTATCGTTTAAGAGTAGAAATTTATTAAGAAAACTAGAAACACTTACTTTAAAGTCTCAACTTGGTATAGAAGTTGATTCCTTTTCTACTTCAGATCAACAAAAAGCCCACTATAATGAGGGAAACTTTCATACAGCCGTGGAGCTTACTTTGCCACAGCTTTTGTTTCCGCTTCCAGTTCCGACAAGGACTAATTTAAATGCCTATAAACCTAATACTAAGGTACATTTGGGTTATACCTTTACTAAGCAGGTTAACTATACTAAGCAGAGTATAAAAACCTTATTATCGTATTTATGGTATCCTAATTCAGCAACTACAGTTGAACTTATACCAGTTAGTGTTGGCTTAGCAGATTTTAAATTGAACCCTGCATTTAACAAACAACTAAATGAGAATAAAAAGAGAAAGTATAAGCCTGGCCTAATTACTTACGGTAGTGTAAAGCTTACTTTTAAAAAGGACGATGAGTGCAAAAAATACTACTCTTGCTTAGAAACAATGCTAGAAAGTGGAGGTGCCTTACAAAATTTAATAGATTTTAAAGGATTATTTGGTAATTATCTAGAGTACTATAAGTATTTAAAAGCTGACTTGGCTTATAGAGAACATATACCTCTATATCCTGGTACTATTTTTGCTTATCAATTATATACGGGGATTTTATATCCTTATAGCGACCATCAATTAGCACCAGAGGATAAATATTATTTTATAGGTGGGCCTAATAGCATAAGGGCTTGGAATTCAAGAGGTCTAGGTCCAGGTTCTTGCCGCGCTAATGGCACCCAACAAGAATTTATAGAAGATAGAGGCGGCGAGTTTATTTTGCAAGCTAACCTAGAACTTAGACAAAAGCTCATAGGGTTTATAGAATCAGCATTTTTTATAGATGTGGGAAATGTATGGATGTTAAGTAAAAGCGATAGTCCAGGTGATAATTTTGAATTAACAAGATTTTATAAAGAAATTGCTATAGGTACAGGCGTAGGCTTACGTTTAAATTTTAATTTTCTAGTATTGCGTTTCGATTTAGGATTTAAAGTATATGATCCATCACTACGCTTAGAAGATCGTATTTTTCCAGAAAGCATGCTGCAGCCTCGACTTAATATTGGATTAGGTTATCCTTTTTAATTAATAGACTTATTGCATAGCACTATTTACAGTTATATAGAATGAGTTTTTATGCAAAGATTTTTGAGCTTATGTAAGAAGTCTATTAAAATTTAATGGGGTAAAAGATATAGCTGATAAATAAAAATAACTGTATCTATTAGATTGTACAACTTGGCATATCAAGTGTTTTGTGTAAAGCTTAGAGGTAAAAATATTCTAGATGGGTTCTGTCTGCTTTTAATATATCAGTAGGTCATATTAAAAAGAAGCATACCTACCTAATCCAAAAAGTGCAAAATCATATTTTATAGGATCTTCGGATGATAATAGCTTTAAATTTTGTGTAAGTTCTAATGCTGCTTGCCAATCTATAGTTTTTCTTTTTATAAGGCTTAGTTTTCTACTTACACGGGCTACGTGTACATCGAAAGGGCAAACAAGCTGGTGAGGTTTAATGGTTTTCCATAAGCCAAAATCTACTCCTTTGTTATCTTTTCGTACCATCCAGCGTAAAAACATATTAATTCGCTTACAAGCTGCATTTCGTGCAGGAGTAGCTACATGCTTGCGTGTACGTATGGGTGCATGGGGTAAACTAAAAAATAAATGGTGAAAATGTATTAATCCTTCTTCTATAGTATTTGCCTCAGGTGATAGGTTTATTGTAAAAGCTGTTTCTAATGTAGCGTGCTTTTGATAGTGCTGTTTTAGAAAATGAATAAAATATAAGGTATCTATAGCATTAAAAGTCCGGTGTTTAAAATATAAAAAAGGTCGCAAATCTTTTTCTTGGTGGTTTATTATAAAGTCATAGGGTGTATTATCCATCATGTTTAAAAGCTGTTTGCCTTTATCAATAATAATTTTTCTTTTACCCCATGCTAAAATAGCTACAAAAAAAGCCGCTATCTCAATATCTAAAGGATTGGTATAAGCATGTGGAATTACAATAGGGTCTTCTTCGATAAAAGTAGAACAGTTATAGCGCATGACTTGTTCATCCAGAAATTCTTTAAGCATACTAATGTCGGTAAATTGCATGAGTTAAAGTTTATTAAGAATTACTAATTGTCTTATTAAGCTTTTATAAAGTTGTTAGAGAAGTAATATAAATTTAACTATAACTTATAATCGAATAAATAATTGCTTGATTTAAAGTGATAAAGAAGATATAGCTTTCTCACTAAATAAATATTAGACCTACTGCGAAACAGAGAATCTATATAAAAGTTTAATTTTTGAGAGTTAAATTCACTATTTGTAAAAATTTAACCTGCGTTTCACATGCTTTAAATGCATATTTTCATTTCTTGTATTTTCTCAATTATGCAAAATGCACCTTTGCTTTTTTATAACAGTTGTTTCGCAGTAGGTCTATTCAATATTAATATATATAGTTCTGCCCATCAATAATCCTCTTTCTTGAAATATGCTTGAGTAAACTGTGCTATGTTTATATACAATTTAAAATGATGAGAGTGGCTTACAGTACTCATTCTTGGCTTAGGGGCCATATTATTATGGGCAAATTTCAAAACCGAAACTTAGATTGATATTGTGAAATGGGAGGTTTAGTACTGGTTATTATCGGTCTATTTCTCCTAATACTATATCAATAGAGCCTATAATGGCTATTAAGTCAGCTAATACTTGCCCTTTGGCAATCGAAGATATTACAGACAGGTTAGAAAAACTCGATGAGCGTGCTTTGCAGCGTATGGGTTTATCTCCATTATCAGAAGCTCTAAAAAAGAATCCTAATTCACCACGTGGGTTTTCTGCTCTTATATAGCAGTCTTGTGCTTTAGTACGTACTTTTTTAGGCACCATTTTTTGTGGGTTAAAATCTGCAGTACGTTTTAAATCAGAAGTCAGTCGTACTAAGCATTGCTCAGTTATTTTAATTGATTCTTTGCATTCTTGAAACTTTACCCATGTCCTATCCCAACAATCGCCTACGTGGCCCATTAACCCTTCGCCTATAGGAATATCAAAAGATAGTTCCGGATAAATGGAATAGCCATCTATCCGCCTTAAATCAAGCCTAAGGCCAGAAGCTCTTAATATGGGTCCTGATACACCATGGTTGATTGCAGTTGCCAAAGGGAGTACACCCACATTGGCAGTACGCTTGATAAATAAAGTATTATCAATAAGCAACTGATTTATTTCTTCTAACTTAGGCTTTAAGTATGTTATGAACTCTAAACAACGTTCTTCAAAGCCTACAGGTAAGTCATAATATAGTCCTCCAATCCATATATAATTATATAGCATACGTGCACCAGAAGCCCATTCAAATAACCTTAAGATATATTCTCTATCGCGCATCAGCCATAAAAAGGATGTGAAAGCTCCCAAGTCTATTCCATAGGTACCAATAGCCATAAAATGTGAAGCCAACCGATTAAGTTCTGCCATAAGTACGCGAATATATTCTACCCGACGTGGTAGTTTGCCAGTTAAACCCAACATGTGTTCCACTCCCATTGCAAAAGCATGTTCGGAGTTCATTGCTGCCAAATAATCTAACCTATCTACAAAAGGAATAGTTTGGTTATACGGTAAGGTAGCAGCATGTTTTTCAAAGCAGCGGTGTAAATACCCTAGGTGAGGAACAACATCTACTACTATTTCTCCATCTAAAATAACTTCTAACCGTAGTATACCATGGGTAGCAGGGTGCTGGGGTCCTATATTAATTAATACCTCTTCTACTTTTAAATCTGTGGGTTGGTATTTAGTTGGAGCTGTATTCTTAAAGTTGCCTCCCTGATATTGTATATGCTTGCCCATCAAAAATAATTTTGTCCATAATATTCAATCTTAAAGGCTGCTTAACCTAAGAGCGACTGTGAGAATGATGTGGTGGAATAATGGGGATTCCAGTTTCTTTAAGCGTGGATAATACAGTCATTGTCCTAATCGACTTAATGACTTTAATTTCACTTAGTTTACTAGAAAGTATTCCTTGGTAGCTAATTAAGTCAGTACTGAGTACACTAAGCAGAAAATCTGTTTCTCCTGTCACTTGATAACATGCTATTACTTCGGGTATTTGTTCAATATCTTGCTTAAAGCTTTGTATGCTTTCGTGGGTTAGGTTATGCAAACAGACTTGTAGCCAGAAATGTACATGTAATGCTAATTTGTATCTATTTAATCGTGCATGATAACTTTTAATAATACCTTGGGTCTCTAGTCGCTTGACACGTTCTAAGGTTGAAGCAGGAGATAGTCCGATAGTTTCGGCTAACTGTAGGTTAGTAATTTTAGCATTATTTTGGATTTTCGCTAATATGCTATAGTCTACTTTATCTAATTTAGGTGTCATTTTACTTATTTCTTTGAGTTTTAATCTTAAAAAAGCCTAAGTAAATAAACAAAGCGCAGTGTAGCAATACAGATACGTATTTTATTGTAAATTTAAATGCTATGAAAATAATTAGTTATTAGTATAAATCTGAGTATTTATAATTTAAAATTTGCTTATATGAAATGTTAATAAAACTTTTTAACCTATATTAATTCTTATTCTATAGTAGTTGGGGAGGGTAATTAAATGAAGTGTTTATACATAGCTCAAAGTTTTGTATTAGGATTATATAAGCTAGTTAATATATGGTGCTGATTATATATAAGTATATTTAACTTAAACTAACATTCTTCTTATTGGAGTTTTTCAATTATAAAATAAAAAGGCTGTACTCAGTTATTGACAAGCAATATAAAAGCAATCTAGAATTATTGCTATCAAAACATAAATTCAATAACAATAGAGGTATAGATTATAGCTTAAGTAGCAAACCACTAGCAAGTTAAATTATTGATAATTCCTGGTTAATATTATTTTTTTTATTTTTATAGTTAATATTTGCTTGTTAATTGTAGCAGGTTATTTAACTTTGGGAAGTTGTAGTTATACAAGTTCATGCGAGAATAGCTCAGCTGGTAGAGCACGACCTTGCCAAGGTCGGGGTCGCGGGTTCGAATCCCGTTTCTCGCTCAAATAAATGGCTGGTATGTATTAGCACATTCCTTATGAGCTTATATTGTAAGTTTATTAGAAATGTTGATAGCAAAGAAATAGAATTTTGTATGCCAGGGTGGTGGAATTGGTAGACACGCAAGACTTAAAATCTTGTGGACAATTTGTCCGTGCGGGTTCGAGTCCCGCCCTTGGTACATAGTTACTAAATCTTTTGTTACAGCTAATAAATAGCCTAAAGGTTCCTTCAGCCTTAAAAGCTTATTCGGGCACCTCTAAAGATAGATTTATTTAAAGCTCACATACTCTATCAATTCTTGTGAATTGTTCTTATACAATAACAGAACTTTATCAATTACTTTTTGTTGGGTTAAATTGATGATGTAATTGAATTAAAGCTTGCTCGCACACTCCCAAGTTTTTCCAAGAACAAGGAGCACATATTTCATGAAACACTTTTAAAGATATTCTCTGAGCTATCTTTTGCTTAGCTTGGCCCCATGTAATCTGGTCGTTTGGCTGGATGTCTAATGCTTGGCTATGAGCCTGGTCTAATTTATCTATTTTCGCTTGATAATGACATAGCTGTTGCCTTTTATGTGGGCAAGGGTTACAAATGGCATCTGTGTCTTTTACTACTTGAATAGTAGTCTGGTCTCCCTTAGGTGTTTGTAGTAAGTTTACAATATGTTTGTAATTTTCTACAAAGGCAGGAGAATATCCTAGACCTTGAAATCCTATAGTACATAAAAAGTGATGTGGCCGAAAAGTAAGCATAAGTTTAATATTATAGGTTGTTTCAAAGGTATAAGTTCTTTTGCACAAATAACATTATACCATAATTTATGCTAGCTAAACTGTTAAGTAAGGTTTTAGTTTTTCGAAAACATCTTTTTCGAGAATATTCAATTCTAATAAATTTTCTATATAATCAAACCTACCTTTTTTAGTGCGATAGTTTACTATTAATTGTACTTTTTCATAGGATAAATAAGGGTGTGCTACCAAGATTTTAAAGCTCGCTTGGTTAATATTAATTCTCTTTGGCTGAAAGTTAGTAGCAATATAAGTGTATTGAAACATGCTGGAGATGGACAAGGAATCTAGTCCATATATATCCTGGTACTGTTCTTTCCGAACAAATCCACCTAATTTATCTCTGTATTTTATAATTCTAGTAGCTCTTTTATTGCCTATACCTGGTAAGGATTGTAGTTGTTGTGTATCAGTTGTATTAATATCAAAAGACTTTATATTCTTCAGTATTGTAGCTTGCTTTTTATAATGTGGCTTAGTAGTGGCGTCTTGTTGCTTACAAAAAGGTTTATTGTTAATTCTCTGACTTTCAAGTAATGCTAAAGTGCTATCTGATAATTCGATGTCTGCAGCATTGGTGTCTATATAAATCTTGTTATTATAATACCTTCTGAGCATATGTGGCGTGGCTAGCAAGCATAATAATATTATTAACAATATTAACACTCCATTTGTTTCTGCTTTCGAAAAACCAAATTGATCTCTTATTTGCCGCTTGACCCAGTTAAGTAGACTAGTGATAATGAACATATTTACTCCATCTGTTTAAAACAGTTTGAAAGTCTGTAGGAAGAGGTGACTCAAAATACATGTTTTCTTGAGTAGTAGGATGTATAAAACCTAATGAGTAAGCATGCAAAGCTTGCCTAGGCATTATCTGAAAGCAGTTTTCTACAAAACTCTTATATTTTGAAAATTGTTCCCCTTTTACAATCTCATGCCCACCATAAGCAGCATCTGCAAAAATAGGATGGCCCATGTGTTTCATGTGAGCTCTAATCTGATGAGTACGTCCTGTTTCTAGCGTACATTTTACTAACGATACATATCGTAGCCTTTCCACAACTTGGTAGTGAGTGACAGCACGTTTACCTTTTTCGGGATTGGTATAAGGAGCTACAATACGCCTATCTTGTAAGCTTCTATCTAGGTTGATATCGATAGTGCCTGTTTCTGTTTCAGGCTCTCCCCAAATTAATGCATAGTAGGTTCTTGCTATAGAATGATCATAAAATTGTTTAGCTAGTGCAATAAGACTAGCTTCTGTCTTAGCAACAACCAATAGTCCAGAAGTATCTTTATCAATACGATGTACAAGTCCTGGCCTACCTATATTATTGGGTGCAGTAGGAAGATTATCGAAATAATAAATGAGTGCATTCACTAATGTGCCTGTCCAGTTGTTGTACCCTGGGTGTACAACCATGCCAGCCGGTTTATGTACTACCATAAGTGCTTCATCCTCATATACGATATCCAATGGAATATTTTCTGGTATTAGTTCATTGTTACGAGGTGGGTTAGGCAGTACTATCTGTATTTTATCATACGGCCTAATTTTATAATTAGCTTTAGTAGGAATGCCATTAACTAAAATAAATTGATTGTCGATGGCTAGTTGAATTTTATTGCGGCTCGTATTAGGAAGGCGATCTATTAGAAACTTATCAATACGATAAGGTTTTTGTCCTGGATCTACCGTAATGCTATGGTGTTCAAACAGGGTATCTTGAATTTCTATGTTAAGGTCTTCTATCACAATTTATAAGGTTGGTATGTGCAAAATTAGTTAATAGAATTTTTGTCTGACTATATTTTAGTTCATAATTTCATAATTAGAGTTCATTAGTAAAATTTATAGGACTGTACTTCCTGTTGGTAGGTTGTCTATTGCTTTTTCCGCATCTTCGGCAGCAGCCTTAGCTAAATATGTATTCGTTTTGTTAGCCATTATTCTGGCTGTTTGAGCAGTATACTTAGCTATTTTTATGGACTCTTTTGTTATTTGGGTACCATGGTTATGGTTAGCAAGCGTACTATACATATTAGCAACGCCTGCATAGGCTCTAGCAGCATCAGTGTAGGCTGTGTCGGTTTTACATAAATTAGCAGTAAAGTTAGCGTTATTAGCAGCTTTTCTAGCATGTTTAGCAATAGCAATAAGTTTATCAGTTTCTTCTTGTTGGATGGTATAAAACAGATAATTATTTGCTAATGCAGCATAGCAGTAGGCTGTGGTAGCATAGGTATAGGCTTCTTTGGTTGTAGCTTTAAAAGCAGTATTAGATGCATGGTTTGCTAATTCAAAAGCTTGCTGTGCATGAAAGGTAGCTTCACTGTTTTTACAGCAGGCCATATGCCCCATAGCTGCATAAGAATAAGCTTTGCTGGTAGCTGTATAAGCATCCTTAGTTTTGACTATATTGGCAATATTATGAGCTTTCTTTGCGATGGATTCAGCTTTTTCAGTTAAGCCAGGTAATAAGTCAGATAATTCTGTATCCATCAATTGTACACCGATACTTCCATAAGCTTTGGCAGCTTTTTGATATACTGTAGTAATCTCTGTATAAAAATTGGTTGGTCTTTTATGATCATAGTTGGTTAGCTCAGGAATAGATAGATTAAGCTCTTGTATAGTTTTCCACGTAAGCTCAATAAGCTTAGTAAGTTCGTCTTTGTCATCTAGAGCGGTTAAATATAGTTCTTCAATTAGTTCGCTGATGTTTTCTAAGTCAGTTTGATGCTTATTGAGCTGTTCATCGGCTATCCTAAGTTCTCGCTGTTTTAAATCGGCTAGGGTGTAGGTTGAAGAACTAACAGAAGGTTCTTTCTCATTATTTTTACTAGTATCAGATGGGTTAGGAGTGTAAGTAGTGCTATCACTGGTTGTTGCTTCAGAGGCATAGGCGGAAGTAGGTTGTTCTTTCTTTGTAAATGCTGGTACAGCTTGTTCAGTATTACCATTAATTGAAGGGGCTGTTTGGTCACTATTTTCAACTACGAGCTTGCTGTTGATTGCTAAGGAGTTTCTGGTTGATTGGGAACAAGATCAGTATTTAAGGCTGATGAGTCTTGGTTGTAAGGTTTATTCACATCATTAGGGCTAGGTATAGTGTTAGCTGTGTTTTGGTTACTGCTGTTAGGACAAGAATCTTGTTTAGTTGGCGTCCAAACAAAGCTTCTGTTAGCCAAAGGCTCTATATAAGTGATTTGAGATGCTCTCACTGCTAGATTAATTGTAGTTTCAACTTGGTCGATGGCTTTGAAGAGTTTTAACGTGAAAGGGATTGAATCTCTATATGTTATCTCTTTTTCTCCTACTATATCCGACAAAGTAAATTCACAAGGTGTTAGTTGGATATGATTGTGTAGTTTATCTGATAAAATGAGCGTTACATGAGAAGGATGCGTTACAGTAATTATTAATTCACTTGTATTTATTGTATGGGCTCCTTTATTCTTTATCCAAGCAGTAACTACTTGATTATCTCTAAATGCTTGGTTCTCTGCTATTCCTTCTATGCTGATTTGCATATCTTTTAATATGATCGGTTGGTTTGCTATTTTATTGCCTTTATGCCATAACTCAAGTATGATTTTAACAGTGTCTGATTGATTAAAATTTAACTTAAATTCTAGCTTTTTTTGAGAAAGTGGCTGTAGTGTAAAGAAGGATTCTATAGTAGAAATGCTGTTAAGGGTGGCTGTACTTTTTCCTTGTATGCTATGTTGCAGTGTTATTTCATCTATAGACGTTTTTGTAATATTTTCTATAATACAAGTAAGTATACCAGTAATGGGATTGTAACTTAAATTCTTAAAATTTAGTTGGATATTTTTCCAGATTACCTTTTCAATTTTTATAGGAGTTACATTTCCATGAGCCAATAATTCAATTTTGATGATTATCTCATTACATGCTAATGAAGGATGTAAGTTAAATGCTAGCTGCCAAGTATGATACGTATGTGTTTCAGTTAGGTCAGTAAAGTCTGATAATTGCTTATCAATAGACCTACTGCGAAAGAGGTTGATAAAGAGAGTAGAAAAGGTTAAAATGTAATCCTTGTTATATACTAAAAGGAATAAGTATGCATTTAACCTACACCAGAATAAGCAAGTACCCATACAATTTTAGAAGAATAACTGGATTGAGGCTAGAAACATTTGATAAATTAGTTCAAAAAGTAAGGCCTCTCTTTGAAAAGTTAGAAGCGAGCAAGCTGCGCCATGGACGTCGGAGCCATTTACCTACCTTAGAGGATAAACTGCTCTGTGTTTTGGTATATTACCGCACCTATATTAGCCATGTATTTCTAGGCTACTTATTTAACTTACACAACGCTAACATATGCCGCTTGCTAAGAAAAATGGAGCCCTTACTAGCTAAGAAAATTAGCATTAAAAAAGATCGCAGCTTAACCTCAGAAAAGGTATTGCGCATATTAGCAGATGTAAGTGAACAGCCTACGCAAAGACCTAGTAAAAAGCAAAAGAAATCTTATTCAGGCAAGAAAAAGAGACATACCATAAAAACAGAGATAGTCATCAGAGAAGATGGGAGAATACTGTCTGTCTCCAAATCACATAAAGGAAGAGTGCATGACTTTAAAATCCGTAAAGGAGAAAAACCCTTACCTAAAGAAAGCTTAAAGCTGGCAGATAGTGGTTATCAAGGCTGGCAAAAGCTACAGAGCAATGTAATGATACCCTACAAAAAGAGCCGTAAGCGGCCATTAACCAAAGAGCAAAAAGACCATAACAGAAAGCTAGCCTCCATACGCATGAAGGTAGAGCATAAGATAAGAGAGATCAAGGTATTTAAAATTATGGCAGAGGTATACAGGAATTTTCAGAAAAAATATAACCTTCGCTTTAACATTATATCCGGGCTTATAAACTTCAAGTACGCTTTTTAACAAATAATGTCGCTAGAGCCAAGCTCCCTTCTTTATTTTATTTAAAATTCTACTCTATTTTACCTCTTTCGCAGTAGGTCTAATGCTGAGTTGTAATTCTGTGCTGTCCTTAAAAGTTATTTTATTATCCGCTTTCTCTTTGGGTTCTTCTAAACTTATTTTTAGCTTATAATTGTTCCATTCAGGGCTTTTGTTATTTAAAGTATGAAATGTTAAGATAAACTCTTTGTTGTTGCTGAGTAGTATATGTTTGTCCACTTCCATAGTTAATTGGACATGGTCATTTGTAGCTTTAGTATCAATATCTTCGACTGTTTCAGATAGTTCTATTGTTTTCTTATTACAAGTACCACACTGGCATGAAGTAATGCTGAAGCTCATTAGCATGTATATATAGCAGCAGCCAAGTAGTAACCTTTTTTTATTTTTTATGAGAAGAATACTCATGGTGTGGAAATTTTTAAGGAATAGCCTTGTATACAATTCCATACAAATATTTGTTCGCAATTTAGTTATAAGATTATATATCACATATTGTATTATAAATTATAAGCGTATAGATGGTTTATTGCATATAAGGATAAAAATTATTTCTGTAATGCTAGAGTATACCTTAAAATATTGGTTTATTTAAGGCATATTGTATAATTATTTGATAAACTTGTAATGTATGCATGGTATTTACAATAAATATCAGTGTATTTATTATTTGCAAATTTTATTTATAACCATATGCTAGCTGAATTAGTCAATTTTGTTAAAGTAAATTTTCGGCGTCCTAACAATGGGCTTATGCAGCTTATTCTTATTCATGTACTGGTATTTTGTATTTTGGTAGTTAGTAAGGCCATATGTGTCTTATTGGGCTATGAAATTTACTATCAACGTATTTACCAATACCTTATTTTACCTGCTAGTTGGAAAATCTTTTTACAGCAACCTTGGAGTATTCTTACTTATTTCTGGATACATGAACAGTTTTTTTCTATTATTTGGAATGCTTTCTTCTTGCATGCTTTTGGACATCTTATAGTATCTATTTGGCATAGTAGAATTCTAAAATATATATACATACTAGGAGGTATAGCAGCAGGTGTCTTCTTCTTGTTATTATACAATTTGGCACCTGGACTAAAAGGTTATATGGGGTGGCTTGTTGGGCCTGCTGGGAGTTTATATGCAGTTATGGCAGCTGCAGCTATAGCATTACCTAGTTTTTATTTTAACTTACTTTTTATAGGTAGAATTAAAATCAAGCATATAGCGACTGCTCTATTGTTATTGACTTGCTTTGAGTTAGCGAGCCACCAATCAGTTGCTATAGCACATTTAAGCGGTGCCATGGTAGGGTATATGTGTGTTCAATATATACGCAAGTTTATACATTTCCGATCATATTTGAGTTATTTCCTAAACATTGTTAGGAGGAAAAAAAAGTTTAAGATAACTTATGAATCAACTAGCAAGGCAACATCGGTAAAAATTACTAAGACAGCTGATAAAGAGCCAGCAGAAATAGATGCTATAATTGATAAAATTGCTGCTTCAGGGTATGAGAGTTTAACCGAGCAAGAGAAAAAGCAATTGTTCCGTGCTGGTAAATAAATGTTTAAATTCAAAAAAAGAACACTATGTTTTCCTTGATTAAATTTTTATTAAAGATGGTAGGAACTGAACTTATATTTAAAGAGCTTGTAAGACTGTTCCATAAAGAAGTAGATGTTGCTAAACAGGAAGTTAATAAGAAACTAGGTAAGTTTATTATGAAGGGCTTATTGGTTCTGTTGCTAGTTATCTTATTGATGATAGGCTGTGTGTTTGTCTTATTAGCATTAGGACTCTACTTAAATGAAGCTTTTTATAGTGCTTACAAAGGTTTCTTAATGGTTGGAGGAGGCTGCATCTCATTAGTATTGTTAGTAATACTAATATTTAGTATGCGCAATTCGAACAACAACTAAGGTAATAGCAAACGAGTATATACCAATAGGGTAGGTTGTACAAATAACTTACTATATGTGTGTGGCTAGGTTTATGTGAAAAATTATCATTTAAAGCCGTATAATATGCCATGGAAATAAATAAAATTAAGTTTTTATATAGACTCCTTATAGTAGCCTGCTTCTTGGTTAACAATTCTTGTCCAAGCTATGCTATTAGCAAGTCAAGTAGCACTATTAACAATTATAGGCCTACACTATTTCCTGTACAAGATCAACAAGGGCGACTACAAATTGTAATTCGTTTATTTAATCGAGGTAAGGAGTTGTACGCTTTAATGGTAGATCCATATAACTTGACTTTATCTCAATCTGATTTTTCTGCTCTTACGTTACGTAAAGAAGGAAAAAAAGGAAATCTGCCGGGTTACTTTACTTGGAAAGAGCTAGAGGTTACCCCTTATATACGGTTGATTAAACATTGCGAAAAGCCACCTTTTCCCCTTCAGAACGATGGTATTAAGCATGCTTTAAGTAATGCAAAAGGATATTTTCTTACGGTAGACATGTGTCCTTCTTCTAAATCATTTGATAAAGAATTCTTTGAAAAATTAATTCTACTTAGGCAAAATCAAACTCCCTTCCCTGTAGGTATTGGCATTACTGGCTTATGGATGTTAAGTCATCCCGATGAATTTGCTTGGCTTTGTAAACAACATAACCAAAGAAAGTTAAATATTACTTGGGTTAACCATACTTTTAGAAGCCAGTATTACCATGATTTGCCATTAGAAAAGAACTTTTTACGTTTTAGTATAGTAGAAATGCCTGAAGAAGAACGTATCCGTTTTACACAAGCAAGCTTACAAGATGAAGTGTTGTTAGCCGAACAGCTTCTTTTAGAGTATGGACAATTACCTTCCATCTTCTTCCGATTCCCAGGCCTAGTATCTGATGAATATTTAATGAGGATGGTCAGCAATCTAGGTCTTATACCAATAGGAACAGATGCTTGGCTAGCTAAAAATGAAAGGCCTCAGCCAGGAAGTATTATTTTGGTTCATGCGAATGGCAATGAGCCATCTGGTCTTACTAAATTTATGAATTGGCTAGATAGTGTCAATAAAAAAGATATACAATGGCTGCCTTTAGCAGATTTGGCAGATTTAGACTCTTAAATATATGTTAAGCTTGGTTGGTTGACTACAGTATAAAGGTTTATTATGCCTTCATCTAAATTAATATGGAAAGAGGGCGTATGTTATTAGAGTATAAGATACTCATGGTAATAAAAATCTAGTTAAGTTAATAGTATATGATGAGGATACTAGAATAATACGCTCTAGCAATCGTAAAATCTCAAAAAAGTTAAAGCTTAAAGCTATTAATATAAAAACTAAGAACTTTCTGAATAGCACTACTCCTTATAAAGATGTAAATGAAGTGCTAATTTCTTTTGCATATGATATCAAAAGTATAGTTAAGTAAAACCTAATGGGGGTGTATCTGTCAGGCTCTTTGTCATATGGCGAAGTTAATCCTGCTAGGAGTGATATAGACCTTACTGTTGCCTTAAGCTATGGAACTATTGCAGAGGAACTTGAATTAATTAAGGATTTACATAAGAAAATTGAGAAAAAGAATCAAACATGGGCAAATCGGATAGAGTGCTCATATATACCTGTTGATATGTTAAGAAACATATCTCTGTAAAAAGTACTACGCCCCTATTATAATTGTGGTACTTTTTTCAATCAGGCACATTATGGGAATGAGTGGATTATTAATAACTATTTATATATATGAGCATGGAATTCCACTCATTCGGCCACAGTTTAAAGAATTAATTAAGGCGATTGATATAGTAGAAGTGTAAAAGGCTTGCGTTAGAGATTTATTTCAAGCGTAGGTAACAAAAACAATAGATTCTGTATGCTTAGATGATAGCCAGTATCAGGCTTATATCATTCTAAATCTATGTCGAATTTTATATTCTATCATGCAGCGTACTACTGGCTCAAAAACAGCTGCTGCATCATGGGTATGGCTTACGATGGAAATCTGTGATAGAAGCAGCAGAACAATGGCACTATGGTAGGGAACTAGCTATCAAGAAAGAAGAGATTCTATTTATACAGTTTGTAATAGAAAAAGTATCAGCAACACAATTATATAGCCAAGTTTTTAAGAATTGCTGAATTGTTACTTATTAATGCAAAGAAAAAAATAGTCATAGCAAAAGTAAACCTTAGGGCTAAACTAAAAATAAAAAATATCCAGTATTAGGCTAGGAAGTACTATAAATAAAAATATTATTGCTATCCTTAAATGCTTTAAAGTTATTGTTAGTAAATACAGAAGCCAGGTGAAAAAAATGTATTTATATTTAACTCAATACTAGGTATCTATAGCGACCGATTATTAATTCAGGTCTGAAAGCCTACTTTATATCAGTTTCTTATGCCTTTACCTAATCGACTTAGCACCACTACAAGTACTTACTTATTACAACATGCTCATAACCCTATTGATTGGTATCCTTGGGGGGAGGAAGCCCTCTCTAGAGCAAACCAAGAAGACAAACCTATTTTATTAAGTATTGGGTATGCTGCTTGCCATTGGTGTCATGTAATGGGCATACGAGTCCTTTGAAAATGAAGTAGTAGCAGCTGTTATGAATAGTCACTTTATCAATATCAAGGTAGATCGTGAAGAAAATCCTGATGTAGACCAGGTAGCTATAGCAGCTATGCAAGCCATGGGCATACAGGTCGGTTGGCCCTTACATGTATTTTTAATGCCTAATCAACAGCCTTTTTATGGATGCACTTATTTACCTACTGTTGCTTGGAAACAGTTACTAAATAGTGTAGTAAATGCATTTAAAGAGCATCGATTACAGCTGTTAGAGTCATCTTTTTATTTTACCAAAACTTTACAGGAAGATGATATACAATACTATAGGGATGTATCTAGCAACTCTAACTTGACACAAACAGCCATTCAACAAATTTTTCAAAAGATTTACAAAAATCTAGACCCATATCAAGGAGGTATACAAGGCGGTCCTAAATTCCCCTTGCCCAGCATCAGTATGCTCTTATTGCAGTATTACCTAACTTACCACGATAAAGGAGCCTTACAGCAGCTTGGCCTAACCTTAATTAAAATGGCTTATGGGGGTATTTATGATCAGTTGGGAGGTGGGTTTTATCGTTATACTACAGATGAAGCATGGAAAATTCCACACTTTGAAAAAATGCTGTATGATAATGCACAACTGGTATCGCTTTATGCACATGCTTATATGGCTACTAAAGATCCCTTATATAAGCACATTATAAAAGAAACTGTAGCATTTGTATTACGTGAGATGTTGGATGAATCAGGCGGATTTTTCAGTTCTATAGATGCTGATAGCCAAGGGCAAGAGGGCGCCTTCTATACTTGGACTTATCAAGAAATAGAAGGGTTGTTACAAGAAGATACAGATTTATTTACTACCTATTTCTCTGTTACCCCAAATGGAAATTGGCATAGCGGCCTAAACATTTTATATAGAAACGCTGAGGAATTAACGAATGAATTAGGATATCAGACAGCAATTACAGAAGAAAAGTTAAACCAAGCCAAAGGAATCTTATATAATACCCGAGAAACAACCCATATAAAGCCTTCTTTAGATACTAAGGTTATTGCTTCTTGGAATGGGATGATGCTACAAGCATTAATAGATGCCTATTATGCGTTGGAAGACATGCATTACTTAGAATTAGCTTTACAAAATGCTGCTTGTATGGAAAAGTATTTGATGAAAGGCAATCAAGTATGGCATAGCTATAGCCAAGGTAAACATGGTAGAGTAGGGTATTTAGAAGATTATGCTTGGTTGGCAAATGCATTTATAAGCTTGTATGAGGCAACTTTACAGGACTATTGGATTTACAAAGCAGAAGGGTTGGTGCAATATGTGCTTCATCATTTTACTCATGAACATAATAACTTATTTTACTTTACAGACGTTAAAGAGCCTGTATTTATAAAACGTACTCAAGAAATTCTTGACCAAGTAATACCTAGCTCTAATGCTGTCATGGCACACAATCTTTATCGGCTAGGTAATTTACTAAAACGAGAGTCTTATACGATACTATTTCATAAAATGTTGTGCGAAGTAGCTCGCACCTTGCAACATGATCCTTTATACATGACCTATTGGGCCAATCTGCAATTGCTTAAGCTGCGCAACATACCTGTTGTAGTTATTATAGGCTCTCATAGCACTACCTGGGCTTCGATTATCAAGCGACATTACACAGAGATATTGTTGGCAGGTGCTACATGCCAACCTACCATTCCCTGGTTAACTAAGTATAAGATGCAGGAGGATAAAACAACAGTGTATATATGTGATGATACAGCTTGTTATGCACCACTTTATAGTTTAGAAGAGGTTTTAAAATGGTTAAGTACATGGAGAAGCAAGCAAACTACTTAATGTAATACTTGTATTTATCTCAGAATCTCTCAATATTCGCCCGAATGCCTTAAACTTTACAGGCATAATATATTTAAATATAAAATGACAAAGTCATACAAGTTTATTTTAGATGTGCTAAAACCCTATTGGCTTCATCTGTTCTTTTTAGGGTTTATAGAGCTGTTTTGGGCTATAGATCTTTCACTAAGACCTTATTTGGTTAAAGTTATGCTGGATAGGTTAGAGGGATATACTGGAGAAATAATATACTCCTTGCTACTATATCCAGCAGCAGCATATATTGCTTTTAGCATAGGTAATGCTTTTATCTTTAGGTTAAGTGATTTCATATATTTAAAAGCAATTCCTATATTTCGTAACCAACTTATTCTAAAAAGCCTTACAAAGATTCATCAACATCCTTATTCTTATTTTCAAAAACATTTTGGTGGCGCTATTGCTACACGCATAGGAGAAATGGTAGATTCAGCAGAAACTTTAATCAGTGTCTTTATTTATCGATTGCTTGCACATAGCTTAGCCTTTATTATTGCTTGCTATACAATTGGTCGTGCAGTTCATGCACACTTAGCATTTATATTAATTATATACGCTACCATCTTTGTTTATATTAGTTACTTGCTAAGTAGGAAACCATATAGGTTATCTAAAAATTATTTAGAAAGATATGCTCTTTTAATGGGAAAACTGATAGATAGTATTAACAATAGTCTCTCGGTTATTTTGTTTGGAAGACGTAAATATGAGCGTGCTTATATAGCTAAGCAAGCAAGGCTAGAAGCTGAGATGTCACAAGAATTGCAATGGGCTGTGTTGGTTAACCAAGCATTGACTTCCCTTTTTCTAGCATTTTTAATTGCATCTGTACTAGTTTATCTAATTTATCTCCGTAGATGGGGATTAGTTACTGTAGGTGATTTCTCTCTTACATTAACCTTATCACTGGCGCTTGTAAAGAACCTACAAGATATTGTAAGTGATTTCTTAAAATTTTCACAACATTTAGGAAAATGTGCTTTAGCTATAGAATTTATAGACGCACCTCCTATGGTTCATAAATCTCTAAATGCTCCCAAGTTAAACGTTAAAGAAGGCAAAATAGAGTTTCATGAGGTTTATTTTGGATACGAGCCTAACAAACTTCTATTTGATAATCTTTCCTTAGTTATTAAGCCACAACAGAAAATAGGGCTGGTAGGCTATTCAGGTAGTGGTAAGACAACCTTTGTTAATCTAATTATGGGCATCTTTCCCCTATATTCAGGAAAAATATTAATTGACGGACAAGATATTAGTGAAGTAAACCAAGATAGCCTGCACCAAGCTATAAGCTTTATACCGCAAGAACCACTCTTATTTAATAGATCTATACTAGAAAATATTGCCTATGGAAATTTGCCAGCTTCAGAAGAAGATATACTTAATGCTGCTAAGCAAGCTTATGCTGATGAATTTATAGAAAGGCTCCCAGATAAATATCATACTATTGTAGGAGAAAGAGGTATGAAATTATCAGGAGGCCAAAGACAAAGAATTGCTATTGCAAGGGCGCTTCTAAAAAATACAAGAATATTTATTTTTGATGAAATTAGCTCGGTTTTAGATCCATTGACAGAGTCATATTTACAGAAAAGTCTAGATAAAATTATACAGCAAAAGACTGTAATAACCATTGCCCACCGGCTTTCTACTTTAATGAGGATGGATAGTCTTCTTGTTTTTGATAAAGGGAAAATTGTAGAACAAGGGACACATAGTGAGCTGCTTTTAAAAGGAGGAATCTATAGTCAGCTTTGGAAAACGCAAGCTTCAGCATTCGGAGTTTGAATTTAATAAGCTAGAATTACTTGTTAAAAGTCAGCATATTCTCAAGGAGTAAATATTTGTATATTATGCTTGTTTTTATGTAAATCCGGAATTCAATTCCGAAATTACATAGAATATTTGAGTGGACATATGATTTATCGTACGCTACAAGATAGGCTATCACAAATAGTTCATCAATTTCCTGTTATCACTATTACAGGTCCTAGACAATTAGGAAAAATAACGCTTGCTAAGCATATATTTCCTAACCACACCTATATTAATCTTGAATTACACAACAATAGAGATTTTGCTATAACAGATCCAAAGGTTTTTTTCTGCGTATTCTTGTAATCTAATTTTAATGAGGTATAGCGTGTGCCTATTTTATTGTCTTATATCCAAGGAATGCTAGATGAGCGTGGGCAAAATGTCCAATTTATCCTTACTGGTTCAGGAAATTTGTTGCTCTCTGAGAAGATTAATCAAAGCCTTGCCGGCAGAGCATATATTTGCAATTTATTGCCTTTGAGCTTGGAAGAACTACAGACTTCCACCAGCCATAATTATATGCACATGATCTAGATGTTATAGATTGGCTCTCAGCATATATTCAAACCTATGTAGAAAGAGATGTAAGGCAGCTTATTAACATCCGGACATTTAAAACAATTTCAAACTTTTATCAAGTTATGTGCAGGCACATGTAGGGCAGATTATTAACTATACAGCCCTTTGTAATGCAGTAGGAGGGTAATGACGAAACAGTGAAGGAATGGCTTTCTATTTTGGAAGCAACTTACATTGTATACATGCTACAACTTTATTATAAAAAACTTTAAAAAAAGCTTATTAAGTCACCTAAGCTATACTTTTATGATACTAGGCTAACTTGCATGTTGCTAGATATTACCGATCCTAACTTGCTTGCTTGGCATCCATTACAAGGAAGCCTTTTCAAAAATATAGTTATAATCGAATGACTGAAAAGGGATTTTAATTGCGGGTTATGGACACATTTTTATTTCTGGCGAGAAAGCAATGGGTTAGAAGTGGATTATTTGATAGAACACCAAGGAAAGATATTGCCTATTGAAATAAAATCTACACAAACACTTACTTCTTTTCCAACCAGCAACTTTAAAAAGCTGGTAAACTTAATGGGCGAGCATGCAGTCGATCCTTATATAGTATATGGTGGGTGAATAGAGCTTTAATAACCAATGAATTGACGTATTAAGTTGGAGGAATCTAGATATACTTATTGATAAGTAGTAGGTATTTTGGAAATATTTTTAATAACTTAATGCACAAGTTTAAACATTATTAAAAGTGATTAATATGGATAATACTAATATTTCAAATGGGTTATCACCTAACTATGACCCTTTACAAGATCCAACCTATATGTCTGACAATATGGTTGCTTATTTTAAACAAAAGCTTAATAAAAAGTTAGAAGATCTTATTAAGGAAGAAGAGCTTATTGCTATAAATAAGGCAGATGGGCCTAGAAGAGAAGCAGAATATGTAGAAAATAGTCAGATAGAAGAATTAAGTTTGGAAGAGAATTTACCATTGCAGAATGAAGATTTTTTAAAAAGAGAGGTTGAAGACGCTCTTTACCGCATTAATCTAGGTACCTACGGATATTGTGAGGAAACAGGCGATCCTATTGGTGTAAGACGTCTATTAGCTTTCCCGATGGCTAGGTACACCACAGAAGTACAAAAGCAAAAAGATGCATTATTGCGTTAATCTTATATAACCCATGTTCCGTAGTTCTTTGTTAGATTATTAATTGAGTATGCTCTTGGACATACCATATCCGAAAGTATGGCCAAGTAGATAGTTGTTTTAAGAAGTGCGGAATGTGGAAATAACTACTACATTTAAAATATAACTGAAGTTCAATCTTACAAGCCTATTAAGATTAAATTTAAGGCTGCATTCCTTCTTGCCATCTGCTACATTTGGTCTATACTTTTTGAAAAATATTTTATGCTTATGCTTGGAAGTATGGGATATGTTTCTCACTTAATATCCCTATATAATTGTTGAGATTTGTTTAAGCGTGTAAGGTATTGTTCGCCCTTTAAAAGTAACAGGCCATGTACAGCACAAATAAAAGAATTACAGCAGCTATTTTACTTTGTAGTCAGCTATTAACCATAACGAGTTGCAATAATTATCCTAATATTCCCACCCAACCTAAAGTAGTTCGTACAGAAAAGGGAATTAATAAAAAACCAAGCAAAGATGACTCAATATTACCATTGGTAGATAGCTTAGTGATTACTATTGCTGATGGGAAAAAGCTTGATTTAAAGTATAAGAACGAAAATTGGCAAGCAGCGTTAATTACAGAAGATGGTGTGGAACAGATATTGACCATTGTATTAGAGCCAGGCTATAGCATAGCTAAGCTAATTACTGCTAAAGAAGAGGAACAGCGAGAGCTAGTGCGCCTAGTAGCCAGTAAAAAAGAGACATTAAATGCAGCATATGTATATATAGGCAAACAAGCTTGTACAGAGCAGTCTATAACTAGCCAGGTGCAGACAAAAAGCAGCACAAAATTATCGGATGATGCATCAGCTTCTTCCAGAATGCTAATTACTAGTACAGCACATACAAAAATACCTATCTCTACATTATCCAAGCATATAAAAGAAGAGCAAAAGCTAGCTTCCAAACAAGGTAATTCTATTATAGTAAACCCTATAGTGGACAATATCAAGCAGGCCATAATAAAGAAAGATTTACCAGTATCTGTATTACGTAATCAAGGTTCTATCTTATCTCCATCTATTAAACCAACGTATAAAGATCAACAACCTAAGAATAACAGTCCTTCCATTACCTTAATCAGAGGCAAAGCTTTGGAATTGCACAAAAAAGAGGCACAAGATAAGCGAGAACAAGCCAAACCATATAATCAAGCAGATATAGCTGCATCAATAACTGACAGTAATGGCATAGCTGAACAGTTAACAGAAGAGCAGGCTATTCCAAGGTTTAATAGCAAAAGGAGGCCATCAAGTATATCTAACCGTTGTAGAAGGCAAGTGGATGGCAATTGTTAAAGAGAATGCTCCTATAGGTTTTAGTAGAACGCAGTATTTGGATTTATATCTAGCACCTGGTTTTACAACCAACCAGTTAAGTAAACATAGCCCTGAATGGCAAGAGGCACATATAGGAGTAGTATTTCCTGAAAAAAGTTCAACTGGCAAAGGGTATGTATATATAGGTGACGGGGGGCTGCTCGGTGGTGGGAATAGTGGTTCCAAAGGAGGCGGTGGAAATGATAGCGATAGGACATCTAGCAGAAGTGAATCTAGTGAGAGGAGTACATCTGGCTCTAGCCACAGTTCAAGTAGTAGCAGTGGTAGAGCAAGTCATAATATTGGAAGCTCACATAGTAGTTTCAGTATGCCAAAAACTTCATCTTCCAGTTCCCATCATCGAGATAGCTTTAAGGATTTTTGTAATAAGAGTTCAGCTAATGTTTCAGCTTCGTTATCTTCTGCAGGTATAAAGCATGATACCCATAGCACTTCCCATACTAGTGATAGTTTTAAGGATTTTTGTGATAAGAGTTCAGCTAATGTCTCAGCTATGTTATCTTCTGCAGGTATAAAGCATGATACCCATAGCACTTCCCATTCTAGCTTCTCCAGCCATACTAGTTCATATTCTAGCAGCAGGGCATCTAACCAAGCTGCTAGTAGCAGTAATAGTGAAAGTAAGCCTGCTGCTTCTAAGGAGTCATCCTCTTCAAGCAAAGAATCTAAAGCCCCCCATCTTACCCTAGAGAATGCAGCTACGGAGGTGAGAAAGCACATACAAGAGGCTAAAAATGATGGTCCTAAAGCTACGAGTGTATCAGCCAGCCAGCAACAACAAGCAAAAGGGGAGCAACTACTTAAACAGCTACGTGAAATCAAGCAACAACAGGAACGGTCGTATAGCCAAACACAGACCGCTTACATTACACCAGGTAATTCTGAAATAGGGAATAAGCTGTTGTTAGACCAGCTAACCAAAAAAGGTCAAGAATTGTCTACTTTAAAAGAATTAGAGTCAGAGCTAACACAAAGCTTAGAGCGCGAGCGTCCAACTAGCCATTATGAGGAAACAAGAAAAGAATCAATACTAGCTAGTGCTACAACTACACCAAAAGAGATTAAGGTAAAAGATAAAGGAAAAGAAAAGGATACAAGCTTGACACCTGGTACTACCCAAGCAACAAATAACCTTCATAGTACAACCCTATCTTCGTCTGGGGACATTTCTACTGCTACAAGTACTACTGAACCACTACTCAGCACACCCACTAAAGGTCCAGCAGTTAAAGTTGAGAGTGGTACACGTAAGACAAAAATACCCTACAATGATAGAGCGGACAGTTTTAGCTATGACCACTACTCTTCAAGCACTAGCACAAATACACCTGCTGTATCAGCTACAGAGCCTACTAACCCGGCTACATCTAGTACTACTTCCACTAGTACTACTGATAAAAGTGAAGCAGAAATTCATAACCAGTGGAGTGATTTGTTAAAGGAAATACAAGTCCAATTGGGACATTCCAAAATACAAGGTTTAGCAGACGCTCTATATCTACAAAAACAGGCTAGATTCTATATAGAAAAATTAAAGTCGTATGAAAAATATAAATGCATTAGCAGATCTTCCCTCGAGCAAGCACTCACTCAATGAGCTGGAAAAGCTATCTGTACAGGTTGAAGCTGCCCTGGATAAGGAGAGGTATAATGCAGTCGTAGGTGAAATCAAGCAAGTGTTGGATACAAGAATAGAAACTATTAACAGGCTACAAGAGGAAGAAGCAGACCCAGTTATTATCATAGCAACGGCACGCGAGATAAAGCCCCATGTAGAAGCAGCTATAAAACACTTGGAGGAGTTTTCGACCAAGCAAGATAAGAGTTCTAGTATAGAGAACTTGAAAGAAGCCAAAAGTCAGCTTGAAGCTGTTATTAGAGACTATAGTCATAGAAAAATTCTACTAGACAAATATAAAGCAGTTTTTAGGCAAGCAGCCAAGCATATTTCAAAAAGGATAGAACAAGAGCAGGAAGAACTAGCTAAGAGTGTAGGGAAGCCAGTTGGGAAGCCTGAAATAACTATAACCAATAAGCCAGGTATAACAATAGCACAGTTAGAAGAAATGTTTGGAGATGATCAAAGTAATACCTGCGATTTGCAGAAACTCTTAGAGGCTGTCTAAAAAGGGTAATTTAGATAGGAAAAGCAGACAAAACTTTATAAAATTAGTTAGTGAACTTTAAACTAACAGCTATGCCATACACTAGCGATTTAACAGATAAGGAATGGGAAGTGTTAGAACCATTAGTTACTTACATAGGTCCTTGCCGACCCCGTAAATACACTATAAGAGAAGTATTAGATGCTATTTTCTATTTAGAAAAAACAGGCTGTCAATGGCGCATGCTACCTGCCCATTTTCCACCCTGAAAAAGTGTTTATGACTTGTATTATCGCTGGCGAAGAAATGGTAAATGGGACTTAGTCCATGATACACTTCGAGATCAAGTACGAGAAAAGTTGGGCAAACAAGCCATACCTAGCGCTGCCATTATGGATAGCCGCTCGGTTAAAACAGCACAAAAAGGGGGTCGAGAGGCTATGATGCAGCAAAAAAAGTAAAAGGCCGTAAGCAGCATATTATTGTTGATACGCTGGGGCTTATACTTTGTGTGGTAGTACATTCAGCTCACTTATCAGACTCAAGAGGATGTCATCTTTTGCTTATTCGCCTTTTTAATACATTCCCTTCTATTAAACACATATGGGTAGATGGAGGATACCAGAAAGGATGTATAATGTGGGCTTATGGGGTGCTAGGTTATACTTTAGAAGTTGTACAACGGCTCTCAAATGGGTTTCATATTCTAAAAAAGCGATGGATAGTCGAGCGTACATTTGCTTGGCTGAGTTTTTCTAGGAGGCTCTCTAAAGATTACGAGCATAATCCCAAGTCTTCTGAAACACATATTAAAATTGTTATGATTAGAATCATGCTTAAGCGGCTTTTATGACTCCATTTTGGCTTTTTAGACAGCCTCTTAGACACTTTAGATATAAGCGTTAATTTCCCAGCAGCAGAAGAGACTTCTAGCAATCCAGAGGAGGGGGCTAATACAGAAGAAACCAAGCGAGAAGAAATAAGAAGGGGAAAGGAACGAGAAAAGCCAGAAGAGGGTGAAGGTGAGCAAAATCAAGAAGGAGCTACGGATATAAGCCAGGCAGGGCTTAATCTTATTGCTAGCTATGAGGGATGTAGCCTAAAAGTATATAAGGATGTTGCAGGGATAGAAACAATTGGTTATGGTCATGTAGTTCGTACGGGGGAGAATTTTAGTAAAGAGATAACACATAAAAAAGCTTTAGAGCTTTTGCATCAAGATGCTGAGGAAGCTATAAGAGGTGTTAGAAGCCAAGTAAAAGTACCTCTACTACAGCATCAATTTGACGCTTTGGGTAGCTTCACTTTCAATGTAGGTGTTGGTGCGCTGGAAATATCTCACTTGCTAGAATTGGTCAATACCGGTAATAAAGAAGGTAAAGAGGAAATTTTAGAAGCCTTTCTAAGGTATAGGAAAGCAAGAATTAATGGTGTGCTAACTGATGTTCAAGGGTTAATTAACAGACGGAAAAAGGAAGCTAAGCTATTTTTAGAAGGAGTGTATGAACAATAAGTTTTTAGGATCATGTAAACCTTATGATAATTAATTAAGTGATATGAATATGACTAGATACTTAATAATGTTAGTAATTACCTTTATATTAATCTCTTGTGGAGACCCCTATAAAGTAATATATGGTCGTTGGCAGATTTATAAATATGAGAGTGCGCCTATCTCAGCTTTAACAGACGAGGAGGCAACTGGTTTATTAGGAGAAGAATTTACCTTTAGTAAAGATTATATAATTATTGGTGGGATTAAAATAGAGCATCCTAGTTATAAATTTCGAGAGGAGAAAGCTAATGATTACTTCTATATCAATTACCGTATGCCAAAAGAATTTATTTGTATAGAACAAGAAATAATCAAGATTTTAGAGCTGGGTATTGATAAATCTAAGTTAATTGATTATAAACGTGGAAAGCATAGGAAAGATAATCTTATACTATATATTCCTAGGCTAATCTTCTATGAGAATGAGTTGATTTTCTATTTTGATGGCGTATTTTTTTATTTAAAAAAGATAAAATAAAGAAGTAGGTTTTATGGAAGTGTGGATATAAGCGTTAATTTCCCAGCAGCAGAAGAGACTTCTAGCAATCCAGAGGAGGGGGCTAGTACAAAAGAAACCAAGCGAGAAGAAATAAGAAGGGGAAAGGAACGAGAAAAACCAGAAGAGGAGGAGAGACAACAAGAAAAAAGCTATTCTATGAAAGTTGATGGGAGAGAGTTAAATCCGGATAATTATGTATTAAGTAACCCTCATATGGCGGAAAATATAATTAGTTTATATAAGGCTTTAGCAGAAGAACTAAAACATCATCCTAATCCAAAATTACGTAATTTTCAATTTAAAGTTACAGGTGGGGATATATAGGAGCTGATGGTAAAGTATATTCGAGCACAAACCAACAAGTGATTCCCAATGCAGCTCGTAAAGGTGCACATATTGAACCTAAAGAGAAGCGAGGACAAGGTGCGCGGGCTGTGGATATAAGGATAAAATTATCTAATGGGTCAGATATGTTCCATTAGAGCTGATGAAAAGATTAGTTGAAAAACATACTGTATTTATATTTGATCCTGCAGCTTTACCAAAACATTATCCAGACAAGCATTATCATTTACAACTACCTAAAGATCATAAGTAATGAGATATTTTTTTATTAGTATTCTAATTATACTTACCGCTTATTTACCAGCACACAAAATGTTGTGTAATTGTAGTACTGATCCTCTTCTACAAGAATTAGATCAGTTAGCTAAATCAAATGGAATGGAATTTGTTATAGGAAGCAAATTTCCTGTAATTAACCCTTATGACAGCTATGGTTCCACTTATGTATTCGATTTTATATTCGAGCCAGAAAAAAATTCTGTAGATAACAGTGTATTATTCTTATGTAGGAAAAGGGATTATGTTAGAGAACACGAAGGTCCTGCTTTGGATTTAGTTCACAATTATCGCTATTTTCTAGTTTATGCAACAAAGATGAAACATGAAAATAAATTTCAAATTCAGAATATAATATCAAATGCTGGCCTAAAAGGCATGTCCCTTTACTATGGGCATTTAGATATAGATTTATCTAAGTTCCGACAAATCGATAATGAAGCAATTGCTGGACCTAAAGGAGTCCGAGTAAATTTTGTTAATGGTTGTGTCCCTATAGTTATTTCTTGCGAATCTTCAACACAAATTTTTGGTATTGTTAAATTGGGATAGGATTAGTAAGTTAGAGGAAAAAGTATGAATTGTCCTCGATGTAATAATACTCAAAGCTGTAAAGATGGAATTGTTAGAGGTAGACAGCGCTACCAGTGTAAAAGTTGCCGTTTCCCTTACACAGTTAGTCACAAATCAGATGTTAAACCTCTATCTACTAAGCGAAAAGCGTTGCAATTATACTTAGAAGGATTAGGATTTCGAGCTATAGGGCGTATACTCAACATAAGCTATGGGACAGTCTATCAATGGGTAAAAGCATGTGGAGATCAAGTAAGTTTACCAGAAAGCCAAGATCAAGTAGATATAGTCGAGATGGATGAAATACACACATATGTGGGTTCAAAAAAGTCTACTGCTGGATATGGATAGCTGTTGATAGATTGAGCAAGCGTTTTATATCATATGTGTGTGGAGATCGCTCGACACAAACCGGATTGAAGTTATGGGAGCGCGTCAAGGATATAGGCAAGCTGTATTGTAGTGATTATTGGAAAAGCTACCAGCAGTTTATTCCAAAAGATAAACACCGACAAAGCAAATCAGAAACTTATACAGTGGAAGGATATAATAGCTTAATTAGGCACTATTTAGCAAGATTTAAGCGTAAAGGAAAATGCTATAGCAAACAGGTGCACATGATAGAAAAATCGCTCAACCTGCTAATGGCCAAGCTAAATAATCAGCTGCCTATCTTAATTTAACAATACCAAATTTTGTGCTATTACAATAATAAATGGTTAGAATACGTAGAAGTTGATGAGTAAAAAGCTTGTTATAAAGGTTTATTTATTAACTCATATGATGAAGAATCCACTAGGTATAAGTGACAATTCTATATTGACATTGAAGATATAAAAAAATAAATATACCTAAATGAGTGTAAAACACAAATATAAATTTGTTGTTGTGTTTTTATTTGTTAAGTGGATATTATCACTTACAATTACCAAATAAGCAAGAGTATGGTGAAGATTATTAATAAGCAAGTATTGTTTCTTGTAAAGAAACTTAAAATATTCGGCTTACTGTTGCTTTGCGTAGCTATTAAAAACCATAAAGTATATGTTAAAGAGCAAAAGTATGACTTGCCGTATCCCACAGAGCTTGTAGAATAAGAAACTCATATTTTACTCTCAGTAGCAGGTTTATTATAACCAGCCTATCTATATGGAGGGTTTTAACGTAGATAAAATTGGAGAAGATAGATAATAGACCTCTTTCGAAAGTAAACTTAAACCAGTTATAAACCTATTTAAGCGTAAGTGGTACCATAGTTTCGAAAGAGGTCTATTATTCCCATAACCAAAACCTAATTAAATGGATCGGCAACAAAAAGGTTAATAGAAGTATAGACAATCAGGAAACAGAAAAGTTAGCTAAGGAATTAATTTTAGAAGCAAATGCAATTTTAGAGAAACTATATGAATAGTAAAAACTTTATTTAGTAAGGAGGTCATTTTTTAAAGATCAATATAAATGATGATGTGATATACATACTATGCGATTTCAAAGATAATGGGGTATTGGATTGAGAATTCAAAGATTAAATCATACCACCCATTTTAAGATAAATTAATGTAAACAAGTTTCTTGAAGAGCGTTGAGCTAACCTATAACCTAAGAAAATTCTTCATTCAATAAGGTAAAGTAAGCATGAAAGCGCTAAACGATTATAAAGTACATATGCATGCTATGCGTAAAGGAAAAGAGAGGCATGTACTATTTATCGTACAGGCGATGCTCGCGTCTACTACTTAGATCAACATAGGTGGCTTGACTACAATATTAATATAATTACTCTTTGGTTGCCAGGTGATTAAAGAGGTAAAGTGTATAAGGAATATATACAAAAATCAATAAGCTAGAAAGTAATTGATATAATCTAAATTATAATACCTACTACTGCTAGAGGCCATCATAAAAATGCGTAACTTTACAACCAGTAAAACTACGTATATTTTTTGAAGTGAAGCGAAGAAAAACATTTACCAACTGGCTTATTACCCGTCATCAGGTAGTTATTCGTAATGAGGAAAACCTAGCTGAAAAAACTACCTTTAGTTTTAGCTATGCTAAACTTATTACGTTAGGTTGTTTTACATTAATACTCTTCGTTTCTCTTAGTTTAGCATTATCTCGTACTATTTTAGGCAAGTGGCTAAACCCTGCTTATATAGAGCAAGAAAATAACAATAAGTTAATACAACTATATACTGCTTTAGAAAAATTAGAAGAGAGAAATACCCAACAGGATAAATTTATCAAGCTGTTTCAAGGCATTATAGAAGAAAAGGGAAACGTAGTATATAAACTAGATGACTCGGATACTAGTAAACAGTTCAATAGTAGTAATCCAACTAAGCTGGAACCCAAGGATATTTTAGAATCTGTGGAAGTGGATGATGTTTTTGCTCCTTTGCACAACCAAGCAGAAGAGGAAAATACATCTTACCTTGCAGCCACTTCTTATAAGGTTGCTACAAGTTTACCTGAGCTTTTTCTTTTTACACCGCTCGAGGGTGTTATTACTACCCCCTTTGATCCGAAAATTGAGCATTATGGATTAGATATTGTAGGTAAAGAAAATGAGCCGATTAAATGCATTGCTGATGGTATGGTTATATTATCCACTTGGACTGTGGAGACAGGCTGGATTATTATAGTACAACATAGTAAGAATTTAGTATCGGTATATAAGCACAATGCTACCTTATTTAAAAAGGCAGGCAACTTTGTAAAGAGTGGGGAAGTAATAGCCATTATGGGGAATTCAGGAGAGTTTTCTACAGGCCCTCATTTACACTTTGAACTATGGTATGATGGAAATGCTGTAAATCCTCAAGATTTTATACCATTTTAACAAAAGATATTTAGATATTGACAATATAAATTATCAATAATCATGTTTAGCAAAAGCAAAAAAGAAATGCAAACAGTGGAAATTAACAATTCAAGCAACATTATAGGGAAAGGTACAACCTTAGAAGGAAGTTTAACCACTGCTGGTAATATTAGAATAGAAGGTAAGCTAATTGGCTCGGTTAATACTAAAGCCAAACTGGTACTAGGTACTACTTCATGGGTAAAGGGTAATATTGTAGCACAGAATGCTGAGGTAGCAGGGGAAGTACATGGAACTATTGAAGTATCTGGTTTGCTTATACTTAAACCTACGGCAGTTATACAAGGAGACATTATTACCAATAAGTTAGTTTTTGAGGAAGGAGCTAAGTTTAATGGTAAATGTAAAATGGATACTGCTGAACAATCGGCTAATACCAAAGACACAGCAGCTACTTGGAAATCGAATGGTAGTTTTTTTAGTAAAAAATCAGAATCACAACCAGTAGAAAATGTTGCCAAAGAACCACAACAAGCTTCTTCATAATTATCTGCAATATGCCAGCTTAGGTATACAGATGGTAGTTGTTATGGGAGTTTCTACATGGATAGGTTTACGCCTAGACAAATACCTGGAATTAAGCTTTCCTATTTTTTTGTGCTTGTTCTCAGTAGGTTCTACTGTCTTAACCATGTATATAACCATAAAAAAACTGCTATGTCATATATCTAAGCACAAAGAAAAGGTTGAACAAGAAAATAAGTAACTCATATTACACAAAACCAGAGGGCTAATTCCTATTTTAACTGTAAATCTTGTTTTTTACTAAAAAATTGCCTCTGTATCAGGTAAATTGATAAGCTTTAGGGTAGGGGAGGTATGTAAGTCATGGCAAACTTATACGAATCGACCTATAAATTTATAATGGACTGAGTTATTCCTTAGTAAGTATTTTTTGTAACTGGCTAGTTACGTCCCTTGTTGGAGTATCTCTTAATAACGTACGTCTATTGTAAATGATAGTGAAGCAATTTAGAAGGATAACTGTTTTATTAAATTACCAAGCCCTTTTTCATGGACTTGCGATGTGTGTTAGGGGTTAAAGGAGGTTCGTACTAACAAGTAGAAAGCTTTTGTTTAGTTGCCGAAAACTTAAAGTAATGCAGTTTCTTTAAATCTCCAGACACATTTTTTAACTATTTTCAGCTTACTAAAAGAATATCTTACTGTGGCGCAAAATGGGCTACAGTAAGATATATGCATTCCTTAATAATATGTTGTTATTTGTAAGCTGACCGCCTTAACTAAAAACTTTTCTTTCAAGTTCCTGGAGGCTCATTTGAGTGGCTTCAAGAGCTAAAGAATGTACTACGTTCCAATGAGGTTTTAATTTCTTTCGAATTAATCCAAGCATCTTAGGAGTAGCTACAAGAATCAACGATTCATAGTGTTGCTCTTCCATGAAATGGTTTAAGGTATCCATTATTTTCTTAACAAAAGCTTGGCTCTCACTTTCTTTAAGATCTGTATGAGGATCATAGAAATTGAGTCCTCCAATGGTACGCCCATTTCTTTTAGGATCAGGTTCGTGAGTATCTAAATCTTCATTAACCATCTCTAAGATAATGCGGTGAAGCCTTTTTTGTTCTCCAACAGCAAAATAGGCTTTTGCAGCATCTGCAACAATAACAAGTTTACGGTCCATAATTATCTCATGTAGATTGTATACTATATAAGCAAAGTAGCAATATTGCTTTAATAATTACATATATAGCAAAGCTTAATTTTAAAGAAATTTATTGGCGTCCATAATGCCCTTCCCAAGACAAAATTAATATTGTCCCTTTTCCTGTTATTTTATGTATGATCCTATCTTTATAATTTAACGACGAAAAATACAGCCTCTATAGACTTTGTATGAGTGTTTTAAAACCTCTGGTTTTCCACTGCCTGTTGTTTCCCAAGTGTGCAGTTTTATATCTGCTAATACCTTTTCAATATTATTTTTATTTTCTTCTTTTTCTCTAAAAGCTAGAATTCTCTTTCTTGTTTTTTATCTACAAAGCTTAGGTTAGTAGGAACTGTGTTTTCTTTTGGGACAATTGGTTGATGAAGATTCCTTTCTAAAATATTTACTTTAATATAAGTAAACCTACGGGCCTTTTTTTCTTCTTTCCTTTTTCGTTTATTACCTCCTATATACTAGACCCGCTGCGAAACAACTGCCGTAAAAAAACAGAGGAGCATTTTGCACAATTCAGAAAATATAAAAAATAAGAATAGACGTTTAAAGTATAAAAAACGCAGGTTGAATTTTTATAAATAATAAATTTAACTCTCAAAAATCTAATGTTTTTATCGATCTTCTGTTTCGCAGCGGGTCTACTGTTGTAAATGTTTGTTTTTCTGTTAATAATTAGCTGAGCACAAGCTTTATACTTACTAAGATTAATCATTTTAACCCTTTGCAATCATTGCAAGTCTATGAAAATAGGTGTGCCAATTTAGGGAAAATAGTCATTTCTCTGGATTGCTTCACTACTGTTCGCAACGACCGTGCGTTATTATAAGTTACACCAATGAGCCTATACTAATCTGCATAAAGCATCTTTATATGTATGGTACCTTGAATAATAATAATTTTTTAGAAGAGGTATGATAAAACTTCTTAAGTAGTTTGCCCCTTACCATCTAATACCATTTGTGGTTCATCCATAAGTGCTGGCCTAATTCTACGTATCTCTACAGGAATAACGTAGATTTGTGTTAATCCTTTAATATCAGCCTCCCAGCTTGCAGATCCATAATGTGCATCTATAATTTGCTCATTCTCAGCTCTAGCTAGATCTTCTATATGCTTAGGCAAAAATATGTTAACAGGTTCTATTACTTCATAGCTATTTTTCTTAGCTGACAGTTGATCAACAGTGGTAAACATAAATTGTATAGCTGGCAATTTTTTAGCATAGTTAGGAATAAAAGGAATATCATATACTAAACTTGCATCTTCTACAATCAATCTAATAGGCTTATTGTCTTGATTTTTCTCCTGAATAGAACGTAGGCTATTATAAAGTAACTTTTGTATAAGTTTAGGATCGCACTGAATAGTTCTTTGCTGAGTTTGTAGCTGAACTGTAACCTTAGGACGCGGTTGTAAATCTATCATGTCTAAATTTTCTAGCGTAGCATCTAAAAAGTCTGTGAGATCTACTTTCTGCACATCTAAACGCATATGTTCTTTAAAACGATAGATAGTTTCTGCCAAATATTCTCCTGCTTGCTGCTGCTTAGCTAGAAGCGTTAACACATCTTCCATAAAAGCTCTTGCTTGTTCTGCACTTTGTACTTGTTTAGCAGCTTCTATGAGCTCTTTTCCCCTTTGATAAAGCAACATGAATCCCTCTACACAATCAGTAGACAAAGCATTTGAAAAGCGTTCTCGATACTCTAAAGCAATTTTTAGCTTTTCATCGCGTTCTGCTTGGAGAAGTTTAAGATACTCATTACGACTTGCTAGCTGCTTTTGTGCTTGTTTATGTTTGAAAATGGCTAACAGGAAGCTACTTAAAAGCAATAGGCCATATAAGATTTTAAATTGTAATGTGCCAAAGTCATGGGAGGTAGATGGTGCTGAGGCGAATAGTTTAAAGATATTGGTAGCTATAATAACTCCTGATAAAACCATAGTAACAACGAAAGGCCAATCAAATAGTAAAAATGCCATAACGATGTTGAGCAGAAAGATCATGGTCTGGAAAGTATGAAAGCCACTCATCAGTACCAGCCAAGTGCCAACACCAAAAAGTACGTAAAAAACACTTAAAGGCCAAGCCCAAGTTATAAACC
The DNA here is from genome assembly GCF_000020565.1 of Candidatus Amoebophilus asiaticus 5a2. Lineage (GTDB taxonomy): Bacteria > Bacteroidota > Bacteroidia > Cytophagales > Amoebophilaceae > Amoebophilus > Amoebophilus asiaticus. The sequence continues at coordinate 884,411 of NC_010830.1, forward strand.
ACTTATTCTTAAAAATAGGAGGCCATAAGGGGTAGGTTAATAAGCCTGTACTAATAAAGAGTACGCTTTGACCAATGATGTGGTAAAGCCTAGCGTGGTTGGTTTGTATTTCTTCGGGCACTGTATAAAAGGAAGCATAAGTAGCAGCAATTACATAGATTCCAAAAATGGTTAATAGGTATTCTTGATTAGGAAAAGTTTTTTGTAAGTATTGTACTAAGCTAAATTCTTTAAAATCTTTTTTAAACCTTTTCCAAGCTTTTCGTCTATTTTCTCTTGCCTCTAACAAAGGTTCTGGTTCCCGTACGCCTACCCAGCCGCCTGGTTGTTTAAGGATATAATGGCTACCAAGTAAACCTACTAGATTAGCGACAATACCAGGAATAATACTATCGCTTCCCTTAAAAATTAAAGGCCAGCCTACTACGGTAATGAACCCCATACCCATGCTTATAAGTACGGACAATGTAGTACTCCTAAAACCTAAAATAGCTAGTAATAAAGGTACTGTAACAACTGGCATATACAGGCTATTGGCAAATTGCAGTAAAGCTAATATACCTTTAAACTGTAAGGCAATCAGCAAAGCAAAAAGCCCTGAGAGTAAACAAAGGGATCTCGCAACAACTACCTCCTTTTCCTTGCTAAAGTTAAGTCCTAAAGGCTTCGCAATATCATTGGTTAACAAAACAGCAGAAGCATTGAGATAAGAATCCGCCGTGGACATAGCAAGGGCTAACACACCTACACCAATTAGACCCCGTAACCCGCCTGTTGTATAATTATTGATAATGTAATTAAAAAGCTTGTCAGGTTCTAAATTTGCATTGCTAGCCAATAACAAAATAGCTACCCAAGCTAAAAACAAACAAACTACTAAGCTGATGAGAGCTGCATAATTAAAGGATTTTTTTACTTGTGCTACATCTTTTGCCATACTGATACGTTGAAATATGACAGGATCCATAGCAGGAATTGTAAACCATAATAACATGAATAGCGTATCGATGAATTTAGGATGCCAACCAATTACTTGTGACCAGCTAAAATTAGGGTTGGTATTAAGTAAGACTATAACTTGATGTGGGTCTTTGAGTTGATTCCAAATAACTAATGCGAGGATTGGAATAAAAGTGCCAAACGTAAAAAATTGTATTACATCAGTAAACGTAATGGCCCGTATACCACCTGAGACTGAGTATATAATGACCACTACAGACGCTATTACGGGCACCCATACACTTTCTGTAGCAAAAATTAAGCAGATTACTTTGCTAATTACTTTAAATTCCATAGCTACCAAAGTTATCACACTTAATATACCACTAATAGCTGTAATAATTTGTACAGATTTTCCATACAAATCTCCCATAGCTTCTGCTACAGAAAGGTTTTTTAAAAATTCTCGCATTCGCACTGCTAATAATCCCACTAACCACAAGCAGACAGAAGCACCACTTACTACTATAATGAAATAAAGACCGTCTCTGTATGTATGTTCTAATATTTCAAACACATACATACCTGCAATCCAGCTGACTACAATAGTAGCTGTTAATGTGGCTGTAGAAAAGTCTTTTCTGCCTACTGCATAATCACGTAGAGAAGTTACTCGACGGCTAGAAAAGAGGCCTATTGATAGGTTAATAACCAAAAATAAGCCGAAAATTATCATGTCTATGTTGAGTCCTAACATAATGTATAGCCTGTATGTATTCGTAAAAATTCTTAGTTTCTAATAAATTGTAATAAATAAGGATACAAGAAAAGTAGTTTAGGGTATTTAAACAATAAAAAACGTGCTTTTTTGCTTAAAATATGTACTGAAAATTTGCAGAATAGTACCAAGTAAATGAAAATTAGTAAATGAATATGCTGATTGCCTCATTGGAAAAATAATTTTTGACTATGCCAGTTAGTAATACTTTATAGTTATTGAGGAAGAGTTTAATGATAATTTTAAGCTTTTAACATCAAATTCTCGACGCACTGCGCATAGAATTATCATGGACTCATTGCCGCCATTTAGGGGTCGCGCTGGGAAAAGAAAAATATCCTCCGGCTTAGCTATACTAGTTTAATTTATAACAGTTATATTAATAAATCCAACCAGATATAATTGTATAACTATGAATCAAGAGCTAGCAAACAATAGAATTCATAATAAGATTGCTATCTGCAGAGTTTATGAAATACCCACTTACAAAGAAGGTATATGGGTACTTGTGGATAGGTTATGGCCACGGGGGATTAAAAAGGATGATCTCATCATTGATCTATGGTTAAAGGAAATTGCACCCAGTACTTCTTTAAGAAAATGGTTTAATCATGATCCTGCCAAGTGGTTTGATTTTGCACAACGCTATATGAAGGAATTACAAGGTAAACAAGCGCTTATCGAATCCATTCTTGAAAAAGCAAACCATTCTCCTATCACACTACTTTATGCTGCAAAAGATACCCAACATAATCATGCGCTTGTTCTTCAAGCAGTTTTACAATCCTGGCCTAAGTTTCCTAAATTTAACGGATAGAAGTATTCTTCTTATCACAAGGTAGGACATGAAATACCATAATATGCATATACTTTCCCCGCACTACCTAAGCGTTGGTAGAGCTCTAGCCACTTAAGTCTAAGTTTTACCTTACTATTCATAATTCATTAAGCAATTCTAAGTTATAAATAAGTTTCCTTGATGAGTTTGTATACAGTTGATCGTACAATTTCAATTTGCTTGGCTATTTTGCTCAAGGGATAAAATGGTCGGTTTACTCTAATCGCTACTTTGCTCCACTTACAACAAAAAGCTGTTCGCTTCGTCGATTATTTCGTTACTAAAACTCTTCAGATACGTCTGCGTAATTTTCTTACCCTTGTATCCGATCGCTTCACTCATCACCCCGGTAGAGATACTACTTTGTCTCAGCATGGCCGCATAGGTATGACGCCCTACATAGATTGTCAGGTGAACGAGGTACTTCAGCCGCTTCGGCTAATTCTTTGAGCGCATCATTCACTTGTCTGAGTATTCGATTAATACGGTTTGAAATTTGCTGAGGCGTGAACTACTCATGCTTATTTAAAATAGGAAAAACAAAATCATCTTTTTCTGCGCCTCTCTGGTTCCTATATTTTTCTAATAGCTCCAAGGCTGGTACTAGCAGTTTGTTACACTACTTCATCTAATACCTTTTTGCTTTCATCTATAATTGTTGGCCGAATTTTTCTTAGTGCCACTGGAATGATGTAGATCTGGGTGATATCTTTATTTTCAGTTTCGCAACTTGCATATCCATAATGAGCTTCTATAATTCGTTGGTTTTCTTCGCTAGGTACATTTTCTATATGCTTGGGTAAAAATATATGGACAGTTTCTAATGCATCATGGTTATTAGTTGTACCCTTTGCTGGTTGCTCAATAGTCGTAAGTATAAATTGTATAGCTGATATTTCTTTATTATAGTTAGGAATAAATGGCATCTCATAAACTAAAGTGGCATCTTTTACCAAAAGGGTAATAAGCTTATTGGCATGATTTTTTGCCTGTATAGTTTGCAAAGTATTGTATAACAGCTTTTGAATTTGTACAGGATCTATTTCTAATTCTTGATAGTGTGTAAGCTGTTGTAAAGTAATTTTTGGTTGGGCTTGTATATTTATCTTATCTAAATTTTCTAGCGCAGTATTTAGGAAATTTGCTAGGTTAACTTTCTCTACATTTAAGCGTAGATAATTTTTAAAAGGAAAAATGGTTTGTGCTAAGTATTCGCTAGCTTGTTGCTGTTTAGCTAAAAGTAGTACCGCTTCATTTATTAGGTCCTTATATGATGAAGTTATTTCTGTTGGTTTAAAAGACGTCCAAAGTATTTTGCTTTGTTGGTACAACCAATTAAAGCCTTCTACACAATTGATAGCTAAAGTATGCATAAACCGTTCCCGGTGTTGTAATGCTTCCCGTAAGTTGATAGTGCGCTTAGCTTGAAGAATATTAAGGGCTTGATTGTGGCTTACTAGCTTTCCTTGTGCTTGCTGATACTTAAATAAAGCTATGAAATTACTTGCTAGTAGCAGACCATATAATATTTTGAATCGTAAGGTACCGAAGTCGTCAGGAAGGATAGGTACTTGTGCATATATTTTAAAAATATAAGTAGCAGTTGTTACACCTATAATGACCATAATGCTTACTAGATGCCAAGGAAGTAATAAGAATCCCATCACCACATTCAGAAGAAAGATCATAGTTTGGAAAGTATGAAAGCCACTCATCAGTACTAGCCAAGTACCCACTGCAAAGAGTACATAAAAAACACTCAAAGGCCAGGCCCAGGTTATAAACCACTTGTTCTTAAAAATAGGAGGCCATAGGGGATAGGTTAGCAAGCCTGTGCTAATAAATAGTACGCTTTGACCAATAATATGATAAAGCTTGGCATAATTGGCTTGTATCTCTTCTGGTACTGTATAAAAGGAAGCATAAGTAGCAGCAATGACATAGATTCCAAAAATGGTCAATAGATAATCTTGATTAGGTAAGCTCTTTTGCAGATACTGTACTAAGCTAAACTCTTTAAAGTCTTTTTTAAATTGGTTCCAAGCTTTGCGTCTATTCTCTCTTGCTTCTAACAAAGGTTCTGGTTCGCGTATACCTACCCAACCACCTGGTTGTTTGAGAATATAATGGCTACCTAGTAATCCTATTAAGTTAGCCATGATTCCTGGAAGAATACCATGGCTTTCTTTAATAATAAAAGGCCAACCGAGTGTCGTTCCAAGCCCCCCAGCCATCCCTATTAATACAGCTAATGTGCTACTTCTAAATCCGAAAATAGCCATTAACAAGGGTACTGTAACAACCGGCATATACAGGCTATTGGCAAATTGCAGTAATGACAAGATTCCTTTGAATTGCAAAGCAATAAGTAAGGCAAATATACCCGACAAGCCGCAAAAAACCCTGGCAGCCAGCACTTCATTTTTGAATTTTATGCCCAAGGGCTTGGCAATATCATTGGTTAATAAAACAGCAGAAGCATTCAGGTAAGAATCAGCCGTAGACATAGCCAGAGCTAAAACACCTATGCCTATCAACCCACGTAAGCCAGCTGACGTGTAATTATAAATAATGTGTTCGACAAGCTTGTCAGCTTCCAAATTTGGATTGTTAGCTAATAATAAAATAGCTATCCAAGCTAAAAACAAACACACGACTAAGCTAATGAGACCAGCATAGCTAAAAGATTCTTTTATTTGCTGTATATCCCGCGCCATGCTAATCCGCTGAAAAATAACAGGATCCATAGCAGGGATGAGAAACCATAGCATCATTGCCAAAGCATCTAAAAATTTAGGATCCCATCCTATTACGTGAGACCAGCTAAAATTAGGATGGGTATTAAGCAAGGTTATTACCTGATTTGGGTCTTTTAGCTGATTCCAGATGACTAGTGCCAAGATAGGAATAAACGTACCAAATGTAAAAAACTGTATTACATCTGTAAAAGTAACTGCACGGATACCTCCAGAAACTGAGTACACAATTACCACGACAGCAGCAATTACAGGCGTCCAGATACTTTCAGTATTAAATATCAAGCTAATGATTCGGCTAATTACATGAAATTCCATCGCTACTATTGTCAATACGCTTAAAACCCCACTAATAGCTGTAATAGTTTGTGCAGTTTTACCGTAAATGCCTCCCATAGCTTCTGCGACGGAGATGTTTTTTAAAAACTCCTGCATGCGTACAGCTAATAACCCAACAATAACCAAGCAGGTGCATGCACCAGTGATAGCTATGATAAAATATAGTCCATCTGTATAGGTATGCCCTAGCGTTTCAAAAACGTACCAACTACCAACCCAGCTAACTACAATACTAGCTGTTAAGGTAGCTGTAGAAAAATCTTTTCTGCCTATTGCATAATCTTGTAGAGAGGTTACTCGGCGGCTAGAGAAAAGTCCTATGACTAGGTTAATACCTAGAAATAAGACGAGAATTAACATGTCTATATTCAAACCTAGCATAATAATATAATGTTTTGTTTATATCTATAAAATCTTTAAATTTCCCTGGAAATAAAAAGTATTATAGTTCTATAAGGAACTAGCATTTATAGGTCTCACATAATACAAAAAAGTATTTACGCATGAAAGGATTTAAAATATCTGAAAAAGGTAAGCAATTGCTAGATCTTCTAAAAGGTGAGCCGCACATAGACTTAAAAGTTATGGCACGTGGCATAGAATATGCTGCCACTTTTCATCATGGACAGATGCGGAAATCTGGCGAGCCTTTTTACTATCATCCTATAGAAGTAGCTTGTATTCTTTTACCTTATACTACGGATCAAGATACACTTATTGCTGCTCTATTACATGATACGGTAGAAGATACAACACTTGCACTTACACAAATAGCCTTTATGTTTAATCCTACCATAGCACATCTAGTGGCTGGTGTAACTAAATTTAATGAGGCGTGGCGTAGGCATTTTTTAGAAAATTATGAAATGCATTATAAATTGCTACCGCGACAAGAAACTGATCTTAAAATTATTCAAATAAAAATAGCAGACCGCACACACAACATGCGTACCATACAATTTCATCCTTCCCTTGCCAAACAAAAAAGAATAGCCGAAGAGACGCTAGACGTATTTTTACCCATAGCACAAGGTATAGGATTAGATCCATTGGTAAAAGAGTTGGAAGAATTGTCTGTAGCTATCCTCAAGAAATAAATATGGTTTGGAATATATACCTGGTTAATATAGTGCTATAAGAGTTTATAGGTGTATTTTTACCAAATAAGTAATTTAAACGCAATTAGAAGTTTGCTGAGTATATGCATCAGGATACTAAAATTTTTCTAGCCAATTTCTTCCAGCTATCTTTTTTAAGAGGGATATCACGCATATTACCGCTCATTACCACTCCTTTTTTAATTCGTGTTATTGGTATAGAAAAGTTTGGTACCCTAGAATTTGCCAAAGCTATATCATTTTATTTTACAATATTTGTTAGCTATGGCTTTAGATTCTCTGCCACTAAACAAGTATCACTGTATAAACAAGATAAAAATATTATTGGTCAGATAGTAAGTTCGGTATATCTTCTGAAGCTATTGATAATAGTAATATGCTTTCTTATCATGATTATGCTTATCGTTTTTGTGCCAAAGATTAGAGAAGAACGTATCTATCTGCTATGTTTTTTTCCTGTTGTAATAGCTAGTAGTTTATTTCCTACTTTTGCTTTTCAAGGTCTTGATAAAATGCATTGGCTTACATCACTTAATTTAATTTCTAAAGTGTTGTTCATGGCGAGCTTATTTATTTTTATTGGAAAGCCATCAGATGCCTTTTTATTCCCTATTTTGTTAGCTGCAGTAGATATATTACGCTTGCTAGTAGCGTTCTTTGTTTTATATGTGAGTTTAACCATTCCTGTACGTTGGCCTGTATGGTCTATTATGAAGCAGCAAATGAAAGAGGGGTTGCATATCTTTCTCTCTGAGCTTGCTATTATGTTTTATTCTCGATTTCCAACCATATTTTTAAAATTTGTTGGTGGCTCTACAATTGTAGCCATATATACCCTGGGCGATAAGATAGCAAGAATTACTGCAGGAATGCTAGAGCCATTTATGCAAGCATTATACCCAATAGCTTACCAAAAGATCACTTCAAATTTGGAAGTTGGTATCCAATATCTTAAATATCTTGCCAAGAGTAGCTTAATTGTCTTAGGAGTCATAGGCGTAGTTTATTGGCTCTTTGCAGATAAGATTATATGGCTTTTAGCACATACTGACTTACCTGAAGCTGTGGAAGTATTTAAGATTCATGCATTTTTGCCAGCCATTGTTTTTTTATCTAAATTGTTGGGCATAGGAATTTTAATTCCTTTACAGGCAGGCAGGAAGTATACATTAAGTATATTGTTGACAGGCTTGATAGCTGTAGGATTACATTTTATATTAGTTCCCCTATTTCAAGTAAAAGGTGCTGCTTGGTCTATCGTTCTTAGTGAAGTGTTTGCAGTAATATTTACATGCTTAGCCACTTACAAAGAAATAAATATTTTAAAAATTAACAATCAATTAAAACACTAGGATTATCTATAGAATTATGGGTTATACTCTATTGGCAATAGACACTCATTATGTTGAAGAGCAATTTAGCTTTTTTAAAAAACATGCATGGCTTTTATATGTGTTGGCCGTTCTGCTTATTGCTACAGGCTTAACCTATGGGGTACATATTTTATACCAAAAATTATCTCATAAATGGAAAAAAAACGAGTATCCAATACTCAAAACTCTCATGCAGGCTCTCTATTGGCCTTTAGTTATTTTTATCTGGATAGAGGCGGTATCAATCAGTAGTAATTCATTCATTCCTTATATTAATTTTGCCGTTGTGCAATTTTTAGAAAAGGTACACAAGGTAAGCTCATTGATATTATTAGCTTGGATATTTATAAGATTTATTAAGCTATTTGAACATCAGCTATTACAAGGAAAATTTAAAAACCAAACTACAGACAAGACTACCATACAGATTACAGGTAAAATATTACGTGTAGCTGCTTTTACTATTTTTTCTCTATTACTTCTGCCCATAGTAGGGGTAGAAGTAACAGGTATTTTTGCTCTTGTGAGTGGTTCTACACTTACTCTGGGTATTGCAGGCCGGGATATTATAGCCAATTATTTCGGCGGTATTGTTGCTCATTCCGACGGACATTTTAAAGTAGGGGACTGGATCTATTCACCAGACAAAGATATAGAGGGAATTATAGAATATATTGGGTGGCGTTCTACACAAATTAGAACATTTGATAGAAAAATGTTATATGTTCCTAATGCTGTATTCTCTGCTAATATTGTTGTAAATGCCAGTAGGATGACCAACCGTAGGATTAAGGATGTAATTAACATCCGTTATGAAGATGCCCCACGGGTAGGGAAGATTCTTGAAGAGGCTAATGCTATGTTGCAAGTCCACCCAGAATTAGACAAAAGCAGGCGTTTAGCATTGCATTTTATAGGATTTGGCCCCTTTTCTCTTAAGTTTGAGCTACTTGCCTTTACCTATACAATTGATTGGCAAGAATACAGAGATATACAGGAGCGTATATTTCTGGATATCATAAAGATTGTCACAGATAATGGTGCCCAGATAGCTCTTCCTCCTGCTGTAGCTCTAGAAAGTATGCAGAAATAGGTTGCTTATCAACATTGAAAATGCTTGTTTTTAATATTATTTAATATTAGATGATACTATCTATAATCTAGTATTATACTTTATAGGCGTTAGTTATATACTAACTAATACTAGTATTAAAAGATTTACTTGAAAATTAATTTGGAAGCTTCTCCTCACCAGCTTGGAAAAAAATATGAAGATTTAGCTACATCTTATTTGCAGCAAAAGGGACTCATGATTATGGTCCGAAACTATCGTTACAAAAAAGCAGAAATAGATATTATAGCTCAAAAGGATGCCTGTCTTTATTTTATAGAAGTAAAAGCCAGAACGAGTGCTAAGTTTGGATATCCAGAAGCTTTTGTGAATACTTACAAACAGCAATTAATAAAAGCAGCTGCTGAAAATTATATATTACAAAATGATTGGAATAGTTCCATTCGTTTTGACATTATTGCTATCCTAGATCAAAAAGGATGTATCAATTTAGAATATTTTGAAGACGCTTTTTCTTGATGATATTTAACTAGTTAGTAGACTGCAACCTATAGATTATTAGCAAATTTTAGAAATAAAGGCTAATTTTGTTCATCCAACAAACAACCAAAAGCACTCATCGTGATTGATAAACTAGAAGCTATAGAAAAAAAGTATGAAGAGGTTAGTAAGCAGATCGTTGATCCGTCCATTATGGCTGATATGAAACAGTATGCTAGCCTCAACAAGACATATAAAGAACTTTCTAAAATTGTTGATGTATATACAGTATATAAAAGTAATTTAGCTAATCTTGAAAGTGCAAAAACATTACTAAGTATAGAAAAAGATGCAGCATTTAGAGATTTAGCCAAAGAGGAGATAGATAGCTTAGAATTACAAAAAACGCAATTAGAAGAAGATTTAAAGTTTTTGCTTTTACCTAAAGATCCTAATGATAGTAAGAATGTTATATTAGAAATTAGAGCAGGTACAGGTGGAGATGAAGCAGGTATATTTGCTGGTGATCTATTTAGGATGTATAGTCGGTTTGCAGAGAAAATGCAATGGAAATTGTCAATTATTGAAGAAGTGGAGAGTACTTCTGGAGGCTATAAAGAAATTATCTGTAGCATAGCGGGCGAAGGAGCCTATGGAATGTTAAAATATGAATCAGGTGTACACCGTGTGCAGCGTGTACCCGCTACAGAAACGCAAGGTCGTATACATACCTCAGCAGCTAGTGTTGTAGTATTGCCAGAAATGGATGAAGTGGAAGTAGATCTAGATATGAACGATATCCGAAAGGATACATTCTGTTCTTCTGGTCCTGGAGGGCAGTCTGTTAATACAACCTATTCTGCTATAAGGCTTACGCATATACCTACAGGCATTGTAGTGAGCTGTCAAGATGAAAAATCTCAGATTAAAAACTTAGAAAAAGCGCTTAAAGTATTGCGTGCTCGCTTATATGAGCAAGAACTTAAGAAACAGCAAGATGCTATTGGAGCAGAAAGAAGATCGATGGTAAAAAGTGGTGACCGTTCTGATAAGATACGTACTTATAATTTCCCACAAGGTAGAGTTACAGACCATCGGATAGGTTATACCATTCATAATTTGCCTGCTGTAATGGATGGAGCTGTTGGAGATTTAATAGAAGCATTACAATTGGCAGATAATGCTGAGAGATTACAACAAGGAGCGTAAAAATTGATATGCTTGTTAATGAGTAGAAGTTATACGAGCGCTAGTATTATAAAGATAGAAGGTATATCGTAAAGTGTTAGTTTAGCACAAAGCACAAATCTTATAATACTCTAATGTTAGAATAGTTAAGTTGAAGTGCTTAAGAGTCGAGTAATTATTATCTTCTTTATACCTTAATTATGAGGACATTTTAAAGCTATTATATAATTCTTTATTAAGAGAAATGAGTATACTTATACTTATACTTATACTTATACTTATACTTATACTTATACTTATACTTATACTTATACTTATACTTATACTTATACTTATACTTATACTTATACTTATTCCTCTTTAATGACCTTTGATCAGAAAATTATGGATTATGCAAACAGGGGTTATCTGAAAGTAGTACCTGTAAATCTCCTAATCTAGCTTATTGTTCCTAGTAGCATTTCCTCTAATGCTTTATATTTTTTCTGCCTAGCAATATCTATAGGAGTCTTACCATATTTATCCTTAGCATTTATATCCGCTCCATTTTGTATTAATAGTTTAGCTACTTCTAGATGTCCTTTTTGACATGCCCAATGAAATGAAGTTTCTCCATCTATATTTTTAGCCTGTATATCTGCCCCTTGTTCTAATAACAGCTTTACTACTCCTACACGTCCTTTGAGTACAGCCCAGTGTAATGCTGACTGACTTACTTCATCTTTAACATGTATATCTGCTCCTTTTTCTAATAGCAGCTTTGCTACTTCTGTATGTCCTTTTTGTGTAGCACAATCCAATGGTGTATAACCTGTTTCTTCATTAGCATTTACCTCTGCTACTCTCTCTAATAATAATTTTATTGTTTCTATATTGCCACCCTCTGAAGCTGCATGTAGTGGAACGACTCCTGATTTATTCTTAACATTTACATCAGCTCCTTTATCTAGCAATAATTTTACTATTTCTGTATGCCATCCCTGAGAAGTTATATGTAATGCAGAGCTACCTTCTATGTTCTGAGCATGTATATCAGCTCCTCTTGCTAATAACAGCCCTACCATTTCTACTTGGCCTTCTTGTGTAGCCCAGTGCAATAGCGTCCACCCGTTTTTATCTTTAGCATTCACATCTAATCCTCTTTTCAATAACAACTTTACTATTTCCAAGTGCCCGCATGCAGCGGCCTCGTATATGCCTGTGCAATAACCGTCATGTATCTCAGCTCCTTTTTCTAATAGAAAGTCTACTATTTCCAAATGGCCGAACGCAGCAGAAAAGCCTAGTAAAGAAGGACCCTCTTTAGTTTTAGCATTTATATCTGCACCTTTTTGTAATAACAGCTTTAGTACTTCCAAGTTGCCATTTACAGCAGCAAAGTGCACTGGTAGGCCGCCTCCTTTTTCCTTAATATTTATATTTGCCCCTTTTTCTAATAGTAGTTCTATTACATTGATATGTCCTCTTCCTGCAGCTAGGTGGAGTGGGGATTGACCATCTTCACCTTTAGCATTTACATCTGCTCCCTTCTCTATAAGCAACTTAACTATTGATGGATAGCCATATGCAGCAGCCAGATGCAATGGTGTATCATCATCCTTATCTTTAGCATTAATATCAGCTCCCTTCTTGATCAATAACTTAACTATTGATGGATAGCCATATACAGCGGCCAGATGCAATGGTGTATCATCATCTGTATTTTTAGCATTAATATCAGCTCCCTTCTTGATCAATAACTTAACTATTGATGGATAGCCATATGCAGCGGCCAGATGCAATGGTGTATCATCATCTGTATTTTTAGCATTAATATCAGCTCCCTTCTTGATCAATAACTTAACTATTGATGGATAGCCATATGCAGCGGCCAGATGCAATGGTGTGTTATCATCTTTATTCTTTTTATGCGTATCAGCTCCTAATTGTAACAATAGCTTGACTAATTCTTTATGTCCTTGGCCACTAGCTATATGTAAAGGAGTTTTCCTTTTATTATTACAAGCATTTAAATCAAGTGCTAATTTCTCTTGTAATGGTAATAAAAGATCGGCTACTTCTTGGACATAGTCCTTTTTGATAGCCTCTATAGATAAGTATTGAAGACTAGTACGGTCCATATTTTCTATATCAATAATATGAATTCCTAATTCTGCTAAGCGCTTATTAAGTAATATCTTGATTTGTTTAATAGCTAGGTGTAGAAACGTATCTCCTTCTTCATTTTTAAGGTTAATGTCAATATCAGAGTTTAATAACTGTTGTATCTGGTTTTTATCCCATTTGATAACCGCTTCATGTAAAGGATACTGTATTTTTTTTGTCTCTTCTCCTCTTTTACCTCCTCCTAATAAGCCTAAGCGTGTTATATACACTTGATCGTTGATAATATGAGTATGGCTCTTTTGCCATTCTGTATTGTTAACAGAGGCTAGCGATAAATTGAGAACAGGATTTACTATAACAGGTGCTAGGTAGCTTCTACTAAACCCCTGTGGCAAGTTTTCTATTACACTAGCTTGTAGTTTTCTTTGTTCTTGGATAAGACTAACCTTATGTCCTTGTTTGGAAACAAGTGTTTTACCTATGAGTATGAGCTGCTGAGTGTTTGCTTGGCTATCTTCAATAGATTGCAAAGAAGTAGAATGGGTACAATTCTGCAAACATAAGCTTATCATGAAGCTATAGGCTAAGAATTGACATTTAATACTATAATAGTTTTTCATGATAGTAAAACAAAGATTGCTAGATTAATTTAAGATTAATGTGCCTCAACGATAGCCTGTATATATCGCTAAGAGCCTGTTCATAATCTTTGTAGGCATATCCTTAGAAAAGCTAGCACTACCATTTGTAAGCTTGTCGATAATCTCCTTTCACAGTTCTTCCACAACCGTCGGCATTTTTCTAACCAGCCAAAGCTCCGTTCTACTATCCATCGCTTAGGTATTATCTTAAATTGATGCAATTCACTCCTTTTAGCCACTTCTACCTCCACTCCTTGAAGCACTTCTTTTACTTGATTGGTAAATACTTTTCCTCTATAGCCTCCATCTACTAGCACCTTTTTTACCTTAGCTAATTGCTCTTTGTGCTCTGTTAACATACTTATTGCTCCAGCTCTATCTGTTTCACTAGCCTTTGTGATACCTATCCCATGGGGTAAGCCTTGGCTGTCTACGGCTATATGGCGCTTGATCCCCCTTATCTTTTTAGCTCCATCATAGCCTTTCTCTTTAGCTGTATCTGTATTTTTTACACTCTGCGCATCTATTATAATCAGGCTTGTTTGGGCTTGTCTACCTGCTTGCTTCCTCAGACGAGTAACCATGTTTTTTTAACGCTTCTTCTAGAAAGCTTAAGCCATTTTCTTGCTTTTCACTCCATATCTGAAAATAAGCATGTATCGTACGCCATTTAGGAAAATCTTTAGGCAACATTCTCCATTGGCAGCCTGCCTTGAGCAGATACAGTAAGCCGGAAAACACCTCATATAGATCTACCTGGCGAGGTTTAGTTTTCTTGCGGGCTGCTTCCAAGATAGGGCGTATAACTTCAAATTGTTCTCTATTAATATTAGTAGGATACCCTTGAGTCATAGATAAGCTCCTTTTTTATCAGGTTATCGATCATTATCCTGACTAATCTAATAGCTCCTAGCTTATTAAACAAAGTTTATGAACAGGCTCTAAGTAAGTTCAAAAGTTCGGAAAGGGCTCTGGATAGGGCCTTATAGCAAAGAGATGGATTGTTGAACGTACATTTGCTTGGTTTAATAATTTTAGAAGAATTTCTAAAGATTATGAAATAGCTGTAAATTCTGACGAAAATATGCTGATGGTTGCACATACTATGTTGCTCTTAAAAAGGTTGAATTATCTATGAAGACAGCTTCTCAATATTTTAATAGCTGCTGTGCCGTAGAATTCTTAGACCATATACCAAGCAGCTACTTGTTCCTATCTATTATTATCTACTTGCATTTCGAATATTTAGTCATCATATAACCTTATTTTATATTTCCTTTCACTTCCAAATTTGAGAATTTTTCTTATATTATTAAGTATTGCTTATTCCTAACTTATCTTAAAACTTGATGAGTTAAGATAGTATGTATAATGCTAACTTCTGTTAATATTAAAATTAAAAGAAACAGTTAACTAAGTTCTAGATAATTTAAGGAGTATATAACTTGATAAACCCCAACACAATTATGAATTTCTTAAAGAATAGCCACCGAAGATATTTATTGATAATACACCTGCTTGCTATACTATTAATTCTTAACAGTAGCAAGTGTGGCTGTGGAAAAGAGGAAGGTTTAAAAGACGATGTGTTTGGTAACATCATTATGCATGTGCCTACTGACCCGCTTATAGGTGATGTAAAAACTACAGAAATTAGTTTTATGCTAGCAGATAATGCTACAATTGCCCCCCTAGAGAATTTTACTTTACAAGTTGTTTTACAAGACACTAGTGGTTCGATTAGCCAAATAAGCTATAAAGATAGTACTGGTACACTAAAAGAAACTGATAAAGTAGATATTCCATTAAAGAGCCTTTTGGAAAAAGAGCATTTAACAACAGAAGAACCTAGCTTTACAATCCCTTTTACGTTGGTTCCTCATCCAACCTCTAAGGAATTAACTGCTGAATTTAAGTTGCTCAATAAAGCTGAATCTGTAAGTGAAGGAGAAGTTACCTGGAGGAAGGTTGATACAGCTGTTAATTTACTTTTAAGTAGAACTAGTGCTGAGAAAATAAAAGGGGATAATAAAATCATTAGCCTTAAAATTGAGAATAAAGAGCAGGAAGCAACAGAGAAAGGACAGTTAAAATTAAAGATTACAAGGACTCATGGGAATAAGGCTTTTATTAAAGGTTCTACTCAGTTAAAGAACACTAATGTTTATACAATAGATCTTCCTATAATTGCACCTACTAATAGCTTGCTTTATGATCTAATTATGGATCCTAAAGAGGATCTACAGGCCACCTTTAGTATACAACTACAATATAAGGGTAAAGATATTGGTACTGCAGTTATTGTAAGCTGGGAAAAAGGATTGGTAATAGAAGTTAAACATGATAGAACAACTGATAATGTTAAAGTTTTTGTTACTAATACAGGTACAGAAACAGCCGAAAAGGTGAAATTAACATATGATACTAAAACAGCTAATACTACAATTGGAAATACAGCTAAGAATGAAAAGATTCTGGAGAACTTAGCTCCGAATGAGAGAAAAGAAGTTAGTGATTTGGGTAAATTAAATTTTGGTAAAGATGATGCTGGCAAGGATAATATAGCTGCAGCATGTGAATTTGGTATATCATGTGCATCAAGTTGCCCAATAAACCCTGTAACTACTGTAGTGAAGAAGGAGGTATTTACAAGATTAGATATAGTGCTTTCACCTATTGTAACATATGATTCTGATAAAGAACAATTTAATTATACAATAGAAAATGCAGGAAAAGATACCGCAAAAGGGTTGCAGTTGAAGTATAAAAATATAAGTGTAAGTGAGGAAGGTAAGCTTGCTACATTAGATGCTAAACAAGAGAATACTATAATATTGGGTGATTTAGAAAGTGGCAATAAGTTTGAAGGTGTTTTAGCCGTAGATTTTAAAAATGCAGAAGTGGCCAAATTTAATTTTGAGCTACAGTATGATAATAAACCTATGGCTAAACTAGAACGGGAAGCCCAGAATAAACCTTTGAATTTATCATTAGCAATCATAAGTCCAACAAGAAGTAATGCTGAGGAGTATATACTTTATGGTGCTGAAAATGAGTTAAAACTTAAAATTGAACAAGCACATAACAGCCGTACTATCGATATAAACCATTTAGCATTATCCATAAAAGTACCAGCTGGCGATGGAACTACTGTTTCCCATATTGTAGATGGACCAGCGATAACTGAGCTAAAAGGGTCTGATTTAGGTAAAATAGATGATATTATTACTTTGTATGTAAATCCTAAACTAGAAGCAAAAGAAGCAAATATTAGAATTGAATTATATTATAAAGGAGAACTTGTAGGTGCACCGGTCTTAGCTCAGTGGAGGGAATATGGTGTATTTATACAAAGCTCAGGTCGTTTAATAGGTGAGCAGATAGGTTATTTTAAAATAATTGGCGTAAGTGATTTAGACCGTAGTGCAATTACTGTAAGTTTAGAAAGTGAAAAAGGTGCTACTTTCCAATTCTATGATAAAATGAACGGTAATACTGAAGCTACTTTAGCTGATTTAGCTGAATATGACACAAAAGTATCTGCAAGCAACAGGGCAAGTTCAGAACCTATTTCTTTTACAATCAATGAAAAAAATGGCCAGAAAGAATCTGCAGTAAAGATTGTTATAAGACGAAAATCTAAAGTAATAGCAACACATACAATAAACTGGATAGATAAAGGAATAAGCGTAGAACTTAAAACAAATACAATTCTTGAAGTAGAAGGTCGTCCAATAACTGTAAATATAAAAAATACAGGTGATAAGGCTTTAAAATTAAGTGAAGTAAAAGTTAGGGTTAAAAATACAGAAAACCTTCGGTTTAATATAGGTAAGATGGCAGGCACTACGATTGAAGGAACCTTAGAAGATATTATAGGTATTAAAGAACTAATTAGTAAAGCACAGATTAAAGTTTACTTACAACCTAATGCCTTGCTTAAAGATAAAATTGCAACCGGTGTAACCTTAACGCTTTTCGAGGAAAAGAACGGTAAGGAAAAAATATTAGAACAAAGGCGCGTAATATACTATATTGCTGATTTCTACAATACCCAGGTGCCAATTAGAGACATGAGTTCAGAAGGTTTTTCCTACATTTCAAAACAAATTGTAACGAATAAAGAGAATCCTGGATACCTTGCATATCTTTTAAGTAGTTTAAAAACTGGAATAGAAGTTTCTAATAAAATATTAGAAAAATATGAACAAATCACAGACACTCATACAGAGTTTAATGAACCTATACGTTTAATACGTGACTTTATGTATGATAGGATTAAAAAATACACAATACTGACTGAGGAAACTAAAAAAGCAATAGCAGAATTAAGTGAACAAGACGAAACTATTGTGCAGTGGATTAAGGATTCTATAAATAAGGTAAATAATGCAATAGAGATTTTAAAAGGTAGTCCTGAGAAATTGAAATCATTAAATGATCACAAAGCAATAACTAAGGCTTTAATAGGTAAATATGATCCATCTAAAGATATAGATCAGCAAACTTTACAAGGGTTATACGAGTATTATCAAGATAAAAGTAGCCAAATTAAGGCCTTTTTAGAGAAACGTGCTACTACAAATCTTCCAGACACGCCATCTATTAGCCAAATGAGAGCGTTATATAATAGGATGGTGTCCGAACAGTCGAATATACAAAATGCTGTGAGACAAACTTTTGGTGCTGGGTTTGAAAAAGTTAATGATGCTATTGATCAAGAGCAAAAAGAACTTAATCCAGCAACAGTAAAAAGGAAAAGCCAGAAACAAGTAATGATATTTCATAACAAGCTTGTAAAGCAAGCAAATATATTACATGAATGGAATGGTTTATTAAGGAAAAGCGAATTAGTGACGGATCCAGTGGCCCTACAGAGAGCTATGGCAGCACGTTATCAAAAGTTAGCAGAAGTAAATAAAAACTTTGCCAAGCATATTTATGAAAAAAATAAGCCGGGTAATGTTACGCTGGCTGCAGAATTAGGTGAGCTAATAGCAAGAGAGACGTTTGGTATGGCACAAAGGACAAAAAACCAAACAATAGAGAAAGTTGCTATAGAAACTGCTAAGGCTGCTGGAGAGACTATAGATACTGCTACGGCTGCTAAAGAGGCTACTGAAGATGCTATAGAAGCTTGGAAGTTATTTGAAAGGGCAAGAGGTGTAAGGAATATATCTTCTAAAAAGCCTGGTCAGTCTTTAGATATGAATAGTAATAATTTAAATACACTACCAACAGTATTACAAGGTATGAAAGCTCAGTTAGAAATCCTTAAAAGACATGAGCAGGAGCAGAAAAAAGAGAAAAAGAAAAGGGGTATGTTTGGGCAGTTCTTTAATAGATCTTCAAATAATAATAAGGTGAACAATAATGGGGAGGGCACGAAGGATAATATTGATGAAAAGGATACTGATAAAGAAGATACTATTGAAAAAGAAGATCATACCGAAGAAGAATATACTACTGAAGAAAATACTGCTGAAGAAGATACTACTGAAGAAGATACTACCGATAAAGGAGATACTACTGAAGAAGAAGATATGAATGGTGATGGGACTAATGAGAAGCAGGAAAGTTAATAAGTAGTGTATAACAAATAAGTATTAATTAGTTGAGCACGTAGATTAATTGAAACTTATTACCTTATAGTTAATTTGAAATACCTCTCAATACTGCTGGCTGGAAGCAGTATTGAACAGGCTTTAAAAAAGCCTGCTCCTGTTATAATAATCTAGGTGTATCAATAATTGAAATATAAGCCAAATTAGATATAAAAGGGGAAAAGAGTATGTTAGCTGTATACCAAACTAAAAATAGGAGGAATATATGTGACACTATACACTAACAGACCAACAATGGAAAAAAGATCAAAGACCTCTTGCCAGTACGAGCAGGCACAATAGGACTAATGGACAAAGATTATAGACTCTTTGTTGAAGCAGACTTATATCGTTATACCGTACTGGCATACCCTGACGTGATTTACCCAAACGTTTTGCAGACGTTAGGGTGGTCCATATCCGTCATGCTAGATGGAGTAAAAAAGTGTATGACAAAAAGTATTTGGAACACTTTCCCAAGCGAGCGATAATACTTATCATATGCTTGATACTACTATTATTAGTGCATATCAGTATAGTGGGGGCGCTAAAAAGAAGCCTTAACAAACAAGTAGTTGGGTAAGATTAAGCACAAAAATACATGTATTATGTGATGGAAAAGGAAGGCTATTGCCTTTCATCTACCAGGTGGAGAGGTATATAATTTGCAAAGAGCCGATGCATTAAAATTCTCCTGCATTATTGGCTGATAAGGCTTATTATGCATAAAAGCGAGTTTTAGATAGGCTTAAGAAAGAGCAATTGCTTGGCAGTCATACCACCAAAAGCTAATCATAAAAATAAGCGAGCTTATGATAAAGAGCTCTATAAATGGCAGTATTTGATTGAGCATTACTTTGCTCACTCAAAGCAATATAGGGCCATAGCTACGCGCTATGATAAGCTAGCTGTCAACTTTTTAAGTGGTGTTTATGTAGCCGGTTCTTATTTATGGGCTATTTATTGATATGACCTAGCAAAGTTTATTAAATGATTTAAATGATTGACCCCAAATTTTTTGTAATTTGTTTCCTGATTTTGTTCAACTATTGATTCTAAAAAATAAACTACCCACTTATTTCTTGTAGAACAGGTAAGGACTTAAGCATATCTAAAGTATCTATATGCAATTGAAAATACTTTACCATATTAGCTAGTAAATTCCTAATAGATGATCGATTAGGAATAACCATATCAGTGGTATGCTTGTTTAATAGAGCATCTAATAAAGCTATTTCATCGCCATTGAGCGTACTGTGAAATCCTGATTGTACTAATTGTTGATTAATTTCTGAGGCATTACTGAGTCCGAAACCTAAGTAACTACAAAGCTGTAGCATAAAATCTAAATAGAATAACTCATATCTATCTGCTAAGCTATTTAGTTTGATTACTGCCTGTAATAGGAATTCAAATAGATTTTCGTTGTGTTCTTCTTCATAAAGTACTTTGTTAAGTAACTCTGTTAAAAAGGTAGCAATGGTTGCTTTTTTCAAATCGCATAAAATATTGGTAATAGGCGTATGACATTTTACTTCTACAATACGCTGTAGCGTAACACTTTTCTTATGATACACTACCATATCTAGTGGCATAAATGGTTGAAAAAGTGCTATGCTATGTCTAGCCTTTAGCATCCTAACACTATTTACTACGTAAGATTGTTTACCAAAAAGTTCTGTAAAAATTCTAACAATAATAGAAGCTTCTCGGTATTTCATGTAATTTAAAACAATACCCCTGGTTGTATAGCGCATAATATTTGAACTAAATAGGATAAATATGCTATATTTTAAAATATTTTAGATCAAGCAAGCAGAAATAAAAAATATGAACATACCCAAAGCTATTGAGTAATTAGGTTATTTAGAGCTAAGATAATTTGCCAATATAACTTTATAGCATTTCTACTTTACGGATAATCTAAATTGATATAAAATTGTTTATTTATTCCCTAGCAAGCTAATATGTATTTTATTTAGTATAAATATTTATGGTTGGTCATAAAATAGATAACTCTTGTAGCAATACCCGGATAGTATATAATTTTATCTACATATTAATATATAAAAATATATATCAATTAAATAAGAAAAAACGAGCATAGGGAAATACTGCAAAGGTTATTACATTTGTAAAAGTACAATTATCATAATTTTATATAACCGAACATTTACCCACTTTAAAAGCTTTTTAATTGGTTGCCTTTAACATTATTAGAAAAATAATTAATGCATTCTTCAGGAACTGTGAGTGCTTCGGATATGCTTTATGGGTACGCAAAAACAAATTTACTTGTTAAATCTGCACACTTTGCTGAGCTTGTAAAGTACATAAATCTACTTAAAATTCTCTTTAATTTTAAGTAGCCACAGTAATCTACGTTCTATAAAACATGCTTATATTTGCCATATTTACTTATAAACACTATATGTTACACCCAGTTCCCATGCTATTAAATTATATAATTTGGACTCCCGACCAAGTATTATTTGAATTAGGGTTTTTTAAAGTTAGGTGGTATAGCCTTATGATTATATCTGCCTTTTTAAGCGGTCGTATGCTACTTAGCTACTTTTTTAAAAAAGAAGGAAGACCTGTAGAAGATGTAGACAAGTTTAGTTTATATATATTAATCGCTTGCCTGGTAGGTGCACGTTTGGGAGAAGTTATATTCTATGACCCTATACGTTATTTAAAAAGCCCACTTGAGGCTATTTTCCCTATCGAACTTACTCCCAAATTTCAAATAGTGGGGTATAAAGGACTTTCTTATCATGGAGCTTTAATAGGAGGTTTTGTAGGTGCATTTCTCTATGCTAATTATAATATTAACTTTAGCTTATATCCTTTTCGGCTTAAGCTTGTTAAGCAGAAGAAAATGGGGCAGTCTTTTTTATGGATTTTAACGCCACTAGCTTTTGGTGTCATGATGGGGTTTTTCGTAAGAATAGGAAACTTTATTAATTCAGAGATTATTGGTACACCCACCCACAGTCAGTACGGTGTAATTTTTGCCAAGCATGTTGTAGAAGATTTATCTAACAGCTTGCCAGCTATTCAATCTGTTAGGGTGCTAAAAAACAATACAGCAGAATATGATACTATAAAAGGTTATCCACCTATCATAGTGGAATGCACTTTTGCAGGTGTTGGTGTTGAAGAGGAAGCTATAAAACGATTTATTGAAAATAGGCTTAGAAGCTATTTGCGTGCTTCTCATGTAAAAGAGCATATATACGTTCCAAGTGATTCACCATTGGATTATACAATAACTAGAAATAAAAAAAGTCAGTATATAGTAGATGTTAAAGCATTTGGCATACCCAGACATCCTGTACAGCTTTATGAAAGTTTTTCTTATCTGTTAACGCTTATTGTACTTTTTGCATGGTGGTACTATAAGGGAGCTACTATACGCGATGGTATGATTGCTGGGGTAGCTGCTACCATCTGTTATAGTTTTAGATTCTTATTTGAGTTTTTTAAAGATCCTTTTAATGTGCTAATACCTGGTAAATACCCTATTACTATGGGGCATATGTTATCTTTGCTTACTGTGATGGCTGGTATAATTGTTCTTATAATTATTTACCGATTACCTAATAATAAAAAGCAAGTTAGAATAAATCAGTAATCATTAAGTAAGGCAATTTATATTGTTGTTATTAATGTGTTATTATTTGTGGCTGAAGTAGCTCTTAAAAAACTGTAATGCCAATTAGGAGCTTTCAAGTATGTCATCCCTAGCTAGGATCAATTTATACTGTATTAAATGTACTAATTAATTTATATGAAGTATAAAACTATACTGTGGCTTAACTTTGCTTCTCTTATTGAAGCCTTTATAATTAAGGTATTGATAGATTATAAGATTGTAGTATGTAATTTTGGTGGGTTACATAATCTATACGATATGATAGCTATGGTAAGTGTTAAGAATATGCTTGTACTTGGGGGCTACCAAATGTATTTTTGGCCACAAAAAAACCATAAGCTACATAAAAAAATATATTTAGTTCCTACACTGCTAGATAAACGAATTCCTGCTATTCCTGAATTATTCTGGATTTATTCTCCTTTATATTACGTGTTTTTTAGCTTAGCTATACTCTGTCTAAAAAATTATAATAGCTCAGCTCTGCATGCTTGGCTCATGCTGATGCATAGTAGTTTTTGGTTTGTTCACTTTCCTACAGGTATACGAAAAGAGTTCAGGGAAAAAGTGAGAGGTGTTCCAACAGATAAAGTTACCAAGTTTATTATGGATTTAGTACATGATCATGACACGGAAGATAATGCATGCCCTTCTATGCACTGTGCTTTTGCTGTATTTTTGGCATTCATTACTTATCCTTTTTATCCTACTTTATCCATAGCATTTCCTATTATCGTATCTTTATCATGCTTATTTACTAAGCAGCATTTGATAGTAGATATTGTCCCTGGATTTTTATTAGGAGCCTTACATGGTTTTATTAATATGAGCTTATCCTAACACCTGTATAAGAAGCAAACAGGATGTATTTTAAGGCTAAAACTAAAGTATACATCCTATATTTTAAACTTATTGTTGTATATAGTAACACCAATTATTAATTGATTTTTCTCAGTAAACTCTTAAAAGTAGTAGCTATACTTTAATATTATAAGAGTTTATGCTAAATTTACTGCATTAGTCGCTAACGTTGTGTATTTTTGCATACTTAAGCTTAGAGAGGAGAGTATGATATCATGATTAAGCTACATGAAATGGTCATTCAGGTACCTAGAACTGATACTGGCAGTAGCCAGGAAGTATATCAACTGGATGATACTTTTTTTAAATTATTCGAAGGTAACCTCTTAGAAACAGGTAAGTTGAATGTCAATATAAAATTAGATAAAACGCCACGACATATTCAACTGCTTTTCTCTATTCAAGGTGAGATAGAATTAAGCTGTGATAGAACGTTAGAGCCGTTTAACTATCCTATTAATATTGAACGGGTAGTACACTTTAAAATAGGAGATGAAGATAAGGAATTAGATATGGACTTGTATATGATTGAGCGCCAAGCCTCTAGTATTCAAGTAGCCCAGCATATTTATGATTTTGTAAACTTGTCTATTCCTATGAAGCGACTTCATCCTCGCTTTGCTGATGAGGAGGAAGATATAGATTAGATATATAGAAATAAAATAGTAAGTATAAATAGTAACCGTTAAATATAGTATTAAAACTCATTATGCCACACCCCAAGCGAAGACAATCAAGAACTAGAAGAGATAAAAGAAGAACGCATGATAAAGCGCCTATGCCTAACCTTGCAGTTTGTCCTACTACGGGAGAACTCCATCTTCCTCATAGGGCTTTCTGGTATGAAGACAAACTTTATTATAAAGGAAAAGTAGTTATGGAACGTAATGCTAGCTAGTACTGGCTTATGAGTGTGGTTAGCAAAAGTATTACAAGCATAGCTGAGATTCATCCATTTATTGTACAAGGAGCTATTGAGAAATCACAGCTCCTTGTTGTATTTGATATGGATCTTACCTTAACTATGCCTCCATTGCCAGCTTTGCTCTATCTAGCTAAACCCGAATATCGTACTAAGGTTCAAAGAATCTTATCCCCACTTACAGACACAGATCGGGCGAAAGTACTTACTCTAGGCTTACAAATAAGTGAGCATCAGCTAATAGAGGAGATTACTCCGTCAATTATTGAAAGCATTCAAGCGCTACAAGTTAAAAGTATTGTTTTGACTGCTAGCTTATCAGGTCAATTTAATAATAATGCGCCCCTTGAGTTACAAAGATTCCAAAAGCTAAAAGAATTAGGCATCGTTTTACAAAACATATCCTTACAAGAAAAGGTCATATTAACTGATCTGCCTTTTTGTGACCAAAATTACCCTACTTATTATAATGGCATATTATGCGTGAGGGGAGAGCCTAAAACTAATATCAAAGGGCCTACGCTTGTTTCTTTCCTTCATCATATCCATTTTTATCCTAAGCAAATAATCATGGTTGATGACAAAAGAGAACATCTGTCCTATGTACAACAGTCGCTTGCAGCATTAGAACCTACTATAGAATTTATCGGTTTTGAATATACTGGAGCGTATAAGCGTATACCCCCAGTTATTAATGAAGAGAGTTTTCTATCCTATTGGGAAGGATTAATTAAACAAGTATTAGACTCTTAAAACGTAATTGCTATATGGAAGTTAATTACAATGGTCTATTCATAAACATGATAATAAACTTTAGGAAAAAAGTATA
Source organism: Candidatus Amoebophilus asiaticus 5a2 (assembly GCF_000020565.1). Classification (GTDB taxonomy): domain Bacteria; phylum Bacteroidota; class Bacteroidia; order Cytophagales; family Amoebophilaceae; genus Amoebophilus; species Amoebophilus asiaticus. The sequence goes on from NC_010830.1 coordinate 909,912, forward strand.
AGGTAATGTTGATGTTGTAAATTAATTTTGAAATTTTAATAACTAGCCTATGAGAACAGCTATACGTGCGTCTATTACAGGTGTACATGGTTATGTCCCTGAATACATACTTACCAATGAGAAGCTAGAAAAGATGGTTGATACCAATGATGAATGGATTACTACTAGAACAGGTATCAAAGAAAGACGTATATTAGAAGGCACTAATCAAGGTACTTCTGTATTGGGTATACCAGCCGTACGAGGGTTATTAGAAAAAACTAATACAGATCCGCGTGAAATAGATTTACTTATCTGCGCTACTATTACCCCAGACATGATTACTCCAGCTACTGCCAATATTATTGCACATGCTGTAGGTGCTACCAATGCTTTTAGTTATGATTTACAGGCTGCATGCTCTGGATTTTTATATGCACTAATTACTGGCGTACAATTTATTGAAACAGGCAAATATAAAAAGGTAGTGGTAGTAGGTGCTGATAAGATGTCAAGTATTGTAAACTATGAAGATAGAAATTCTTGTATTCTTTTTGGAGATGGGGCAGGGGCAGTACTTCTAGAACCTAACAGCCAAGGATATGGTATTATTGACAGCATATTGAAAGGGGATGGAAATGGTGAGCAATATTTACATCAAAAAGCAGGTGGGAGCCGTCGCCCTCCTTCTGCAGAAACTATTGCTGCTAAAGAACATTATGTATATCAAGAGGGGAGAGCTGTATATCGATTTGCAGTTGAGAAAATGGCCGAAGTAGTTCTAGAGATTATGAAGAAAAACAATTTACATCATGAAGATATAAAATTCTTGGTACCTCATCAGGCCAATAAAAGGATTCTAGATGCAGTAGCACAACGCGCCGGCATTAAAGAAGAGCAAGTGATGATTACTATACAAGAATTTGGTAATACCACAGGTGCTACTATTCCTCTTTGCTTATGGCGTTATGAAAGTCAGTTACAGCCTGGAGATAAATTAATTATTACTACCTTTGGAGGAGGATTTACTTGGGGGGCTGCCTACCTTACATGGGCATATAAATAGATATAGGAGTTATTTAATAGCTTAAATATTATTCAGAAAACAACAAACTATGGCTACTACTAGTGATTTTCGAAATGGTTTATGTATTGAATTCAATAACGATCTGTATACAATTGTTGAATTCCAACACGTAAAACCTGGAAAAGGAGGTGCATTTGTACGAACAAAACTTAAAAGTTTAACAAATGGTAAAGTAATTGATAATACGTTTAATTCAGGTGTAAAAATAACTACAGCTCGTATAGAACGTAAAACTTATCAATTTTTATATAAAGATGGTGCAGGTTACCATCTCATGGATAATAATACCTTTGAACAATTAGATTTAGATGAAAAGGCTATTCAAAACCCATTATTAATAAAAGAAGGTCAAGAATTAGATGTTTTATTTCATCAAGAAACAGGTAATTTTATTGGTTGTGAGCTACCACCTTTTGTAGAGCTTAAAGTAACCTATACAGAGCCTGGGTTAAAAGGAGATACAGCTACTAGAGCACTTAAACCTGCTACTTTAGAAACTGGATTGCAGATTCAAGTACCTTTATTTATTGATAATGATGAAATTATTAAAATAGATACAAGAACTATTGCTTACGTAGAACGTGTAAAAACTGATATATGAAACTAAAAGAATTAGAAGAACTAATATCATTTATTGCTAAATCTGGTTTGGAAGAGGTTAACATAGAAACCGAACAGATTAAACTTAGCATCAAAAAAAATGCACCTGTTATTCAGCAGTTAGCTAGCCAGCCACCTGTAACTTTACCAGAAAGCAATGTTGCAAATACTATTATGCCGGTTCAACCAATAGCTAGTGTTGAGTCACAGCCAATAGCAACACCAGCAGTAGCGGCAAATACCGAACACATCACCTTTAAATCTCCTATGATTGGTACATTTTACCGTGCATCTAATCCCGAAAGTGCTCCTTTCGTACAAGAAGGCAATATAGTAAAACCAGGTCAGCCGTTGTGCATTATAGAGGCCATGAAGCTCTTTAATGAAATAGAAGCAGAGACAGCAGGTACCATTATTAAAATTTTGGTTGAGGATGCTTCTCCTGTAGAATACGATCAGCCATTATTTTTAATAAAGCCAGCTTAATAAAGTTGTTATACGCCTATAGTAGTTTTATATTACCTAAACCCAAGAGCCGTGTTTAACAAAATACTTATTGCGAACAGGGGTGAAATTGCCCTACGTATTATCCGAGCATGTAAAGAGCTAGGAATTGCAACTGTGGCCGTTTATTCTACAGCTGATAAAGAGAGTCTGCATGTAAACTTTGCTGACGAAGCAGTCTGTATTGGACCAGCCACTAGTAAACTCTCTTATTTAAACATACCTCATATTATTGCAGCTGCGGAGTTGACTAATGCGAATGCTATACATCCAGGGTATGGATTTCTTTCAGAGAATTCTTCTTTTTCAAGAATTTGTCAGGAGCATGATATCAAGTTTATTGGCCCTTCTCCAGAGTCCATTAGTAAAATGGGTGACAAAGCCACTGCAAAAGACACTATGAAAAAAGCTGGGGTGCCTACTATCCCAGGCTCAGATGGTTTGCTTACCTCATTAGAGCAAGGGCTAGTATTAGCTCAGGAAATAGGGTTTCCTATAATTTTAAAGGCAACAGCAGGTGGTGGAGGAAAGGGTATGAAAATTGTTCAGCATGCAGATGCTTTTGCTAAAGCATGGGATGAGGCTAGGCGTGAGGCTCAAGCTGCTTTTGGTAATGATGGACTTTATTTAGAAAAGCTTATTGAAGCGCCTAGGCATATTGAAATTCAGCTTATGGCTGATCAACATGGTAGGGTTGTGCATCTTTCAGAACGTGATTGCTCTATACAACGTAGGCATCAAAAGCTGGTAGAAGAAACTCCTTCACCATTTATAACAGAAGAGTTACGAGAACAAATGGGGCAGGCTGCCATTACAGGTGCTGCATGTATTGGTTACGAGGGTGTAGGCACAGTAGAGTTTTTGGTAGATAAACATAGGAACTTCTATTTTATGGAAATGAATACCCGTATTCAAGTAGAACATCCTATTACCGAAGAAGTAACTGGCATTGATCTTATTAAAGAACAGATTAAAATAGCTGCTGGAGAGAAAATAGCGAACAAGAATTATTATCCACAAGGAGATGCAATTGAGTGTCGCATTAATGCAGAAGATCCTTTTAAAGATTTTAGACCTAGTCCAGGTACCATTACCAACTTACATCTACCAGGTGGCTTAGGTATTCGAGTAGATACCCATATTTATTCAGGATATACCATTCCTCCTCATTATGATTCTATGATTGCTAAGCTTATTGCGCGTGGAAAAGATAGGGAAGAAGCCATTGTAAGAATGAAACGGGCTTTAGAGGAATTTGTAATAGAAGGGATTAAGACAACCATTCCATTTCATTTACAACTAATGGATGACAAAAACTTTAGGGCTGGTAAATTTACTACTGCTTTTTTAGAAAGTTTTAAGTTGCTTGATATTGCTATTGAAGACAAAGAAGAATAAAACAAAAGTTGATAGTTTGATTTTTATATGAAAAAAGTAGTTAAATACTGATATTTTTAGATTTTATATAATTACTTCAACATTTGATTTGTATTTGTAATATTCATCAGCTATTTTCACGTTCATAATTGTCAGAGAAGAAACGTAGTGAAGTCAATTGTAAATTCATACACGTCTATTTAATCTTGAACGGGATGTAGCGTAGTCCGGTTATCGCGCCTGCTTTGGGGGCAGGAGGCCGCAGGTTCGAATCCTGCCATCCCGACATTAAAATGATTCTTTGTTAGAAATTTTCTGGTAATGCTATAGGTTACCCTTCGTCAAGATCTTTATTACTATAGCTTGGAGAATCAGTTAACCAATTAATAGGTACATTGAATAAGTTAGTGGTCGAAGCCGTATTGAGCTATTTTTCAAAGGAGTAAAAAATTATGCTAGACTGATTTTTTATATTACCTGCTTTTATCTTATTTAATTTCTCTTCCCCTTTTTTATCCTTGACACAGTTTGTTGGATAGGCTCGATACAACATACGTATCCCTAACCTTCTGTTTACATAAAAAAACTTGTCTATACAACATATAAAATGTATTTTATATAATAGACTTATCCTGGGGCTCCGTGGGATCTGTGTATAAATCTATTTATACATTTTTAAGTGATAGGTTTCGGAAGAAGTCTAATAAGTATACATTCCTGCCTTGTAAATATTTTTACATTTAAACTGATGAAGAAATTCCATTTTCTAAATTCTAAATGGGCTATGCATGGGATAATGGTAGGTTTATATCTATTGTTAATGCTTGGTTTATTCTCCTTAGAAAGTTGTTTAGAATTTTATAATCCTATTACACCCTTCCAGAAAGGAGAAAAAGATACTAGCTCTGATATCTCTACCATAAAAGAAGATGCTAGACAGTCAAATAGTTCTAAAAATTCTTACGAGAAGCAGGAAGTTACTGACCATAATATAGACGAACAATCTACTAATAGGGAAGTAAAACAAGAAGAGGCTGTAGTATCAGTTAGTAAACCTACTATTAGTTTAGAACCTTTGACCATTGATAAAGCCAGTCATATACAACTACAGGATCCTACAAATACCAAAGGTAAAATTCAACCATCCGCTATTAACAAGCAACCTAATTACCTCTCAGCTTCTACACCCTTGGCTGCTAATAAGGGGATAGAAAAACTTGGAAGTATAAAAGAAGAGAAAGCGCTACAAGCCAAACAGCATGTAGCAAGCAAACAACGTAAAGTAAAAGAGCAACCTAGTGATAGTAAACAGGAACAAGACGAGAAGGAGCTAGAAGAACAGTTATCAAATAAAGTTTTCAAACTACCCCATGACTATAAAGTCAGATTTTATAAAGAAAAAGGGGCATGGAAAGTAAAGGCTAAACATTTTAATGAACCATTAAGTGTAGTTTTAGCCCCAGGTATGCGTTTAGTACAATTACTAAAGCTAAGTGAGAAAGCCTACAGCAATTATATTCATATTATTAAGTTCAATCCTTCTACAAAACAACAAGCTTATGTATATGTATCTCCTAGCGGATTATCAGGTGGTGCAAACAGTGAAGATGAGGGGCAGGAAGAAAGTGAGATAGAAGAAGATAGTGAGGAAAAAGGCAGTAGTGGTGCCCTTACAAAGAGAAAAAGGACAATGAGTAAAAGTGGAAAGGAGAGAAAAGAAGAGTCCACAAAATCTAAGAAAGTCAAAATAAGTAGTGGTCCAACCAGTGTATCATCCGAAGCTCTTAGTTCGCCTTTGATGGAATTTTCTCAGGGTATTAGCTTAGATACTCTACTCGATAGCAACAAAGATAAAATGTCGCTATCAATGAAAGCTTATCCTAAAAAGATAAGTAAAGCGGATATACTTTCCATTTTACATGCTGAACTAGGAACAGCTTATATCTTAGGTGAGGCTGAAGATACGGGAGATTGTTTTTTTGATGCGTTGGCCCAATGTCTTAACAGAATTAGTAATACAAATGGACGCTCTATTAAATCATTAAGGAAGCTCTGCCATGCATATTATTTAAACAATAAAGAGGAAGTAGATAAAGAAAATCAGCGCGAACACCAAGGGATAGATAAAGGAGAAGAGGATTATTTTTTTATACAATATACTAATGATGAATGTGAAAAACATTTTAAAGGAAGATCGCCTATTTGGGGAAGAACTGGGATAGAAGGCCCAATATTATGTCGCCAATTAGGGATAGAATTTATAGTAATAGAAATATTAAAAGATGAGGTTGATGACAATCTAATAAGTAGTTATGTTTTAGTTAAAGAGGATACGGTTGCAACTATTGAAATAGAAGATGCTAAAGAGATAATTCAACATATAAATATACCAATTCTTGTGACTTGGCATGGCTCACGGCATTTTATGCCATTGTTCAAGGAAAAGAAAATAGAAAATAGAAATAAAGGAAAAGAAAAAGCTGCAGCAGATACTAGTGACGATGAAAGGAAAAGTATAGGAGAGGAAGATAGCTTAGTATTAGGAGTAAGCGATTACAAGCAATTAGAAATAGCTGAAAAAGGATATCAAGAAGCGGAGACTCTAATGAGAGAGTATATTGCAGCAGAAAGTTATAGCCAAGCACAAGAGTTACTTCAAAAAGCCATTCAAAAATATCGTGATGCTGCTAATAAAGGAAGCGCAAAAGCACAAGAAATCCTTATAAATAAAATGGCCGAACAGCCGAGAGAGGTCACTAATCCGGCTCAAGAATTACAAGAACTATATAACCAATATGTAAGCAAGAAATTACCATCTAATGAGGAGGAAGTAAAGACTTGGTTGGCAAGATTCATTGTTATGGACCTTGATAAGAATAAAAGAGTTCCTAATCGTATTGAACCTAGCTATAGAGATGAAAAAGTTAGAGGTATACACGCAGTAACAAAAGGATACTCTGCAAGCACAAAATCATCAGAATCAGAAGGTTATGGTGAAGATATGGATTATGAACCAGGATTTATAAGATCATACCTCAAGCTAGATTTTATATTTGGACCTTTATTTGAACCCCAAGAAAAAAAGTATGATGATGTTGTTATGAGTATTGACCCTGCAGGAGACGGGAAGGATGAAACAGGCTATTGCATAGCTAAAAGATCTGGAGATTATTATTTTATTGTGGAAGTGGGTGGAATGGCCGGCGAATACCTATTACAAGAGGAACCAATACCTTCTAGGCTAGATACATTAAAAAAGACATTAAAAGAGCTAGCAGATATTGCCAAAAAGCATAAAGTTAATAATATATATTTGGAAGTTAATGGTCCTAATGTATATGAATTGCCCCTAAAAGAAGCTTTAAAAGGGACAGGTATAGATCATATAAATATAGTTATTTATAGAGAAAAGGAAAATAAGGAAGAAAGAATTAAGAGCATATTAACACCTCTGCTATATAAAAGCAAACTTATTATTAATAGAAAAGCGCTTGAGGATGATATTATTGATAAAAAAACTAATGATTTAAATTATAAATTTATTTATCAATTAACAGAAATTCTGGAAGGAAGAAAGCCAGGTTATGATGATCGAGTAGATGTAGTAGCTAGTGCTATAAGATATTTACAAGATAGAAAAAAACCAGTACAAAGAAGCTTGAGAGCCTCTGAGCTGAGAGAAAGAGGAATTAGGGATAAGAAAAATTTTACTAAAAAACAGCTTTCTGAAAAATTAGAACTAGCTAGAGAAGCATTAATAAGTGAAGGTAATTCAACTCATATGATTTACTTAGCCCGTATGTATATGAATGGGTTAGAAAGTGTAAGAATAAATTATCCAGCCGCTCGCCAGATATTTGAAGAAGTTATTGAGCAAGATACAAATAATTTAGAAGCATTAAAAAATTTAGCAAAGATCTATAAGTATGGATTAGGGATAGAGCAAGATTTTGAGAAAGCTCTTGAATTGTATCAAACAATTCTATCTATTGTAGCTAATGAAGAAAAGAAAGATAGCGAAAGTCAGGATTTAGTAGAGCTAAAAAAGGAAACCTTATTTGAACTAGCCGATTTATATGAAAAGAACAAAAATTTACAAGATGAAACTACGAGTGAACTAATAATCCAGTACTACACAGAATCAGCTGAACTAGGCCTTCCGGCTGCTCAATATAACCTTGCTAAAATTTATCTTAAAGAAGGAGGAGAAGAGGATGCGATTAGATTATTAGAAAAAGCGGCTGTAGTCCAACATCCGAAAGCTCAGTATAAATTGGCTACCATACTGTTTGAAGACGAAGAAGAAAAGCCAAGAGCAATTGAATTGCTAAAAGAGGCAGCAGACAACCTATGGGGGCCTGCTAAAGCACGATTAGCGCTTGGCAACTGGTATTATTATCAAGAGGAAAACTTTAAAGAGGCATTTAAATATTATAGTAGGGCTGCTAATATGTACACAGAAGCAAAGGAAAAAGTAGCTTTTATGTACTATAAGGGAAAAGGAACAAAACAAAATTATATCAAAGCATTAGAATTTTATCTACAATTATTTACTCCAATAAAATCAAACAAAGAGAAATTAATATTCTATAAGGAGCTGAAAAGTCACAAGAATAGAAAAGAAAAATTTTATGATTCCTTAGTTAAAAATAAAGACAAAAAAGTTAAAAATAATGGTAAAATTGAGTATAGAATAGCTAAACTGTATCAAAAAAGTAAGCCTCACAAATTATATAGAAGAGCTCTGACCGAACACCAGGCATTAAAATTTTATATAATGGCAAAGGAAAAAGGAAATAAAAAAGAGCATAAACAATTGAATAAGTTATTCTCTACCAATCATGAAAAGGATTTATTAGAAAAAACAGATTTTAAAGAATTAGTTATACCAATTATAGACTTTGTAAAAGGTACTCTTCCAATAGATAGTAAGAGTTATAATAATCCTGTTAACAATCCTGAAGGATCATATGAAATTGATGGAGAACCTTTTAAACTACAAAATGTTTCTGGATCAGGTATGGATTGTTTTTTTAATGCGATAGGCTTTAAAAGGAACAAGCAAGTTGAAGAATTAAAAAAAAATAAATATAAAAATGATCCTGTTATCCGGTATTTTATCTCGTTTGATATTAGGTCGGTAGTTGAAGATCTAGACGAGAATCGTAGCTTAGCTAAGAGTATTAAAGAGGCTGTTGATTATAAAACCTATAAGTCTCAAATAGAAAAAGTTGAAAAACTAGAAGAAGAGCGAAATACCGAACTTTCTAAACAGAATAAGAATAGCAATAAAACAGATACTAGCTTATTGCCAGAATATTTAAAAACAGAAAATATTAATGTAAAGAAAAAACAGATCGCTGATGAATTAAATCGTCTATCATTAACTTTAAAAGCATACAGTGCTTTTGTTTGTGATTTTATAGGAAAAAATAAAATGCTAGGAGTAATTAATAATATAGAGGACAAAGGAAATTATACTTCTATTGATGCTATTGCTTATATTAATAACATAGGTATTAGAGTATATCGACCTGTTATAGACAGTAAAGGTTCAATAGTGAAGAATAAGGTAATACTTCTACATGAATTTATACCTAAAGATGCTATAAAGGTTTTCTATTTATATAACTATAATGACCATTTTCAAAAACTTATACCAGAAAATTAATATAATTTTATAATTTCCATATTATATGTGGGTATGCTTTCCGTAACTCTACTTTTTCTTCTTGAGATGTTATCTTATTATGTGTTAAATCAATAAGATACTTTTTATTTTTGAGTAAACTTTCAGCAAGTTTTTTTGCACCCTCAAATGTTATCTTATTACAATATAAGTCGATATATCTAACTAAATTTTCTTTTTCTTGTAAATACTTTCCTAATAGTTCTACGTCAGAATCTTCTAGTCCTTTCCAGTTCAAGCGTATTCCTTTCAGACTCGTATCAGATATGTAAGGCCAAAATTCTTTAGGTAAATCTTGTACTAATTGTATTACACAATAAAAAATAAAACTAGGTATAGTTTCTAACGCTTTAGGTATATGCTCACAATATTTTTTACTGTTTTTCTTATAAAAATTTAGAAAAGATGTGTGATTAGAATATAAGTCAATACTCTTTTTTGGACGATTCTCCACACCTCTTACTCCGATCTCGTCATATCCACTAAAAATAGCATGTAACTTTCTATTAACTCTCCTCATTTCTAATCTATAAAAATAGGGTAAATAAGAAGTTATATGTTGTAAGATGGATTCATGCTCAAGAACATCAACAAGTTTTACTTTGCTAGAAGGCGAAGCAGTAGACTCAATAAATGAGTTAGGCCTAGTTCCTATGACACTTCTAGTTCGTGTATGACCTGATTTAATTTGATTGAGACTTCTTTTCTTATTCTGTAAGCTGTATCTAGTTGCAGCCTTTGTTGGGCTTGTATTTCCTGGAGCCTTATTTTCATCCTCTGGGCTTGTAACTTTTCTTTTCTTAGACTTTGGTGATTCTAGAGCTTGTTCTTCCTTTTTCTCTTCCCTTCTTCTCTTACTAGTTAAATAGCTATTATCTTCATCAACTATTATTATATGCTTATGGTCTGCGTGAACTTCTGCATCATTTTGCTCCCTTTCGAGTGTTCTAGCTGGCAACTGTTTTAGCTCTGACGCTATAGGTTGGTTAGCCCCCCTTGCACAGCTCTCTAATATTAAGCTCATACTTATTAGGCTTAATAATAGGTATTTTTTAGGAGTATTATAGTTTGTTTTCATAGTAGCCATGTATTAGTTATTATGTAGCACATCTGCAAATAATATTATTGATCAGTCCCTTAGTGAAGTTAGTAATATTCTGGTGAAAAAGGTGAAAATTTTTCCTCAATTGCTCCTCTATAAATTAAAAACTCATCTTACGCAACAATCTTTAGGAGTTTGATTTTTTGAAGTTCCGCAAAAGCAAGCTGGTTAGCTTTGAGAAACAATTTATACTTGAGGGCAAAATGATTGAGGGAAGTTTTATACTTAATAACTCGAGCTTATACTAAGCCACAATAAAGGCAAAGATATGGTTACGCTGGGAACGTTCTACCTTGGCAGGAGATTTTTCCAAGCTAGCATTAAGCTTGGTTGATTTATGATATTCTTCTATGCAACAACGTTTCTGATAGGCCTGATAAATATAAGTAGCATCTTTTTCTAGGTCATTAATTACTAGTTATAAACCGCCCTGTGAGCCATCTACATTTGTGGAGACTTTCTTTATGATGCTCACAGCAAAGGCAACATCTTTAAGCAACTAACGCTATAGGTGACGCTTGGATTATACAAATAGATTTCTTCTGAAACCCCATAAAATCTAGGTATAAATCTATTTAGACATATCTGGGTGATAGGTTTGGTAAGAAGTCTAATGGCAAAAATAGTCAGAAATCAAAGATAAGTAAAAAAATAATTTAACGACAAGATAATGTAAGTCCAGAAGCTTGAACCGTGTCAAAATAGACAAAATTATATGTTTTACTTACTTAAAAGATATTATGCTTTGTAGGACTTAAATTTAAAACTTTCTGCTTTGGGGACAGAAAGCTCCAGATTCGAATCCTGCTATCCCGAATTAAAATGATACTTTTTCGCTGTTAAAGAAATCCTAATTACACCTCCTTAGTGTTTCATTACTATCTATAGTAAGTCACGTCAATTATACAAGACAGACAGAAACCATCTAACCTTCCTTTCCCTAGAGAGACCTAGCAAAGACTGTATAATTTTTTTGCTTATCTACTTGTATTACCTGCTCCTTGGAAGCTAGTAACACATCATTCCAGACTTTGTCTTTACACGCCACTCCACATGACAAGTTATTCTTTGCTTGCTGGCTATCGCTGCTACCTGTTTATCCATCTTTTTGCCTGCTTCATCTTGATCAAAAATAAGGCTATTCCTATTGCTTGCTGATTAGCTTGTAAAAATACCTCTTCTAGACTATGGGCTATTCCTTGTCCTATACTCCCACAAGTAGCCAAATACAAAGTATAAGCTGTATTATGGAGCTGCTTGAAACTTAGGGCATCAATAGGACTTTCTGTTACAACAATTTTTTTATCTGCTTCACTAGTTAGCAATATGCTTAATCCTCTAGACAAGGCTTCTTGAAAGTATTTATCACTAATCCCATCAGCTTGTAATTGGTACTGAATGGTGCTGCATAAGCAGACTTCTCTTTAGATATTTATTTTATCATATAAGCTAAAGATAGTCCCTTGGGAACTTGTCTTACTTTCCTCGATCCCTTGATAAGTTACTGGATCTATCCCTCTTAAGTGGTACCCCATCCGCTTGGAAACCTTGTAAACTTAGCTTGAGCAAGCTCTTGTTGTAGGACTGGATCTTGGGTTTGTTCAGGTAAATGGCGCTGCTGATCTAGAACTGGTCTAGACAAAGTAGGATCTGATAGCCAAACAATTTCTTGATAGCTATGTCCTCTTTGTAACATAAAGTCTGCAATAGTTCCTTTATCTTGCTCATCACTTAAAGATTTATAAAACCTGTATTCCTGATTCTTGGGACGCATAGCATGTTTGGTCCCTAATAGTTATGGCTATATTAGTTATGTTATTATTAGCGATAAACAACAGACACAAAAATTATGGAACAACTATTACATCAATGCACCAGGACAATAGAGAAAACTCGTAGAGAAATACAGCTATCTAAAGAGAATATAGCAACCCTTGCTAGACAATATGGAGTTAACCGTAAAACAGTAGCTAAATGGAGCAAGAGGACTTCATGTCAGGCTGCAGCTATGGGACCCCTAAAGTAAGGCGTTCTAAGGTATTAACTGAGCAAGAGGAACAAGTTGTTATTGCTTTTAGAAAGCTGACTCAATTGCCCTTAGATGATTGCTTATATACTTTACAAGAAACTATACACCACTTATCTCGTTCTACTTTGCATCGTTGTTTTCAGCGCCATGGCTGCCCGCTAGAGAAAGTGCAGATTAAGGAGAAAGTGGCTAAGAAGCAGTTTAAAGCGTATTCTATCAGCTATTTCCATATAGATATAGCAGAAGTGCAGACAGCTCAAGGTCGGCTTTATTTGTTTGTAGCTATAGATAGAACCAGTAAGTTTTGTTTGGCTAGGTTATATCCATTCGCTTCTAAATCAGCGGCCGTAGGTTTTTTACAAGATTTGATAGCTTTTGTTCCCTATAAGATCCATAAAATACTTACAGATAATGGCATTCAATTCACTAATAGGAAAGGAGGAGAATTAGCATTCGAACATATGTTTGATCGTATTTATGAGCAAGAAGGTATTGACATAGAAAGACTCAACTAGCCCATCCATGGATCAATGGGCAAATGGACAAGTAGAAAGAATAAATAGAACTATTAAAGAGGCTATTGTGCAAACTTATTATTATAGTAGTCATCAGCAGTTAGAGTGGCATTTAAATGACTTCTTATTAGCTTATAGTTTTGCTCGTAGGCTTAAGGTTTTAAGAGGTAAAATCCCTTGTCAATTTATAGAAGAACAATCAAGGAAAAATCCTCATCTTTTTCACAAGAATATTAATGACTTCACTAAGGGACTAAACACCCCCCTAATTTCACAATATAGGCCTGATTGCTTACTCCAAATAAAATATCAAAAAGCTTGACAAAAAGCCTCTCTAGCCAGTCTTAAGAAGATTAGACGAAATAAAAGTTTAGGTATTGGTTATTACGTTTTTATCTATTATCTTTTGAGATGAGCCTTAACTTATGTCAAAGGATTCCAACATCTCTATCAACTTTTTTCTATTAATAATATGTTTAACCCTTTTGGCTCAAAGTTTATAAGAGTAGCTACTCACTTTTTTGCTTTCTCTGTTTTTTTATTACTAATCAGTGCTCTATTTGAAAACTGCCTAGAGAATCATAACCAAATCAATCCCCTCTCCAAAAGTAAGGTTACTATTAAAGAGCAGAAAGATGACAAATTATTGGAAGAAGATAATCCTAATCTTGCGGAACTAATAAATATAAATAATACTCCACAAAACATGCTAGCGGGAACCAGTTTAGAAGAGGCGCAGTTATCTGAAAAATTATTTACGACAAGAGAAGGATATAAAGTCAAATTTTATAAAGAAAATACTGAATGGAAAGCTAAAGTGGAAGAGCGTCAAGATTCTCTTAGCAGAGAATTAGATCTGCCTCTTTATATAGATATATCTATAAGCATAAAACAGTTAATAGACCTAACCGAAGTGGAGCAGGCAACTCTAGTACATGTTATTTTACCAAAAGTTGGACAAATAGGTTATGTATATATAGGAAAACGTGGCCTATTAGGAGGAGGTAAGAATAAAAAAAAGAAACAACAACTCCCTTCATCGGAAGAAGAAGTAGTATTAGAAGAAGAAGCTAAAGAGGAGGAAGAGATATCTAGACCTACGGATATTGATAAAAAAATGGCACCAACGCGCTATCCTTTCTCTAGCAGCTCTTCTTCCAGCACTATTAGCTCCTATAGTCAGATACTTTCTACTCCGCAAAGGCCTTCCCCATCAAAAAGTAAAACATCCAAACGCTTCTTATCTTTTGACTCTCCGCAACACCAAGGCTCTTCTAAACGTAGACGCGAGCGAGCCCTTTTAGAAGATTCTACTTATACATCACCACGTAAAAGCGTAATAGAAGCTTTTATGCTATCAGAGCCTATCACTGAAAAAAATCGACGTACAGGATTAAAAATTGATGATAGTATTAAGCAAAAACTACTTTCTGACTTACCAGGTTATATATTAGGAACTGCTTATGATAACGGAGATTGTTTTTTTGATGCATTAGCGCAATGTATGAATTCCATTAATTATACAGATGTCAATACAGCTAAATATTTACGTACTCTATGCTATGAGTTCTATCAAAAAAAATAAAATATTAGTAGCTGATTGGGACTATAGACACGAAAACAAGAATACAAGGCCGAAGACAAAAGACAAAAAGTATTATGCCAATCATGAAAATAACTATTCAAAAATACAATATACAGCAGATGAATGTGCTAAGGAATTTTATGGAGATATCGCTATATGGGGTAGACCTTGGGTAGAAGGAATAATGCTATGTCAGAAGCTAGAACTTGAGGGGATTATCAGTATAGAAATACTGATAAATCCAGATACAAAGCAGCAAATCATTTCCTATTATTTAACAACTAATTCAAAATATAAACAGATTAACGAGGAAGTTCTTAAACAACTGATGGGCTCCAAAAGGGTTCCTATAATAATTAATAAACAAGACAACCTGCATTTTGTCCCTTTGCTTTTAAAAGAATCAACATCTCAAAGCTCGTCCAGTAGCTCTTCTTCTAGTTCCGGTGCAATAATAACTACCCCCTCACCTAACAAAAAGAGAGGAGCCGATACAGAAACTTCCCAAAAGAACCCTGTTAAACGAGCTAGGCCAGATATTACTTACTTACCACAAGAAGAGTTAGAAAGCTCATGTACAAAAGCCGATGAATTTTTAGAAGGATACAATCAGAAAGAAGAAAAAACTCTTTTAGATAGGGCAATCAAACTTTATAAACAAGCTGCAGAAAACGGTTACAAAGCTGCGCAAGACAAGTTGGTAACATTGAGAGATAAAGGATTATATCAGAATCTTGACCTAGAAGCCATGGCATCTTATACAGAGGCAATTAAAGGAGCTATGGACGACCATTTTGCTAAACCTGCAGGGAAAATAAAAGAATTTATTAACCATGCAAGAAACAGGCGCCGTGATTATGAGCGAAAGTATCAAGAACGTCTTAAAAACAAAGCACCAGCCACCCCTGAGAAAAAAGGAAAAAAGAAATCTATAAAACAAACTGCTGAAGGCCGAAGCCATCATCCTCCTATGCGTATTTCTGACTTAATTGTTATGGATCTTGATATTTTTAGAACCCCTAAACGTATTATATGGGGAGGTAATCCAAAACAATTACCCAACGCACAATATATCTATGGTCCTTTATTTAGAGATTCTAAGACATTAAAGTATGATTTTAAAGTTCTAGCTGTTGACACTTCTGGTTCGGGAGGAGATGAAACTACTTATTGTGTTGCTAAGCGCAGGGGAGACTATTACTTTATTGCTGAGGTAGGAGGGTTAGGAGGTGGATATGAAGATAAAACAAAAGACACTAAGGCCAGTGTAGGCAATAAAGAGTCAATTTTAGATGAATTAGTAAGGCTAGCCATAAAGCATCAAATAAACGTTATTACTGTAGAAACTAATAAAGATCCTGCCTTTGTAAGACTTTTAGAGAAAAAGTTAGGGCCTAAGCAAAAAGAGATAAAAATTGAAACCAAACATCAATCACGAAATAAAGAGGCCCGAATTAATGAGGTGCTGCAGCCGCTATTAAAAACCCATAAGCTTATTATAAGTAAAGAAGCATTAATAAATGATTTTAGCTCCGCTCCTCAGGATGATTTATATTTCAAATTTTTTTACCAATTAATGGCTTTAGTTGAAGATAACTTATCATCTGGGAAATATTTTGATAATGGAAAACTTCAGCATGATGATCGAATAGATGTGGTAGCTAGCGCCATGATTTTATTAAAAGAGAAAAGCCAAAATGCCCCTACTAAACAAACTAGAAAAAGCTATTTAAGAGAGCTCAAAAAAGAGGCTAAAAAAGGCAATATTAAGGCACAACTAGAGCTAGGCCGGAACTACAAAGCAGGTCTAGGCGTAGAAGAAGACTTAGATGAGGCAGAAAAATGGCTACGAATAGCTGCTGAAAAATACGATAATCCAGATGCACAGTTTGAGTTAGCTGAAATACTACCTTCAATTAAAGAAGATGAGAAATTCAATTTCTATTCTAAGTCTGCTAGTAACGGTCATGTACCAGCAATGTACAAGTTAGGTGAAACATATAGTATAGGATCTGAATTAGTTGCAAAAGATGAGAATGAAGCAATAAGATGGTATACTGAAGCAGCCTCCAAAGGACATGCAGCTGCGGCCTATGCATTGGCTAAAATATATTTAAATGGATCTGCTACAATTAGGCAAGACAAAAAAGAGGCATGGAGGTGGTGCGAAATAGCAGTAAAACTAGGTCACCCAAAGGCAATGTATAAAGTAGCCCAAAAACATGAACAAGATAAAAATGACATAGAAGCATTTAAATGGTACTTAAAAGCTGCAAAAAACAACTACGCTAAGGCACAATTCTTAGTAGGAAGCAAATATGATGAAGGAAAAGGTGTAGCACAGGATTATCAAGAAGCATTTGTCTGGTATGAAAAAGCTGCCCAGTCAGATGAGCCACGAGCACAATATGGGCTTGCACAAATCTACTGGCAGGGGCGTGTGCATAATAGACAGGATAAAGAAAAAGCAATTTTTTGGTTCCATAAAGCTGCTGAACAGGGTTATGTGGAGGCACAATTCATATTAGGAAATATTTTCCAAGAGCAAAATGATTATAAAAAGGCTACTGTATGGTATAAAAGAGCTGCTGATGAGCAACATAAGCTAGCAATATTTAGTTTAGGAACTATTTATGAAGAGGAAAAGAAGTATAAAGAGGCTTTTGAATGTTATAAGGAGGCATCTGAACTTGATTTGGCAGAAGCCAACAATAAAATAGGACATTTTTATCACCATGGATGGGGGGTGGAACAAGATCGAAAAATGGCATATTATTTTTTTACTAAAACAAATACATAAAGCAACTCAACTTGCTCTGCTGTAATTTATATTCTTGTAATATTGTATATATGTTACTTATTAAGTAATATAGAAATGTATTTAATATTAATGAATTACTATGAGACAGTATTTGGTTTCCAAATCGTTAGTTCAGCCATTATATACTTATATAGTAGTAGTGACAATTTTCTTTTTACAAGGCTGTGGGACCCCACCAAGCACCCCTACCAGAACAGAGACAAAACATATTAGCCCTAAAGCTCAAGCAACCCTTTTGCAAGATGTAGCAGATAAGCATAAATTACAAAGAAAAGGTCTGTTTTACAAGCTTAAAGAGCAAGATGAGCCTTATAGTGATTTACAAGCTAGCTCTATGCTTGTAGTAGAAAAAGAAAATAGACCTCTAAATAGTAATCAAGTTTTAGATGCTAGTAGCAAAAAAAGAAAAAGACCAGAAAAAGGTAAGCCAAAAGCGACTGCAATAGAAGCCTGTTCAAAAGTAAAAGAGAAAGATTTAAAAAGAGAAATGAACAAGGAAGGAAGACTAAAAAAAAGCAGGACTGAGTCTTCTATATCTAGGGATAATTCTCAAAGCCTTAGTACCCTCCCTGCAAGCCCATCTCTTCCCGGAACGTTATCCTTTTCCTGTACCACGATAAGTGATGAAAAGGCTCAACAAATTGGAGAAGTTTTAAAAAGTACTACGGCGCACACATTTATGCTATTGCTTATCAGGGAATTAAGTTTTGAAGGGCTAATATCTATAGTAAAGCACTTAAAAGTATCCAATATACAAAAACTTATTTTAAATGGGGTACATATGGAGGCTCAAGGAGTAGCAGGACTTGGCCCTCATTTAGTTAATACAAAAGTAAAATGTCTTAGGCTAAATAGCAATGGCATAGGAGATAAAGGCCTAATAAGCTTAGCTACTTATCTGCCAAATACGCTGTTAAATGATATTGACTTAGACTCTAATAAGATAGGAGTTGAAGGTATAAAAGCACTTATTGCAATACTAGATGATTCAAACATAGACACACTCTCTTTATGGGGTAATAAGCTAGGAGAAGAGGGAGCCACTCTTTTAGGGTTATATTTAGCAAGTCCTAAGTCTAGGATAGAAAATCTAAATGTAGGCTACAATAAAATAGGCGCACAAGGTGTTATAAATCTTATAGCTAACTTACAAGAAAACATAAAACTACGTGTAGTTAATCTGCAAGGTAATCAGTTAGGTGATGATGGATTTAAAGGAATTATGCAAGCCTTACCTGGAACTCCGATACAAGAGATAGATTTGAGCTACAATAAGATTACTGATAATGCACTTCAGTATTGTGTTCTAGGAGAAACAAGTATATTAAGTATACTTAACTTAAGCAAAAATTTAATAACTGATAAAGGTGCACCGCATCTTAATCGCATACTGAAACAGACACCCATAAATACAATACACTTGAGTGATAATACAATAACATATGAAGGAGCGAAAATAATTGTTAAAGAATTACCCCAGGAAAAAACATTCACAGTTCATTTACACCAGGTTGAAGATTTTTCTAGAGCAATTATAAGTTCATATCAGCAGAAACGTTTAAAAAAAGATTATCCACATATAAATTGGGTATTTAAAAAGCCTATTTTATAAATAAAAAGATGAAAGTTATGCTTGGTGATCGAGGTGGATTTTATACAAATTTCAGTTTGGTGAAGTACAGCATTGAGTTATTGGAAATAGTTTAAGTATTTTGTATTTTAATATACCCGCTTCTTGGCATATATTATACCTTAAAAATTCTTACTAAAACTTAATGCCTGTTGAAATAACCTATACCAACTATACAGTTAAAACAATTCTATTCTTTCCTTTTTCTGTCGCCGCCGCTTGGTAGCTTGAGGAATATTAGCTGCTTGCCTTTGTATCCTTCTATATTCACCGAATTCTTACCTGCTGGGTAATCTTTTAACTGCTTATTAGAAAAATACCCATCATAGAATGAGACTTGCTACATTAAGCCTCTTTCGAAAGTAAACTTAAAGTAGTCAGAAACTTATCTAAACACAAGTGATACTATAGTTTCGAAAGAAGTCTATTTTTGTGTGGGAAAAAGCCGTATCACTTTCTACTACCTTGCCGGCAAACTCTCCTACTGCAAAGCCTCTGATTTGCTGGGGTGTTAATACATCTTGCCAATGCCTTTGCTGGCTTGTACCTTGGCTTTGAGATAGCTTGCCTTCTTGCATGCTATAGTTTTTCGAGGAAGCACCTAGAAGCTGCTCTTGCTTTCCTAGCAGCTTACTGATATACACTGTCGATTCATCTTTAGGAATTCATCTAGCTGGTCCTGAACATCTAATAACACAAAATTCCACCCACTACCCATAGAGCAACCACGCGTTAGTCCATTAAACAAAAAAATAAAAAGCAATTTTAAATGAGGGGAGAGGAATATGTAAAAAATAATGTCATTTAGCTGGAATGCAAAGTATATCAGCTAGAAAAAGTTTACTTTTTCCCTTTCACCAACAGAAGAAGAGGTCTCCAAGTAAAGTTTTATGGTAGATATATAAATAGAAGAAAAGGTGTAAGTCAACCTTAAGAATGGAAGGAAGGATTGTGAAAGCAATATTAGTGCAACAAATAGTTAATTGGGACCCCTAAGAAAGAAAGGTCTAAATAAAGATTTTTCAATTTTAGTACAGGCATCCTATGTATATTAAAGAACAGAATTAGTGAATCAATGTACTAGCACTTAAAACAATTCATTATTTAAAACTTTTCCCAGAAGTCCTGTCCTTTTACTTTCTAGTAGGACCAGCATGTACGTTCATACATAGAATTACGGTTTCACTAACCTGGTATGGAATTACTCCTGCCTGGTAGATATACAAGCTCAAATTAGAATTAGGTTTTTATATGTGGTTTAAAAAAGTTTAATAATCATTTGGGTAATTACTAGCTACCAACTAATATATAGTCCTCACTTATAGCTCCTATCAAGTATGCACCTGAATTATAACATACGTCATAAACTAATAGCTTATACTTTACTACTCAGCTTATTTTTACAAAGCTGTGGTAACTCCTCTAATTTGCTTACTCCTAGGATAAAAGAATCTATAGAGAATATTCCAGGAGAAACTAAACAAATTGCTACAAATCCTTTAGTGGGCCAAGAATTTACTGCCAAAGGAGGTTACCTAATTACTTTTCATGTGCAAGGCAGGGAATTACAAGCAGATGTAAGAGTTGATGAAACACAAAAGAAACCTAATTGTAGAAATTTACCTGTGGCAATAGAAAAAGATATAGACTTAGCTAGCTGGGTTAAATTAGCTCCAAAAATACAAAAAAGATGTGTTCATGTAAGTTTACCTAGAAAAGGTCAGCCAGGGAGTGTATATATTTTCAAAGAAGGTCTTCCAGGAGGAATGAAGGGATATGGGGGAGGGTCGCATAGAGGTCAGAAAGGTAACAATCGAAATAAAGCCAAAGGTAATAGGAAAGAAAAAGTAGGAAAGGTAAGTACAGTAAGTTCAAGTTATACCAACGTTAGCACTAGCAGCAACAGACAGGAAGAAGATACTAATTCAAATAAGACAGGGAGCTTAACAGCTTCTCCGAATGACAATAAAAAACGATCCAAAGGTAAAGAGAAATTAAAGGATGATAAGGCGTGGCTAGATGAAGATGAGGTAGATGAGAATAAGCATATCTCGTATGAGGATGAGGTAGAAATTCTTAAACAAGGTATTACTAGGCCAAACGTACCATTCATAAGGTACAATATAGAAGCACAAGGTGCCGATGACAAAATACTCTCACACGATTTTCATGGTTGTAGGGTACCTGAGTTTAAAGCCGGGGTCCGAAAGTTATTAAAACAAGCACAAGAAGAAAACGCTAATAGGGTAACTCTTATTACAGGAAAAGGAAACCATAGCCCAAACGGCCCTGTTCTTTTAAAGGTCCTTCCTAATCTATTGAAAAAAGAATTTTCAGAGGTTATACATGAGCCTAAAAGAGATCTTGGTGCTTATGAGGTTGTTCTGAAAAAAAAGGAGCGCCCTTCTCTATATGAAGAAAAGTTAAAAAAGTTAAAAGAAATTTCTTCTTTTCTCTACAATTCGAAATTAAAAACAAAATTGGTTGAAGATGCCAAGAGAGGACTTAACGAGGCCCAGTATGAGTTGGGGGCGATGTTATTAGAGGGCATTGTCTTTGAAAAAAATGAACAGGAGGGTTTTGAGTGGATCTCAAAGGCTGCAGAAACCGATGCCACCGCGCAAGTACTTTTAGGTTATTGTTATGAGGTTGGTAAAGGTGTTCCACAAAACTACAAACTATCAAAATACTGGTATAAAAAAGCGCTTGCCCAAGATAGCCCAGACGCTGCATTTGCCTTAGGTAAATATTATTGGATGGGTATTAGCGTTATTCGAAATGATAAAAAAGGCTTGCAGTTGCTTGAAAAAGCAGCCAATCAAGGACATGCTTGGGCTGCGTACAATTATGGCGATATTCTTTTTCAGCACTCTACAAAGGTTCCTGTTGACCGATCGCAAGCTCCCAAGTACATAGAACAAGCAGCTAGAAACGGGGTTCTTCCAGCACAAACCCTTCTTGCTAAGCTCTATTTCTTTGGATGGGAAGTCGATATTGATGATAGGAAAGCCCTATTTTATTTCTTACAAGCTGCAGAGGCTGGAGATGTTATTGCACAGTATTACTGTGGGAGATGTTATTCTGAAGGTCGAGGTACTGCTATAGATTCCGTTCAAGCACTTAAATGGTATGAAGCCTCGGCTACGCAAGGAGATCTGGATGCCAAATTAAGTGTGGCTGGTTTGTTAATGAGAGGAGAAAAGACGCAGAAAAAAGACTTTTTTAGGGCATTGCATATGCTTGAGGAGCTGGCAAAAGTCAATCATGGCAACAGTGTTTACCTTTTGGGGATAGTATATTTTTATGGGCAGGGTCCTATCCAACCTAATCAAGAAAAAGCAATACCTCTCTTTCTCCATGCAGCAGAAAATGGAACTCTTGAGGCTCAACTCCTTATAGCTAAGCTCTTTACTTGCAATAAAATTAAAACTATCTCTTGCGACCAAATTCTTACTTGGTTGCGTGAAGCTGCAAAGTTAGAGGATCCTGAAGCTCTCTATTATCTAGGATTGATTCTCGATCAAAAAGAGGAGAATAAACATCAGACAGAAATTTTAGAATGCTTGACCAAGGCATCCAATCAAGGACATCGCCTGGCTAAGCTCATGTTGGCCATGAAGCTAATGGAAGAAGAAATTGAGCACGAGCAAGTTCTCTTAGTTCTACAACTTCTTCGAGAAGCTGCCAAAGAACACCCGCTTGCGCTGGATATATTAGGAGGAATTTATATGGACGGTAAAATTGCTCCCTTAAATGAAAAACTGGCATTTGCTTACTTTGAAAAAGGTGCCGAGTTTGGCCATCGTTCAGCCATCACAAACTTAGCCTTTTGTTATCTATTTGGAAAAGGGATAAAGCAAAACGATCGATTGGCTGCGGAAAATTTTTTGAAGTCTGCAAAACTAGGTGATCCTTTTGCTCAAATTCAAATTGCAAAATGTTTACTTAAGGGAAGGGGAATAGAGGCTAATCATTTGGAGGCTGTAAGTTTTTTAAAGGAAGCTACTGATCAAGGGCTTACTGAAGCAGAATTTTTACTTGGATGGATCTATGCAACCAGTTCAAATGGAATTTTAGCTAAACCGGCACAAGGGTTTAATTTATTAAAAAAAGCTGCTGCAAGCGGACATAAAGAAGCAGCTCACCTTCTGGGTCAATTGTGTTTAGACGGAACTCCTTCTCGAGTGGAAGAAGGCATCTCTTGGTTAAAAAAAGCCGCTTTGTTAGGTGATCTTCGATCCCAATTCTTATTAGGAACTCTATATATAAAACCTGACTGGGTTAAATCTAATCGGGATAAGGCAATCAAATGGTTCAAAATGGCAGCTGCACAAGGGCATCCCACCATTTCATTTTTCTTGGGGCACCTGCTTTGCAGTCAATCACGATATGATGAAGCTAAAGAGTACCTGGAAAAATTCATTGCAAATGAATCAGAGGAGAAGAATATTATGGAAATGAAACAACGCAGTTATAAAATTTTAGCACAGATTTATACTACAGAAGGTAATCCAAGTCAAGCTATTAAATACTACAAATTGTGCCCTGAAGAACCAGAGGTGATGTATCAGTTAGGATATCTGTATGATGTTAACGAAAACCTGGATCTTGATAAATCACTTGTTATTAGTTGTTTAATGAAATCAGCACAACAAAATCACCTCGAAGCTCAATATTGCTTAGGCTGCGTTTTTGGAAAATTAGCCAAATCTAATCCAGCTTATGGGAAAGGTGCTTTCCAATGGTTTTCAATAGCAGCCGACAATGGACACCTCCGTGCTACCTATGAGCTGGGATGTATTTATTTAAAGGGAGAATTTGACCAAAAAGTAGAGCTCCAAAAAGCTTGGAAACTACTTTTGCTACCTGCCAAGCAAGGGGATGCGAATGCACAATTTTTGCTGGGGTGTATGTGCACCTTTTGGCCTGGCTTAAAACCTAAGTATGCTGAAGGAGTTCGCTGGTTTACAAAAGCAGCAGAGCAGGGACATCTTGGAGCTTGTTTTAGTTTAGGATATGCTTATCAGCTAGGTCAAGGAGTCGAACTTAACTGGCTTAAGGCTATCAGTTGGTATTTAAGAAGCGCTGAGAAAGGCCACATAGAGTCCCAATATAATTTGGGAACTATCCTTTTGTCAATGAAGAAACAGGAAGAAGCAATTTATTGGCTTAAAAAAGCTGCTGCACAAGGAGCACAAGAGGCCCAAAATGTTTTGAGCAAGATATTTGTAGAGGAAGAAGAAATAGATGAGCTGACCACACTGGTACAACAGGAACAACAAGACGAAGAACAATTTGTAGAAGCTCAGGGCACCGAGCAAGCGAGCACGACAGAATCTGATATAGAAGATTTAGGTAACGCTGAAAATGAGCTGGAGAGCATATACCAAGACGAATATGAAGCTCCTGTTAGGCCTTGGACTTGTTCTTTGCAGTAGTTCATCACAGCAATTTATATACGGCATTCAAATCTGTATAAGAAAATACAGTAGAAAAAAGCTATATAGTATATCACCCACTTAGCCATTCTATTTACATTGCGCAAGTCCTTATATACCTCACTTATTATTAAGAGGCATTATTTTTCTTCTAAAAATCATAAACACTTGCCAACCAACTAGTTATATTACAAAGTGTTTAATATAAGATTCTATCAGCCTACTAAACAACACGTTGCCATTCCTAAGCCCATCCCATATCTTACAAAATCAAGGCAACGCTGAATTTTTTGAAAGGGTAAGTATCTAGGTTGATCACCTTTTCTTGAATAGACCCGCTGCGAAAAACTTATCAGAAAAAAATAAAGGCAAAATTATATACAATTAATAAAAACTTAAAAGGCAAAATATGTATTTAAAGCATAAAAAAGCCAGGTTAGCTTTCGTAAAATAACAAGCTATTTAACTAATCTCATAGGTAAACGTTTTGTAGTGGGGCTAATGTACTTATTAAAGAGTGCACATAAGGTCCTAAAGTAAACAGGCATAGAGGTCTTAGCTAAGCCTAATTTTCTTAGAAAGGTCTCGTAATTATGTAGAAATGTTTGGTCGATATTTGTAAAAAGTAAGTTAGCGGAGGAAGTAAAACGTTTTAAAGAGTGTTTAGTGTCTTTGCAACCTCTTTCGCAACAGGTTTAATAGCTAGATATGGACAGGATTATGCCTATTTAGCTGAAAGGGTGCAGTATTTACTCAAAGAAGACAGCATCAAAGCGTACACAGACCGAATGAAAAAAGAAATACTACTGGTACCCCTTGTTAAACCGAGCAAATGGGATGGACTTTAGATACGCAAGCAAATAGCTCTTAAAACACAATCCTTACTCACCCAACGAGTGGCGAGCAGATCAGTGTCCATGTGCATTCTAAACCTTCTGGTCAATGGATCTACAGCGATGCTGAAGGAGAAGAAGGGAATATTATTGATGTGATGTTCGAGGAGAAATGGAGCTGGCAGCAAATCATAACTTTTGCTGATAAAAAGTTTCTTCCCCTCATGAGTGTAATGGATGAGAATAGGATAGCAGCAAACGGTATTGTTAACTTAGGATAGTTTTATTAGACTAGAAGAAAAAAACTATGAATTGCCCTAAGTGTAAGCATATTGAAAAGAATAAGGATGGAATTGTTAGGGGCCTCCAACGCTATAAATGTAAGGCTTACCATTTTCGTTATACAGTCAGCCGAAGATCTGACGTAAAACCTATAGCCACTAAGCGTTCAGCCCTGCAGCTGTATTTAGAAGGATTAGGATTTCGAGCTATTGGTCGCATACTTCAAATAAGTTATGGGGCAGTTTATCAATGGGTCAAAGGATGGGTGGGGTAGCCAAGTAAGTTTACCTACAAGTCAACAGACAGTAGGAATAGTCGAAATAGATGAATTGCACACGTACATCGGTTCAAAAAAAGTACTGTTGGGTATGGATTGCTGTTGATAGACTTGGCAAACGGTTCCTCTCTTATATGTGTGGAGACCGATCAGCTTGCACAGGATTAAGGTTATGGGAAGCTATAAAAGGAATAGGTAAGTATTATTGTAGTAATTATTGGAAGAGTTATGGTAAGTTTATTTCCCAGATAAGCATATCCGAAGTAAAGCAGAGATCTATACTGTGGAGGGATATAATAGTTTGATTCGACATTATTTAGCAAGATTTAAGCGTAAAGGCAAATGTTATAGCAAGCAGCTATACATGATCGAGAAATCGCCCAACTTATTAAACTTATTAATGGCAAAGTTAAACAATTAGTTAGCTATATTAATTTAACAATGCCTAAAAAACACTATTTGTGTCTTAGAAAGGTGATTAATAAAAAATAGAACATGAAGAATATTTATATAGAATGAAGAAGCGAAAATAATTGATAATTTACTTGTAGCTGTACTATATAAAATCTAATATATAACTGCTATGAGAAAAACCTACAAGAATTGCCAAAATTATACAGTATTAGCTCTAATAAGCATGAGCTTAGCCTTACAGAGCTGTAGAATTGAAGGAAACCAAGATATTGTACCAGCTATAAAACAGTTACCTACCAAGAGGCTAGCAAGAATGCAAGCTACTACAGATAATCCTGGAGATCATAAACATTTAAGTAGAGCTGTTGAAGACATAAAATTTTCTGGCAAAAGAAAAGTAGAAGAGAAACAAAAAGAAGTAGTTACAGAAAAAAAGAAAAGAAGGACGCTTGTTGAGGAAGATATAGTCAGTGATATACCTGTTATTCATAAAGAACCCTCCAGTCCAGGTGCCAAACAAAGAAAAAGGGCTATTTCTATATCTATAAGAAAAGCGACAAGAAAAAAGGCTACAAATGTATCCTTTAATAATATTGTCGAAAACCAGCAGTGTTTTGCAAATTTATTGAACTATTTGCCTTTAAAAGAAACATTACACCTTAGACAAGCAAATCGTTACCTAAATAAAACCATAGTAGACTCTAAGCTAGTAGTACCCTGTGCAATTAAAAGAACTATAGATTTTACGGAATTGGATTATACCCCACAAACTATTCCAACTTTCCCTTTTTATCGATTAATGAGAAGTATTGATCAGTTGCCCAGAGCTTTTTGGAGCTATTTACCTTTAACAAGGGTAGAGGAATTACATTTGAGTTTTATGGATATAAATGATGCTGAGATATGGCAGTTAGGTAAATATTTAGAATATAGTAGAATTAAGTTATTAATTGCCATGTTTAATAACATAACATCTAAAGGTTCCACTGATTTAGGTAAGAGTTTACCTTTATGGCCTTCTATATATGAAGTTTATCTAAAGAATAATCTTTTAGGAGACGCAGGGGCTATAGGAATATCTCTTTATTTACCTGAATGCCATAACTTAAAAATTATGGACTTAGGTAGTAATAAAATAGGAGATAAAGGGGCTGCAGGCCTTGGGAAAAATATACAAGATAGTAATATAGAAAATTTAATTCTAACCGGTAATCAAATAACAGCAGAGGGAGCTTGTGAGCTTGTTAAAAATTTATCTAAAACTAAAGTAAGATGCCTTCAATTAGGTTGCAACCCAATAAAGAACAGACTAGGAGAACTTGGAAGAATTCTATCTACAACTCCTGTGAAAATACTTGGTTTACACGGTAACAGAATAGGGAAGAAGGGTATAATGGAGTTAATCCAAAATTTAGCCGGTTCTAATGTAGAAGAACTTTATTTAGTTAACAATGATATAAGTGATAGCGGTATTAAAAAAATTGCTGAGTTTTTAAAAGACACTAAAATTTATAAGCTAGATGTAAGAGTAAATTACATACAGAAGAAAACACAACTTTTTTTGACACAACACTATCCTCATGTAGAATGGGTATTTTAAATCAACTATTTTTCAATGAAATGAGAGGAAGAAAAGCCTGAAAATGCAAATCTAGATAATATAAATAAACGGAATTGCTAACTAAAATATAGACAAGATAAAATCTTTATATATCATATCAATAAGTATAAAGATAACTCTACCAACCTTTCTAATTTGGAATAATACTTGGTTTTTCTACGGAACCTTGCTAAATAATGCCTAACATTAGCATTATGTGATGCTATGTGTGTTGTCTGCTTTTTCTATACCTTATGCTAAGGATATTTGTAGCGTAAGATTAAGATGTTAGGGGTTATCCCTTGCTATTGAGATAGCGCCCTTCCAAAAACTCAAAAATCTATAAATAAACCTGTCTAAATATGGTGAATCGATAGGTTTCAAAAACTCTTTAATATACGGTGCGATTGTTGGTTTAAACGATATAAAAGATAATTTAAGGATTATTAGCAGTAAAGGCGCCTTAGCAAACGTCATTTGCTAGTTTGTACTACCTAGGGTTTTATGAAAGGTTATACTTTTAGTTTCTGTTTATCAGTTCAGTCAAGTTTAAAATTAAGTCTAATTTTGCTGTTACCCCAAGTACTATATTTATTTAATATAGCTTGGGGTAAAGCTTCTTCTGAAGGGTTTTATGCCTATATAAAATCCTTTTTACCAGGCTTCTTTCTTTCGTGCGGAAGAAGTGCTTTTTTCCTTAATCTGATACTTTTAGGCGTAACTTCAACCAATTCATCATCAGCAATGTAAGAAATGACTTCTTCTAAGTTTAGTTCTCTATGGGGTGTTAAAATAATTGCTTTATCACTTGAAGAGGCTCGCATATTGGTTAATTTTTTCCCTTTGACAGGATTAACATCTAAATCATTTTCCCTATTATGTTCCCCAATAATCATGCCTTCATATACTTTTGTTCTAGCAGGAATAAATAGTATTCCACGTTCTTCTAAGTTAAACATAGCATAAGCAGTTGTTTCACCATCACAATTAGAAATCATCATACCATTTCTTCTTTGCTCAATTTCACCTTTAAATGGCTCGTAAGAATGGTAGATTCTACTTAGTACACCTGTGCCACGTGTATCATTTCTAAACTCACTTTGATAACCAATTAAACCTCTAGAGGGTACATGAAAAATTATCCTGGATTTATTTCCTCCAGAAGGTCGTAAATCTTTTAGTTCTCCTTTTCTTTTGGATAATTTTTCAACTACAACGCCACTATAAGGGTCATCTACGTCAATCACCACTTCTTCAATAGGTTCTAGTAATTTTCCCTCTTCGTCACGTTTAAATAATACACGTGGACGAGAAACAGATAGCTCAAATCCTTCTCTACGCATTGTTTCGATTAATACACCCAATTGTAATTCTCCTCTTCCACCTACTTCAAAGCTTTCAGAATTCTCGTCTACACCTAATGTAATGGCTACGTTAGTCTCTGCTTCACGTTTCAATCTATCTAAAATCATCCGTGAAGTTACTTTAGTACCTTCTTGACCTGCTAGTGGAGAGTCATTTACACCAATATTAACAGCCATAGTAGGCGGATCAATAGGGGTGGATTTTATAGGCTCTGTGATAGCTACATCGCAAATAGTATCAGATACAGAAGCTTTTTCAACCCCTGCAATGGCAATGATATCTCCTGCTGCTATTTCTGTTAGTAGAACTCTTTCAAGCCCTTTAAATCCAAACAGTTTCGTTAGCTTTGTTGATTCTATCAGCTCTCCTTTTAAATTAATGGCTTTAACATTGGTATTGATTTTAGCTATGCCACTATATACTTTGCCAATTAAAATCTTACCAACATAGGGATCAGAGGATAGTATAGTAGCAAGCATAGAAAAGGGAGCGTCTGTATCTACTTTAGGAGCAGGTACATGATTGATAAAAAGGTTAAATAAAGGCTCTAAGTCTTTACGCTCATGGTTTAGGTCAGTTACGGCCCATCCCTCTCTACCTACTGCATATAATACAGGAAAGTCTAATTGTTCTTCTGTAGCATCCAATGCAGAAAATAGTTCAAAAACTTCGTTTAATACTTCCTCTATACGACTGTCTGTCCTGTCAACCTTGTTGATTACCACAATAGGCCTAAGCCCAAGCTTGAGCGCTTTGCTTAATACAAATTTAGTTTGTGGCATAGGTCCTTCAGAAGCATCAACAAGTAGCACAACTCCTTCTACCATAGAGAGGACACGTTCTACTTCACCTCCAAAATCTGCGTGACCAGGAGTGTCCACAATATTCATTTTATAATCTTTATAGTAGATAGAGGTACACTTAGCAAGAATAGTAATGCCCCGTTCTTTTTCTAATTCATTGGAGTCCATAATCCTTTCATCTACCTGTTGGTTTTCTCTGAAAGTATTACTTTGCTTTAATATATTATCTATAAGTGTAGTTTTGCCATGATCCACGTGGGCTATAATGGCTAAATTTCTAATATTTGTCATGGATTATTTGATAGGTCAAGGGGCTTGTAAGATAGTATCATTGGCTTCTCCAAATACCCGCAATATACGAATGCATAAAGTTAATGCTATTTTCTAAATAGATTGCTTTATAAATACACAAAATTTATGTTAAGCTTTGCTATGAGTTATTGTTTTAGGAAGCGTCTTATTGCTTTTATGCTGTTTGTCAATCGTCTTCAGCTTAAATTAGTGTGACTTTTAATCAAATGGAATAAGGCATAACAAGCTTAATCCTATTTGTTTATAGGTTATAAACTAAGTAACCGAATCTTTCAACTTTTTAAAATCGCCTTGTAATGTAGCAGTGTAATTTCTAAAATGTAAAGTGCGTATGAGTGAAGATTTTTTTTGTAAGTAAGTTGATTTTCAGCTCCAGACACATTTCATTTTATTAGCTATTGAGTAAATATGTATTAACCAATATGCTCAGTCTACAAAACTTTATTGTTTAAATTTCTTGTAATTTCCAAAGCTTACTGTATAAGCTTCTGGGTTGTTGGATAAGTTGTTCATGTGTGCCTTGTTCAACAATAATTCCCTTATCTAAAACAATAATTCTATCCATATGTTTAAGAGTGGACAGTCTGTGTGCAATGGCTAGAACAGTTTGCTTTTTGCCTGAGATAAGCATGTCGAGGCTTTTTTGTATCAGCTTTTCGGTCTGGCTATCTAGTGCAGAAGTCGCTTCGTCTAACAAGAGTATAGGTGCATTCTTGAGAATAGCTCTAGCAATGGCAATACGTTGTCGTTGTCCTCCTGACAATTTAAGACCTCTTTCACCAGCATAAGTTTGGTACTTTTTGGGTAAGCTCATGATAAAATCATGAATATACGCTTTTTTACAAGCTTCAATAATTTCTTTTTCAGAAGCTTCTGGGTTGCCATAACGCAGGTTATCTAATAGTGTTCTATGAAAGAGTAGCGTATCTTGTGGGATAACTGCAATTTGTTGCCTGAGGGTTTCCTGGGTTACTTGATTAATATTCTGGCCATCAATCAAAATTTCTCCTTTGTCACAAGTAAAGTAACGCATCAGTAGATTAATAAGGGACGACTTTCCAGCTCCTGATTGACCTACTACGCCTACTTTTTCTCCTGGTTCAATAATTAAGTTAAGGTCTTTAAACACTACTTCCTCATCTGCATAGCTAAAATCTACGTGCTTAAATTCAATTTTAGGGCTAGCGATATGCAAAAGTTTAGCATCTGGTAGGTCTAGGTTGTCTTGTGGTATATATAAGATAGAAAATGCGCTTTTTAAATCGCCCACTTTACTCAAGAAATCTTGGAAAGACACAGTAGCACGCCACATATCTTCTGATAGTGCTAGAGTAAGTCCTAATATATAGGCAAAGTCTCCCACAGAAATAAGCCCCTGTATTTTTAAATGGATTGTATAAAATAGGATAAAGGTAAATTTTGTAAAGTATAAAATACCTCCAATAATCTGTATTTTAAAATCGTACTTGTATAGCTTAATCTGCTTAGGAATGAAATCCTGTGAAATGTGTTTATCTAGCAAATTAACTTCACGTTTGTGAGCAGCGAATGAGAATATAGAAATGATATTCATGATCTTATCAGAAATTTGCCCAATAAGTGCATGTTGGCTTTCTGATTCTGCAAATGCTAGCTGATCTAACTTCCTAGATAGTTTATACATAATAGCAAAAAAGCAGGCACTCCATATGAATAGGAACAGACCTAGCTTAGTATTAACTACAATAAGAAAAGTTAAATTAATTAAAATTTTTAGTGCTACAAGCGCTAGTCCATGATGTATCTCAGCCCAAATCTTATCATATCCACTTAAGATACCTTTCATTTTGCTAGTTATAGCACCTGTGAAATTGTTCTGAAAATATTGATATGAATGATGCTGTACATAATCGTAAGTTTGAAGTAAAAAAGACCTACGTACATACGGTAAAGACTTCCAAGCTGCTATATGGCTAATACGCCAGATAAACTCCAAACCGAAATTACTTCCTAAAAAGAGCGCTATAGGTATCCACATCTGCTGATAGCTTAACGTATTATCTGCTTTTGCTAGTATATCAAGAAGCAGTTTAATAGAATAGTTATATGCAAATGGGTAAAAGCTGCTTAAAACAGGGGGTATAAGCATAGCAACATAAAACCATTTGTAAGGTTTTACATGTTGCCAAAAGAATAAAAAAATAGATTTTGTTTCCATGGTGGATATTGCCTGCGAAATTGAGGCCCTTCTGCCGCGTTCAGTAAAGAGCTTAAAACGTAATTCTAAATAATTTTATATAAATATCCAAATAATATCTATATAAAGTTGTTCTTACCCATATTATATGCCAACCAAGTATGCTGGTATTGCTTATTTTATCTTTATAACGTTAACATGCTAATAGTTAGGCAGATATTCGCAGTCTAATTAATTGAGCTATGTTGGCTAGCTCTTCTTGGGTATATGATAAAGGCTTTTTGTTAAAATTGATATCGCTAGCTTTATTAAGTGGAATGAGATGTAAATGAGCATGCGGAATATCTAAGCCTATTACTGCCATGCCTATTCGAGCACACGGAATCACTTCTTGAATTCCTTTTGCCACTTTTTTAGCAAATGGAAGTATTTGGCTGAGTATTGTATCTGCTAGATCGAATATATAATCAACTTCTAACTTAGGTATTACTAAAGTATGTCCCTGCGCGAGCGGATGTATATCTAAAAAGGCAATACAATACTCATTCTCAGCTATAATATGTGCTGGAAGCTGCCTATTGATGATTTGTGTAAATATGCTTGCCATATCTTATAATAATTGCCTTTTATTAGGTACTTCATCTATATTGTTTCTATTAGATTGCCATTACAATATTATAGCTAACTACCTGAAACAATATAGATGTGCCAGAGTACCTATATTATAAATTTATGATATTAAAAGCTAATATCTAAAATTTCAAATTCTATTTTTCCTGCTGGAGCTTCTACGATAGCAACTTCGCCTGCCTTTTTTCCTAGGAGCCCTTTGCCAATAGGAGACTCTATAGAAATCTTACCTTCTTTTAAATCTGCCTCTTCTTCAGAAACCATAGTATAAGTGCTTACTTTGCCTAGTTTTTTATTTTTAATCTTTACTTTAGATAGAATAGAAACGGCAGAGGTGTTAATATTGTCTTTATTAATGACTCTGGCATTAATCATTAGCTCCTCTAGTTTGGCTATTCTACGTTCTAAAATCTCTTGTGCTTCTTTAGCTGCATCATATTCAGCATTTTCACTTAAATCTCCTTTGTCACGCGCTTCGGATAGCTGTTCTGCTACTTTTGCCCTTCCTTCACTTTTTAATTGGGTTAACTCACCTTTAAGACGTTGTAAGCCTTCTTCTGTGTAATAGGAAACTTTTTCCATAATTATATCGGTTTGTAAATTTTTATATTAAAAAATCTCTGCTGTGTTTATTATAATATTGTTAATAAGGTAATAAGAGGTGTATGGACATAATCACCACGATGAGAAGAGTAATAAATGTAGTGCTATGTATGGTATTAGTTTTTAACATTATTCTTTTTAACAATAAAATAAATGCATAATAGGACACAGTCTAAATAAAGACTGAAAAATAAACTAAAATTATCGGTTAGCAATAAGTAACAGTATACAACTACTTACTACCAGCCAAAATGCATAATAATTTAGGGTAGGTATGATAATGAATTGGAGTCGCATACCTATGGCCAATATCATAATAATTATGGCAATAATTCGTAATTTTAGCCTAGTTTTCTGATTCATAGTTTTAAGTATCCACTTGTGTGTTAGCAAAGATAGTAAAGCCTATCATTGTAATTCACCATAATATACAATTTTTGCGCAACAACAATTTAAGAATAAATTTTGAAATATAAAATGGGTCTTATTGGTACAGATATTTCGTTAGCTTCAAAGTTTCTAAAACAGGGAGAGGTAGTGTCCATTCCTACTGAAACTGTATATGGCTTGGCTGCCAATGCTTATAATGAAGCAGCTGTCTCAAAAGTATTTAGTATCAAACAACGGCCTATGTCTAATCCACTGATTATACATATTGGTGATATAGAGCAAATTAATGAGTTTGTAAAAGAGATACCTTCCGAAGCTGTAATATTAGCCCAGCATTTCTGGCCTGGCCCACTTACTTTATTATTACCCAAAAAAGCTACTATTCCTGATATGGTTACTGCTGGTAGTAATAAAGTAGCTATTCGAATTCCTAATCACCCAGTTACACTGCAGCTTTTAAAGACAATACCTTTTCCTTTGGCAGCACCTAGCGCTAATCCTTTTGGTTATGTTAGTCCTACTACTACTGAACATGTAAAAGAGCAGTTAGGCGACAAAATACCTTATATTCTAATGGGAGGTACTTGTGCTGTAGGAATTGAATCTACTATTGTAGGTTTTGAGGATGGTAAAACGATCGTATACAGATTAGGAGGTTTAGAAATAGCATCTATTGAAAAGCTAGTTGGAACTGTTATCCTACATAATAACCTTACGGCTAGCAACCCCATAGAAAAATTAGT
This sequence comes from Candidatus Amoebophilus asiaticus 5a2, assembly GCF_000020565.1. Classification (GTDB taxonomy): domain Bacteria; phylum Bacteroidota; class Bacteroidia; order Cytophagales; family Amoebophilaceae; genus Amoebophilus; species Amoebophilus asiaticus. Next base: position 944,696 of record NC_010830.1, read on the forward strand.
AACACCTGGCAGCCTTTCTTACCATTACTCACCTAATAAGCTTCTTAAATTAGGCAATATGTCAGATTTACTTGTAACATATGGGAGTCAAAAGGTTGGTATACTTGCTTTTGATCAATATTATGAAGGAGTAAATAAAGGGCAACAGATTTTGTTGGCTCCCACTGGTAAAGTAGAAGAAGCAGCATATAATCTGTTTGCTGCTTTACGTGAATTAGATCAGTTAGATATTGATGTTATTTTGTGTAGCCTCGTACCCCATCAAGGTTTAGGTATGGCTATTAATGATCGATTAGTAAGAGCCAGTGCTAGTAGAATATAAAGAGTATACATAGGGCTCCTCTTACATAATCTAAACTAAAAAAGTAGTAAAATTATATGATAAGGTATATTCAAGATTACAATTTTAAGGATAAAAAGGCTTTAATTCGAGTAGATTTTAATGTGCCGTTAGATGACAATAATCAAATTGTTGACAGTATACGGATAGATAAAACGCTTCCTACCATTCAAAAAGTTTTAGCAGATGGTGGTGCGGCTATCCTTATGTCTCATTTAGGCAGGCCTAAGCATGGTTATGTAGATAGTATGTCTCTTAAACACCTTATTCCTTATCTAACAGACAAGCTAGACACAATAGTTAGATTTGCATCAGATTGTATAGGTAATGAGGCTGAGGAAAAATCTAAATTACTGCAAAATGGGGAAGTATTATTATTAGAAAATGTGCGCTTTCATACAGCAGAAGAAAAAGGAGAATCTACTTTTGCACAGGCCTTAGCAAAGCTAGGAGATGTCTATATTAATGATGCTTTTGGTGCTGTACATAGAAAGCATGCTTCTACTTATGGCATTATGCAATATATGTCAGATAAGTTAGCAGGTTGCCTGTTGCAGGAAGAAATAACTAATGCTAATAAATTGTTAACATCTGTTAAAAAGCCTTTTACAGCAATTATAGGAGGTACTAAGATTACGGATAAAATACAGACTATGGAGGCTTTATTAAGCAAGTTGGATAACTTGTTGATTGGTGGTGGAGTGGCTAATACCTTTCACCAAGCATTAGGGGGAAGATTAGGTAGTTCAGTCGTAGAAGCTGAACAGCACGAGCTTGCTTTAACTATATTACACCAAGCCACTGAAAAGGGAGTGAGTATTGTCTTGCCTACCGATGCAGTTATAGCTGATGCCTGGAGTAGTAATGCAAGAACTGACTTAGTATCTAACAATTCAATTCCAGATGATTGGATGGCTTTAGATATTGGACCCCATACACAAAGCTTATTTGCTAATGTTATTGAGCGTTCTAAGACTATCTTGTGGGCTGGTCCTATTGGTGCTTTTGAATTAGCTGCTTTTAGTCATGGGACACAAGCTATTATGCAGGCGGTGGCAAAAGCTACAAAAAAAGGTGCCTTTTCTTTAATAGGAGGGGGGGATTCTGCAACAGCTGCTGCGCAGTTTGGTTATGAGAAACAGGTATCCTACATATCTACAGGAGGAGGAGCTCTGTTAGCATACTTAGCGAATCCTGACTTACCTGTTCTTAAAGCTTTGAATGCTGATATGAATAATGTTTAACAATAACTCGTTGCATATAGATAGGAGTAATCTATTAGATTTTGTCTGATCTTGGTCAATTTATTCTCCTCTATTAAGTTTATAATCTTTAAACAAGCATAGATGATTGTTACGGTTTTTATCGCTTCATGCGCTATCATACTAGACTTCTTTCGAAACTATAGTATCACCTGTGTTTAGATAAGTTTCTGACTACTTTAAGTTTAGTTTCGAAAGAGGCCTACTGGTTATAGAGGGATTTGTCTATATACCCCCTAAGCTCATTCCTCTATACGTTAGGGTCTATTTCAATTATCCTTATTAGATTTAGATTCGTCAAAAGGATCAACAGCCCCTGGTATATGCATAAGTGGGCTGCCCATGTCTTCTTTAGCCCTAAACATGTTGTAGTACATACATTTCCTTTTAAAGAGAGAAAGATGGTGTTTGTTAAAAGAAGGAAACTCCTTCTTGATAAATAATTATATATAAATAGAAGCATTTACTTATACCGTTTCATCTACTTTCCCCTTATATACCCTTCAAAGTAATACTTGATTGTATAACCTTTTTTCTTATCTTAATACCGTATATAATTTTAACATTTCGAAAAATGCAAAGACTGATACTGTCTCACCTAGTAATAAGTTTCTTTCTATTATTAACATTAGGATGTGGTGGCAATAACCCTAACCCTGCAATTACAAATGATTCGTCAGAATTAGTGAATGACGATAGTTTATCACTGCCAAATACCCTACCTATATCGCCCATTAATAACCCAGTAATAGCTAGTTCACCAAGCTTACCCGTAGAGACTGATGCCGTGGCTGTACCAAGTAATCAAAATACGATCGAAGAAGATGTTTCAAATGGTTCTAATACAATGACAGTTGATGAACGGAAGGCAAATTTAGGCTTACTTACCCCACAACCTAGGGATCAACTAATCCACTTTCTATCTCCTAGAGAGAAGATAAATTTAGGTTTAACTATCCCACTCTTGGCCGAGATCATCCCCTATATGTCTCCTGGTCTGATAAATAAACTCAAAAGAGTAAATGACTTTTTAAATATGCATATAACCGAGCTAATAAAAGAAAAAATAATTAAGGATCTATATGAAAAATATGATGAAAATAAAGATACTAACGCAACCTTTTTACAGCTAGCTGTAAGAAAAGGAAATATAGAAGCAGCTAAATTCTTAATAGGTAAAAATAGTCTAAATAATAGAGATGAATATCATAAAACTCTTCTACATGAAGCTGTTACGAACGAACATATAAATATGGTCGTATTTTTAATAGCAAAAGAAGCTGATATAAACACTAAGGATAAAGACGGCAATACTCCTCTCGATTTAGCCTTTGAGCATAAGAATATAGAAATAATGAAATTACTCTTAAAAAAAGAAGGTAAATTTCGAGATGATGCTGATGACAAGAAAAGAAGCCATTTGTTGAAAATTTTAAATAATGATAATAGGCCACTTGTAGTAATGGGGCTAACCTTACTGCACTTATTTAATCATAATAAGGAATACACCTCAAAGACGAATGCCTCACAGGATGCTATTGATACAGGAAATAGCAACCATGTAAACACATCTCCATATATAAACGCAAGTGCTTTGCACCTTGCTATATTAGAAGGTAATTTAGAAACAATTAAGTTACTAATAAATCAAAAAGCAGACATAAATTCAAAAATCGGAGAGAACTATACACCTTTACATGTAGCTGCTTACATAGGAAGAAAAGATATAATAAAATTATTAATAGATAGCAATGCTAATATCCATGCTAAGTGTAATGATGGTAATACCCCCTTACATTATGCTACTATGCTCAGTCATATAGAAGCAGCTAACTTATTATTAGAACAGGAAGCCGAGATTGAGATGCCAAATGATTTATGGGAAACACCACTACATATAGCTGCTGAACAAGGCCACTTAGGAATGGTTAAGTTATTAATAGAAAAAGGAGCTGACTTTAACACGCAAGACAAAGAGGAAGAAACACCTTTGTATAAGGCTGTTAAAGGTGGAAAGATAGAAGTAATTAAATTTTTATTATTTGAAGGAGCAGATATAAATACAAAAAATATACATGGTTATACACTCGTGCATATAGCAGCCGAAAAGGGGCACTCAGATATATTGATGTTTTTGTTAAAAAACGAGAATATACATGTACAAGTTAGAGATAATCGTAATCAAACTCCATTGCATGTAGCTATTGGTAGTGGCAATTTAGGAGTAGCAGGACTGTTACTAAATTATGGTGCTAGCATGTGTGATAGAGATGATCAGGGAGCTATTCCTTTACATTTAGCTGCTTTAAATGGCAACATGGAAGCAGTTAAGTTGCTAACAAGCATAGGCCCCTTACCCCAACATATAATTGAAAATGAAGAATCAACCACACTAATTATACAAACAAGGTTAGGCATAAATACGAACAATGAGCTTGGATGTACTCCCTTGCACCATGCTGCTAGCAATGGCTATATAGAAATAGTCCAATTATTACTAAAAAAAGGAGCAGATATAAATATTAAGAATAAGGAAGGGTTTACTCCCTTATACTTGGCAGTCATGAATAATAATGATATACATTTGATAACAACTTTAATAAAGACAGGAGCTGATATTAACATTCAAGATAACCAAGGTAATACCGCTTTGCATTTTATAGTTCAAAAAGAGCGTTTTGAATTAATTAGATATTTTCTAAGTAATGACCCTAATGTTAATATTAAAAATACAAAAGGGCAAACTCTTTTGCATATAGCTACCCAGCTGGGCAATATAGAAATGGTTAAAAAATTAATAGATAAAGGGGCTGATATTAGTATTCAAGATAACCAAGGTAATACTGCTTTGCATTTTATGTTTCAAAAAGAGCGTTTTGAATTAATTAGATGTTTTCTAGATAATGCACCTAATGTTAATATTAAAAATACAAAAGGGCAAACTCTCTTGCATATAGCTACCCAGCTGGGCAATATAGAAATGGTTAAAAAATTAATAGAAAAGGGAGCCAATGTAAATATTAGCATAAACCACCATGGGCAAACCCCTTTACATCTAGCTCTTGAAAAAGGATATACAGGAATAGCTAGACTTTTAATAGAAAATGGCGCTAATCTAAATGCCAGGTATAAATATTTTAATACACCAGTCCGTTTAATTCTTAAAAAAGGATACACAGAATTAGCTGGTCTTTTACTAGAATCGGCAGATAAGCAACGTAATAGCCCCCTACATCTGGCTGCTCAAGGAGGTTATACAAGAATGGTGCAACATTTAATAGATGCAGGCGCAAAGATTAATTTAGATATTGATTTTACGAATCGAGATGGCAGAACACCATTGCACTTATCTGCAAAACATGGCCATAGAGCTATAGTCCAATTATTACTAGATGCAAATACTAACATTGATGAACAAGATTGTTTTGGGCTTAGTCCTTTACATCTAGCTGCTCGAGAAGGCCATCAAGAAATTGTTGAATTACTAATAAGAGTAGAGGCAGATCTTAACCTACAAAATAATGCTGACCATACAGCCAGAGATTTAGCTATTCAAAAAGGGCATACGGCTATAGCAGGCTTATTGCCTTAAAATCCTTTTCGAAGTAATAGTAATCGGGGGTATTCCTTCTAAAAAGTAGAATAGACCTGCTGCGAAATACTCAATAGCTAGAATTACTAAATCTTTAAAGTAAAAAATTACTATTTTACAAAACAAAAAACGGCTTTTTTACGTTTTAAATACATATCTTATTTCTCAAATTATTTTGTGATTTTTTACCTTTTATTATAATATTTGTTCCACAGCAGGCCTATTGTCATCTATAAATCAATCTTGATAAGGGGCGAAGAAATAGTATAAATTAATGAAAATATCAATTATACTATATAAAAGTAAGACACTGGCGGATGGTTCACATCTTTTAATAGTGCATATCAGCCAGCTAAAAGCTAAGAAGTACTTCTCAACAGGGCTTTATTGTCCAGCTAGTTTATGGGATTTTGATATGTTTAGTCCCTTTCGTGAGGCGCCCTCAAATTGGCTCACCCAGCATCCCTAGTCTGGCTAAGATAGCTCTTCAAGCCATATACATGGATACTATACCCAAGCGGATAATCTACATCTCCCGGATAAATTACATTTAACTTATCTAGTCCTAAATCTTCTATGGCTAAGCGCATGGAAGGTGTAAGCTTAGGCGCATCAGCATATTTAAATTCAAAACCAATTAATCGATCTTCCTGTTTAAATAGTAGGTCTAATTCTGCACCTGCATGCGTACGCCAGAAAAAAGCTTGGTTGGGATGTAGGGTATGAAATCTTACTATTTCTTCTAAAGCAAATCCCTCCCACAGTGCTCCAAAACGAGCATATCGTTCCATGGCTGTACGGTTGGGGAGATCTAAAAGAGCATTTAATATTCCACTATCTCTAAAGTATATTTTAGGGGTCTTAACATGCCTTTTTTGGATATTTGCAAACCATGGTTGTAAGGTGCGAATCATGAAGGTTCCCTCTAAAATATCTAAATATTTGCGTACTGTATGATCTGATACACTTAAAGAACGTCCTAAATCACTCGCATTAAATAGCTGACCATGATATTGAGTTAACATCATCCAAAAACGATAGAGCTGTTGCGCAGGAATATTAAATCCTAAGCTAGGCAAGTCCATTTCCAGAAAAGTTCGGATATAATTGGTACGCCAGGTAAAACTATCTGCATCTGAATCACCCAAAAAAGATCTTGGAAATCCACCACGTACCCATAATGTATCTATATCATGAGTTTCAGATACAGAGAAAGGGGTTAATTCCATGTATCCAATTCTCCCGGCAAGTGACTCAGAAGATTGTTGTAAAAGTATTTTTGAAGCGCTACCTAAAATTAGATACTGCTGGTGAGCAGGCTGTCTATCCACAAGTACTCGCAAGAGGGGAAATAAGTCAGGCCTACGCTGAATCTCATCAATGATGATTAACCCTTCTAAGGATTCTAGTGATAGCATGGGCTGGTCAAGCCGAGCTAGATCTCTAGGATCTTCCAAATCATACCAATGCACCTGATGGAAATTGTTTTCTTGTGTAAATTGGCGAGCGAGCGTAGTTTTACCACATTGCCTAGGCCCTAAAATGGCACAAATAGGATGGACCCTAAATAACTCTTTAATTTTAGCTAAAAATCGATTACGTTTCATTATACCTTGTAATTTCGAAGTACAAGTTCGAAATTACAAGGTAATTCTATGATACAAAAGAAAATTTTAAGAAAATAATTAGAATATTATCAAAAACACTGCCCAGGTTTTGTATAACACAGCTAGCAACAAACAGTAGGTATATCCTGGCTGCTCGTCTATTTTAAAGGAAAATATTAAATCATTATGAAACTCTTTAAGTTCATCCGTTACATAACTTTTGTTCGTAAGCTTCAAAGATGTTAATTCAACTTTTTCTAAAACATCTATCTAAAGGTTATCTGTATCTTTCCTACCTACATGCCAAAGCTAATCAGATATGGATAAATTTTAATTACAACAACTATAATACTTATATCTTTTTTACTTCTTTGCAAACCTAAGCGAGTATATATGTTATCGCACACAGCTATGGGAAAGGAATCCAACACAAAATCCTTACAGGAGGCTACTTGCTTGATGAGATTGCCTATTGCTAAAAAGAGGGTCGTTATCTCTTCTCCTATAGCATGCAAACGGCGATTGTACCTACTTTTATCGAGCATGCTAGGGATAAGTGTAGTAGAATGCATAAACGGTCGGGCTTTGTCAAGATGTCCGCCAAAGTATAAGGCTGAAACGATAGCTGTTGTAAGCACTTCTGCATCTGACAACTTCCTTTTTTTATTCTCTTGATGATGTAAATACTTGAGTAAGTCGTCAATAAATGAGTATATCAGTTTATCAATCATAATGGCCTCCGGTTTATTGGTTTAAGGCAGAAACAAGATCAAATGTTTTTTATTTTTTTACTTATCAATCACTAGCAACTTGGGTTAGGTATGAAAATTATGTCCTTTAAAAAGATATGGCTTGTTATTTTGGGTTCTGTACTTTTCCCATTCATTATTTCACAAATTCTCTGTGTCTATGCACAAAGTCAATCCGAAAAACTTATTAAGAACCACGAAGTATTACCAACTGAGGAAGAAATTAATCCATTCTTGTACACAATTGTAATGCCAGACTATAGACACAAAACTCTAGAAAGAGTTTATGGTATAGGAAAAAGAATGTTAGAACATGTAGTAGCGAAAGGAACTACTAAAGTTTTTGGATATTTGGAGGTAGTAGATTCTTAAGTTAATGATGTAGAAGTGAAAGGTAGCGTATGGATTAGTAATACTATTATCAGTGGTTCTACTTCTATCCAGGGCAAAACATATATAATCAACACAGAGTTTGATAACCTTACTGTAAGAGGGAGGCTTCCTATTAATAGCAGCAAGGCTAAAGGTTTATTAGATGTTGTAGAGAAATTTGAAGCACTTAATACAGCTTTTGAAGATAAGGTTAATATATTAGGGTTTTTCAAAACTCGAAATTCGGTTTTTCAGAAAGAGGTTGATATTGTAGTTAAGGTTGATGCGCTGCAGGCATGTTTTGAAAATACTATTACGATAATGTCTGGAAAAACCTTGTTAAAAGATGTTATATCGTTATATCCAAAAGCATATGTGTAAAGAAATCTGATTGTAATAAGAAATGCTGTAGGAAAAACATACAGTGCAATGTAATAATTTTCAAATAATTACCTTAGCAGGAAAAACTGTTATACAAGGCTCAATTACCTTTGAATCAAATAATGGAATTATTTTGCTTGGAAAGGAAGTTACAATAGAAGGACAAGTACTAAGAGACACTATTGAAAAATTAGTAAACTTTAAAAAGTAGTGCTTAGTAAATCAAATAAGTTTTTATGAAATATCTTATTATTGGCTTAGGTAACATAGGTCATGAATATGAATTAACCCGACATAATATTGGCTTTCAAGTGCTAGACCAGCTAGCGGCCGAGCATCAGGTAAAATTTCAGATAGATAGGTTGGCCCTTATTACTTCTTTTAGCTATAAAGGACGATCACTATATCTTATCAAGCCTACTACATATATGAACCTTAGTGGTAAAGCAGCACAGTATTGGATCAATAAGCTAAAAATACCTATTGAAAATACCTTGACCATTGTAGATGATCTTGCTTTGCCGTTTGGCAAATTAAGGCTACGGCCGCAAGGAAGTAGTGCTGGACATAATGGCTTAAAAAGCTTAGAGGAGTATTTGAAAACACAAGCTTACCCTAGGCTTCGCTTTGGTATAGGAAATGATTTTACGAAAGGACAACAATCCAATTATGTATTATCACGTTTTAAAGATCAAGAATTGTCTCTATTAGAATCGCCAATTAATCAAGCTTGCAAGATAATAAAGTCATTTAGCACACTAGGTATTACTAGGACAATGGAACAGTGCAATGCTGATGTTAGCATAACATAAATACAGTAGCATTTTAACTATTAATAATATGTAGAATGCTACTGTTAGCTGTTACTGGATGTTTGCTAGTATTTGAAAAAAGTCCTGTTAAACTGGGTTGAAGGTTATTTAGCAAACCAAGCATCTTTTATAGGTATTAGCCATCTTGTTTCTAAATCCTGTTTCTGTGTTATGGTATTATCAAAGGTGAAGGTATCAGAAGATAGAGACGCATCTTGTAGTTTCTCTTTTGCTTCACGCACTGAAACAGCTAAATAGGCATTGTCTGTTCTTAGTACCACTTTACTTCTGTCAAGGAAATTGATATTCATAGTGGATTTAAGTGTATGCAAAAACTGTATAGCACTATCAGTCGTGCAACATGTTAGTTCAAAATCAGCTTTCTCAATGCCTAGTATTAAAAAGTAACCGTGTTTTATTGCTGCACTTGCTTGTAGGGGGCGTCCATGTGAAGACCAATTTTCTAAGAATTTTTTTGCTTGCTCTAGAATAGCTTGTTCGTCTGTAGCACTTAACCCACGGTCAGCTTGGTAAACCCAAATAGATGATTGATCTGATAATTGTTGAAAAGGGATGTACATAATTTCCAGTTTAGAATGTATTGGTAGCGTATATTTTTAAAAGCTGGTCTAAATTAATAAGCGAATAAAACAAATCATAAAAATTGTATAAAGATTTCTCAATTGTTTGCAGCAGAACAGCTAATTATATAGATTTGTATCCTAAAGCTAAAGGTGATGTAGCTCAGTTGGTAGAGCATCGGACTGAAAATCCGTGTGTCGGTGGTTCGAGTCCACTCATCACCACATTTTTTATTAACTGAACGCTGCAAGACTAAGATCTTTAACGAATACTCTGCACAGTATTAAGATAATACACTATAGAATTGGGGGTAGTCGGGTTTTACTTCCAATAATCGTACCCGTCCAGGGGTCTACATCCTCTAAAATTAGCTTAAAAACCCCTTTTATTTACCAAGTAACCTTTAAACCTACCTTTTACAGTTGGTATATAGTGGCTTTTATACTTGGTAGCTAGTTGTATTTACATATACGACTGGGGTTTTTCACTTAAAAACAACGGTTTTGTCTTTGGCAGATCCCTGAACGGGTACCAATAATCTAATGTAGCCATACTATAGATATAAAATACAGTATAGCTACCGCCCCTTCAAACAAAATATTCCTTTCTTCGACTTGATCTTTTAATTTTATAACTGACCTTAAACCATTAATCTTTAAAAGCGATTAATTTAATTTGGGTTTGCTAATTTAAGCATAGTTATTAAGTTAGCGAGAAAAACTCATATGGAATGTAAGCGATGTAAATCAAATAAAACCATCAACAATGGGAAAGTGCGGGGCAAATAAAAGTACAACTGCAAAAGCTGTGGCTTTAATTTTGTCCAAGTAGATGAGCGTAGGGGAAAGAGTATATATAAACAAAGAATGGCTATCTATTTATATTTAAAGAATATGGGATTTGGGGTAATAGCTAGGGGTGTTAGGAGTGATTAATGTGGCAGTTTTGAAATGGATAAGAGCAGCAGGAGAATGGATGCAAGCTTACCATGAGCAAAACAAGGCTAAAAAAAGCAAGTAGTAGAGGTCATAGAAATGGATGAGATGTGGCATTATGTAGGATAAAAAAAGTATGAGTTTGGTTTGTACTGGAGCGAAGAGGGGGAGGTATACTTGACTTTGTCACGGGGAGCCGGGAAGCAAGCACAGAAAAAAGCTTTGGAGCAAAATAAAAGATATGGTTTGTCGATATGCGACAGACCATTGGCCAGCGTATACACAGTTTATAAATGCTCATAAGCATAAGGTATCGGAAAAGCAAACAACACATATAGAGTCATATAATGCTAATGTGAGGCATTATATGGCTAGTTTTAAAAGGAAAAACAAGTGTTACTCTAAAACAGAAAGTTTAGTCGAGTTGTCTTTATACTTATTGATGTATAAATTTTCTATCTTATCTACTCTCTTTAGTTTGAAAATCCCAATTTTTTAAACTAGGTTTTCTCTAGCTTACCAAGGTAAAATACGACTTTTTTAATTTTAATATACTTTCGCCTTCGGTGCGAATTGCTTTTTGCCAGTCATGCAAAAGTAGGCAATAAGAAGCTGTAACGAACTGTCTTTCGGAAACACCCCAACACTATAGCATTAGAGTTTTTCAGCAAAGTCTAAAGCACATTTCATACTTGGTTTCCTGCAAATACCTAAACTTCCTTGAAAGTCAATTATCTGTGTTAGGAGTGTGTTAAATATACAGAGTCATATAGCTGCTTTACTTGACAGACTAATTCTTCTTGTGGAATCTGAAAATTCTTATTTCCTCTCTAAAACACAAAATGTTATTACTGATCTTGCTGGGGGGAATATTTTACAATATCGATACCTATTCCGTTGGGATCTTCTATTGCAAAATGACGGTCACCCCATGGTTCATCACGTAGTTCAATTCTAATTGGAATATTCTTTTCCTTTAACTCGTTATATACCTTGTCTACATCATCTACTTCAATAGTTAAATAAACACCTTGCCCTTGAAATGGCTTATGAAAAAGAGGTTGTTGGCTTGGGTGATTTGGTAACAAAAAGCTTATTTCTGATTCATGATTTGGAGTATGTAGTAAAAGATAAAATTCGTTTTCGAACGTTACTCCAAAATTAAAAAGAGTTGTGTAAAAGCTTTTGGTTTCACTCATTTTCTTGGTAATAATACCTGCGTTTAGTTTCATTTTATTATTAATTTTTAAGTTAGAATTTGGTTGTGAACAGGACATAATGCTAATACTTAGAATTATTAGTATAAATATGATTTGTTTCATTATATTTAATTTTAAGTAACAAAAATCGGAACGCTGGTAAACTCTAACTTGTAAAAAACGGACAAAATCATCTTTCAAACGCCCGACTGGGAGTAACACCATAAAAATTCTTAAATTCCTTGATAAAGTGTGCCTGATCATAATAACCTACATCAAAAAACAATTTATTTTCCCTTAAACTTTGCTGTGAGGGCTTGACTCTTAGTATGTTCTGAAATCGAACTACTTTACTGAAGGTCTTAGCAGTATCACCAATATAAAATTCAAACAGCCTACGTAGTTGTCTTAAACTTATTCCTGTATCTAGATCTTTCTCAACATTTATAACACCAGCTTTCTTGAGAATAATATCGATAGCATTATAAAGCCTCCCATCTTCATTCCACTTTACATTCGAGATCATGTACAAAAAGTATTGGTCAAATAGGTTCTTGATCTGCTCAAAAGTTTGGTCTGGTGAAATAAAGTCTCCAATAAAAGTGGAAGTTTTGGACGCGACAACTTCCAATCTCTCAAATCGGTTACTAATTTCAGCAGCATTTATCTTAAAAATTTGTGGAAACATGGTTGGCAAGAACCTAATACCGATATAATGAAAACAATTGCTAAGTAAGAACTCTGTGTATTGCTTGCAGAAGCCCATTACATAATTTTCAGCTGGCTGATTGAGTTCAAAAAATATATCCATACAGCCATCAGCTACTACCCTATAATAAAACTTATTGGCAAGAGCCTGGTTGGTCTTGAGCTCCCAATAACAATAAATGTAGCTTTGCAACCTTATATCAGGTAAACACTCTCTGTAGGCTACTTGCTTATCTGTCCCTTTGATGGTTGGCTGTATGGGACTAAAATACTTACTAAGATCTATAGGTAGCTGCATTACATAAACAAACTTTAACAGGGAACTGACAAAGACTAAATTATCAAATATCTACTTAAAGGATTCATTTATACCTCAACAAAAATATTGATAACCTAATCCAAAAGTAGGAAATAGACAATTCTTGCTTAATCTTATTCCAGTATATCTCTAAAGGGTATTGTTAAATTGAAATAGTTTTGATATAAGAAATATCCATTTCAATTTAGCTTAGTTTTTATCTCTTTACCTATCTGATATTAACAATACCAAATATATAACCCAAGTTGCTAGTGATTAATAAGTAAAAAAAATAAAAAACCTTTGATCTTGTTTTTGTCTTAAACTAATAAATCGGAGGTCATTATGATTGAAAAATCAATAGCAATATACACATTTATTGATACTTTACTCAAGTATTTACATCATCAAGAGAATAAAAAAAGGAAGTTGTCGGATGCAGAAGTGCTTACAACAGCTATCGTTTCAGCCTTATACTTTGGCGGACATCTTGACAAAGCTCGCTCATTTATGCATTCCACTAGGCTTATCCCTAACATGCTCGATAAAAGTAGGTACAATCGCCGCTTGCACGCTATAGGAGAAGAGATAACTACGCTCTTTTTAGAAATAGGCACTCTTATCAAGCAAGTAGCCACTTGTAAGGATTTTGTATTGGATTCATTTCCCGTGCCTGTGTGCGATAACATACGTATTAGTAGGTGTAAACTATTACAAGGCCAGGCTTACAGAGGTTACAAAGCCTCTATGCGTCGTTACTTTTATGGCATCAAAGTACAACTTATCACCACTGATGATGGTATTCCAGTTGAATTCTCAATAGTGGCTGGCAGCCAAGCAGATGTAAAAGGATTGCACCAACTGCCTTTTTCTATGCCAGCTGGTAGTGCACTCTATGCTGACTCAGCTTATACTAACTAACATCTAGAAGATATGTTGGTTGATGATAGGATTAAACTTTATTCTCAGCGTAAAGCTAATGCTCATCGAAAGGATACTCCTTCTCTAGCTTATCTCAAAGAGCGAATGTGAAAAGTAATAGAAACTAGCATTAGTGGTATTAAAGCCCTTTTCTTAAGGAAAATCCATGCTGTTACCTTCCAAGGCTTTCTGGTCAAAATACTCTTGTTCTTGCTAGCTTTTCAAATCAACAAAGCTTTCTTTTAACTAGCAACTTGAGTTACTTAATAAGCTGCTAAACTTAATTGTAGCGAATTGTGATATTTTGTACATTCCCGTTAAGCAAAATAACCTTTTAATTAAAAGGTAGTCCTAACCCAACCCTTTACTATCATTTTTATTGTTTTTACAGCTAAAATTCAATAAATCGCATAAGTTTTTTTCACCAAAAAAGCTTAAATTGCGGCCTGACTTTTGTAAACATACCTAGCTAGCTTTTTTAATTAAAAAATTTAAATATTTTCCCATGAACTTTACCGTAGAAGGCATTTTAATTGTAGGATCTTTTCTGCTTTTTGTTAGTATATTGGCTAGTAAGCTTTCTAGTAAGCTAGGTATACCTACCCTTTTAATATTTTTAGCCATTGGGATGTTGGCAGGTGCTGATGGTCTGGGTGGTATCCAATTTGAAAGTCCCTATGTAGCTAAAGTGTTAGGTACTATAACCCTTACACTTATTCTATTTTCTGGTGGCTTAGATACTGATTTTGGGCATATACGACCTATTATATGGAATGGTATCTTGCTATCTTCAGCAGGCGTGCTAATTACAGCTTTAGGTATTGGGTATTTTATTTATTGGGTAACAGATTTTACTCTAATAGAAGGGATGCTGGTGGGTGCTATTGTTTCTTCCACAGATGCTGCTGCTGTATTTTCTATTCTCCGCTCCAAAAATTTACATTTAAAGTACAATTTAGGGCCCACACTAGAATTAGAATCTGGTAGTAATGATGCTATGGCCTATTTCTTAATGATATTTTTTACCAAGCTGCTTACCAGCAACCAAGATATCAGTATATGGTCTGCTATACCTCGATTTTTTCAGGAAATGTGTATAGGAGGTTTAATAGGAGTTATAGTAGGGCAGGGTATGGTATTTGTAGTAAATAGAATTCAGTTGGCTTATGAATCATTATATCCAGGTATTACTTTAGCCATGATCTTGTTTGCTTACTCTGCCACTAACTTTATACATGGTAATGGCTTTTTAGCAGTTTATATAGCTGGAATTATTTTAGGTAGCCAAAATTTCATCCATAAAAATAGCTTGATACGTTTTTATGATGGTATATCTTGGCTGATGCAAGTGGTGATGTTTATCAGCCTAGGACTTTTGGTTTCTCCCCATAAGCTAATACCAATTGCAGGTATCGGTTTGTTAATATCAGCTGCTTTGATATTCTTGGCAAGGCCTATTAGCGTATTTATTTCATTAGCATTTACTAAAGTAACCCTCAATCAAAAAGTATTTATTTCTTGGGTAGGGCTTAGGGGTGCTGTTCCTATTGTATTTGCTACTCATCCTTTGCTAGAGTGTGTTGGCAAGTCAGATAAAATTTTTCATATTGTATTTTTTATTGTACTTACTTCTGTATTGCTGCAGGGTACTACTTTATACTCATTGGCGAAGTGGTTAGGGCTAGAAGAAACAGCCCCTCATAAACAGGCTCGCTCCATCCATTTGGCCGATGATGTTAAGAGTGAACTTATAGAATTAACTGTTCCAGCTGGTTCTAGTATAGATGGTAGAAAAATTGTAGAAATAGATTTTCCTAAAAATGCATTGATTGTATTGATAAATAGGGATAAGCGTTATTTAACTCCAAGAGGTGACACAGAGCTTAAGATAGGAGATAAGTTAATGGTTATGGCAGAGGATAAGAATGATATCAATGAAGTAGAAGCTTGCCTAGGCATAGCTTAACATAACAATAAGCTCCTTGATATAAGATAGTCTTATAGATTTTTAGGCTTATTTTTTAAGCAGTATACTAATTAACAAATGAGAAGTATTATGCTAGAAAAGGTAGACTCTGTTGCTATAACTTAACTAGGGCGCGTGTTATACCTAATTGGGTAAAATATGCAAGAGTACACTTATCTTTTTTTGTTTTATCAGATCTTAAAAGCTTGCTACCATTACAGTTACTTCAGTACCGGTGGTCTATTCTTTATCTATAACAATGGTTAAATCCAGTATGCCACTTCAATCTACTATTTAGAGATTAACTTTGTATTGCAACTCTATCTATGTTGCGATTATGTATAAGCATATGCAAATATATGTAATTAGGTTGCTATTTTTAACTTAAAAGTATAAAATATTAACAAAATTGTATAAGTATATAGATTTTGGCAAATATCTAACAAGCGTCTAGCAGATAAAATATGGTTGAAAAGTAAATATTGAAATTATGAATAAGACTCTAATAGAATAGGACATTTGTATAGCATTTACACTGGTTTATGCATGTAATTGCCTGCTAAACAGAAGGTAAATGTTATGTATTATAGAATTTGTTGGATGTTATTTGGGGAAGTCTATCATGTCTTTCTTATTGATATAAAAGAATATTTAAACAAAATATCTTATAAATGTATTGCTTTTATTAATAATTATTTCTATAATATAATTCAAGCATCAAATGCTACTTTTATCGATGCTGTTTGTATGTTTAACTCTTAAAAGTTAAAAATTATGGAAAGGAAATTACAAACTCAGCTTACAGTAATGCATGATTTCGATTGCTTTGACATATCGCTTGTATCGCTTCCTTGGTTGGATAGCTGGTAACAAATCAAACATTACTGTAAGCATATAGAAATGGGGAAATAATAGATTTTCCCATTTCTATTTTATAAGATAGAACAGATGGCATAACAAAATGTATATTATATGGAATAGGATTTAACTACTTTATAATAGCTTTCCGGTAAATTGTTATCTGTGAAGTTACGCAGGTGTCCAAGATTCTCCTAAAATAAAATTGTTATTAGTAAGAAAAGTTACTTAATTAGCGACTATATTAACACACATATACCAACTATAAAGTATTGATTTATCTTCGCTTGGTAAACAAAATATATGTTTCTAAATAATTTAAAAGATAAATAGAGCTGCGGGTGCTTGCTTCAAATTTTAGATAGGTGCTTAAGAATTAGTTTTGCCATATTAATAGATGTATCATTTTCCCCTAATAGATTCCTAATAGATTCGTAGCTAGCTAGTTGTTTCTGTTTAAAATCACTGTTAGTAATCACCTCTTTCACAGCATTTAACAAACTAGTAGGTGTAAGTTTTTCTTGGATAAGTTCTCTGACTACTTCTTCCTTTGCTAAAATATTAACCAATGAGATATATCGTAGCTTTACAAGCCATTTAGCAAGGTTATAGGTTAATGGATCTGTTTTGTAAACCACTACTTGAGGTACATTAAAATGAGCTGTTTCTAAAGTAGCAGTGCCAGAAGTAGTAACGGCAACACTGGCATGAGATAAAATATCCTGTATCTGATCATATATAATAGTAATGTTCTGTAACTGTTTAGCAGGCATATATAACTCAGCAGGCAGCTCGCTTATTCCTGCTACTACAAATTGATATTCTGGTAAGGCTGTAACTAAAGCCAACATTACAGGAAGCAATTTTGTAATTTCTTGAAGACGGCTGCCAGGTAATAAGGCTATAATGGGTCGTTTATCCAATTTATTATCCTTTAAAAAATTACAGTTTTTATTGTAATATTTTGCCTCTTCTATTAGCGGATTTCCTACATATTCTACTGTATGGTAGTTATGTTGTTTGTAAAAATCCTTTTCAAAAGGGAAGATAGTAAACATTTGGTCTACATAAGCCTTAATCTTATGGACCCTTTTAGTATTCCAAGCCCATAATTTAGGAGAGATGTAATAAAAAACTTTAATCTGTTTTTCTTTGGCAAATTTGGCTATCCGTAAGTTGAAACCAGCATAATCAATAAGAATAATGGCATCTGGTTGGAAATGCTCTATGTCTTTTTTGCAATTTTTAAAGTACTTATATAGCTTTATGAAGCTATGTAAAAAAACAACTCCCATTACAGCTAGTTCTCTATAATGCACTACTATATCAACTCCTGCTTGTTGCATATGATTACCTCCATATCCTCTAAGAATGGCTTGGCTATCTAGCTGTTGTAAAGCTTTTGTAAGCCTACTACCATATATATCTCCTGACTTTTCACCAGCTATAATATAATAACGCATATGTTGTTAGACTTAATAAACAGCCAATTTATAAATGGGCAGACAAAAGATGAATAATTTACTGTAAACTTCAAAGTTACTTTTACTGAGTAATTGAGGACTTTATTACAGTACTCGTAGTATAGAATGTGGAATCTTAAAAAGATAAATTTAGTACTGAAATTTTATATATAAAGGTAAATCGACTGATACTTCATCGTTAAGTACTTTAAATTCAAGAGCTTCAATATCCTTAGTTCCAAAAATATAGTCAGCATACTTCTCGGATTTTGTGTAAAAGCTCGAACGAGTTGATATGATATTATCTATCTTAATAAAATCTTGCACGTTTTTCGTAAGAATTTTAATGCTCTTAAGTATTAGGCATAAGATTAAAATCTCCTTCTATACCTAATTTGGCTTATATTTTAATTGTTGACACACCCTAGTTACTTTAAAAATATCATAGCGACTTCTAATTGTTTTATAAGCCTCTTTGTTAAGTAGGTAATACTGTTAGTTGCCATAACTTCCATTTTACTTAAGATTTTAATATGTATTTATAGTTGGTTGATAGAAGTATTGAGATATTTAAATCTCGTTTACCAAGAAAAATAGATAGGGTAGTGGTTATAACTGCTACCCTATCTACTATATGTTTTATGCTTGCATTTGAAACAACAGCATGCTAATTGGTTTGATTTTGATTTATAATGCTTGTTCCCATTCTTGTTTTAAAAAGCTTACTAAAGATTGTATGTGAGCCTTACTTAAATCAAATTGAGTACCTGCCATTTTATACATATAAGGTAATGGTTGAGTATAGCCAAGTCGTAAGGCATCTAAATAGTTTTGCAAAGCTTCAGCTGGGTTATTTTTATAATTTTTCCATACTCCAATAGCTCCTAGTTGCGCAATTCCATATTCTATATAGTAAAAAGGTACTTCGAATAGATGTAATTGTTTTTGCCATAGGAAATCCTTAGCCTCTTCATAGTTATCCCAGCAAGTAACATTATCAGTAAATGTATCAAAAATATTATTCCAAGCCTCTTTCCGATCTATAGCCGTATGGTTTGGGTTTGCATATACCCAATGCTGAAATTTATCTATGGTAGCTATCCATGCTAATCTTTTAATGATGCCTTCTAAATGTTCGCGTTTGGCCCTTTTTACGTCTGTAGGATTATCTAAAAAAATATCCCAATAATTAATGGTAAGTAATTCCATAGACATAGATGCTAGCTCAGCCATTTCAGAAGTAATTTGTTTAAAATCATTGAGTGATAGCTCGTGCATCAAAAAGGAGTGTATGGCGTGCCCCGCCTCATGTAATAGGGTAATTACATTTTGGAAGTCAGTGGCAGCATTCATAAAAATAAAAGGAACGCCAGATTCTACCAGTGGATAATTATACCCTCCGGGTGCTTTGCCTTTTCTTGAATCTAAGTCAAAACGGCCCATACGTTGCATGGTTCGTAAACAATCCCCTATAAAAGGGTGTAGTTTGTCTAAAACTTTTATTGTTTTTTGTAATAGCTCTTCTGTATTTTGAAAAGCCCTTAATGGTGGCATACCATGAGGGTCAGCATGATGATCCCAAGGACGAAGCTTATCTACCTTGAGTGATTTTTTCTGATTTTCTGCTATTTGATTTACAAATGGTACTACAACTTGTTGTATACTTTCATGAAAAGCAAAGCAATCTTCAGGAGTATAATCAAATCGCTTAAGTGATACAAAAGAGTACTCTGTAAAGCTGTTAAAACCAGCATTAGTTGCTACAGTATTCCTTTCTTTTACTAAACTACTATATAATGTGTCTAGTTGATCTTTATCCTGTAATCTACGTGTATTTATTTGATTATATACTTCCTCTCGTAGTTTTCTGTCTGAAGACTCTAGGTAAGTTGCTGCTTGCTGTATGGTAAGTTCTTGTCCATCTCTTGCAATAGTCATTTCACTAACTGTTTTTCCATATTCTTGTGCTTGGAGTTGTATGCTTGTGAACAAGGGTATATTTTCATCCTTATAGAGCTGAATGTGGGTTCCTAGACAGCGTACTAATAAATTATAGCCTGTTTCCTTACCAAGTATTGTACTGTAAGAACATTGTACTACTTTTTCATCCAGTTGGTGTGATAACGGCATCAGCTTAGGTAAAATAGCTGTTATATATTCTTCATACTTTTTTCTATATTCTTCATTGCCTGTATCACAAGTCATATGTATATAACGCCAACCAGCATCCTCTGCTATAACACCTTCTAATTCACTGCGATGTGAAAGCCATGTGCGTAGGTCTTCCAAAGAATCGATTTCTCTGTTGAGGAGCAGTTTATAAAATCCTTTTATAGAGTCCCAATCGGTTATCTTAAAATCAATAGGTAAAAAGCTCCTTTTTGTGGGTAATGGATTACTTGTCATAGCTAAATAAACTTATGATAAGAGTTTGACATAATGTAAAGTAATTAAGTTATAAATGCTTTGTAAACAAATAAACTGATGCAGGCTAATTTTCTTTTTTAGTAAGCAATAACTCTATCTTAGTTAAGTCTATAGTTTTATAATTTTGATACAGCCGTAGTGATATAGCTATCATTAATATTATTTCACAAATTGATATGGCTGTGCAAAAGACAACTAACACCTGACCTTGTACGTGAGTTGGATATTGGCTATTAAATAGTATAAAGTTTGATATGGCCGCTTGTACTATAAGCTCAATACCTATGATGACAAAAATCATAGATTTTTTGGTAAGTACTATGATTAATCCAACCATAAATAATAGCACGTTTACAGATAGAAGAATTGGTATATACATAAGTTTAAAGCTAGATTTTACGTCCTAATAATTCAGCCATAATAATTGCTCTTTGAGTGCTATTGTAGTTTCTTAGTAAATAATTTAACCTATTAGTATGCTTGGGCAATGTCTTTTTATAAAGTTTGTAAGGGTCTTTTTCCTGAGTAGGTAAAAGCAGCCTTTTTATTCCTGGATATACAGGATTAACATCCGACTTTGTAGTCGCCTGTCGAACTGTAGAAGTAACAATATCTTTTGCCACTGGCATTACTATGTCCTTCGCATATTGAGGAATGCTTCCAACTTCTTTAACTGCCCATTCATTTTGGTTCCAAGTAGAGGGTGTTTCCCAGTTAGCTTCTTCCTCTAAATCCTCTACATCTCCCATATCTGATTTGGTAATTGATTCAGTTCTGTCCCGCAGCATAGCAACAACAATTCTAAATAAAAAGTACCCTACTGTAATAAGTATAGATATTAAAGACTGTGGTTCTTTCATAGAATATTAGATTGGTAATTTTTAATTAGACTTCTAAACTTGCCCAAACTAACTTATATTATTCAACTTTTGCAAAATAGTGATATGGTGGAAATAACCTTGCTGAATGAACAATAATTTTAGATTAGAAACTCTTGTCTTTGCCATAGCGTTTAATAAAGGCAATATTTTTTACTTCTAAAGGAACTATTAGTATATTTAACTCCAAAAATTAAAGGCATATTATAGATTTATTGAAAAAATATAGCACAACCTGACTCTATTTTTATTTGTACCTGCATTTATTTTTATAACTTTGCTAGCAAATAGCTGATAACTTATATTTAATATCATGAAAAAAGGCATACACCCTACATATAGAGAAGTTGTTTTTCTAGATACTTCTAGTAATTTTAAATTTTTAACACGTTCTACACTTAATTCTAGAGAAACTATCAAGTGGGAAGATGGGCAAGAATATCCCCTTATTAAGGTAGAACTTAGCTCTGCTTCACACCCTTTCTATACTGGCAAAAAAATATTTGTAGACACAGCTGGTAGAGTAGAAAAATTCCAGCAAAAATATAAAAAGCGTAGCTAATAGCGGCTTTTAAGCTATTATATAGAATAAGTAAGTAATCAAAAACTTAGGCTGGGATAGCAAAAATTTATTTAATATTCTAAATAAGACTGGCAACTTACCTTAGCATTTAACAAGCGGAGGTATAGCTGCCAGTCTTATTATTTTATATGACTTATTTAATAATTTGTGGGTTGTAAAAGTAAGTCGGAAATATAGTGTGCGCTCGGAAGGACTCGAACCCTCAACCTTCGGAGCCGAAATCCGACGTTCTATCCAGCTGAACTACGAGCGCTTGGGAAATTTTAATAGGTAAATGATAGAAATAAATTCAAATTCCTACCAACGAAAATAATTAAATTTAATTAAAATCATGGCTTAAATTTTACTATTTTGAAAATTTATAAGCAATGGAACGCACAATATTATATAGTATTGCTATGTTAACCAATTGATATCTAATATGAGTGTAGTATTTACTAGTTTACTAACAGCTACGTCAATTACTAAAAGCTATGGTAAACTTCAAATCTTAAAAGGTATTGACCTACAAGTAGCACAAGGAGAGATAGTAGCCATTATGGGGGCTTCTGGAGCTGGGAAAAGTACATTGCTACATATACTGGCTACCTTAGATAAGCCAGATTCTGGCACATTATACTTAGGACAGGATGATCTTATATCTCTTCGGGGCAATAAGTTAGCAGCATTTAGAAATCAGCATATCGGTTTCATCTTTCAATCTCATAACCTTTTATCGGAGTTTACTGCTTTAGAAAATGTATGCTTGCCTGGATATATTGGTAAGTTTGATGAACGTTCAGTACGGGAACGAGCTAAAGAGTTACTTGTGTTGTTAGGATTAGAAGCACGTATGCAACATAAGCCTACTACCTTATCTGGAGGAGAGCAGCAAAGAGTGGCTGTAGCTCGTGCTCTTATTAATAATCCTCGTATCGTTTTTGCAGATGAGCCAAGTGGAAGCTTAGACTCAAGAAATGCATTAGCGCTACATGAATTGTTTTTTGAATTACGGCAAAAGCTAGAACAAACTTTTGTATTAGCTACGCATAATCAGCTCCTAGCTGATATGGCAGATAGAAAACTTTATATACAAGATGGTAGCCTTGTGCCTAGGGATATATTTAGCAACTTATAACTTTGTATTGCAAACCTATGTTGGCTACTATTAAATTAAAATGTAATTCTGCAAGGATGCTCAGTATTAATATGATTACCTAAAAATTTATACAAACAGGCTAGATAATAGTAGATCTTTTATAGGTAATTGTAAAAGAATAGACTATTCCGTTACTGTTGCTATCTCAATATATATATTTAAATGAGGAGTTATTAAAAATGTAAACTATGAAACGTATTTCTAAAGGAGTTCAGTATATGTTGCTTTCTACTATATGCTTTGCATTAATAGGATTAATTGTTAAGCTGTTAGTACATATTCCTCCTGCAGAAATTATCTTCTTAGATTCTCTAGTAGCGCTTACTATTAGCTGTTTTATGATTGGTTACCAAAAAATGTGTTTATGGGGAAACCATCGTAGGATTTTATTGTTACGTGGTTTAAGTGCTGGGTTAGGAGTTACTTTATTCTTTATTACCTTAGTACGCTTACCATTATCTGCTGCGAATGTCTTACAAAATACATCTCCCATATTTACAGCTATTCTAGGTATTTTTATGCTTAAAGAGTGGATAAGCTTGCGTAGGTGGTTCTTTTTCATACTTACGTTTATTGGTGTAGGGCTGACTTATATGACTGACTTTAGTATTACTAATCAATCTGCCTATCTAGTTTTACTAGGCCTTATAAGTGCTCTTTTAATGGGAATCTCTAATAATTTTAATGCCAAAATGAAAAGTGGTGAGCATCCGCTAGTTATCTTCAGTTATTCAACCTTTTGTACAGTACTGATAACAGGATGCATATGCTTATATGCTTTTGTACCACTAACTATATACGATTTTCTATTGTTGCTAGCTATGGGAACCTTGACTTTCATAGCCCAGTACTTAGCCATAAAAGCCTTTCAAAATGCTCCAGTAGCACATGTATCTGCTATCTCTTATTTAGGTATACCCTATGCTTTGATTATAGATCTGTTGCTTGGAGAAAGAATCCATTGGATATCTTATGTAGGCATGTGTTTAGTAGTCTTAGGTGTTATCTTAAACTTATTTTATGGGTATAGTAAGAGGGTGGGAGCCTAGCTTGACTAGTATTTTGTATATATATTATATGTAACGCTTCAGTTTTTAATCCAAGAACATTTTTCTTACACTTAATATGCCACCTTAGTAATCTTGGGCTAGGTGTATTTTTGTCGTAGCACATCATTAACTATAATGTTAAAAAATAACTATATCTTATTCTTGATTGTATTATATTTTTCTGGTCATGCGCATGCTGCATCCGGTGAAGTGTATCAGAAGAAACTAATAGAAAAAGTATTTATTTTTGATCGTTATGGATCTCCTTATATTGGTTCGTCTATATTAATGTCTACCAGGACTTTATTAAATGAACTGGAAGATTATCTGATTCCTGAAAAAAATGCCAAAGAATTGTTACGCGTATTATTAGCTATTTGGTAAACTTTTATATTGGGTCACGGTTATCTACAGTTAATCATGAGATATTTGGACATGGATTTAGGGTAAGAAGTTTAGGCGGATCTGTAGATGGTTATAAATTTTCTTTTGGTGGAGATGGTGCAACTAGCTTTACTATTCGGTATTCAAAAAATGAAATTGATAAAATAGTATTGATAAATATAGGTGGTATAGAAGCTAATAAGGTGCTAGCTAAAGAAATAATGTTAAAACATTTTAAGTATCGTACTTTAGATTTTCGTACCTAACTTTTGTTTTTGGACTCCTTTTTAGATTTATGGATTTATGTTGATTCTACGGCTTCTTTAGAAAAGGTTCGTAATAGCAAAGGTAATGATATTATGAACTATCTCAAAGATATAAATGATAAACACCAGTCACAGCAACGAATAGAGCTCAATGATCTCGAAAATGCTACATTCAGTTTGTTATTTAACCCACTATGGTCACTATGCATTTACCTTTTACAAGACAATTCTTCTTTAACTATACCGCATGTAATATGGAATGAGGTAGCTTATATGCCATTGATAAGGCCAGGATTAACCCCTTTTGGTATAGCTTACTATCTAGAAAACTATATCGGATACCAAAATAAAACTGCCTTGTTCAGCTTGTATAGAGGAAGCTCACCATTTTATACCCATATGTATGGAGGCATAGGGGTTAAAACAGATGAGCTTTGGACCTATCAAGATTATTGTACGTTAGATCTAGAAGCTAGCCTATGGTGTCAGCCAAAGCTCCAATTAACTTCGCTTGATATAATAGAAGATAAAAATTATTGGGGAGGATTAATAGGAGTAGGAGGTAAGTTTATGGTAAGTTCTTACTTTGCTCTGTATACAAAGCTTCTTTATAAAACTAAAGGATTTGTAGAAGGGGTAGTAGCGCAGAATGGCTTAATTTTACAAGTTGGCTGTATTTTACGTTATAATGACTAAACAACTAGTTGAATATGTTAAAATTTATATATAGTTGTAAACTGAAGAGTTGCCAATTAAGCATAATAATAAGGTGCCTTTTATATTTAAGGTAATTTTATTGGTCTATTAGATCTCTTTTTAAGCCTTTATATACATACTTTTAAATAGGATTAAAATTGAGCCCTGTTTTTATATAGGTAGCCTGCCACAACCCTAACATAACTTACTGAATAGGAAGCTAGTATAGCTTGATTATTTTGAAGCAAGTAACTAGTAGTAAATTATTGATAATGCATAAAGCTGTATAATTTTATTAGTGTGTTCTGTATTAGACTTCTTGCATAACCTCAAAAATCTTTGCATAAAAACCTATTCTATATAACTGTAAATAGGGTTATGCAAGAGGTCTATTGATGAAAAAGATCTGATCACTCAAATAGAAATTCACTTACAAGGCAGTATCCAGCAGTATCAAGAGGAGTATCAAGCATATAGCGAGGGCAAAAGTTGGTTTAGCGTAATTAAGAACTTTTTTAAAATTATCTTTAATTTTATCCCTAAAATGGTGGCCATGATTCCTCATGGAGGTGCTGTTCGGCTTATGCATGAGGATTGGTAAGATTGTTTTCTCCTTTTTTCTTGCACATCAGTAATATATTTCAGTATGGTTACTAAAAGTAACCTATAGACGAAGATACTTAAAGGGACTTATTTAAAGAGGCTGTTTGGACATAATTGTTATGCTAGGGGCATTTACAAAAAACTAGAGTCTTTTGTAAAATATTTTCCCCATTTTTACTAAGTGGCCATTTTCCCATAAAAACAGCGCTCGGCTTTTACCACAAGTTTTACAAATAATAGACCTACTGCGAAACAGAGAATCTATATAAAAGTTTAATTTTTGAGAGTTAAATTCACTATTTGTAAAAATTTAACCTGCGTTTCACATGCTTTAAATGCATATTTTCATTTCTTGTATTTTCTCAATTATGCAAAATGCACCTTTGCTTTTTTATAACAGTTGTTTCGCAGTAGGTCTAATGTTTAACGTTAGTGTTTTAAATTAAGTAAACATAAACAGTTTCTTTTATTAAAAATTTTATACCCTACGATCATCGAATATTTACCATAGTCATTTCTTATTTGTAAGTTTTTTAACCCATTTGTAAGGACAACTGTATTTTGTGGTACTTAAGGTATAGAATTTACCCCAATAATAGTATTTAAATTTGCAAAGCAGGCAAGTATAAGTTATAATGCACCCCTCATAAAATTTTATAACTATGAAAAGAACTTGCTCCTCAATGCAGCAATACATAGCCTATGTTTTACTTGTAAGCCTATGCTTACAGAGTTGTGGAGGTGGATTCGGCAACCATCCACTTATTTCGACTCAAGAAGAGCAAATAGCATCTATACAAACTAGTACACAAGCAATCCTTCCTCGAGCAGACATTCAACCTTTGATAGGTCAAATGTTGACAGCACAAGGGGGGCATACTGTTAATTTTTATCACGAAGCAGGTGAATTGCGGGCTGATGTAGCAATGAACATACCTCAAGGATTTAGCAAAAGCTATGATGGATTAGGTGTATATATTGAGCAAGGAACAGAGTTATCGGATCTGCCTCGATTAGGCGGGCAAGCACAACAAAGACGTATTCATCTTCAACCAGCACATGCAGGAACGCCAGCTAAAATAGTTATATACAAAGGAGCAGTGCTAGCGGGGGGAGGTAACATTATTGTTAAACATCGAGGAAATCCAGAAGAGGAAGATTTTGAAGATGAGGAAATAGAAGAACAGATAAATGAGGAAGAGGCAAAAGGAGTTCTATTGCCAAATACTAGCAGCATGCTTCATATAGAAAAGAAGAACGTCATAAAAACAGATACACAAGCTATGATAGCTCCTACTTCAACTGTAACGCAAAAACATACAGGTATTGTTAGTGTAGGTTCAACAATTTCCCGTAAGCAGGAAAAGGGTAAAGAGAAATGGAATGGTGACGAATCAGAATTAGAAAAGGAAGAGGGATTTATATCCGTTGTAATTTCCCCAGCTTACCAACAAGCTCTCGAGCATAAAAAACAAACAAAGGGTAAAGAGAAACGGGATGGTGATAAATTAGAAGAGGAAGAGGGATCTATATCTGTTGTAATTTCCCCAGTTTACCAACAAGCTCCCGAGCATAAAGTACAAACAGTTGCTCATCCATTACAGCATTTCACATATACTCAAATAATTAAAGATTTACAGGCCAATAATCCCAAAGTAAGCATTATTGATTTAAGGCGAAAAAATTTAAATGATTGCCAATTTGTAGAACTTAAGCAAGCTATTGACAAAAATTCTGTTGTGGGGTATATACATTGGGGAGCAATACCAAGAGGTTGCTATCAAATTAGAAGAGAAATTGAAAAAAATTAGTAAGAAACATATGTAACTATAGTTATCATCCAAGTGACTATGTGCATGGGCTGCTCGCTAACCATGTATATACTAATCCAAGAGAAGGAGATAAAGTAGATCTACAGGTATTAAGCAACCAGCTAGGGAATATTGACTTACCTCCTAGTATTCCTAATAGTTGGGTGGTTATGCAGGTTATAGATGATAGTGCAAATACAGGGTACTATAGTGCTTTATATATTAATCAAACTACTCACCAAGCGGTATTGGCTTTCCAAGGCACTACTGGCCTTGAAAGCCCTACCGGATGGCTTAATACTCTTACAAGAAGACATTCGGATTTACGAGAAGGTCTAGAGTCAGTATTGGGTGATACTATTCTTACAGGGCAGCAATTACACACATTTAAAGCGATCTCTAGCGCGGTATCTTACGTAAAAGATATAGGTTTAAATTTATCTATTACAGGTCATTCTTTAGGTGGATATTTAGCAGAGCTAGCAGTAGCATATTGTTATCTCGATTGTGATTACAGACAAGTTAAAGCAGTTGTATTCGATAGCCCAGGGGCAGCTGATAAGCTCGATAATTTTATACCAAATGTCAGAAATCCGTCAACTGAATTTTCTATAGGCGATTTACCCATAGTTACCTATCTCTCAGCTCCCAATATAGTAAATGTTTGTAACTACCATCCTGGAGAAGTATATAAAGTGATTCCTGAATTAGTGTGGCCCGATAGTAAAAAGAAGTGGATAGATAGGGCAGTTAGCTTACCAATATTAGGAAGAAATATAGAGGCTATGAGTAAAGCATTGTTAGCTCTTTCAGGCCATAGTTTGCCTATCATGCTGTCTCTATTTGATCCTTGTACTGGTAAACCAAAGAAATGTATACGAATCGATAGTTGGCCTAAGATTGACCTAAGTACCTCAGCAGGTACAGGTAAAAAGGGGTTACCTATAGGGAATATAGGAGCGAAAGTAGGAAGTTCTATGGGAGGTTCTATAACAGCCTCTACACTGAGCTCTGTATTCAAAAATATTTTTGGAGCTGGTGTTGGAGCTTTTTTAGTAGATAATGTAGCAACTAGTATAGGGTCTATCTTAGGATCTAATATAGGCTTTCTTATAGGTATAAATGCATATAAAATACTAGGCACTCCAGCAACCTTAATTACACTTTTATCAGACTATCTCAACTTCAAGATAAGACAAAGGCCATATTGGCAAACTATGGAATGCTTAAATGAAACTTATAGTAAATCTAATTTAACAATTGAGAAAGAATTTAAGCTTAGTAATGGGGGAAATTATAAAGAGAGTAAATTAGCATCCGAAGTTCATATTTTGCATTTAAGAAAATTTATTAGAAATGTTGATTGGTACCTTTATAAATTAGATAAAAAGAGAGTCTTATTAGAGCAAGCAAAAGAGAAAGATATAATCTCAAGGGTCTTAAAAAATATCTTGAAAGATTATGAAATAAAAGAAATAAAGGATCATATATATATCCGATTAGATCCAACCAAAAATTACCCAGAAATGGTCCGAGACAAGATGCAGAGGGTATTACAGATATTGACACGCAATAGCATAAAAAAGTACTTTGCAGATATAGGAGCTTCTACTAAGTGTGCAAAAAAGCATGTAGAAGAAAGAAATCAAAAGAATATAGAACGTGCTCTTTTAAAGAAACACTATTTAGTAGCTAAAAGGTATTATCTACAAAAAGCAGCACAAGAAGATGCAGAGGCACAATATAGTTTAGGAATTATGTATTCACGAGGATTTGAAGGATCAGTATTGCAGGACTTTGAAGAGGCGAGAGAATGGTATACAAAAGCAGCAAGACAGGGGCATGCGGAGGCACAAAGAGAGTTAGGGAAGATGTACAGATCAGGTTTAGGAGGAAATAAGGATTATGCGGAGTCACTTAAATGGTTAAAAAACGCAGCTAAGCAAGGAGATGTAAATGCACAAAGAGAGGTAGGCTATATGTATGAGCATGCATATGGAGTAGAACAGCATTATACGCGTGCACTCAAATGGTATAAAAGAGCAGCTGAGCAAGGTGATGCAAACTCATCAAAAATTCTAGGAGATATGTATGGGTATGGTTATCAAATTCCCAAAGACCTTAACAACGCAGAAAAATGGTATAAAAAAGCCGCTAAGCATGGGGGAAGTTCAGAAAAGCTTGAGATGTCCCGAAGATATTATCAAGGTGATAACGTTATAGAGAATAAAGAAAAAGCGCTTAAATGGGATAAAAAGTATTATAAAAGTTACTTTTGTAATTTCAAAAAACCACATAATTTTATTGTATCGCATGCTCTTTTAAGAAAAGAGTATCAAAAGGTTGAATACTATTATTTGCAAGCAGCTGAGCAACACAATGCGGATGCACAATATAGCTTAGGAATTATGTATTCAACAGGATTTAGAGTAATACCTCAGGATTTTAAAGAGGCCTTTAAATGGTATAAAAAAGCTGCTAAACAAGGTCATGTGGAGGCACAATATGAACTAGGGGAGATGTATTATTATGGACAAGGAGGGGAGCAGGATTATGGAAAGGCAATCGTATGGTATGAGAAGGCTGCTGAATAGTGAAATATAGATGCTTATGGTAAAATTAGAGAGTTAGCTAGCTTGCTAAGCAAGTAAATAATATAAATGAAAATTTCCATTGCCTTATTATATAAGAGTAAGGGAAACCTTAATGGTTCATATCAACCAACTTATTTCATATGGTATACGAACTGAATCTACATTATTTGAAAAATTTCAACAATATTATCAGAAATATAAGGGTAGATAAGAGGTCAGCATATACTAGTTTGTATTAAAACTGACCATTAGTATAATCCATCCATTTTAAAGTAAGGACATATTATTATAAAATCTGTCGGTATTCTGTATACAGAAGGTGATTGAAAATTTTTATACGCATACGCCTTTGGATATAGCTGG
Organism: Candidatus Amoebophilus asiaticus 5a2; assembly: GCF_000020565.1. Lineage (GTDB taxonomy): Bacteria > Bacteroidota > Bacteroidia > Cytophagales > Amoebophilaceae > Amoebophilus > Amoebophilus asiaticus. Next base: position 975,533 of record NC_010830.1, read on the forward strand.
AAAAGCAGGCAAATAAGATATAGGTAAAATACAAGAAGATAGTGTTCTAGGAGTAGGCATTTATGGGAATATTTAGCTGTTAAAGGGATTACTTTTTCTTTAGCTATTATGTGCAAGGGACTAAACATCTAATGTTGTTCTTGGGTGAGAGGGTAGGAAGTATATATCGATAAAAAATGCTTTTGTATTTATGTACGCGTTCAAGGGGCTATCACCTTTAAAATGAGCCAGAAACGCATATCTTATTTAGCAACTAGCTATAAAAAGCATTGTTGATGGTTAATATATGGTTGATATTATAATTGCTTCGTATTTTATTCTTAGCAACTAAGTGCTTTCTTATGAGTACGTACGTATTTAATCGATTATACAGTAAAGTCTTCCCAGCTATTCAATAGGCTATTCAATTAAATAGCCTATTGAATAGCTGGGAAGATAAAAGCTTTTAATCTACAAAAGGTTAAAACTAATACCTACGCTAAATGGTAATATGCGTTCTACTTCAGGACCTTTATTTGGATTAAAGACTGGTGAAAGGGTTTGATGATAGAAAAGCCCAAATCGGTGCCAGCCTATGCGAGCTAGTGCACCATAATGTACTTTATTAAAATTAAACCTTTCTTTAATGATATGGACCTTGTTTTCTTTGTCTTCTTCGTAACTAATTTTAGTTGAAGGGGAAAATTGGAAGCCAATGTCACCACCAATAGCTATAAAAAACCCTTCTTGAGGCTCTTCTTTGTTGCTATTGAACCTAAATTCAAGTGCCAGTTTTGCATTGTAGATAGAAAACATAGAGTTTTTGATATCTTTGGAGCTTTTGATGTCTATAACTTTTGTGATAGCTTCCATTTTAGTTTTTCGATCAGTATCATTAGTTCTAGTCATCGTATAAGTAGATTTGAAAGTATAGTCTGTATTGGCTATTCCTAATCCACAACTAACCATGAAATGTGATTTGCCAATAGGAATATTGTAATATAAGCTTCCATCTAGTGTCCTAGAGCCCCAAAAAGTTAAATCCATATGCTCAGGCACTCGGATAAAATTAGCAATTCCGAAATCAAGTACTAAACTTGTATATCTAAGAGGTATTTCTGGTTGAAATTCATCTTCATCTTTAATTCCATAATCATAGCCATTACTATCTTTATTTTGAGGGTCTTGGTTTGTTGCTTGTGCCCAGGTATATGCTGGTAATAAAAGGAATAACCAGGCACAAGTTAAATTTCTTATAAGTGTTTTTTTCATACCTATTTTATTTTTCTAAATTATAAATGTGTAAGGGCAAATCTAAAAATTTTTGCAATCTAGTCCAAACAAAAGTTACTTTATGCCATTTTATTAATTAAATTTGTGAACGATTGTATAATGATTATGTGAGGACCTGTAGCTCAACTGGATAGAGCACTACACTACGGATGTAACGGTTGGGGGTTCGAATCCCTCCAGGTTCACGATAAATTTGCACTCCAAAACGGTGGGGTGGTATGTAGATAATAAAAACTGTTTACATTCTTACATATAATTATACAAAACTTGCCTTTATAAAATTCTGCTTGCTATATATTATGCTGAATTAACCTCCAAATTTGTCTTTTGTTAATTCCCATATTGCAATTCCCATGCTCACCGAAACATTTAAAGAATGCTTGGTACCATGCTGAGGAATTTCTAAAGCAAGGTCACAAGCGGCTAAGGCCTCTTCTTGAATGCCAAAGACCTCATTTCCAAATACCAAAGCACACTTGTTATTGGAGTTGATTTGATAACTCTGTAAAGGTATACTTTCGTCCGTCTGTTCTAAAGCAACTATTAAATATCCCTTAGTCTTTAAGGATTGCAATAGAGTATAGGTATCAGGCACATACTCCCATATTACCGTTTCTTCTGCACCTAGTGCTGTTTTATGAATTTCTCTGTGAGGTGGTTGAGCTGTGATGCCACATAAATATATTTTCTCTAATAAGAATGCATCTGCTATACGAAAAGCTGCTCCTATATTATGCATACTTCTTAAATTATCTAACACTAATATCAACGGTATCTTAAGAGCATTCTTAAACTCTTTTGTGGAAAGCCTACCGAGTTCTTGGGTACTAAGTTTTTTCATAACGTTATTATAAATTTGTATATAACTTACTATGTCTTAGTAAAATTTGTTAAGGTATATTTTAGGCTAAGAATTCTATCTTAAAAACATAAGTATTATTACTTATACTTGCGTTTATTAGCAGGGTATAGCATAACAAGATAGATGTTAAATAGTTATAGTATAGAGACTAATAAGCTTAGATAATTGATTACTGTAACTCAACAATATATTACATTGTAAACTAAATTAAGAAACTATAGTTATAGTTGCTTGCTATTTAGGCTAATAAATATTCTATCTCTTAAATATCAACAAGATAATTTTTAATAATAATTTATGAATCAGGCTACCACTCCATTAATGAAGCAATACAATGAAATTAAGGCAAAATATCCTGGTTCATTATTGCTTTTTAGGGTAGGCGACTTTTACGAAACTTTTGGAGAAGATGCTGTAAAAACCAGCAAGTTGCTAGATATTGTTTTAACTAAACGTGCTAATGGTGCAGCAGCGGCTGTAGAATTAGCTGGTTTTCCACACCATGCGCTCGATACTTATTTGCCTAAGTTAGTTAAAGCAGGGCATCGAGTTGCTATTTGTGACCAACTAGAAGATCCTAAAGCAGTTAAAGGTATTGTAAAGAGAGGTGTTACTGAACTAGTAACCCCAGGTCTTTCTTTTCATGATGCTGTCTTAGAACGCAGGCACAATAACTATCTAGCATCTTTATACTTTGAGAAAGAGTTAGTAGGTATTGCCTTTCTAGATGTCTCTACCGGTGAATTTCTTACGGCACAAGGAAAGGCTACTTATATAGATAAATTGATGCAGGGCTTCCAACCTGCAGAAGTAATTATAAGCAAAAAGCAAAGAGCCACTTTTCAGGCATTTTCTAAAGAAAATTACCCTAGCTATGCGCTCGAAGATTGGGTATATCAGCCTGATTATGCACAAGAAAAACTCAACGAACATTTTGGTACTGCTTCCATTAAGGGATTTGGAATAGACAACCTGCCACTAGGGGTTATAGCTAGTGGGGCTATCCTCCGATACCTAGAAGAGACAGAACACAAAGAAAAAAAGCATATTACTTCAATTGCCCGTATTGAAGAAGACAAGTATGTATGGCTAGATAAATTTACCATTAGAAATTTAGAAATACTACAGCCACAACAAGAAGGGGGCGTGTCGTTGATTGAAGTGCTTGATAAAACAGTGACTCCCATGGGCGCTCGCTTAATGAAAAAATGGCTGGTGTTGCCCTTAAAAGATATACAGGCCATACAGAGAAGGCTAGATATTGTTGATCTGTTTTACCAGGATACTAATTTATGGGGAAGTATTTTACAAGAGCTTAAACAGATTAGTGATTTGGAAAGGCTTATATCTAAAGTTTCTGTTGGTAGAGCTACTCCACGAGATCTATTAGCCTTACAGAAAGCATTGCAACATACGCTTCCTATACAAAACTACTTACAAACGAGCGAACATGATTTGCTTATAAAGTTGAGCCAGCAGCTCCACAACTGTGAATACTTGGCTGATAAAATTAGAGGAACATTACAGGATAATCCTCCGTTGTCTCTTACTCAAGGAGATCTGATCCGAGAAGGTATTGATAGTGAGTTGGATGAGTTAAGAAAAATTGCTTACCAAGGAAAAGATTATTTACTCCAGCTACAACAAAAAGAAATTAAAAATACAGGCATCAATTCCTTAAAGATTGCTTATAATAAGGTGTTTGGCTATTACTTAGAAGTTACTAATGTACATAAGTCTAAAGTTCCAGCTTCGTGGATACGTAAACAGACACTGGTAAATGCAGAGCGCTATGTTACAGAGGAGCTAAAGACATATGAAGAAAAGATTTTACAAGCAGAAAGTAAGATGCTGGAAATAGAACAAAGGTTATATCAGCAATTACTAGATAGCGCTTTAGAATTCGTTCCACAAATTTTACAGAATGCAAAAATTTTAGCTCAAATAGATTGTTATCTTACATTTGCACAAGAGGCTAGAAAGCATCAGTACACCAAACCTATTCTTGCCAATCATAAAAAAATAATTATAAAAAATGGTAGACATCCTGTTATCGAACAACAATTGTCTGTTGATGTAAGCTATGTGCCTAACGATATTTACCTAGATAATGAAACACAGCAGGTTATTGTTATTACAGGTCCTAATATGGCTGGTAAATCTGCATTATTAAGGCAAGTGGCACTCATTGTACTGATGGCACAGATAGGCTCTTTTGTACCAGCTAGTCAGGCAGAGATTGGCTTGGTAGACAAAATATTTACTCGGGTAGGAGCCTCAGACAATTTAGCGCTAGGAGAGTCTACTTTTATGGTAGAGATGACGGAAACTGCCAGCATTATGCATAATTTAAGTGACCGTAGTCTGATTGTCATGGATGAAATTGGACGTGGGACTAGCACTTATGATGGCATATCAATTGCCTGGTCTATTATTGAATATTTACATAACCATCCTAAATACAAAGCAAAAACTTTATTTGCTACGCATTATCATGAGCTTAATCAATTATCAGATCAGTTAGAGCGTGTTAAGAACTTTAATGTGGCGGTTAAGGAAGTAGCAGGTAAAATTATATTTTTACGTAAACTTAGGGAGGGTGGGAGTGAACATAGCTTTGGGATTCATGTAGCTCAGCTAGCAGGAATGCCAACTCAAGTAGTAGAAAGAGCCAGTGAAATTTTAGGGCATTTAGAACATGATAAAAAACATATTGAAAATAAAGCTAAAATTAAAACTATACCTGCAAAAACTTATCAGCTCGCACTTTTTGAAGCAGATCCTGATATAGAAAAAGCAAAGTCCTTACTTAAGCAATTAGATATAGATACGCTTGCACCTATAGAAGCTTTGCTAAAATTAAAAGAGCTTCAGGAGAGCTTAAAGTAAAACTTTGTATAGAATACATATGCTAAAGGTAGACTAGTATGCTAAGTCTGCTGCATAGATAACTTTTAGTACAGTTTCTCCTACGGCTTGTAAAGTTCCTTTATCAATCAGGTTTAAATGATCAGCATGGGTGTGGTGATATGATGGGAAGCAACCTTTAGAAGTAGGATGGTGATCAATAATATTAACCATAGGAATATGGGCATACTTATTAACAAAATAATGATCATCTAAAATATAGTTTTGACTAGCTTGATTTATAAAATAGTATCCATGTCCTAACGCTTGTGCTGTATTCCATATACTGTTTGTATACTTATTGGCATAATAGACAGACCAAGCTTCTTTGTAAAAAGTAGCTTTCTTACTTCCCACCATATCTAGCAAGATACCATAGTGTGCTGTATAATTGTCTTTGTGTGGGTGTTGTGACCAAAATTGGGATCCTAAACACCAAAATATAGCTCGGTTGGTAAGTTGTTTCTGATATCCTTGAGGTGGACCATAATCCTCTCCATCAAAAAGAATAATATCTATACCTACATTTTTAAGAGATACTTGCTTGATGTTACGTGCTAGCTCTAATAATATGCCTACGCCACTAGCTCCATCATTGGCACCTAAAATAGGCTTTTGTTTAGAATTAGTATCCTTATCAGCAAAAGGACGTGTATCCCAATGGGCTGCTAGTAAAATCCTATGTGTGCAAGCTTCATTAAAGCTGGCAATGATATTATAAAGCTCAAGTTTTACCCCATTAAAGGCAGTAGCTTGAAACTTTTGTACGTATACTTTATCTGCATATTCTTTTAGTTGTTGCTTGAGGTAGGCTTTACATGTCTTATGAGCTGTTGTATTAGGCACCCTAGGCCCTAAATTCACTTGTTGCTGTATAAAATAATGAGCAGAGTCAGTATTAAAGTGTAAAGATGGTTTATTTATATACTTCTCAGTAGTAGACGTATTTCCTAAATAGATGTAAGTATCTTTTATAGTTATAAGGTACAAAAGCAAATAACCTACTATATATAATATTTGCATAGTGGATATGTAGTTGATTAAAGTTCTATATCAATTACCTGTATTGGTTAATTCTTATGCTATATATATTGGTTAACCATTAGCTTTTAACATACGCGTTTAAGCTAATAGATTAGGGTTATTTTGCAAAAAATGTTTCCAGCTTGTTGTACGTGTGTTACAACCTTGCTGTTGATAAGCATGGCATACGGCTACGGCCAAGGCATCAGTAGCGTCTAATTTTTCAGGCATAGACTTAGATGGTAGCATAGACATAAGCATATAAGCTACTTGCTCTTTAGAAGCATTGCCATTACCGGTTATAGCTTGTTTGATTTTACGTGGTGCATATTCTGTAATGGGTACTTCTCGCATGAGCGCTGCTGCCATGGCTACGCCTTGTGCTCTACCAAGCTTAAGCATAGATTGCACATTCTTACCATAAAAAGGTGCTTCTAAAGCTGCTTCGTCTGGGGTAAACTCATCCAGTATTTCTAATGTATATTTAAAAATCTTCTGAAGTTTAAGCGCATGCGAAGGGCATTGTTGGAGATCTAAGATGCCATATTGTAAAATACTAAATTGCTGGTGTTGTAGGACTTTTATAACTCCATACCCCATTACCTGTGTGCCTGGGTCTATACCGATAATAATACGTTCTTGTAACAAAACTAAGGGTTTCTTTTTAGTTGAATAGGCTCATAAAAAAATAGATAAGCTTGCTTAGCCTTAGCTTCAGCTTTTACATCTGATACTGTGCTGAGATCGTTATCATTATAGCAAATCCATATACCATCTTTTTTAATATAAGCTTTATAATGTCCTTCCTCTAAACTACCTTTATGCCGGATGAACCCTACTAACTTGTAATAAAAATTCTTCTCGTTTTCAAAGGTTTGCTCCTTTTTGATTATTAAATGGAAAGGCTCTTCCACCTCTTTATCTATTTTAATTTTTACAAAATCTTTGGAGTAAGTTCTATCATCTAATCGGGTAGTGCCCCCATTTGTAGCAAATCGCTTAAGCTGTAAGATTAACATACCCTTGTAAAGTTTATCAAGATCTTTTAATCTTTTTACCCTATCTAGTGCTCTATCAGATTTGTCTTCTTTAAGCTTAGCCATTACCTTGTCTGGGACTAAACTATTGTTAAAAAAGTCTTGTATAGTTTTTAAATCTTCTCGTTCTGTAGGTAATTCTACATGGTAATTAAACCACTGATCATCAGATGGGGCTCCTGCTTCTTTAGTAGTAGGATCAATAGATATGGTGTTTGTAGCAGCAAGGGGTATATTTATCCAATCCAAAAATTTATCCATTAAATCTGCTGCATCTTCGTGAGATTCATAGTCAGATGTCCAGCCAAATTTGTGATGTAAAGCTTCAAAAACAGCTATTGCTTCGTTCTGGTTAGCTGCTTCTCTATCATCTTGAATTACCTGCATAAGTGCTTGAAGAGGTTTTGCTAACTCATCGCTCTTTTCATTTACTTTTGGTAAGTAAAATGCCTTTAGTATTTGTAATACAGAATTCATATAACAAGTAGCTTTTAAATTAGGAATGCCACCTGGTGAGCCTGTACCTGATTCTCTTAATGAAAGTTGCTTGGTTGTTTGTGATGGACTGGAGCAGTGATTATGCTGGCAATTTGTTATCCAAAATAAAAAGAATATAATCCACATAAGCTTTTTTAATGAATGCATAAGCCTCTTCTTTGAATTTTACGTAAGTTATTAATTTTTTGCCTTTTAAACTTGATTTTATACTTGTTTCTCTAGCTAATATGTAAATTCGCTTGATAAATTTACGAGTATTTAATTAGTTTTAATAGAGGCTTATTGCTCTTAGAGGCTGTCTAAAAAGGGTAATTTAGATAGGAAAAGCAGACAAAACTTTATAAAATTAGTTAGTGAACTTTAAACTAACAGCTATGCCATACACTAGCGATTTAACAGATAAGGAATGGGAAGTGTTAGAACCATTAGTTACTTACATAGGTCCTTGCCGACCCCGTAAATACACTATAAGAGAAGTATTAGATGCTATTTTCTATTTAGAAAAAACAGGCTGTCAATGGCGCATGCTACCTGCCCATTTTCCACCCTGAAAAAGTGTTTATGACTTGTATTATCGCTGGCGAAGAAATGGTAAATGGGACTTAGTCCATGATACACTTCGAGATCAAGTACGAGAAAAGTTGGGCAAACAAGCCATACCTAGCGCTGCCATTATGGATAGCCGCTCGGTTAAAACAGCACAAAAAGGGGGTCGAGAGGCTATGATGCAGCAAAAAAAGTAAAAGGCCGTAAGCAGCATATTATTGTTGATACGCTGGGGCTTATACTTTGTGTGGTAGTACATTCAGCTCACTTATCAGACTCAAGAGGATGTCATCTTTTGCTTATTCGCCTTTTTAATACATTCCCTTCTATTAAACACATATGGGTAGATGGAGGATACCAGAAAGGATGTATAATGTGGGCTTATGGGGTGCTAGGTTATACTTTAGAAGTTGTACAACGGCTCTCAAATGGGTTTCATATTCTAAAAAAGCGATGGATAGTCGAGCGTACATTTGCTTGGCTGAGTTTTTCTAGGAGGCTCTCTAAAGATTACGAGCATAATCCCAAGTCTTCTGAAACACATATTAAAATTGTTATGATTAGAATCATGCTTAAGCGGCTTTTATGACTCCATTTTGGCTTTTTAGACAGCCTCTTAGACCTTGTTGCTTTTATTCTTTAATTTTTACAAGGATTGTATGCTTACTAGAATATTTAAGTTTTATGGAGCTATGAAATTTTAGGCTAATATAATAGAGTTATTCTGAAATCTACCCCCTAGCCATATTCAAATTGCCTGATGATTATATGCTAGGGGTTGAAAGATTTCTAATAAACCCACTGCAAGTTCTATGATAAACACAGGGGCTCTATCTAATTTAAAAATAAGGGGAATAGCAAAGTGTTCAGATAAAATGCTAATTATAAGTGCATCAATTTTACCAAACTTATAAATTAAGTTGTCAAGATAGTATAAGTTGCAAAAATAAATCAGACTAGCTCGTAGGCTTACCCAATCTGCTAATTTATTACTCTCCCAATATTCCCATTTTGAAGAATCCTATTCCTCTCTGAGTCCAAAATTGTAGGTTTTGCTTGATGGGTTGTTGTTTATGTGTTCTTATAGCTTTTATTTAATATAAATACAGGGAATAGTAAGCTTAATTGGCTTTTCTTTCTTATTAAAAAGAATCAATCTGAACGTATGAGTTACTTTAAAAACAAAATCTTTAAGATATACTTCTTCAAGGTTGCTCTCCTGCATGTATAGATATATTGAGAAGAATTGATTAACCAGATTAAGAGCTTGTTGATAAAAAGACCATAATTTAAGAGCGTAAATTATTTAAGTTAAAATATAGGCTATCAATTTTCTTCTTCAAAGTATAGATAATTTGCTTTTCTACAAATCTATATAGCATAAACTTAAAAAATAAATGAAATTTAAGTAGCTTTGGTAGCTGTTGTTACTAGGAAAGTAATAAGCAAGTTGCATAATTTATTTTTCAATTAACAAAGAAGATAGTTTTTAATAAGGTTGCTGCATAAGTTTGGCCTTTCTAATATTTTACTATGCATAGAATAAGGAGTTACTCTATACTTGGCATTTCACTACTGGTCACACTATTTTTAAATCTTAACATAGGAAAAATACCACCCATAGCTAAGTTTTTGGATCCTTTCCAAGGCTTTTGGCAAAACTCAGAAGCAAAGCCTATGCAATTGCCCTCTAACCTCTCATTGGCAGGACTAGAGGACGCTGTCAATATCTATTTTGATGAAAATCTTATACCGCACATACAAGCAAAAAATGACAAAGATCTATACTTTGCCCAAGGCTATATAACAGCCTTTCATAGACTGTGGCAAATGGAGTTTCAGACTCATGCAGCTGCAGGTAGGGTTGCAGAAGTAGTAGGACCAGTTGCTATTAACTATGACCGATTACAACGTAGGAAAGGTATGGTATATGCAGCAAAAAATGCACTTGATAAGGTTCAGAAAGATCCTGTAATCAATGAAATTGTAACTGCTTATACAGCAGGTGTAAATGCGTATATTAGCTCACTAAATTATAAAAAATTACCTGTAGAATATAAGTTGCTTGCTTATACTCCAGAAAGTTGGACACCTTTAAAAACTATGCTGGTAATTGTTCAGATGGCTGATAATATGAGTGGGTATGAGCAAAGCTTACAGCATATTCATGCTTTCCACTTATTAGGAGAAGATAAGTTTTCCTTTTTATTTCCAGATTATGACTTGGCACACGAACCTATTATTCCAAAAAATACACCTTGGAATTTTAAACCTCTTAACCTTAAACCCTCTTCAATAGATACAAGAATTGAGTTAGATAATAAATTTGTTCCTATTCCTGACTCCCAAGTACCTAACAAAATACAAGCATTACCTAACAATGGCAGTAACAACTGGGCAGTATCAGGAAAGAAAACAGTTACTGGTCGTCCATACTTAGCGAGTGATCCTCATCTAAATCTGCGGTTGCCTTCAATATGGTATGGTATTCATTTACAATCTCCCAGCGTAAATGTAGCGGGTGGCGCTCTTCCAGGTACGCCAGGTATCCTTATTGGCTTTAATGAGTCAATTGCCTGGGGGCTTACCAATGCAGCATGGGCAGTTCGAGATTGGTATGCTATTGACTTTAAAGACAGTACAAAGGCAGAGTACTGCTATGATAATTTGTTACTTAAATCTCAATTTGTAGTTGAAGAAATAAAAGTAAAAAATAGTGAATCTGTATTCGATACAGTAGTATATACTCACTTAGGGCCTATTGTATATGATGATAATTTTACAGATCCCAACCATTGTAAAAACTTGGCCATGAAGTGGGTAGGACACCATCCAGGTAATGAAATTCTAGCTTTTTATCTAATTAATAGGGCAAAAAATCTGCAGGATTTTGAACATGCGCTACAATATCACCATGTGCCTGTACAAAATTTTGCTTTTGCTTCTGTACAAAATGATATAGCAATGGAAATAGCTGGTAAATTGCCTGCTAGATGGAAAAATCAAGGGAAGGCTATTATGCCTGGGAATTCACTTGCATGTGAATGGCAATGCTACATTCCTATAAGCCACTATCCTAAAATAATAAATCCAAAACATGGTTATATTAGCTCGGCTAATGAGCGTGCTACTGATAAGTCTTATCCATACTATTATCATCAATTTTATGCAGAAAGTTATCGTAATCGCAGAATCAATCAAGTCTTAAGTCAGCTAACTAAAGTAGATGATAAGGCAATGATGCGCTTGCAAAATGATAACTATAATTTGGCTGCACAAGAAAACTTAAGTTTGTTGTTAAGCTATTTAGATACTGCTCAATTAGATACTCCACAGCAGCAAGCTTATCAGACTTTGTTAGATTGGAATTTTTTAAATGAAGCTGAGCAAGTGGCTCCTTCTATTTTTAGAGCTTGGCAGGATCAACTGAGCGATATGCTGTGGTCGTCTTTCTATAATTATCCGTTGTCTTTACAAAAGCCAACCTTCTTTCAGACAATGTATATTATAAAAAACCATGCTAATAGTAACCATTTAGAATTAGGCACCTATCAAAATTTACAAGCCCTCATTACAGATAGTTTTAAAAAGGCTGTGCGTAGTCTCCAAGCTTGGCAAGTTGAACACAAAAAATTATATAAATGGAGAGATTATCATGCTATTAGCATCCCTCATCTTGCACAAATAGCTCCTTTTAGTATCTCTAATTTATGTATTGGTGGAGGTGAAAGCATTGTAAATGCAAATGACGGTAGCCATGGTGTTTCTATGCGGATAATTGTATCGCTTGATAAAACTCCTAAAGCCTGGTTTATTTATCCAGGTGGGCAGTCTGGAAATCCAGGTAGCCCACATTACACAAAGTTTATAGATGATTGGTGTAAGGGCAAGTATATCAATCTTTCGCTTGTTGTACCAGACGTAGCAAAAAGAGCATCAGGTAATGAAGTAGTTTTAACACCTTAATGATATACTAAAAGCAATAATATATTGAACAACTTTAATTAAAATTTAGCGTTATGAGATTTCTCTTACAAGTTATGCTTACTAGTCTATTATGTTACATATTGCAGCAGCTGGTTGCTCCTTGGACTGTTGTTCTTATTGCAGCTATCTTTTCTATGCTGATTCAAACTAAAACCTCGTCTGCCTTTTTAGGTGGGTTTGCTGCTATTAGCCTGCTTTGGATGGCTAAAGCAACGATTATAGATGTATATACAGATTCTATACTTTCTGCCAAAGTGGCAGACTTACTGGGTTTAAGAAGTACTATTTTACTTATTTTGCTAACTGGATTAATAGGGGGAGTACTAGGAGGCTTGGGGGCTGCTAGTGGACAACAAATTTTAAAAATATTCAGAAGAAAGAAGGGGGATTTCTATCGAATTTAACAAATCTTATTGCAACATTTAAGCAATAGCAATGACTTAGTAGCCAATAGCAGAAAGCAGCTAGAGCGCTGGGTCATGATATACTGGTTAATTTCCTTAAGAAATACTTAATTGAGGTTAAACAGAAGTTTTAAGAAAACCATATCTCATTTTACTTAAAATTATAAGCTTTGCCTAAGTTTTTCTGTAGCTAAAACACATCAACTATTCGCACCTGAAAAAGATAATTAACAAAGATTGCTGCTACACAATTACAAGATTAATATAGCCGTCTGTAGGTATCATACTTTTATGAATTCTATATTTTCTGTATAGTCAATTAGGTAATTATATCAAGCAAGGATGATAAATGTATTAGCAAGGAAATATTTAGAAGTTTCTTCCCAGCAGACTAGCTTTTATTTATAAAGTAAAAGTAAACTACTTTACCGAAACTACGAGCTTGGCAGGAGGTATGCTATATACAATATTTAGAATAGCTAATTAAAAAACAATAGCAAGGAAATAGGAGTATGGATGTGTATAGCTTTATTAAGATTTAGTCTTAGCTAGCTTAGTAATTATACATACTAAGGGAGTTTGCTTAGCTAATGGAGCCAAACAATCATAAAGCAGTTTAAAGAACAAATTATGAGTAATAAAACAAAAGCCATAGCTTTTATCTTACTAAATTGTATTTCCTTCACGCTTAGCATGACAATTAATAAGTTAGTAAACCCTGCTATTCCAGTAGCTTTGAAAGTTTTAATCCGTGCTAGTTTTGGGCTTCTTTTTTTTAGTCCGCTTATTCTTAAAAGTGGGTTTCGTGTGTTGGTATCTAATAAGCTAAGCCTACAGATACTACGTATCTTCTTGATGTCTATAGCAATGGGAGCTACTTATTTTACCTATACTAACATGCCATTTACAATTGCCATTTCTATTGGCTTTACCGGACCCATATTTACGGCTGTATTGTCTTATCTTATTTTAAAAGACCGTTTAAAGATAGGGCAGTGGGTGGCTATCTTTATAGGATATTTAGGTGTTTTATTAATAATAAAACCTCATGGAGAAGTAAACTATGCCATTTATGTAGCCATTTTAGGAAATGTAGTTGTTGGACTCAGTTTAATTTTTACTAAAAGGTTGGTTAAAATTGACTCTAAAAATACCATTCTTATCCTTGGTAATATAGGAATTGTAGCTACTAGTTCTTTATGGGCTTTTATATACTGGCTCGGAAGTAAATATGAAAATTTATGGCTACATGCTGTGTGGGTATGTCCTAGTTGGAAAGATTTTCAGTGGTTGATTATTATGGGGTTTTTAGGAGCTATTTCTCAGATGGCTAGTATTACAGCTTTAAAATACGCATCACCCAGTTTCTTATCTCCCTTTGAATATAGTAGATTAGTCCTGGCCGTTCCCATTGGGATTTTTTTAGGAGAGGCTTTACCTGGTTATAGAGAAATAGTAGGCATTATAATTATTCTTATTTCTACAGTTTACAACTCTTGGCAAGGAGATTTTCATGCAAAGTCCAAAAAATAAGATCATGTAACTAAAATATATGTTAACAGATATTTCACTATTAGTTAGTAAAGAGCTTTCAAAGGTAAATGATTATATAAACAGATGCTTGTATACTGAAAATCCTGTAATACAACAAGTTATTCAATACTCATTTCAGCAACAAGGCAAACAACTAAGACCTCAATTGGTACTTATAGTAGCAAGTGTACTGGGAAACGATATTACAGAAAAAACACGTCGAGGTGCAGCTTTAGTTTCTTTACTACATCACGCATCACTTATACATGACGATGTAGTAGATGAGGCTACTTATAGAAGACATAAGGAAACGGTTAATGCAAGATGGGGCAATAAACTAGCTGTATTATTTGGAGATTACGTGCTAGCCAATAGCTTGCAAATAGCCATAGAAAATCAAGATTATGATTTTTTACCTATGCTTACAATAACGACTCAGACTATGAGCGAAGGTGAAATCTTACAGCTCAAGCAAGCACAAGAAATAATGGCTTCAGAAGCAACTTATCTAGAGATTATTCAAAAAAAGACAGCTAGCCTGTTAGCTGCTTCTTGTGCTATGGGTGCTATGTCTGTGTCTGCTTCGCAGGAGCAGATTGAAATCATGTATGCAATAGGAGAGCAAATAGGTATGGCTTTTCAACTTAGCGATGACTTAATAGATTATGGTGTTACTACTAATGCTGGCAAAGCAACGTTTATGGATTTAAAAGCTCATACTTTAACTTTGCCGTTGATATATGCTTTGCAGCAAGCATCTGCCTCTGAAACCCAATATATTTTGTCACTCGTTAAAAGTTACAATACCGATGACACTAAATTTACACAAGAAATTTTGTCATTGATAAATAAGGTAGGAGGTATTAAGTATACCTTGCAGAAAATAAATTTTTATCAGCAAAAAGCGTTGGAGTTAATAAAAACTCATTTACGTCCCTCAGCTTATACAGATGCTTTGGTGGCATTAATTCATAAAATGATATTAACAAAGTAGTAAACTACAAATTTCATAATACTGAGATTTCATAATTCTGGCACACATATTGTACTTATAGACTTCTAGAAATTAGGATGTTATTCATCTTATGTTTGATTGTTAATTTGTGATTAGTAACCATATAAAAAGGAGGTTTTTATGACACTGATGAAAGTAGACCAAAGCTTGTTTCCTAGACTTTCAAATTTGTGGGAAGATTTTTTAGGTAAAGATATTACTGACTTACCTAATAATTGGAAGACAGGAGCCAGTGTGCCTGCTGTAAATATTGTAGAAAAGTCTGACAAATTTCTGGTACAACTAGCTATCCCTGGAATGGATCGTAATGATTTCAAAATAAATATTGATAATGGTGTGTTGAGTGTTGCTTCAGAAAAAGAAGAAGAGCACGAAGAAAAAGATAAAGAAAGCAAATACACTAGAAGAGAGTTTTGCTATCAATCTTTTAAGCGGTCCTTTACTTTACCAGAATCTGTACAAGCTGACAAAATAGAAGCGAAGTATGAAAATGGTATACTGGAAATAATTCTTCCAAAACATGAAGTAGCTAGAGTAAAACCGGTCAAACAGATACCAGTGAAGTAAGCTGTTACTATATAAATTCTATAGGGAAATATTGGTTGATATTTCCCTATTTTTATGTTTGTATGTACTTTCTTGCAAATATATTGCCTTGGTTAACTAATTACAGCCTTGAATGGTGCAAATGAATGACTTTAGAGTCTTCAAAGCGCTCTGGCAAAACGCACCAGCAAATACCAGCTCGATAACGATATAACACGCCCTCACAAGAAGCCTGTTATCCTTGGCTGTCGGTCCTACTGTTCCAGCTCGTACAGATAATAAATCTTAATCTTCTCCCACTGATGGTCTGTTAATGCATAGTGTCGCATAGCAAAATCCTAGTCTTGTAGCTAAATAAATCAAGTTACATTATTTATGCTTTCTTTCTTATTCCTTATACTCTTAATTGATGACACACCCTAGATAAATGTATAGATATTAGTTTATCTAGGTTTATACTTTGCTTGTGTAAATAAATGCTGTGCATCTGTATTTTTCATGAGCACAGGTAACGTTATGTCACGGTTGTTTTGCATATACTTTTTAATGATCTGGTATCCTAGCCACCCACCAATATTGCCAGGGCATCCATAACCTATCTCAGATGTAAAGGGCCTATCATCTAAGTATTTCTTTTTTACCATATGATTAGTCTCATAAAATAACGCATGGTCAATAAAGTGTTGCCATACAATACGCTGATGTTTTTCCGTCTCTGAATATTGCTCTTTTGTATAGCCCAAGATTATATCATGCGAAAATTCTGGTAAGAGTGTTTTTGTAAAATAATATGCTTTCCCAGCATAAAGCATATCATGTAAGAGTGTATTGTCTTTTGGGTTTTCGATATTAAACTGCTGTGATAATAACAGGATAAGCTTAGGTAAAATATACTGAGGCTGGTAAGTACGTAAGATATAGTCTGGCATACGTAAAGGTCTAAATTTTGCTCCCTCTCCTAAAAAGAAATCTAAGCTTATTACAATTAATTGTTTGCTTACATACAAATCGGATCCCATACCCGTTATAAATGTTACTACCTGAGGTACTTCAAATGTGGGATAGTAATATTTTAAACACTTAAACGCATATTCTAGCTGGCTTTGTAGCTTGGTTATATCCTTAAATTTATGCTGTACTTCTTGATATAATTCTTGTAAACTAGTGTTAGATATCATATCATAAAGCTTATCTATAAGTTGAGTTTTCTCTTGGCCAATCTCTAAACCAAAAAATTGCTCTACTAGTAGCTGATTCTGCTCTAAAAACATAGCTATTTCTGATTTAGTTTGTAGGTTGAATAAACTATCTTCTAACCTTTTTATTTCAAGTGATATTGAAATACCCGTTGGGTTAATCTGTCTAGGTTGGGATAATACACTATACAATATATATAGTCCTAATATGCTAGCCAGTAATATTAGCGCTGTAGTAGTTAATTTTCGCATATCTTTGTACTTTCAGTTGTTCAGTTTAGTTTGTTAATTTAAAACCATTTATTGGTACCATGAAAAAATATCTATTAATATTATTTTTCTCAGCAATTGCTACTTATAGCTTTGCACAAGAGCAAATTTCTATAAAAATATCTCCTGGCATATCTTATGGTCGTGTACATACTGATCCTGATACAGCTAATTTTAAATCGGATGGTATAGCTTTGAGAGGTAAATTAGGTGCTGTGTATGATTGGCCTATTAAAGAAAATTACTACTTAAGCACCGGTGCTTTTTTTGTAGCAAAGCAGATCTCCATTAAAAAAGATGATGCATCTAATTTAAAGGAGCGTCATGAAATACAATATTTGCAAGTGCCTGTTTTGTTAAAGCTATACACCAGTGAAATCATGCTGGATACTAGGTTGTACGTTGAATTTGGTGTGACCGGTGCCATTAAAATAAATGATAGAGTTACTAACTTGATAGGTGATGAACAATTTATAACTAAGTTGCGCCGATGGGAAATAAGCGGAGTGATTGGTTGTGGCATGGAGTATAATTTTAGTTTGTTTACCAGCATTTTTGCTGGTATCACCTATCAACCAGCTTTTAGCTCTATGTTATTAGAACAGAGAGATAATGGTACCCTTCCTAAGCTATTTGGTTATGCAGACTTAATAACTATTGATATAGGTATTAAATTTTGATGTTTACCAAGCTTATATATTAAAAATTAGTAATGATACCGTTGGTAAAGAAAGCTGATAGATAAAATTTAGCAAATCTTTTGGCCATATTTTGATTAATGTACCAGTGTTTCATTAAATTTGAAGCTTGGAATTAACTATTTTTTATATAACAAAGCTTTTGATATAAAATAATGAAACTATCATCCTTTAAATTTACATTACCTTCCAAACTTATTGCTTCGCATCCTGTAGAAAATAGGGAAGACGCTCGCTTAATGGTTGTTCATAAGCGTACTGGGCAAATTGAACATAAAACTTTTAAAGATTTAATAGACTACCTTGGCGAAAATGATACGTTAGTTCTTAATGATGCCAAGATATTTCCGTCTAAACTGTATGGTAGTAAAGAGAAAACAGGCGCACAAATTGAAGTTTTCCTTTTAAGAGAATTGGAAAGTGGCGAGCATTTATGGGATACTTTAGTAGAGCCTGCCAGAAAAATTAGAGTAGGTAATAAGTTATACTTCGGAGATGGCGAATTGGTTGCAGAAGTTTTAGATAATACAACTTCTAGGGGAAGGACACTTAAATTTTTATTCGAAGGCACCCGAGAAGAGTTTTATGAAATTGTAGACCAACTAGGCTTTGTGCCTTTACCTAACCAGCTAAAAAGAAAACCAGAGACTGAGGATAGAGAACGTTATCAAACCGTATATGCACAACACATAGGGGCTGTTGTTCCGCCATTTGCTGGCTTACATTTTAGTGCACATTTACTTAAGCGCTTAGAGTTAAAAGGAGTGCATATTACACCCTTAACTTTACATATAGGGCTTAATAGTATGAAAATAATTGATGTAGAAGATCTTACAAAATACAGAATAGGTTCTGAGCAATTTTTAATTCCTGATAATACTGTAACAACGGTCAACACTGCATTGGATGACAAAAAGCAAGTATGTGCTGTAGGTACTTCTACTATTAAAGCATTAGAGACATCAGTTTCAGTAGCTGGTAGGTTAAAACCTGCTCAAGGGTGGACCAATAAGCTGATTTTTCCTCCTTATGACTTTAAAGTTTGTACTTCTTTAATTACTAATTTTCACTTGCCAGAGTCACTACCACTTGTAAATGCAGCAGCCTTTGGAGGATATGAGTTAATGATGGAAGCTTACCAGATAGCAATCAAGGAGAAATATAGATTTTTTGTATATGGAGATGCAATGCTTATTATATAACATAAATAAAATAGGCATGGCATAGTATAGTGCTGGTTATGAATATTCGATTATGAAAGCTTTATCTAAAACAAGAATTAAATTATTGGTAGTTCTAGGATTGATTTTTCTGACTATACTTTTATACAATAAACGTCACCTTTTTTTTGCTACGGCAAAGAATAATATCCAAGTACAAGCAGATAATTTAAAAGCTCGTATAGCATTAGATAAATTACCTCAGCATATAGCTGTAATGATGGATGGTAATGGCAGATGGGCTGCAAAACAAGGAAAACCACGTGTGTTTGGGCATATGAGTTCCTTGCAAAGTGTTGAGGAAACCATAACCGCATGTGTAGAATTGAATATTCCTTATTTGACTCTTTTTGCCTTCTCAACGGAGAATTGGGAAAGACCTCAAGAAGAAGTGAATACACTCATGCAATTATTTGTAACTACTATCAGAGATAAATTACAGGAGCTTGTAGAAAATAACATTAAGCTTAAAGTTATAGGAGATATTAATCGCTTGCCGAAGGAGTGCCAAATAGCGTTGAATAATGCAATACAAGCTACTAAAGATAATAAGGGCTTGTGTTTAATTGTTGCTTTAAGTTATAGTGGAAAGTGGGATATCATACAAGCTGTCAAGACTTTAGCTCACGAGACACTAATTCATAAAGTTAAGCCTGATGATATCAATGCTGAGATTTTTCAGCACTACCTATCTACTAGTGAAATACCTGACCCAGATTTACTCATTAGAACAGGAGGAGACATTCGAATTAGCAATTTCTTACTTTGGCAGCTTGCTTATACTGAGCTGGTTTTTGTAGATAAGTATTGGCCTGAATTTAGAAAAGAAGACTTTTATAAAGCACTTATCAATTATCAGCAGAGAGATAGAAGATTTGGTAAAATTATCCGTAAACCCTAAACTTATATTATGATAAAGAAATTTTTGCTTGCACTGGGAAAAGGAATAGGACTATCTGTTGTATTCACATGGAATGTAATAGCCCAAACTCCGGCTACTACTTCCTTAATTGAACTAGATTATCAGTATCCAACTAACTATATCATAGATGATATTGAATTTGTTGGAGTTAGGTCTTTAGAACCAGAAGCATTGCTGGCTATTAGTAATCTTAGTATAGGAGATACTGTACAGATACCTGGTACAGCTATTACCCATGCCATTCAAAAGCTTTGGCAACAGAAAATTATTAAAGATATATCTGTTTATGTTGCTCGTGTGGTAGGAAATCGTATAACGTTAGCCTTCCATATTGTAGAAAGCCCTAGGTTATCTACTTATACATTTACAGGAGTTAAAAAGCGAGAAGAAAAAAAGCTAATTGAAAAACTAAGTTTAGTAAGAGGTAGAATTGTTACGCCTAAATTAATCAAGAGTGTTAAAGATACTCTTAGAAAACATTTTTTAAATGAGGGCTATAAAGATATACAAATTGATATAAAGAGTTTGCCTGATCCTAATGATGCTGATTATAACCAACTAGAAATACATATTCAAAAAGGTGAAAAATTAATTGTTAACAAAATTCTTATCAGAGGTAATTATAATATTAGTAGCGATGTGCTTAAAGCACATTTACAACACTTTCATGAGAAGCCTAGATTTACGTTAGTTAAAGATATCTTATATAAGGTATGTACTTTACAGCCTATTAGAAAAGGGGGTATATTATGGCATCAGCCTAACCTAGAAGAGGCTATAATATATTTTAAGAAACATTTTATACTCCATTCAACTAAATTTATCAAACATAAGTACGTTTACGATAAGCAAAGGCTTATACAATACTACCATAATCAAGGATACAGAGATGCGACTATTATAAAAGATGAAGTATATAAAGTACGAGAAGGTCTTCTAAATGTAGCATTAGATATACAAGAGGGTGAAAAGTATTATATAAGAAATATTAAGTGGGTTGGTAACTATATACATGATGTAGCCACACTCAATAAAACTTTAGGTATAAGGCCAGGAAATGTATATAGTCCTATGTTATTACAAGGGCGTCTTGCATTTAACCCTACAGGTAAAGATATCAGCTCTTTATATATGGATGATGGATATTTATTCTTTCATGTAGAGCCTGTAGAAGTAGCTATAGAAGGAAATAAGGTTGATTTAGAATTACGTATACAAGAAGGACCACAAGCTACTATCAATAATGTAGATATACGGGGTAATATTTATACGCATGAGCATGTAATAAGGAGAGAGTTAAAAACTCTGCCGGGCGATAAATTTAACAAAAGTAAAGTTTTCCGTTCACAAAGAGAACTAGCAATGTTAAATGTATTTGATCCTAATAAAATTGGTATTATCCCTTTCCCTAATCCAGCCAATAATACCGTGGATTTATTATATAGCGTAAAAGAGGCGCCTCGTTTTGACCTCAAAGTTGGTGCTGGTTTAGCTTCTGGAAGTGAGTTGAGTTTTAATGTTAACATAGGTACTAATAACTTTTCCTTAGCTAACGCATTACGTGGGAAGCGTCCTTTAGGAGATGTACAGTCCCTACATTTAAAAGCAGAATTTCATGGAAAGAACCAGCAAGATTTTACGTTACAATTTATAGAACCATGGCTGGCTGGGCAAAAGCCAACAGCACTAAGCTTTGCTATTACTAAATCCTTTCAGCAACACGGAGAACATAAATCTTTGAATTCTCCTAGAATTAATGATGCCAATGGTATTCATGAAATTAAAGGTAGTATTCCTAGTCCGAAGAAGGTAGGAAAACATAGCTTTTTAAATTCTTTTGGTATTAAGTCTAGCTTGGGTAAACGGCTTAGTTGGCCTGACGATTACTGTACAATTAGAATAGGAGCTGGGTATCGGTACTATAACTATTATAGATACGATGTGTTTGATAACAATACACAAGTAAGTGATACTACGCAGGAATGGCTTGCAGAAATTACCTTAGAACGTAATAGTATTAATCAACCTACCTATCCTACTGAAGGTAGTTCAATTAGCTTACAACTGAAGTTGACGCCACCTTATAGTTTATTTTCTCAGCAACATTCAAGTAAATTGAATTTGTACGAGAAGATTAAATGGAAAGAATACCATCAGACTATGTTAGATGTTGGTTATTTCTATAATCTTTTTGGTGATTGGGTGTTAAACATATTTGCAAATGGAGGAGCTTTAGGTAGTTATTCTCCCAATAGTAAAATAGGATTGTTTGAGAGATTTTCGATGGGGGGTACAGGATTAGCAAATTTCTCTTTGCTAGGTAGAGAGTTAATTTCATTGCGTGGGTATCCAGAAGGGTATATAACTCCTAAAGATAAAGATGCTGGCACTGGCTACCAAGGAGGGGTTTTGTTTAATAAAGTTGGTATGGAACTACGACATCCTATTATCAAGTCTACTATGTGCTTTATATATGGGTTGGTTTTTGCAGAAGCTGGAAATACTTGGGCACGTTATGAAGATTGGAAGATCTTAGACTTAAAAAAATCAGCAGGATTAGGAATTCGTTTCCATTCACCAATAGGGTTAATAGGATTAGATTGGGGATATGGATTTGATAAAAGCGGTACACAAGAATTAGAAGTGCACTGGTCCTTTGGAAGTAGCATTAGATAACCTAGCTTTTTATAGATATCTTTGTTAACAGCTTGTATCTTTATGCAGTATTATAAAAATATACTTTTAAAAGTAGCTGACTGAGGTGTTGTTTGTTATATGTAAAATTTAAATAAAACTAAATTATGAAAAACAGAATAGTACTAATATTAACATTTTTTTCAGCCATATCTTATCTTCAAGCAGCTGAAAAACCATTGAAAATTGGTTATGTAAAACTAGATTATGTTATGGAAAGCATGCCAGAAACCAAGCAAATGGAGATTGATTTAAAAGCGTTTGAAATACAACTTAGAAATCAGCTACAACAAAAAGCTGTAGTATTACAAGAAAAGATTCAAGCTTTTCAAAAAGGTCATGCAACTATGACAGATCCTGTAAAAAATCAAAAGGAAGCAGAACTACAACAGTTGCACGGAGAATTTGAAAATCTTCAAATGGAATCTCAAAGCTCTTTGGCTAACAAGCAGTTAGAATTATATAAACCTATCTATGAAAGGATACAAAAAACAATAGAGCTAGTAGCTAAAGAAAACAAATATACCCATGTGTTAAATGCAGATACAGTAGGGTTACATATAGTTTTATATGGCGACCAAGAGTATGATATATCTAATTTGATACTTAAAAAGTTAGGTATAGATCCTACTAAATTGGCAACTAAAAAATTAGCTCAAGCTACAGATAAAAAAGTTCAAGAACCTAAAACTCAAGCTGCCAACAAGAATTCTCAGGATAAAACAAATAAAGCACAAAATAAAAAGTAATATCTTGATGATTTAAGGTAATAGGCATTTATGTAATGCCTAACACAAAATAGGCATAAGTTAAGGGCGGTATGTTGTATAGAATATTATTAATTTCTTTATTAGGATTAAAACTTGGTTGCGATAATCAAGAAAAGCATCCGCCCCATTATGCCGACACTCCTGTGGCACGTGTATACAACCAATACCTATATAAGCAAGATATAGAAAATATAGTACCTGCTACTAGTAGCCCAAAAGATAGTTCAGAATGGGTTGAGCGTTATGTCCACAATTGGTTAGCAAAACAGTTGTTAGCCAGTAAAGCAGAAGTACAAGGCATCAGCAATGATATAGAAAAAAAAGTAAACGAGTTTCGTGCCTCTTTATTAGCGCATAACTATATTGAAAAATTAGTTAATGAAAGATTAGGTGAAAGAGATCTATCTGAAGAAGAAATTCAGCATTATTATCAAACAAACCAGGAAAATTTTAAACTTAGGCATAATATAGTTAGAGGTAAATTTGTGGTTATACCTAAAAGTGCTCCTAATATTGTAAGTTTAAAAGGGCTAATTACTTCTGAAAGAGAAGAGGATGCTATCGCATTACAAGCTTATTGTACCGAATTTGCTAAAGATTATTCGTTAAATGAAAGTATCTGGCTCAAATGGGATGATATTGTTACCAAAACACCCTTTAGTAAGGTACCTGATAAAACAAGGCTATTAAAAAGAACCTCTTTTACAGAGGTGCAAGACCAAACATATCGTTATTATATAAAAATTGAAGCATATAAAATTACAAACGATATAGCCCCACTAGAATTAGTTAGAAACCAAATAATAGATGTAATTCTTTATAAAAGAAAGGTTGAGCTAATTAATCAGATTAAAGAAGATATTTTGCAACAAGCTAAAGCTAACAATGACTATACCATTTATGAATACAGCAAGTAAAATATTATGGATTGCTATAGGAGTATTTTTTACCCAACATACGCTAATGGCACAAACTCCACAAGGTAGATTATTGGATAAAGTAATTGCTAGTGTAGACGACCAACCCATATTACAATCTGAGTTAGATGCCGAGTATCAACTCTATCAAGCACAAGATAACGCAAGCAAGAAACCAACCAAGTGCCAAGTACTTGAAAATATGGTGATTAACAAAATATTGCTAGCCAATGCAGCTAAAAAGGAAATAAATGTAAAAAATGGAGAAGTAGATAGATACTTGAAGTATAGAATGCAAGCCATATTAGAAGAAGTAGGTACAGAAGCTAGGTTAGAACAATATATACGTAAGCCTATACATGTCTTTAAAGAAGAACTTAGAAAGTCAATTAGAGAGCAGCTTACAATAGAAAAAATGCGAGATTCTATTATTGGCAATATTACTATATCTCCAATAGAAGTACAATCTTATTTTGATCAGCTTCCAGCTAGTGACGTGCCATTTTTTCCAGCTACTGTAGAAGCATATCAGCTTGTACTTTTTCCTAGCATAGAAGAGCAAGAAAAAAAGTTAGTTATAGAGAATTTAGCATCCTTAAAGACACGTATACAAGCAGGCGAGAGTTTTGCAGTGCTTGCTAGACAATATTCAGAAGATATAGGCAGTGCTAGCAACGGTGGTGAACTAGGATTCTGGAGGATTGGTGAGCTTGACTCATCTTATGAGAAAGCTGCATTAGCTTTAAACCCAGGAGAAATATCCGAGCCAGTAGAAACGAGATTCGGATTCCATATCATCCAACTGATTGAAAAGCAAAAAGATAAATATAATACTAGGCATATTTTATTGAAACCCCTGGCTGCTAAAGTGAGCATAGAAGAAGCTATAGAGCGGATAAATAATATAAGAACTTCTATTTTGGAGAAACAAGTTACCTTTGAAAAAGCAGCTATGTCCTATTCACAAGATATTGCTACAGCTCACCAAGGAGGCCTTTTAACGGGTAATAGTGAAGGTGTGCAAATGCCTGTAGATAAGTTGCCATCAGATGTGTTTTTTATTTTGGATAAAATGGCACCAGGGGATGTTTCACGGCCGATTGTCTTTACGATAGATGGCAAGCAGGCTGCTTGTATCATATATTTGAAAGAAAGGATTGCTTCTCACCAAGCTAACTTTGGACAAGATTATGAGAAGATTCATAAATTAGCTTTAGCGTATAAAAAGCAACGTATATTAAATGAATGGATTGAGGCGGCTAAAGCCAAAGCTATTATACAATTAGAGCCTTCTTATGAGACATGCCATATATTAAAATAACAGCTTTGTATATACTTTAATTTTAGTAAGAAATCTTTAATCCTGTTCCTCTTTCCATCACTTTATCGAGAAATATTATCCTTATTTTCTCATCGTTATCGTTTTGTAACTACTATATTTTGATTATAGATGATCCTCTATCATTTGCGTTAAATGGTAGTTACACAACATAACTGAGCTATAGTCTGGCAAAGGCTACCAGTTTATAGGGTTAAGAAGAGGTTTATTATATTTTTAAAATGCTATGCAAAATGAATTTATTATAAATGGAGTATTATTTGTATTAATAATTTTTTAAATAGAGTTCTTCCGAAACTTAACATAAAAGTTCATAGTTATAAATTCCAGCAATAAGATTAAAGCGTAGCCCAAATCTTTTTCTCCTATTTCTGTAACGCTCCGCTAAAATTTTAAACCGCTTGAGCATACCAATTATATGCTCGCTAAGCACCCTTTGGCTGGCTAATTGCTGATTACTCCTCTTATCGGCTTTGGTCAAAGGATGCTTTTTACTGCGTTTTTTAGGCATAAGCGATTTGTCATGTAGCCTCTTTAACCCTTGATAGCCTGTATCTACTATGGCTTGACTATGCTGGCTTATATGTACCTTAGATTCCTTAAACAAGCGAAAGTCATGCCGCTTTCCATTTGAAAAACTACTACATATTATGGCTCGCGTTTGCTTATCGACAACTAGTTGTGTCTTTAGTGTATGTCGTTTCTTTTTACCTGAGTAGTAATATCGCTGCTTTTTTTAGGCCGCTCAATGGGGCTCTCTGTAGCATCTATTAAGATTACTGCATATTCCATATCGCTTTTTAACAATGCTTTACGGCCTGGTAAAGTGAATTGACCACTTTTAATTAACGCCTCTTCAATAAAACGGATGGTATAATAGCAATTACTCTCACTTATTCCATAACTTTTTGAAATATGGAAGTATGTGCGGTATTCTCTTAAATATTCTAAAGTCATTAAAAGCATTTGTTCACAACTCAGTTTATTAGGCCGCCCTACTTTAGCTTTCTTTGTTTGAATGGCTTTCTGTATGATAGCTAACATTTTGGCAAAGGTCTCAGCCTTTACGCCTGTTAAGCGACGGAATTCTTCTGGCTTTAAGGTTTTTAGATGACTGTTTTCCATTAATCTTTCTGTTTTTTTATCCCTAATTTATACATTTATGCTTATTCCTTAGGTTTCAGAAGAACTCTAATTGCTTGGACAAGGTCTAAAGCACCTAAGGAAGTACGTAATCCTATTGTGTACAGTTTAGAGATAGGTACTGGTATCCCTTATGCATCATGGAATGATAAACTGCTAACCACTTCTAATTCTTCTTCTAAAGTAAGCTCGCAATATAAGGTGAGTCCTAATATGCGGGTAGGAGGAACCATTGGTTATGAGTTTGGTAGGATGCTTGCGGGTGCTTTTTGTAAATGGGGACCCGAAATTGGATTAAGTTATGGATTTACAAGACGTGTTAGGTTACTAGATGATAGGGGTTTAGAGGAGAAGTATTTACATTTTCCTATTGTTTTTAAATTTCTTGCTTTTCATATACCTAAATTTAAATTTCAAGAAGATGAAGAATATGAGAAAATGTATTATTCATCATTTGGAAATATAGGTCTATCAATAGGCTATGAATTTAATATATTGCTATCATCTGTTTACAAAGAAAAACAGAGTACCATTCGTCTGCATCCTGATTCTCAGTTATATTATAATTCAGATGGAATTAAGGTAGTGGTTCCCCATAGCTTTGGTAGTATTATTTTAAAAGTATTTGGCTACGTTTATGATTCTGTATATATAGGTACAGCAATGAGAATACCTATTGAACTAGGTTACCAAAGTTATAGCCCTGAACATGTGACTAAGAAAAAAATTTTCTATAATGCCAGGGCAGAAAGCACTTCATGCTTAGAACTTTACATGGGTTTAAATATAAGCGAGTGGCTATAACTTTATTTTTATCCTCTACTGCTTATAGATTGCTTTCTTTTAAAAGTTGTTGAATAAAGAGAAGTATATACACTGTTAGAGTTTGGAGAAGCTGAAGGGACATTCTTCGTAAAATGTCCCTTCAGCCTATACTAGAAAGCTGCATTACCAGGAGTACGTGGAAAAGGAATAACATCACGAATATTATCCATGCCTGTTACAAATTGTACTAGTCGCTCTAAACCTAAGCCAAAACCACTATGTGGTACGGTTCCAAAAAGACGTGTATCCAAGTACCATTGCAATATATTAGAGTTCATACCCATAGATTGAATGGCCTCGGTAAGCTTATCTAAACGCTCTTCCCGCTGAGATCCTCCAATGATTTCTCCAATACCTGGGAATAGAATATCCATGGCTGCTACTGTCTTCCCATCCTCTTGTTGGTGCATGTAAAACGCTTTAATAGCGCGCGGATAGTTGGTAATAATCACTGGCTTTGTAAAATGTTTTTCTACTAAATAACGCTCATGTTCTGACTGTAGGTCACAGCCCCATTCATCAATAGGATAAGCAAACTTTTTCTCTTTATTAGGCTGAGAAGCTTTTAAAATATCAATTGCTTCTGTATAGCTAATGCAAGCAAATGGGTAAGTCAGTATGTTATCTAATCGATCTAATAAAGGCAAGAAAGATTTGTCTGTTTGCTTTCCTACTCTTGCGTCTAGCTCTCTTTTTTGTAAGAACTCTAAATCATCTTTACAATGCTCTAATGCAAAACCAATTACATATTTTAAAAATCTCTCTGCTAAAGCTATGTTATCAGCTAAATCATAAAAAGCCATTTCAGGTTCTACCATCCAGAACTCGGCTAAGTGCCGGGTAGTGTTAGAGTTTTCAGCCCTAAAAGTTGGACCAAATGTATATACTTCTGCCAAACCTAAGGCTGCTGCCTCAGCTTCGAGCTGGCCAGAAACAGTCAAACTTGTTTTTTGCCCAAAAAAGTCTCTTTTAAAATCAACTTGCCCTTGTGGTGTTTTAGGTAGCTGCTCCATGTTTAAAGTAGTTACACTAAACATTTCTCCTGCTCCCTCAGCATCTACAGCTGTAATAATGGGTGTGTGTAGATATACAAAGCCCTGCTCATGAAAGAACTGATGAATGGCGTAGCTAATAGCATGGCGTATGCGAAATACTGCACTAAAAGTATTAGTCCGAAAGCGTAGATGCGCTATTTCTCGTAAAAATTCTAATGAGTGCTTCTTAGGCTGTAACGGATAATCTGTTGCAGTACCTAGTATTTCTATAGTGTCAGCTTGTAACTCTATGGCTTGGTTTCCTCCTTGAGAAGCTATAACAGTACCACAAACAGATAAGCTCACACCTGTGGCAATATGCTGCATAATATCTTCTGCAAACTTCTCGGGCTCTGTTACAATTTGTAGATTATGGATAGTAGAACCGTCATTTAGCATTATAAAAACTACTTGCTTACTAATACGCTTGGTTCTTACCCAACCCTTTATACAGACTTTTGTTCCAACAGGGTTAGCAATGAATAATTCTTTAATTTTAATTCTCTTCACAAGTTTGTATTTTATTAAATTCGTGTATGATAAATTTATAAAGTAGCACCTATAACTTACTTTTACTAAAGTAAATTAAGTATAATTAAGTCCTATTTATGGTAACTAATTTATTACAAATAAAAATTCACACAAAGTTAGGTCAATATTACTTAAATGTAGTTTTTAGTAAAAATATATTATATAAAATCCTTTATGCAAAAATTACGTTTAACCCAAAAACTTACTCAAAAGTTAACCCCTCAACAAATTCAATTAGTAAAGCTTTTACAAATTCCTTCCATAGATATTAATGCACGTATACAGCAAGAATTAGCAGAAAACCCTGTTTTAGAACCAGCTAATGATAATGTTGAGTATCTGCAAGAAGCTGAAGATAATTCTGCTATAGATACGATGACTGTTGGTTATATAGATGAGTTACCACAAAAAAACTACCTTACATATCGCGATTATGAGGCAGAAGAACGATGGCTCAGAAAGGAAGCTTCAGTTCCCAATAGATATTCTTTGCAAGAACAGCTATTAGAACAATTAGAAATGCTTCGTTTGGATGAAGGTCAACATAAGATTGGTGAATACCTTATTGGAAGTTTAGAAACAGATGGTTATATACGGCGTGATTTGGCAGCGCTTGCTAATGATCTTTTATTAACACAATATATTCAGACCAATGAAACAGAAGTAGAAACAATACTTAAAAAAATACAGACATTTGATCCTCCTGGAATCGGCGCTAGAAGCTTACAAGAATGCTTGCTTATTCAGCTAAATAGGCAACCATCTAAGCCTGTACGTAATATGGCTATTCAAATCTTAAATCAGACTTTTGAATTGTTTACCAAAAAACATTATTCCCAAATTATTAAAAAACTTGCCATAGAAGATCAGGAACTTTTTAAGGAAGCGTTAGAACTTATTGCAAAGCTAAATCCTAAACCAGGTGGAACATTAGGTTCAGATATTCAACAAAACCAGATTTTATATCCAGATTTTCTAGTCACTAAGCATAACCAACAATTGGAGGTACGGTTGAATGCTTATAATACACCTGAGCTTAGACTGAGCAGGAGCTATATACACATTTTAGAAACCTCTCAGAAACTAGGTAAAGACAAAAAAAAGAGTCCCAGCTTACAAGCAGCTTCTTCTTTTGTTAAACAAAAAGCAGAGTCAGCAAAGTGGTTTATAGAAGCATTGAACCAGCGTAAAAAGACGCTTTTGCGTACCATGCAGGCTATAGTACAGTTGCAATACGATTTTTTTATGGAAGAAGATGAAAGTAAGCTTAAACCGATGATATTAAAAGATGTAGCAAAAATTATTGAAATGGATATTTCTACAGTTTCTAGAATTGTTAATAATAAATCTGTGCAAACACAGTTTGGCATTTACCCTCTTAAATTCTTCTTTACTGAAGCTATCAGTACTACTATGGGAGAAGATGTAAGTAGTAAAGCTGTAAAACAAGCATTGCTAGAACTTATTCAACAAGAGAGCAAACAACAACCTTATGCAGATGAGCAACTTACTGCTATGCTTGTTGATAAGGGTTATCATATAGCACGTCGTACTGTAGCTAAATATAGGGAGCAGCTTAATATGCCTGTAGCTAGGTTAAGGAAAGAACTGTAGGGGGAGTTATTATGTATAGTTTCGGGCCTTATGTAATAAGATTGTCTAGCCGACCCAAGTCTAAGTTATATGTAACAATTACTAAGGTAATTAAAGGTGAAAGCTTTATGAATTGCTACAAGGTGCTAAATTGTAGTAAGGCACTACAAGTAAGTTTACATTATAATAAGAGTGCTCTAGATATTAATTATATTCGATAAATATGGATGTGCCTTATGCTAATAATATAAATTATTGGAGTTCTATTTTTGTTAGTCAAAACGAGCAAGCCTATTATGCTGAAGTCGGCTGTGGAGTTGCTGCGTTGACGGTGCTCTTAAAAAGAATAAACCTTACGCCACTTTCAACATAGGAAGAACTTTGTAATGAGCTTCGGATTACTGTACCACCTTTAGCAAAGGGGTACAGTAAGGATGAGCCTGAAATAGGACTTTATCCAGAGGATTTATTTAGGTATACTATTCGAAAAGTACTTAATTTTTGGATGTATTTTTTTGAAGTTGAGTGGGCAGTACCTTTACAAAAGGCACCTATAATGGTTCTCATGGCGGGCAATGAAGAAGAATTTGGTTTAAACTCTCATTGGATTATATTGGTAAATGTTATAAATAGATTCTTTGTGTACCTAGATCCTTGGTATAAAAGCGACCAGAACTATATCAGGCATATTTCAATTGTTGATTTTCGGCGCTATTATACTGGTATTGCTTTATAAATTAATATGTAGCTTTTAACCATATGCTAGGTAACGTCTTCAATATAGAGACGTATAATACTGTTGGTGGAATAGCTAAAAAATATAAATTCGAACTTAAGACTGCTATACAGGTCAATTAAATATTGTTTATGTTTAAAAAATATAGTAATATAATATTACGCACAGGTTCTAGCCTGGTTGGTATTCCTCTTGTTGTCAGCCTCATATACTGGAATGCATGGGGATACTTTTTACTTTTTTTTATAATACTAATAGGTACGTTGCTAGAATTTTACAAACTTATCAGCAACCAAGAAACGGCTCCCCTCCGCATATGGGGACTGACGTTTGCTGGGTTACTGTATATATTTAGCTTTCTATATGCAAGTGCTATTATGCCAGGTACATATTTCTATTCGACTATACCTCTATTAACTTCTATTTACTTTATTATGCTTTACAAAAAAAATGTCTATAAACCCTTTTCAAGCATAGCTTACACTTTCTTAGGCATTATTTATATAGGTATACCATTTACTTTATTACATTTTATTGCTTTTTATAAGGGCGTTTATCATTATGAGTTTATATTAGGTATTTTATTTACCATATGGGCAAATGATATAGGGGCGTATTTAGTAGGTTCTTTTTGGACCTTTTGGGAAAGGCACCACCTTTTTAAGCGTATTTCTCCTAAAAAGTCTTGGGAAGGCAGCATAGGAGGGGGGATACTTACGCTGTTGGTAGCTTATGCTATGTCTCGCTATTATACAAGCTGGAATATGGCTGAGTGGATGATAGTAGGAGCTATTGCTGTGGTGGCTGGTACCTATGGTGATTTAATAGAATCGTTGCTAAAAAGAAGCTTGCAAATTAAGGATTCAGGCAGTATTATTCCTGGACATGGTGGTCTTTTAGATCGCTTTGATAGTTTTTTGCTAGTAGTACCTCTGGTTGTAGCATTCAACACTGCTGGGCAAGAAATGAATTTTGTAAAAAATACAAATAAGAAAGCAGCTATGAATTACACATTAACGAATGATGATAGTCCTTTTGAGTCTATGCTCAAACATGTCAATGATGCTTCACAAATCATTGGCTTAGATGAGAAAATTTATAATGTATTACAATCACCTGATAAGCAAGTTATTGTATCTTTGCCTATTATAATGGATGATGGTACGGTACAAGTCTTTAAAGGTTATAGAGTTATCTATTCAAGATTACTAGGTCCTTCTAAGGGCGGTATACGTTATAATTCTCATGTAGAATTAGATGAGGTAAAGGCATTAGCAGCATGGATGACTTGGAAGTGCGCGTTAGTTGATTTGCCTTTTGGTGGTGCCAAGGGTGGGGTTGAGTGCGATCCTAAGCAACTTTCAGCAGGTGAGCTAGAGCGCTTGACCAGGTCTTATACCACTGCTATGTTAGAAGTTTTTGGTCCTGATAAAGATATTCCTGCTCCTGATATGGGTACTGGACCTAGGGAAATGGCATGGATTATGGATACCTATAATCAAGCACATGGTACAATAACGCCTGCAGTTGTTACAGGTAAGCCTGTGGCCATAGGTGGTTCACTAGGTCGAGTAGAAGCTACAGGAAGAGGTATTATGGTAAGTACACTTGCTGCCTTACAGCAACTAAAGATAAATGTGAAAAATGCGACGGTTGCCATACAAGGTTTTGGTAATGTGGGTAGTTATACAGCTCAATTATTACAAGAAAAGGGTGCTAAAATTGTTGCTATTAGCGACCTCTCTGGTGCTTATTATAGTGCCAATGGTATTGATATACAACAAGCTATTGCACATAAAGCTAAATATGGAAGATTGACAGGTTTGCTAGGTACTAAAGAATTACCTAACCAAGATTTGTTAACCCTTGCTGTAGATGTACTAATACCGGCTGCTTCGCCAAATGCAATAACACATGAGAACGCACACCAAGTCCAAGCAAAGCTTATTGTAGAAGGAGCAAATGGTCCTCTTACAGCAGAAGCAGATGAAATTATTCATAATCATAAAAATATTATGGTAATACCTGATATCTTAGCAAATGCTGGAGGGGTAGTAGTATCTTATTTTGAATGGGTACAAAATAGGCAAGGTACTAAATGGCCTATAGAAAAAGTTTACCAAAAAGCTGATTATATAATACAGGATGCTTACAATAGGGTATATGAGGCTTCTAAAAAGTATCAGACCTCTATGCGAAAAGCAGCGTATATAGTTGCCGTTAACAAGGTCGCACAAGCTTATCAGTTGCGTTCCACACTTAAAAAATAATATGTTGCGTATTCATAAAGAAGGAAAAATAATAATTCGTAATAGCTTATTCATTTTGTTATTGCTTAATCTTGCACTTATAGGCGGGGTACGTATGAGTAAGTCGGTTACCACAGCTTTAGGAATAAGTTCTACTTTGCTAGGGCTTTGGATACTCTATTTTTTTCGTAATCCAACCAGGTTAATAAACAAGCAAGAGGAGCTTATATTATCACCTGCAGATGGTAAAGTAGTAGCTATCAAGCAGATCTATGAAGACGAGTATTTTAAAGAAGAACGTATACAGATAAGTATTTTCATGTCACCTTTTAACGTGCATGTAAATCGTAGCCCTATTTCTGGTGTGTTAGAATATTTTAAATACCATCCTGGAAAATATTTGGTTGCTTTTCATCCTAAGTCTAGTACTAAAAATGAACGTACTACTGCAGTAGTAAAACGTATAGATGGCATAGAAGTACTCTTCCGGCAAATAGCTGGCTTTGTAGCTAGAAGGATTAAGTTTTATCCTAAAGTAGGTGATGAAGTCCATCAAGGAGATGAGGTAGGGTTTATTAAGTTTGGGTCTAGGTTAGATATTTTTCTTCCACTAAATGCAGATATACAGGTAAACTTAAAAGAACATGTGCGAGGTGGTAAATCAATAATAGCTAAGATTGCTAGTGAAGAAGAGGAATAACAAGACTTTGTAGTTAGCTAGGGCATAAGCTAAGAATTAATAGGACAATGAATTGTTCTAGAACTGCAAACTAAATGACCTAAAAAGCTTTGTTTCTAATATAGATTTATCTTACGCTGAAGCATTCCACATAGCCATCTCTTCCTATTTTTAAATAAACACTATACATGTTGGTTTGCTAAAACCTTGTGAAATTTATTCTAATGATTGGCTTTCTAAATTAATCATAGTACGTTTATTTCTAAAATAAATCATAAGTGCTATGAATAAATTGATATGGAAGTTTAGCTTATTACAACTCTTGCTAATAAGTTGTGGTACTCCAAAACCAATAGAAGAAGTTGTTGTGCAGGCCTTTGACAAGAAGACGGGCATAATGGTTCACTCTAAAGAAGTTGCTGACTTAGATGTTTACCAAGTTTTAGAATTTCCTGAAGAAGAGAAGAATCGTAATCATTATGGTGATCGTGGTACAGAAGATATAGCATATCTTGTAATGCATTATACTGTTTGTAATTTTCCAGCGACTATGCGTCTTTTTACATCGGATATTCCTGAGGGTAGAGTAAGTGCACATTATGTGGTTACAGAAGAAGAGAGAGAAAGAGATGTTCAGGGAGGCATGGTTTTTCAAGTAGTTCCAGAAGAAAAAACAGCTTGGCATGCAGGTATTAGCTATTGGAGAGGAGAACAAGGCCTTAACTTAAGATCTATTGGAGTTGAAAATGTTAATAAAGGTTTTGTTGGTAAGGAATCAGAGTATCCTAACTGGTTTACTTTTGATAAAAAACAGATAAGATCTTTAGGCACCTTGAGCCAATATATTGTAAATAGTTATAATATAGCTCCGCAAAATGTAGTAGGGCATGCGGATATTGCTCCTACAAGAAAACAAGACCCTGGTATCCTTTTTCCTTGGGAAAAGCTATACACACATTATGGAGTAGGCGCATGGCTTACAGAAGATGAAAGAGATGAAAAGGCTATAGCAGAAAGATTTACTCCTAAAGAGAAACTACCACAAGGTATTAGCGAAGCTTTTCTTTTAACGTGTTTGCAAGCTTACGGATATAATTGTACTGAAGTAGGTTATATGACACCAGAAAATACTTCAATTGTTAAAGCTTTTAAAGCACATTTTTCTAGAAATCAGTATCCCTACACTTATGATGCTAGCATTGATAGAACAGATATGCTATGGGTATGGGGATTAAGTGAAAAGTATAAATAGGAGTAAACTGGTTAGTAAATTATCGGTACAGTACACGTTTACAGAATACACACAAGTCTAAGTTGCTATTTTTATCTGAAAAAGTGGTATTGTTAAATTAAGATAGGCAGCTGATTATTTAGCTTGGCCATTAGCAGGTTGAGCGATTTTTCTATCATGTGCACCTGTTTGCTATAGCATTTTCCTTTACGCTTAAATCTTGCTAAATAGTGCCTAATTAAGCTATTATATCCTTCCACTGTATAAGTTTCTGATTTGCTTTGTCGGTGTTTATCTTTTGGAATAAACTGCTGGTAGCTTTTCCAATAATCACTACAATACAGCTTGCCTATATCCTTGACGCGCCCCCATAACTTCAATCCGGTTTGTGTCGAGCGATCTCCACACACATATGATATAAAACGCTTGCTCAATCTATCAACAGCTATCCATATCCAGCAGTAGACTTTTTTGAACCCACATATGTGTGTATTTCATCCATCTCGACTATATCTACTTGATCTTGTCTTTCTGGTAAACTTACTTGATCTCCACATGCTTTTACCCATTGATAGACTGTTCCATAGCTTATGTTGAGTATACGGCCTATAGCTCGAAATCCTAATCCTTCTAAGTATAATTGCAACGCTTTTCGCTTAGTAGATAGAGGTTTAACATCTGATTTGTGACTAACTGTGTAAGGGAAACGGCAACTTTTACACTGGTAGCGCTGTCTACCTCTAACAATTCCATCTTTACAGCTTTGAGTATTATTACATCGAGGACAATTCATACTTTTTCCTCTAACTTACTAATCCTATCCCAATTTAACAATACCGAAAAAGTTAGTTATCCATTAAGCTAGCTGTCAAATATAAAAGGAGCGCTTATATGTTAGCTATAAAGATTATTGGTTGGTTGCAAAGTAAAATAGGCTCTTGTAGGTATTGGTAATCTTGTACACCTATGAACGCTTACGTAATATACAGAAAAAGCTACCCTTCACCTGATTTGAGTATAGTTATGGTAACAATTTGCCGAGCGAATACTATAAATTTATACCTGAACTGTGGCTTGAATAAGCGGATCTCTTTTTCCGAGCTGTCTCAATGTATTAACCCTATATCGGATAGAAATCTAAGCGCGCATAAAAGCCGATTGTTGAAACCTTATAAAAAATAAGAATTACGCTTTTAAATGAGAGGCCTGCTATAAATAAAGTTTAATTTGCTTAATACAAAAGTTTGTTCTCTTCTACTTTGCGTATATCTTCTTTAGTTTTATCTGCTTGAAGCGGAATTCTCATACTAATATAATAGTTGACTCCAAAGACATCTTCATCATTCAAACCCCAGCCTATAATATCAAAAGGATTATGTGAAGTAATGGTACTGATCTTTTTAGCGAACTTATAACGGGCAGTACAACCTATATAAATCCATTCCCATACTTTGACACGAACACCTGCCACTATTTCAAACCAATGGGCTTTAAGTTTACTAGTTTCATCTACCTTATCTTTATAAATATCTCCCCAAAATTTAACTTCTTCATCCTTTGTGTTTTTTCCTTTCTCTTGTGTCAGCTTACCATATAATTCATCTCTACAATGAGCTTGACTATACCTGAGTCCTAAAAAGGCAGCATTATGGTCTACACTATTGCTTATAAAATTATAGTTAAATCCTATACGGAAATATTGACCTATATTGGATGAAATAGCTTGAAGTTTTGAGGGTGGATTTTTTCTAGCAATAGTACCTAAGCCATATTCTCCTTCTAAAAGAATTCTGTTAAGATCTAAACTAGCATTGAATTCGTATTGTGCTCCTGTTTTTTCATACCAGATATAGTAAAGAGGGCGCGTTACATCAAAACCTACTTGTAAACCAGTAGGCAATATATCCTTTATTTTTGCAGAGCTAGTAGAACCTATACTTAGCAAACCTATTACTAATAATATGTTAATATTGTATCTCAACATTAGGTTTATCTTTTTCTTCTGATGTTTCGTGTTTAGCCTTCTTTAGAGAAGGCTTGCGAATGGTTCCTTTTGTAAAAGAAGTTTCTACGCTATCTATAATATACTCTTGTTGCATACCACAACTAGGAGAGATTAAGGAAGCTACCCTGGTATAAAATATTGTTAAATTACCAAGCCTCACAGAGTCGTCAATACTATCTGAAGCCTTATAGAAGAATAGTGTAACCTTATTATTTCTTGGGTGAAGGTAAAAAATATATTGATTTTTTGCACTTCCTGCTTGTTTGATTGGGACTTTACCTGGATTCTCGTTGTCATACTCGATCTTACTTATCTTTAACTCGTTTTCCCCTTTAAACTCGACTACTGCCATATTTATATATATACTTCTACAATCTTCAAAATCCCTACAAGCCATAATACCCAATAGTAATATGGTAATAACAACAAATGAGTAATATTGCGGCTTAAATTTTGGTAAGTGCATAGGTCTCTTTAGTATTTTTTTTTATATTATATGGCCTCACCTTTGAATAAATATATTTCTATTTTAAAATATAGTAAGGTAAATCTTACTTTTTATTCTACAAGTTAGCTTTTTTATACCAATGTAAAGATAAATGTTACTTATTTGCGTAGTAAAGCATGCTTATTCTAGTAACTGCTTTTGCTTTTCTTCTTCTTGTAATACCCTTCTTAAAATTTTGCCTACATTAGATTTGGGTAACATATCTCTAAATTCAATATAACGAGGCACTTTATAATTTGTTAAACGTAACCTACAATAGTTTATTAACTCCTCTACAGTTAGCGATGGATCTTTTTTAACTACAAAAAGCTTGACTACTTCTTTACCACCTTCTTCCCACGTTCCAACAGCAGCAGCTTCTAATACTTTAGGACACATAAGGGCTATATTTTCTATTTCATTAGGGTATACGTTAAACCCAGATACGTTAATCATTTCCTTTTTTCTGTCCAATATTTTGACATATCCATCAGGAGTCATTGTAGCTATGTCGCCTGTTTGTAACCAACCTTCGTGGAATGCTTGCTCTGTTTCCTCTGGATTGTTCCAATAAGACTCCATAATTTGTGGCCCTTTTGCAAGCAAATGACCAGGCTGTCCAGGCTCTACTTCTTTATTGTTCTCATCTACTATTTTGATAAGGGTGCTAGGTAGCGGCACTCCTACTGTTCCTTTACGTTGACTGCCATTCGGTAAATTGCAGGTGAGACATGGTGATGCTTCTGTAAGTCCATAACCCTCTATAATTGGGATTCCTGTTAGTTTTTCCCATCTGTCTGCTACTGAATCTTGTAAGGCTACGCCCCCTGCAATGCTTACCTTTAAGCTAGAAAAATCAATAGAAGAGAAAGTAGGATGTGCTAATAAGGCATTAAATAATGTATTAACCCCTGTAAGGCAGGTAAATCGATGCTTGCGTAGTTCTTTAATAAAATTCTTAATGTTCCTAGGATTAGTAATAAGAATATTTTTAGCACCTAGATGAATAGGTGCTAGTAGGTTTACAGTTAAGGCAAAAATATGGTAAAGTGGAAGGGCAGTAATCATGACTTCTTTTCCTTCATCGAGCTTAAGTCGCATGAAAGTAAACATCTGCTCCATGTTGGCTATCATGTGTCTATGAGTTAATACCACTCCTTTAGAAATGCCCGTTGTGCCACCTGTATATTGGAGAAATGCAGGTTGTGTTGCAGATGGTGTTACCCGGTTAAATGATACTTTTGATCCTAAGTGTAATGCTTTATTAAAGCTTGTGACTTGCAGTGATTGAGGAAGTTTATAATCTGGTACTAATTTTTTAATATGTTTAACAGTAAAGTTGGTAAAAAACCCTTTGACCTTACCAAGTAAGTCTCCTACTTCAGTAACAATTACTGTTTTAACAGGAGTGTGTTGTACAATAGAAGCTAAATTATGGGCAAAATTAGATAATATGATAATTCCTTTGGTAGTTGCATTTTTAATTTGTTGTTCTAATTCATAAGCAGTATATAAAGGATTAACATTGACTACTACCATACCAGCACGTAGTGCACCAAGCATAGCTATAGGATATTGTAGTAAGTTAGGCAATTGAATAGCTATATGGTCTCCAGGTTTTAGGTTGGTGCAATTTTGTAGATAAGCTGCAAAATTTTGGGTTAATCGGTTTATTTCTGCATATGTTAAAACTTTGCCCATATTTTCTACCATGGGTAAGTTTTTATATTTTTCTAAAGCTTCTTCTAAAAATACGACCAAGGATTCGTAACGATCTGGATTAATCTGAAAAGGTACGGAAGATGGATAGTGTTGTAGCCAGGGATACATTTGCATAATTTTTACAATAAAATGGTTTTAGTACTGCTAATTTTACTTTGAATAGTAATTAGTATCATAGCAGGACTCTTGCACAACTTAAATCTTGTTCATAATTGCATATACGCTTATTGAACTTAATCCATATGTGCTTTAACTTAATCTCAAGTATAAATCAAATACTTCACAAGCTATTTTTCTATAGCAATCTATATTTTATTTAAACTTGGTAATTTCTTGGTTAGTTTATAGAGTCCTTTAGTTTTACAGCAAAAATAAACTTTAAATATATATTTAGCCGAAGTTGACGACAAATAAATAAAATAAATATCTAATTAAAGGTTGTTAATTAAGTTTATCAATAAGGGATATTATTCTCTAGAATATACTGTATAGCTGCCTGACGATCTTTTTCAAAGTCTAATATACCGTATTTAAGCCCTTGTGCTTTTAAATAACAGGCCCAACGTTTCCCATTAGCTGCCTCCTGGGTAATCCAACTTTTCAATAGGGCACGGTTTTCCTCATAACCAAAGTTACCCTTAGCAAGTCCCCGTATTTTTCGATGAATGGCTTTTTGATTGCCTTGTTCAACCAAAGAATCATTGAGAATTACAGCAGAACTTGGATTCTGCTCATATCCATAAAAACCATTAGCAAGTCCCCATGCTTTCAGATGAATAGCTTCTAGATTACCTTGTTCAACTAAAGAATCATTGAGAATTCTAGCAGAGCTTGGATTTAGCTCATAGCCATAGTCACCTGTAGCAAGTCCAATTATTTTCCGACGGATAGCTTCCTCATTACCTTGTTCAACCAAAGACTCATTGAAACTAGCAGCAGCTTGAGGGATATGCTCATATCCGTAAAAACCTCCAGTAAATCCATCCATTTTCCGATCAATAGCTCTCTCATTGCCTTGTTCAACCAAAGATTCAATGAGAATTTTAGCAGAGCTTGGATTCTGCTCATAGCCATAGCTACCTCCAGTAAGTCCCCGTATTTTTCGATGAATGGCTTTCTCATTGCCTTGTTCAACCAAAGAATCATTTAAGATAGCAGCAGCTTGAGGGTTATGCGTATAGCCATAAAAACCAGTATCAAGTCCCTGTATTTTCCGATCAATGGCTTTTAGGTTGCCTTGTGCCACATAATCATCTATCATTTCTGTCCTTGAGCTACAAATAGTACTAAGAGCCTGTTCATAATCTTTGTAGGCATATCCTTAGAAAAGCTAGCACTACCATTTGTAAGCTTGTCGATAATCTCCTTTCACAGTTCTTCCACAACCGTCGGCATTTTTCTAACCAGCCAAAGCTCCGCTCTACTATCCATCGCTTAGGTATTATCTTAAATTGATGCAATTCACTCCTTTTAGCCACTTCTACCTCCGCTCCTTGAAGCACTTCTTTTACTTGATTGGCAAATACTTTCCCTCTATAGCCTCCATCTACTAGCACCTTCTTTACCTTGGCTAATTGCTCTTTGTGCTCTGTTAGCATACTTATTGCTCCAGCTCTATCTGTTTCACTAGCCTTTGTGATACCTATCCCATGGGGTAAGCCTTGGCTGTCTACGGATATATGGCGCTTGATCCCGCTTATCTTTTTAGCTCCATCATACCCTTTCTCTTTAGCTGTATCTGTATTTTTTACACTCTGCGCATCTATTATAATCAGGCTTGTTTGGGCTTGTCTACCTGCTTGCTTTCCCAGGCA
This sequence comes from Candidatus Amoebophilus asiaticus 5a2, assembly GCF_000020565.1. Taxonomy (GTDB): domain Bacteria; phylum Bacteroidota; class Bacteroidia; order Cytophagales; family Amoebophilaceae; genus Amoebophilus; species Amoebophilus asiaticus. Next base: position 1,017,238 of record NC_010830.1, read on the forward strand.
AGTAACCATGTTTCTTTAATGCTTCTTCTAGAAAGCTTAAGCCATTTTCTTGCTTCTCACTCCATATTTGAAAATAAGCATGTACCGTACGCCATTTAGGGAAATCTTTAGGCAACATCCTCCATTGACAGCCTGTCTTAAGCACATACAGTAAGGCAGAGAACACCTCCTATAGATCTACCTGGCGAGGTTTAGTTTTCTTGCGGGCTGTTTCCAAGATAGGGCGTATGATTTCAAATTGTTCTCTATTAATATTACTAGGATACGCTTGAATCATAGATAAGCTCCTTTTTTTATCAGGTTATTGGTCATTATCATGACTAATTTAATAGCTGCTAGTTTAATAAACAAAGATTTTGAACAGGCTCTTAGTTGAATTAATAAATCTTGATACATATCAAAGGGATGCTTTTCATTGAGCTTGTGCTTAAGTACTAAATGCTCAATAGTTGCAAGACCAGAAAGTGTGTTCACATACACCCGTAGCATATGCCTCTTAGCCTGTTCCTTGGTAGCATTACTAGCTGGGTAATCTCCATGCTTTTTTATCCGGATGATTCTCCATAAAGCTGGTTCTTCGCTTAATGCATACCAGCCACGACAGACTTGGCTTGCTTGTACAATATCTGTAACTGGTAAGTGACTAAACACTTGGAGCATAACCTCTGGCGGTACACTAATGCCTTGGAAGGAAAAGCCATTGTTGGTTGCTAATTGGTTTGCTCGATTTTCATCAGCAGGTTGTGTAGCAGTATTACAGGAAGCCAACAATAAGCCGCTTATAAGAATAAGAATAGATACTGGTTGAAACATATTCTACTAATTAAAAGGGTTAGTTACTATCAATACATGCTAGACCTTTACTTTATAACTAGTTCATGAACAAGATAGGATATCTTTTAATCAACTCCTTAATGTGGCAGTGTGAATTATTTATTTTTGAATTTAAAGAAAGTAAGTATTTGAATCTATTAGAAAAGCATAGCAAGCTCTTGGGTATATTTGTAAAATTAGGGCAACAGGGTATGGCCGCTATATATCAATAATTAATTTAGTTGGTAGAATAATAAGCAACGTAAAATATCTCTAACGCTTAAAGTCCATCAATTTTATTCTTCCTTTATTTCTTATTGTTTCTAAATAATTTAAGCAAGGAGTGCCGTTAGCTAAAATATATTGTATGTTACTCTTCCTTTCTTAGTGATTGTCTGCTTACTATATACTTTAAATGTATATATTGTTTATGCCGGCTACTAACTGCTGCCATTTTACAAAAATAATGAAGTGGCCTGTTTAAGCTATAAATTCTTTATTATTGTAATTCTAACACGAGAAAAGTGATTTAAATAATAAGATAATCATTGAATTTTAATTATATGCCGTTTGTTGTTACGTTAGCAGCAATAAAATCTATTAGCTTGCATGAACGCACTTAAAAAGTTGGCTAGTGATACAGCTATATATGGACTTAGCAGTATTATAGGTAGGGTGCTTAACTATCTGCTAGTACCATTTTATACTAGCTTGCTTTTGCCTGCTGAATATGGTATTGTTACCGAATTATATGCGTATGCTGCTTTTTTGAATATTATTTATGGCTATGGGATGGAAACAGCCTATTTTAGGTTTGCTACGCAAGGTTCTCCCATAGAGGTATTTAAACTTACCAGTAGCTTGTTAACTTTAAGTAGTCTATTATTTTCAAGCTTATTAGCATCTCTCGCTCCTCTCCTTAGTCGTTGGTTAGGCTATTCAGGCCATGAACATTATGTTTACTACTTGGCAGCTATTTTGGCTGTTGATACCATATTGTTGGTTCCTTTCGCACAGTTACGTTTTTCTAACCAATCATTTTTGTTTGCCCAAGCAAAATGTTTACAAATAGCCTTAAATATAATTTTTAATCTTTTGTTGCTGTATATACTTCCAGGAATCTATACAGGTAAGTTTTTGTACTCATTCAAGCCTTTCGTACAACTTATCTATAATCCAGCCAACCATATAGAATATATTTTCTTAGCTAATTTAATGGCTAATTTATGCGTGTTACCTATTTTGGGTAAGCCACTCATCCATTTTAAATTTAAAATAGATTGGCAAAAGCTAAGGCCTATGATTATATATGCTTTGCCTTTATTGGTTATGGGGTTAGCTGGAACTACCAACGAAATGCTGGCTAGGGCTTTGCTGAAGCATCTATTACCATCCAATTTTTATTCCGGACAGAGTAAGGAGGCAATAGTAGGTATTTTTGGAGCTTGCTATAAGCTTGCTGTCTTAATGTCGCTAGCAATCCAAGCCTTTCGTTATGCAGCTGAACCTTTTTTTTTCACACATGCACAAGACAAGCGCTCTCCTCAGCTTTTTAGTAAAATTATGCAAGGATATGTATTGGTCGCTTGCTTCATCTGGTTTGCTATTAGTGTTAACTTAGATATATTAGGTTATATATTTCTTAGAAACCCAGCATATCGGGCAGGCATTGAAATTGTTCCTTACCTTTGTCTAGCATACATATGGTTAGGCATCTATTATAATCTTTCAGTGTGGTTTAAGCTAGCTAACAAAACATATTATGGTAGTGTCATAACTCTTATAGGAGCAGGTATTACTATACTGTTGAATGTTTTATTAGTACCTTATTATGGGTATTGGGGTAGTGTATGGGCAACTGTAATCAGTTACCTAATTATGGCTGTAATTTGTTATTGTAAAGGACAGCAATACTACGCTGTTCCTTATAAGACTGGTTATGCACTATTTTTTATGCTAGTTACACTACTTTTGATAATAGTAATACGTCAAATACAGTATGCTACTTGGGCTTATGCTTTGGTTAGTAATATAGGGTTTACACTTGTATTCGGGCTGGTTATATATAGAGCTATGCGCAGATCTTTATAGAATATCTTTGCTGCAGCACTAAACGCCAGTAATTGGAACATGTTGACTATAAATTAAATATAGAAAATGGCAAAATCTTAAACTCTTAGTACTACTTCTTGTTATAAATCAGTTTCTAGTTTTATATAATTTCTTAGAAACCTTATAATTTTTACAAAAAGCCTTATAACTAATATATTAGGTTTATTATATTTCTTATATTCATTATTCTATTTAATTTTAACAACACAAAGTGACTATCCCTTTTTATAAATATCATGGTACTGGAAATGATTTTATTTTAGTCGATAATATAACTAATCCTAATGTAACCTGTCCACACGACCCAGAACTCATTAAAAGCTTGTGTCATCGTAAGTTTGGTATAGGCGCTGATGGTTTTATATTCCTTGAAAAAAGTGGATCGTATGATTTTGAGATGATATACTATAACTCTGATGCGAGCCAGAGTCTATGCGGTAATGGGAGTCGTTGTGCTGTACATTTGGCTAGCTATTTAGGAATTATTAATAATGTGGCAGACTTCTTGGCTATAGATGGTCCACACCAAGCTCGTATTCAAGACAATCTAGTTTATCTACAGTTGCATGATGTTTCTACTATACAAATGATGGGCAATGATTATTTTTTAAATACGGGGTCTCCTCATTATGTTCGTTTGGTTCAAAATTTGGTGGAAACAGATGTTATTGAGCTAGGTAAATCTATTAATGCCAGCCAATCATTTCAAAACACAGGAACAAATGTTAATTTTGTTCAATTAGAAGCAAATAATCAAATTTCGGTATGCACTTATGAGCGAGGCGTGAACGATGAAACGCTTTCCTGTGGAACAGGTGTTGTGGCTGCTGCACTTGTGGCTTCTCAAAAAGGATATACAAGCCCTGTTTATGTAGTAACAAAGGGTGGGGAGCTGCAAATAAGTTTTTGTAAACATAATACTGCTTTTAGTAATATCTGTTTAGTTGGTCCAGCTACTCAAGTATTCCAAGGGAAAATAACAATATAATATATAGCTAATCAATTAAAAGGAGCTCTTAAACCTACAAAACACAATAATATATGCTTAAACTCTTTACTAAGCTGTTTGGTACTAAATCTGAAAGGGACTTAAAGTCCATTCGCCCCTATGTGGAAAAGATTAATCTGGAATATGAGAAATTGGTATCTCTTACTAATGATGAGTTACGTAAAAAAACTGACTCCCTAAAACAATATATCAAAGTTGAGACACAAGAATTTATAGGAGAGCTTGAAATAAGAGAAAGGCAACTAGAAGCTACTACCCAGTTAACTCCAAAGGAAGTAGAAGATTTATACATACAAATCAGCCGTATTAAAGAGCAATATAATACGCAGCTAGAAAAAGTATTATTGGACATCTTGCCACAAGCATTTGCTATTGTAAAGGAAACAGCCAGAAGATTTAAAGAAAATGAACAGCTTATTGTAACAGCAACTGGTTATGATAGAGAGTTGGCTATTACAGAGAAACATATTGATATTGAAGGTGATCAAGCTATTTGGAAAAATCAGTGGGAAGTAACAGGGCATTTGCTTACCTGGGACATGGTACATTATGATGAGCAGCTCATAGGAGGTGTTATTTTGCACAAAGGTAAAATTGCAGAAATGGCGACAGGTGAGGGTAAAACGCTAGTTGCAACGCTACCTACATTTTTAAATGCATTGGTAGGAAAAGGTGTACATATTGTAACTGTTAATGAATACCTAGCTAAACGTGATGCTGCTTGGATGAAGCCTATTTATCAATTTCATGGATTTACTGTAGCGTGTATTGAAGAAACATCCCCTTATTCGGCAGCTAGAAGAGAAGCTTATCAGGCAGACATTACTTATGGTACCAACAATGAGTTTGGCTTTGATTACCTACGCGATAATATGGCTTCGCAACAAGAAGAGGTGGTACAGCGAGAACATCATTACGCCATTGTAGATGAGGTAGATTCTGTTTTAATCGATGATGCAAGGACACCCCTTATTATTTCAGGACCAGTTGAAAAAGGTAATGAGCAGGAATATATAACCTTTAATCCACGTATAAAGCGCCTTTATGAAGCACAAAAACAAATTGTAAACCAATTTTTACAAGAAGCTAAAAGCCAAATGGTGGCAGGAAAAAACGACGAAGCAGGATTGCCATTGTTTAGGGCTTATAGGGGGCTTCCTAAATACAAGCCACTTATTAAGTACTTGAGTGAGCCAGGAGTTAAGCAGTTGCTTCATAAGACAGAGAATTATTATATACAAGATAATTCTAGAATGATGCCAGAAGCAGACGAACCTCTTTTATTTACCATAGATGAAAAGCATAATACTGTAGAATTAACTGAAAAAGGGTTAGAATATATTACCCAGCAAGGAGAAGATCCTGACTTTTTTATTTTACCGGATACAGCTACTGCAGTAGGAGAAATAGAAAGTGATGCTGGTTTAGATAACCTTGAAAAAGAGCAAAAGAAACAAATACTCGCACAAGAATATGCTATCAAGTCGCAACGTATCCATGCAGTACAGCAACTTCTAAAAGCTTATGCACTCTTTGAAAAGGATATAGATTATATCCTAGTAGATGGTAAAGCAAAAATTGTAGATGAACAAACCGGACGAGTATTAGAAGGACGCCGTTATTCAGATGGCTTACACCAAGCTATAGAAGCAAAAGAAGAAATAAAGATTGAAAAAGCTTCTCAAACCTATGCTACCATTACTTTGCAAAACTATTTCCGGCTTTACCATAAGCTAGCAGGTATGACAGGTACAGCTGAAACAGAAGCAGGTGAATTTTACGATATTTATCATTTAGATGTAGTAGTAACACCTACGCATAAGCCTGTAGTCCGGGAAGATAAGGATGATAAAGTATATAAAACAGTCCGAGAAAAGTTTAATGCTATTATTGAAGAAATAACTGTATTGGCTAATCAAGGACGACCAGTGTTAGTAGGTACCACTTCCGTGGAAATTTCTGAATTGGTAAGTAAAATGCTTAATCTTCGAAAGATTAAACACCAAGTTCTTAATGCTAAACACCATCAGAAGGAAGCTGAAATTGTGGCTGAAGCTGGAAAGCCTGGAACTGTAACAATTGCTACTAATATGGCTGGTAGGGGAACAGACATTAAACTTAGCCCAGAAGCTAAAGCAGCAGGTGGCTTGGCTATTATTGGTACAGAAAGGCATGAATCTCGTAGGGTAGACAGACAGCTTAGAGGACGTGCTGGTAGGCAAGGGGATGTGGGTTCTTCCCAATTTTTTGTGTCTTTAGAAGATAGTCTTATGCGCCTATTTATTTCTGATAGGATTGCTAAAATTATGGATAGCTTAGGTCTTAAAGAAGGGGAGATGATACAGCATAGTATGATAACAAGATCCATAGAAAGGGCTCAGAAAAAGGTAGAGCAGAATAACTATGCTTACCGTAAGCGTTTGTTGGAGTATGATAATGAGCTTAATAAACAGCGAGAAATCATCTACAGACGTAGAAGAGATGCACTTTTGGGGCATAGGCTAGGCGCAGAGGTAAATGCTATGTTGTTTGAAGTAGCAAAGAGTTCAGTTATGCAACAAGGGGTAAAAGCAAATTATCATGTGCTAGCAACAAAATTCTCTTACATAACTGGTACGCTACCCCCCATCACAGAAGAGGAGTTCCACACCTACGATATACAAAAAATAACGGATATTATTTATCAGGCATTTTTATCTAGCTATATGAATAGACTGGCTGTATTTAAGGAACAAGGCATAGCTGTACAGATGAATCTACCAGATCATATAGCAGATATTAGAGCTGAATATTTATCCTTTAGCTTTTCAGATAGTGAAAGACGTTTAGAAGTACCAGTTAAAATAGCTGACTTTATGGATAATGCAGGAGAAGCTATTTTGAAATCGTTAGAGAGGGTGGCCATTATCTATTACTTAGATCGATATTGGCAAGAGCATTTACGTTACATGGATGAACTTAGGCACTCTGTACAAAATGCATCTTATGAACAGAAAGATCCGTTGCTTATATATAAATTTGAATCGTATGCTCTATTTTCTACTATGATTGCCCGGGCAAATGAATCAATTATTACCTACTTACTAAAAGCTAACTTATTGCTCTATAAGGCGAGCGACGAGAAGCCTAAGATGGTAGAGAAAAATAAAAGAATAGAACTAGAAGAAAGCAAACAAGATATTATAAGTTTACTGAGAGAAAGGGCTAGCAACTCTTCTGAAGAAATATTAAAACCTCAGCCTATTAAGTCTCAAAAGATAGCTAACAGAAATGAGCGAGTAACTGTGCAGTATGAAGATGGGACTATAAAAGAAAATGTTAAATTCAAAAGTGTAGAAGAAGATATAGCTAATGGAAAATGTATATTGCTTGAAACAAGATAAATGTAGTATGCCTATCCTAATTATTGATTATAAAATCACTGATTAAGTGTTATTAATACATAGGCTTTTCCAAAATATAAATAAAGGTATATGTACAGGTGCTTGAGTATATTTTTAGTATTATTATTCTTGCCGGCTAATATTTATGCTGCTAACAAGCAACGTGCCTTGCAAGCCTATACTGAAAACTTAGCTGCTTACCGTACCAAGTTTAATAATCCTATAAACACAGATCATAACGACTATGGTATACAAAAATTAAAATATAAGAAAAATTATAATTTTTCTTATGAGCATGATATTACCTTGCAACTTCATGAGCTGTTGGTAGATTTAAAAACTTTCCATGAGATGACTGAGGTAATATATGGATATACTATTCAGGCTTATACAGGAGCTAATCGACAAATGGCCTTTCAAATTAAAGATAAACTTTGTTCTTTATATCCACATTTACATGTAGAAATACAATATAAACAGCCAAATTTCTCTGTAAGAGTAGGAAGGTTTTTAGAGCGATTAGAGTCCTATCAATTATATATCAACATAAAAAAAGATTTTCCACAAGCTATTATAAGGTCTGCGGAATTTCCTAATAAAGTAGATGTCTTTGCACCTTTAGAACAGGAATGTCGTGCAGATACTATGCAAAATTTAGATAATAAACAGGAAGAGCTAATTAAAGAAGGTAATACTGAAAATATATCGCTTGGCATACTTCGAAAGTTAAAAAATGATGTCCAATAAAGTGCCTTTTATTTTTTTATATAACTTATTTTGTCTTTTTTAATAGGTAGATAGTATATTTGTTTTATAGGCTTTACCCCAAACTCGAGAAGAATACATATAATAAAGAATATCAATCACCATGAAAAATCTGTCGTATTTTATTCAAAAAACTATTGTAATCATATTATTAACAGGACCCTTAGCAGCTTGTGGTAACACTAAGCCTAGTAGTTCTAAACCAGGTAAGTTCAGTACGGCAACAGGTATGCGTTTTAACCAAGAGGGGGGATTTCAGGTAACTCCTTTTAAAAAACAAGCAGTAGGGCCTAGTATGGTATTTATAGAAGGTGGTACTACCACTATAGGTGTTTTTGGGGAAGATATAAAGAATAGCCCTAAAAAACGTGTTACTGTAACTTCTTTTTACCTCAAGGAAACTGAAGTAACCAACATAGAATGGCAAGAATACTTGCATGATCTAAAAGAAAATTATTCTGATGAAGAATACAAGGCTGCGCTCCCCAACGAACAAGTGTGGGTAAGTGATTTAGGACATAATGACCCTTATGTGTATAATTATAGTAGAGAGCCTGGTTTCTACTTTTATCCTGTAGTGGGTGTAAGCTGGACTCAAGCTAAAAAATATTGTGACTGGCTTACAGAAAAACTTAATGCACAGCAAGCAGATAAATCTCAAAGTGCACAAAATTTACAAGATCCAGGTAATCAAAATGCAGAGGACACAGAAGATAAAACAGCTGCTATGGGTTATAGATTGCCAACAGAAGCAGAATGGGAATATGCTGCACTGGCTATGGTAGGTACTCAAGATTTAGATTTTGTACAGTCTACCCAACGTGTATATCCTTGGGGCGACGGTCTTTCTTTAAGAGGTAAAGAAGACGAGTGGAAAGGTAAATATTTAGCCAACTTTAAACGTTCTCCAGGCAACTATAAAGGATTACCAGGGGAAAGTAATAGTAGTGCACCTACTACTCCTGTTTATCATTACCCTGCTAATGATTTTGGATTATATGACATGGGCGGTAATGTAAGTGAATGGGTAAGCGATATTTATAGGCCTATATCTTTTCAAGACCTGGATGATTTCAATCCTATTAGGCGTGATGATACATTAGATCCAGAAAGAGATTATGATCAAAATAATTCTTTAATTAACAACAGAGCCAGAGTTTATAAAGGAGCCTCTTGGAAAGATTGTGCACATTGGGCAAAAGTAGGTACTAGAAGATTTTTAGACCAAGATTCTTCAACCGCAACGATTGGCTTTAGATACGCAATGAGTAGTATGGGAGGGGATGAATAATAACAAGAATAACGATAGAAAGACCTATGAATGAATAATGAGGCAAGAGGATTTTTTAAAATCCTCTTGCCTCAAATTGTTTTAGAGAATTAGAAAAGTTAAACTTATTCAATAATAATTTTATATAAAGCAGTGCACTAAAACCTTGAGTAAGTATATATAAAATACTTAACTTCTAGAAGAATACAACACTGTGTTATATGATCAAAAAAATCATCCTAATAGGGCCGAGTTACAATTTATTTTAGATAGATAATTACTACAGGTATTCTAAATTCTAATTTTATCTATTATACCAGTTCTAAAAATATAAAGTGAATACTTTTTATGAGTGAATTAAATATGCTGGTAAATATTTTGTTGAAGAAGTGGGCAATTTACAAAACAGATACTATATAAATAACAGGCCTAAAGAAGCTCTGGTTATAGATTGTCTCAATAAAGTATGAATCATCGTACATGCATAAGTCTAGCTTTAGCTTGTTAGGGGATGGCAAGCATGTGTATTTTTAAGAAGAAATACTTATATCAACAAAAGGCTTGTGGATTGGCTAATTAGCTTAGTTGAACTATGCTAATGTTAACTATAGGTCTATTTCCAAAGAAGAATGGATATGAGTTGCCTCATTATTTGTGCTTGTCTTGTAAATAATGCTTTAAAATGGTATGCTTACTGAGAATAATAGTACGTGCCAACTTAAAATAGGACTAAGACGCATCAAGAAAGCATATATTATGTCAATCCTTACATAAATCCATAATTACGCTAATAGTAGTAAATATCACTTAGACATGTGCGCTTCTATAAGTGACGCTATATTTAAATGTCTTAAGTATTCTGAATTCTTAGCTATATCTAGAGCAGTATCCCCATACTCATCCTTTAAATTAACATTGATGTCTGGATGCTGTAATAATAATTCTACGGTACTAACAAGGCCTTGTATTACTGCTTCCATTAAAAAAGTTCTACCATACTTGTTTTGTATATATAACCTAAGTTGCTAGTAATAGATAAGGCAAAGAGTAAAAAACCTCCGATCTTGTTTTTGTCTTAAACCAATAAATCGGAGGTCATTATGATTGAAAAATCAATAGCAATATACTCATTTATTGATACTTTACTCAAGTATTTACATCATCAAGAAGATAAAAAAAGGAAGTTGTCGGATGCAGAAGTACTCACAACAGCTATCATCTCAGCCTTATACTTTGGCGGACATCTTGACAAAGCTCGATCGTTTATGCATTCCACTAAGCTTATCCCTAACATGCTCGATAAAAGTAGGTACAATCGCCGCTTGCATGCTATAGGAGAAGAGATAACTTCGCTCTTTTTAGAAATAGGCACTTTATCAAGCAAGTAGCCACTTGTAAGGACTTTGTATTGGATTCATTTCCTGTGCCTGTGTGCGATAACATACGTATTAGCAGATGTAAACTATTACAAAGTGAAGCTTACAGAGGCTACAAAGCCTCTATGCGCCGTTACTTTTATGGCATTAAAGTGCAGCTTATTACTACTGATTGTGGTATTCCGGTCGAATTCTCAATAGTAGCTGGCAGCCAAGCGGATGTAAAAGGATTGCACCAACTGCCCTTTTCTATGCCTGCTGGTAGTGCACTTTATGCTGACTCGGCTTATACTAACTACCATCTAGAAGATATGTTGGCTGATGATAGGATTAAGCTTTATTCTCAGCGTAAATCTAATGCTCATCGAAAGGATACGCCTTCTCTGGCTTATCTCAAAGAGCGCATGCGAAAAGTGATAGAGACCAGCATTAGTGGCATTAAAGGCCTTTTCTTAAGGAAGATTCATGCTGTTACCTTCCAAGGCTTTCTGATCAAAATACTCTTGTTCTTGCTAGCTTTTCAAATCAACAAAGCTTTTCTTAACTAGCAACTTAGGTTATTTACATTAACTGTTTTATTTGCTAATAGTACCTTGATTGTAGGTACATGGTGGTAATATCTGATTGCTTTCATTAATAGTTGTTCCAATACTTTAAGTCCCTCTTCATTGGTTATATTTAGCATACTAAGAGGAGCATTATTAATAAGTATATTGGTGAAATTAGTTTTTTCAATTCAACAGCTCTTTGCAGCGTTGCAGTATCTAATGGTGCACCTTTTTTAAGTAGTAGTGATACTATTGCTTGATGGTGTGGATTAGTATCTTCGCATGACGACATAGTGTAAAATAATTCATAAATATAAGGTTCTTTATTCCAATCAATAGTCTTTTTTTCGGCTATTTATTTAAGAATATTGTATAAAGCTGAAACTCTAAGCTTGTTATTATAAATACTATCTAGCATTTCTTGGGTGACATCGTGGTCTTGAATGTTAACTGGACAATTGTTGCCTGAGGAAGGGTTTCTATTACATTTACATTGTAATGAAGGGGAAGGTATTAATATTGCTAAAAAATAGGCAAAATATCTATCTATGTTTGGGAAAATTTTCATATATGAGTTTTCTTTTGGGTTAGTAAATTTATTCAAAATTAACCAAGCCACTTGGAGTTATATATACCAAAATAATTTTTAAATTAGACCTGCTGCGAAACAACTGTTATAAAAAAACAGAGGAGTATTTTTCACAATTTAGAGAACACAAAAAATAAAAATAGGCATTTAAAGTATAAAAAAGGCAGGTTGATTTTTTGTAGATAGTAAATTTATCTCTCAAAAATCCAATAGTTTTATCAATTTTCTGTTTCGCAGCGGCTCTACTGTACTATAACTATATATTAGTAAAATGATTGTAAGGTTACTTTGTTGAATTATTGCTTGCTAGAAAAGTATATAATAACTCAAATTATTGAACAAATTTAATATCTAATGTATTGATGCTGCTAACCAGCGAGATAGCCTTTTCCTTTGAATTCTTTCCAACAATCTAAAGCCTTGTTTTTTTGTATTGTGTGATCTACTATGGGGTGAGGGTAATCTTTCCCAATTATTACATTATACTCTTCTTGTAAAGTAATGGGCATTTCCCAAGGCTGGTGAATATATTTGGTTGGTAAATCTTTTAGCTCAGGAACATATTTTCTAATATATTTCCCTTCTGAGTCAAATTTTTTTCCTTGTGTAATAGGATTAAATATGCGAAAATAAGGAGATGCATCCGTACCACAACCGGCTACCCATTGCCAACTATTGGCATTGTTGGCAGGGTCTGCATCTACTAAAGTGTCTATAAACCATGCCTGTCCAAATTGCCAATTAATTAATAAGTCTTTTATTAAAAATGAAGCGACTATCATCCGTAGTCGGTTTGGCATCCAGCCTTCTAGCCAAAGCTGGCGCATACCAGCATCAATAATAGGAAAGCCAGTGGTACCTTTTTGCCATTTTTCTAAAAGGCTTAGATTATTTTCATAAGGGAAGTCCTGAAATCGCTTGTTCAGTGGAACTTCTTGCATGGATGGGTGATGATACAGTAGATAATAAGAGAATTCTCGCCAGCCTATTTCTTTCAAAAAAGTATTCCCATCTTGTTGGATAGTTGGGTCTCTTTCCATAGTATGAATGACTTCATTAAATATTTTCTTAGCGCTTATTTGTCCCCATCTAAGATAAGGGGATAGCTGGGAGCTAAAGCTGGGTGATGCAATAAGATCTCGGTTATTATTATAGCCTGCTAAGGAATTCTTAAGAAATATAGCTAGCTTATTTAAAGCAGCTAATTCAGATAGATGCCAATGGTTGGCTAACTTTCTTGTCCAAGCTGCTTGGCTATGTCCCCACTTCCAATCGCTTAAATCATCAGAATTAATGGGTTGGTTATAGCCATTAAAGATGTGATCAGGCGCTGGTAGGTCAGCTTCTATGGTTTTGGTTAAACAAGTTTTCCAAAAAGGTGTAAAGATTTGAAAGCTATTTCCTTGTTGGTTTTTTATGTTGGCTGGTTCAAATAAGAGGTGGGTATTAAAAAACTTTATGGTTATACCATCTCGATTGAGCTCCTCATAAATCCTTTCATCTATTTCCCTTTCTAATTTTGTGTAGCGTTTTCCTAAATAAATCTTGTTGGCATTGGTTTCTTGTAACAGTTGTTGAAGAACTCTTACGCTATCTCCTGTCCTAAGAATAAGCTCAATATTATAGGCTGATTTCCACTGTTGCTTAAATGCTCGTATAGACTGGTATAGCCACCATTGGCTGGCTTCTCCTAATCGCTCAATAACTTTAGGATCATTAATAAAAATAGGAATGATAGGCTGGGTATGTTGGAGCACTTCAAGTAGTAAAGGCTGGTCATGGAAACGTAAGTTTTGATAAAAAACCAGTATAATTGGCTGTTGCTGCATATTCTTTATATTTAAATGCTAACAGCTGAATTAATAAAATTTCTTGCCTTTACACAATTATCACAGTTCATTTTTCCAGCTATAGACAATACTTATTTTTTTATAGCCAGGTATCAATATTAGAGAGCTGCTTTATACATTGTAAAGGCTGAGCTGTTAAGGCTTAAAAAACAAATAAGAGATAAAGATATATTATATGAGGGTGTGAGTGTAGCCCGTAGGGGAATCGAACCCCTGTTACCAGGATGAAAACCTGGCGTCCTAACCCCTAGACGAACGGGCCTCAGTTGTCTTTAACCGAAAAACAAAAACAAATATACTTTGCAAATATAAATGCTTGCTTGTCTTTTTGCAAGTAATAATCTAATTATTTGCTGTACTTTTTAATTGTTTAGAATAGCTTATAAATGTCTAAGAGCCTGTTCATAATCTTTGTTTAATAAGCTATCAGCTATTACATTAGTCAGGATAATGATCGATAACCTGATAAAAAAGGAGCTTATCTATGACTCAAGGGTATCCTAGCAATATTAATAGAGAACAATTCGAAGTTATACGCCCTATTTTGGAATCAGCCGGCAAGAAAACTAAACCTCGCCAGGTAGATCCATAGGAGGTGTTCTCTAGCTTACTGTATCTGCTCAAGACAGGCTGCCAATAGAGAATGTTGCCTAAAGATTTTCCTAAATGGTGTACGATACATGCTTATTTTCAGGTATGGAGTAAAAAGCAAGAAAATGGCTTAAGATTTCTAGAAGAAGCGTTAAAAAGACATGGTTACTCGCCTGAGGAAGCAATCAGGTAGCCAAGCCCAAATAAGCTTGATTATAGTAGGTGCACAAAGTGTAAAAAATACAGATACAGCTAAAGAGAAAGGCTATGATGGAGCTAAAAAGCTAAGGGGGATCAAGCGCCATATAGCCCTAGATAGCCAAGGCTTACCCCATGGGATAGGTATCACAAAGGTTAATGAAACAGATAGAGCTGGAGCAATAAGTATGCTAACAGAGCACAAAGAGCAATTAGCTAAGGTAAAGAAGGTGCTAGTAGATGGAGGCTATAGAGGGAAAGTATTTGCCAATCAAGTAAAAGAAGTGCTTCAAGGAGCGGAGGTAGAAGTGGCTAAAAGGAGTGAATTGCATCAATTTAAGATAATACCTAAGCGATGGATAGTAGAGCGGAGCTTTGGCTGGTTAGAAAAATGCCGACGGTTGTGGAAGAACTGTGAAAGGAGATTATCGACAAGCTTACAAATGGTAGTGCTAGCTTTTCTAAGGATATGCCTACAAAGATTATGAACAGGCTCTTAAGTCCTATTTATATTATAGATAATATTTAGCACTTGTATGAGTTTCATTACTTTTCGTTATTCTTGGTTGGTAGTACTTTGTAGGTATTGGTTGGTTTAACTTGCCCATTAGAATTAGCTAATGCATCTATGCTAGTATCTATTTCTCCTCTGCCTGCACTAAGTATCATACCTAGAGAGATACCTGTAAACATAAGGGAAGTACCTCCCATACTAATAAAAGGTAACTGTAACCCTGTTACAGGACCTAGCCCTACGGCTATTCCCATATTTACCAGTGCTTGCATACTTATTAAAAAGCTTAAGCCTGCTGATAATAAGCCTGCATAAAATTTAGCTTTGTCAGCTATGGGTTTAATACCTCTGTACAGTAAGATAAGGTACAATAACATAACGGCTATGCCGCCTATAAGTCCGTATTCTTCTACCAAAATAGCATAGATAAAATCTGAGTAAGAATAAGGTAAAAAGTTACGTTGCGTACTTTTTCCAGGTCCTTTTCCATACAACCCACCTGTGGCAATGGCAATATAAGCTTGTTCTGTTTGAAAAGGTATTTCTTGCTGTTTAAAAGCATGGATACGACTTAATGCTGTTTTGCCTCGCTGGCCTACTAATAAAGCTAATCCTGTTATAAGCATTGCTGACAATCCAAGAATAACCAGGTATTTGATAGGTATTCGGCCGAAATACATGAGTAGAATACAAATAAAAAAAAGTAGGATGGCACCTGATAAGTTGGTTAATGCAATCAGTCCACAGATAGTTCCACACCAACCTAGAATAGATATCAGTACTTTATTAATATCTGCTATGTGAGCTTGGTTTTTTGCTAGTATGCTTGCTATACGTACAATTAGCGCTAATTGAGCTAAATCTGATGGTTGAAAAGCTCTGTTAATAATAGGAATGGTGAGCCAGCGAGACGCCTCATTAACTTTAATACCATACCTCCAAGTTATTAGCAAAAGCGGTACTGAAATCCAAAGGCTTATTCTAGCAATACCTGCATAATATCGATAATCGATACGATGTGCCACCCACATGGCTCCTAGACTGACCAACATCAAAGAAGTATGTTTTAATAAATAGTATTCTGTATTTCCTTGCATTTTTCGATATGCTAAGGAGCTAGCAGCACTATAAACTACTAGAATGCTTAAAATAGCCAGTAAAAAGGTTATTCCCCATATAACAGGATCTCCTTTAAGGTTATCTTTAAGCCATCTATTAATAACCATGGGTGTTTAATTTATTGAAGTTAAAAGTTGTTGTACTGCATACCTAAACTGTTCTCCTCTATCTTCAAAATTTTTAAATAAATCAAAGCTAGCACAAGCAGGTGACAATAGCACTATATCTTGTGGTTTTGCTAGGGTATATGCTAGGCTTACTGCTTCCTGCATAACTTGTGTTTCATAAATAGGAATATTGGATTCCTTAAAAGCTTTGCAGATAGTTTGATTATCTTTTCCTAAGCAAATGAGTGCTTTTACAGAATTTTTTACTATTGGTTTTAGTACATTATAATCATTCCCTTTATCATAGCCACCTGCTATCCAGATAATCGGACTTGTAAAGCTTTCTAGAGCTACGGCAGCTGATTCTACATTGGTGGCTTTAGAATCATTATAAAAACTTACTTGATTAACGTTAGCAATCCATTCCATGCGGTGAGGTAGCCCTTTAAAAGTTCTTAGCCCATCTAAGATAGAAGCGTAAGAGAGGCCTAATAGACTAGCTATCGAGATAGCAGCCATAGTATTATATATATTATGCTTGCCTAGCAGGGGTAAGGTTTGGGTAGGTAGTTGAAAATTGTAGTTGTCTCCTACAAAATGAAGATGGTTATTTTCTACATAAGCACCGTGATGGGTCGATTGGGTCAAAGAAATAGGATAGAGTTGAGGTAAATTAGTAGTTTGTTTAACAAGGTACTCACGTATGTTAGTATCATCTTGATTATAAATAAAATACCCCTCTTTAATCATATTACGTAATATCCTAAACTTAGCGGCTATATAATTATTTAGTTGATTGTCATAACGATCTAAATGATCAGGTGTAATATTGAGTATACAAGCTATATCTGCTTTAAAGGTCTGTAGATGTTCTAATTGAAAACTGCTGAGCTCTAGTACATAATAATTATGCTCTTCTAATAAAACTTTTCTTGCAAAACTTGTCCCTATATTTCCTGCTATACCTACATTTAGTCCACCTGCTTTCAGTAAATGATAAGCTAAATGGGTGGTTGTAGATTTACCGTTTGAGCCAGTTATGGCAATAAGCGAAGCCTTTGTATAGCGACTCGCAAACTCTACTTCGTCTATGATAGGTATACTTGCTTCTTGAAGTGCTTGTATGATAGCTATATGATTAGGGATACCAGGGCTTTTAATAACTTCATCGGCAATTTTTATCTTATCCCAGGTATGTTTGCACTCCTCAAATTCAATTTTATGGTCTAATAGCTGCTGTTTATAGCCTTTTGTAATTATGTTTTTATCTGAGACAAATACTTGATAGCCTTTTGCTTGTGCCAATAGAGCAGCTCCTGTTCCACTTTCCCCTGCTCCTAAAACGACTAACTTTTTCATATTATCTATGTTGATATAGGTTGAATTTATTTATGCAAGTAGCGTGTCTTTTTCTGTATATAGATACCTAGCAATGTTCCTATAATGGCAAAAATTATAATGATAGGTATAGGAGGTAGTTCATAACCTTCTAGCTCATGTACAGTAGCGCTTTTGGGATATAAAAATGATACAGTTAGTGCAAAACTATTATTAAAAAGATGTGCTATAATTGGAAAAACTAAATTTTGGGTCCACCAATAAAAATATCCAAATAAAACGCCTAATAAGAATCTAGGTAAAAACCCATATAGCTGTAAGTGAATAGCACTAAAAATAAAGGCACTTGTTAAAATAGCTATATGTATATTTTGTGTACTCTTAAAAAATAAGTTTTGAAGTATACCCCTAAAGAGTAGCTCTTCACCTATAGCAGGAATTAACCCTATTATTACAATAGCTATTAGTAAATCTTGAATTGATTTAAAATTGGTAAGTAAGTCGGTAAGCTTTTTCAATTCCCATTCCTTTTTTTGTGCCCATGTTTCAAAGGCTTTTAAGTAAGCTGGAAACTTTATATGCACATTCCAGTAAGTAAATACTGTATTAACCATTATAGCAGCTAGTGTTAACCCAATAGTTAGCATAATAAATTGGCTGTAACGCTGTTCTCCTACAAAAAAATAGCGTACAGATTTCTTTTCAATAGAGAAACAATAGAGTAGGGGCGCTATTATAAAAATAGCACTTGCCATGATAGCCTGTGAAATGAGTAAAAAGCTCCTGTAATTTACTTTGTATTTACCTAAAAGGTAATAGGAACTTTTAGCAATAGTGAATAAACCGTTTAAGGCTAATTGTCCTGCTAATACACTTATACATATAACACCTATAAGTGCTACTAGGTAATGCCAAATATTATTTTTCTTATTGGTAGAAGTTAACATGCTATGATTATATTATTGATAAAGTTTTATAGCACAAGTTTGATAAGCATAACTAACCTGTCTATTTTAAATTCTTATTTTGTAAATTTACAAAAATATTATTGTGCTACTAATTAATTTTTTATACGCTCATGGTTAAGATAGGTAACATAGAATTAGGTGAATTTCCTTTGCTATTAGCTCCTATGGAAGATGTGAGCGATCCTCCTTTTAGGGCTGTTTGTAAAGAGAAGGGGGCAGATTTGATGTATACTGAGTTTATATCAGCAGAAGGCCTTATTCGAGAAGCTGATAAAAGCATAAAGAAGCTCGATATCTACGATTATGAGCGCCCTATTGGCATACAAATTTTCGGAGAAAAAATAGAATCTATGCGAGAAGCAGCTGCAATAGCAGAGGCAGCTAGCCCAGCACTGCTTGATATCAATTACGGTTGTCCTGTTAATAATGTTGCTTGCAGAGGTGCTGGAGCGGGTATTTTGTTAGATTTGCCTAAAATGCAAACTATGACAGCAGAGATTGTCAAGCGCGTTTCACTACCTGTAACTGTCAAGACCCGTTTAGGCTGGGATGTTAATTCCATTAAAATTGTAGAGGTAGCACAACGCCTTCAAGATGCAGGAATACAAGCACTTACCATTCATGGGCGTACCCGCCAGCAAATGTATAAAGGCGAGGCTGACTGGTCTTATATTGCTGATGTAAAAAATCATCCAGCTATACGCATTCCTATATTTGGTAATGGTGATATTGATACTCCACAAAAAGCTTTGGCTTACAGGAATGAGTATGGTATTGATGGTATTATGATTGGCAGGGCTAGTATAGGCTATCCATGGATATTTCAAGAGATCAAGCATTTTTTTAAAACGGGTGAGCAGCTTGCTCCACCAGATTTACAAGAAAGAATTGCTACGCTACAAAAGCATTTACAGCATGCCATACAATGGAAAGGGGAACGGACTGGTATTTTAGAAATGCGCAGGCACTACACCAACTATTTAAAAGGGTTGCCCGAAGTGAAAACATATAGGCAAATGTTGGTAGAGGCAGGCGACCTTTTAACTGTAGAGTCTATTTTAGCTGAATTAGTCAATAAGCTTATGGCTGCATAAAAAAGAACAAACCTACCAGAAAAATCTTCTTATTTTTAACTCTTTAAATCCTTTGTGTCTTTATATAATCATATAAAGCTTACTTAATTTTCTGTTTTACTTTTCTTGGATGCATATGAGCTAAAATTTTTGAATACTTATTAGGAGATTAGAAGAACTTATATGTCATGTTATGACGTATAAAATAGCTTTATATAAAAATAGGTATTTTATTTTGGGTGATTCAAATTTATATAATAATTTTACCTCCGTGTTATAGATCTCTTTACAGTAAGATACATAATAATGATTGGAGGAGGAGGCATAGTTAATTTTTCTAATATTTCGGTTCAAACAATAATCCAAAGTTTTCTAAGAGTTCAATTCAAACAATTATTCTAAATTTTCTAATATTTCAATCTAAATAACAATTCAAACTTTTCTAATATTTCATTTCAAACAATAATTCAGAGTTTTCTAAAGGTTTATTTCAAACAACAATTCAAAGTTTTCTTAGAGGCTGTCTAAAAAGCCAAAATGGAGTCATAAAAGCCGCTTAAGCATGATTCTAATCATAACAATTTTAATATGTGTTTCAGAAGACTTGGGATTATGCTCGTAATCTTTAGAGAGCCTCCTAGAAAAACTCAGCCAAGCAAATGTACGCTCGACTATCCATCGCTTTTTTAGAATATGAAACCCATTTGAGAGCCGTTGTACAACTTCTAAAGTATAACCTAGCACCCCATAAGCCCACATTATACATCCTTTCTGGTATCCTCCATCTACCCATATGTGTTTAATAGAAGGGAATGTATTAAAAAGGCGAATAAGCAAAAGATGACATCCTCTTGAGTCTGATAAGTGAGCTGAATGTACTACCACACAAAGTATAAGCCCCAGCGTATCAACAATAATATGCTGCTTACGGCCTTTTACTTTTTTTGCTGCATCATAGCCTCTCGACCCCCTTTTTGTGCTGTTTTAACCGAGCGGCTATCCATAATGGCAGCGCTAGGTATGGCTTGTTTGCCCAACTTTTCTCGTACTTGATCTCGAAGTGTATCATGGACTAAGTCCCATTTACCATTTCTTCGCCAGCGATAATACAAGTCATAAACACTTTTTCAGGGTGGAAAATGGGCAGGTAGCATGCGCCATTGACAGCCTGTTTTTTCTAAATAGAAAATAGCATCTAATACTTCTCTTATAGTGTATTTACGGGGTCGGCAAGGACCTATGTAAGTAACTAATGGTTCTAACACTTCCCATTCCTTATCTGTTAAATCGCTAGTGTATGGCATAGCTGTTAGTTTAAAGTTCACTAACTAATTTTATAAAGTTTTGTCTGCTTTTCCTATCTAAATTACCCTTTTTAGACAGCCTCTAAGAGTTCAATTCAGATAATCATTCTTTAAAATCTTATTAGCCATGTTTACATTATACAATAAAAGACATAGAATAATTGCACTATTATTATTCATTGCTATTCTTTTAGAGAGTTGTGGTAATCCGCTTCCTACTATAGCTCCAACTGTAGTACAGTCTACAGAAGGTGAAGTAGGTACCCAGCAAAGGTTAGGCTTGGATGGAGTTGCAAATGCAAAGCAAACCCATCAAGAGTCCGAAGAAGATAGTGAACAAGAAGAGTATACTGAATCTGAGATAGAAGAAGATGGAAATAGTGAACAGGAAGAGGTTGAAGAAGAAACAATATCTTCATATACAACGCTTATTACTACATATCAATCAGCTAGAAAGGACGAAGTATTTGAGTTCCCATCTGCAATGCCTGCTGATATATATCAACTGGATCAACGAGATAAAGAAATTAGCGAAAGAAAGAAAATACCTTCATATAAGTCACCTATTCATATTGATTTTTCCAAGGAAAGATTTGGTAAGGGGAAAGCAATGTCTTCATATATAATACCTATTGAAATAAGAGGACCACATGAGTCAGACGAGGAGGCAGAAAAGGAAGTAAAAGATGGATCAACAGAACCAAATGAAAGAGAGCAAGAACAGCTAACAAGTGATCAAGGGAAAAAATATTGTTTATTACATACAATTGATCGAATAACAGCAGCATCTATTCACCAAGCCACGGGTTTAGAAATAGATTTCCAGTTAGGTCAGCAAATACATAAAAATTTTATTTTAGGTGAAGGTTCTTTTGGTAAGGTATATTTAGCGCAACAAGAAGATGGGACTTACGTTGCCATCAAAATAGTTCCGGAGGAAAAGATTAAAGAAAAAGAAGCGGAAATTCAGCAAGTGCTTTCTCAATTGCCACATTTGATGAGTGCTTTAGATACATGGAAGGGGAAGAATAAAGACAATCAAGTTACTTTTTATCAAGTAATGCCTTTGGCCGTATTAGGAGATCTTAGAAATATAGATTTAAGTCAGGTAGATACTATTTTTAAAGAGCAGGTGCTTACTTTTCTGTCTTCTCGAATGCTAACGGGCTTAGCAACGATGCATGAAAAAGGTTATTTACATGGGGATCTTAAACCAAGTAATGTAATGCTAGAGCAAGATGTTAACTTGAGAATTATAGATTTTGGATGTAGTGAAGCTTTTACCGGTTTGTATCAAACAAAGGTTAAGGATATGTATCCTGACAATATCAGTCCTGAATATTTTTTAAGTGTGTTAGGATATATTGATGAACAGTTTCATGATCCTAGAAAATTTGATAGTTGGTCAGTAGGTTTGACTTTGTTATATCTAGCCAATAAAAAGTATAAAAAAAGGTATAATCGCCCATTTTATTATAAGACTGTAGCAAAAAGTTGTCGTTCGTATAAAGATTATGAAGATATTATACAGAAAGTTAGTGAGTTAGCCAATCCTGCCGCAGGAAGTATATGGGAGCTTATCCGCGCATTATTAACACCTGATCCCCAAGAGAGACCTACACCTGAAGAAGCTTTAGCATATACTTGCTTCAAACAAACATTACCATCGTCCGTACAAACTTACTTAAAAGATCTAATTCAGCACCAACAAGTAGAGAAGCGAATAAAAAAGTATAAAGTACATATTCCTCGCTTGTTACCTTTATCAAATTTTGCCAAGTATATATCCCGCCCTGAATTAGAAAATCAGCTATTAGCGAGTTTGTTGACTCCCAGCAATAACATGACCGTTTGCCAAGGTAGTGGTGGGGTAGGAAAAAGCGAGCTAGCTAACTATATCATTTACCATAAAGATATTCAAGCACATTTCAATAAGATATACTGGTTTAGTAGTGCAGACAACCCTAACCAGCTACAGGAACAATTTAGATTGCTAGCTATAGATTTAAATTTGATTGATAGGGGGGCAAATTTTGTGGAAGCTAAAGAAGCATTGTTAAAGTATTGGAAGGAAAAGAAAAGCCGAGTGCTGCTTATATTTGATAATGCAGATGAGCCAAAATCATTAAATGCTTATTTGCCTATAGAGGAAGACGTACATGTTTTAATCACTACCCGTGAACCTAGCTGGTCTAATCCAATCAAAATTGGTAGTTTAGATGTTATTCAAGGCCGTGCTTTAGTGAATAAATTACTTGGATGTTCTAATACTGATGCGAATAAGCTTGCTAAATTTTTAGGCTATCTACCTCTATCCATCACCTATGCATGCGCTTATATACGCCGAGAGCAGGTTTCTGTAGATAAGTTTCTAAAAAAGCTTTCTAAGAATTCCAATATTTTAACACAAAACCCTAAGCTCTTTGGACAAGAACTCCCGCACTCGATTGCTACTTTATGGCAAGCAACATTTAAAAAGTTAGAAGAGAGGTGCCCTTTAGCATTACGGGTATTAGAAAGCTTAACTTTTTGTGAGCCGGAAGGAATTCCATATGAACTGTTAGAAGGATTATTTAATGAACTTGATCCTTCTGCAACTAGTGAAGTGCGCCAGATATTAATAGACTATGAGTTGCTCCAAGAAAGAGAAATGCAGCAAGATGGAGAGGTATATAAGTATTTATCCATGCATAGACTCTTACAGCAAGTAGTACAACAAGCAGCAGGCAAGGAGTATTTGAATTCTTGTGAAAGTACTAGTATACTAGGGCAAAAATCATTGAACCCTCTGATACAAGTACTACATAAGTGTATACCTAATGCAAAGCCAGTCCCTGATAAGAATTGGGAGCAAGCAAGATTATATGTTCCGCATGTGGTATCTATCTTAGCAAAAACAGGAGGAAATTTAGAAGAATCGATAGTATTAGCTGAACTGCTTGATTGTATGGGTAGCTATAGTGAAAAAGTACAGAGTAACTACCCGCAGGCCTTGAAGTATTATAGGCAAGCTCATGCAATAAATCGGATATTATACATAGACAATCATCCTGCTAGAGCTGCTTCCCTAAATCACCTAGCATCAGCTCATCGAGGTTTAGGAAAACACAAAGCAGCCTTAACATACCTTGAGAAAGCCCTTGCAATAGAACTGGCGTTGTATCCAGATAATCATTCTCATATAGCGAAGTCTCTGAATAATATAGGATTAATATATAGGGATTTAGGACAATACAAAGAATCCTTAAAATCTTTTGAACAAGCTCTTGCAATGAAGCATCTAACTTATCCAAATAATCACCCTACTATAGCTGCGTCTTTGAATAATATAGGAACAGTTTATAAATCTTTAAGAAAATATGAGGAAGCCTTAAAGTATTATAAACTAGCTCTTGCAATAAAGAAGGCAAACTATCCAGATAATCACCCTTCTATGGCTGCGTCTTTGAATAATCTAGGATCAGTTTATGAAAATTTAAACCAACCTGAGGAAGCCTTTGAATATTATGTGCAAGCCTTTATAATAAATCAGGAGTTTTATACAGATAATCACCCTAATACAGCCCATACGCTGAATGGCATAGGATCGACTTATCGAGCTTTAGGAAGGTATCGAGAAGCCTTAAAATATTATAAGCAAGCCCTTACAATAAATCAGAGATTCTATACACACAATCACCCTAATATAGCTTATACGATGAATGGCATAGGCTCAACTTATCGGGCTTTAGTAGAATATGGGGAAGCGTTGAAATATTGTGAGTAAGTTCTTAGAGCCTGTTCAAGATCTTTGTTCATTAAGTTAATATTTATTAGATTAGAGAGGAAACTAGTCAATAACTTGATAAAAAAGGGACTTATCTATGACTCAAGAGTATTCTACTAATATTAATAGAGAACAATTTGAAGTTATACGCCCTATTTTGGAAGCAGCCCGAAAAAAGACTAAACCTCGCCAGGTAGATTTATATGAGGTATTCTCTGGATTACTGTATCTGCTCAAGACAGGCTGCCAATGGAGAATGTTGCCTAAAGATTTTCCTAAATGGCGTACGGTACATGCTTATTTTCAGATATGGAGTGAAAAGCAAGAAAATGGCATAAGCTTTCTAGAAGAAGCATTAAAAAAATATGGTTGCTCGTCTGAGGAAGCAAGCAGGTAAAGCAGCCCAAACGAGCCTGATTATAGTAGATGCGCAAAGCATAAAGAATACAGATACAGCCAAAGAGAAAGGCTATGATGGAGCTAAAAAGATAAACGGGATCAAGCGCCACATAGCCGTAGACAGCCAAGGCTTACCGCATGGGATATATGTTACACGGGCTAGTGAAACAAATAGAGATGGAGCAGTAACTATGCTTAAAGATCACAAAGAGCAATTAGCTAAGGTAAAGAAGGTGCTCGTAGATGGAGGCTATAGTGGAGAAGTGTTTGCCAACCAAGTAAAAGAAGTCCTTCAGGGAGCGGAAGTAGAAGTAGCTAAAAGGAGCGAATTGCATCGATTTAAGGTAATACCTAAGCGATGGATAGTGGAGCGAAGTTTTGGCTGGCTGGAAAAATGCCGACGCCTATGGAAAAACTGTGAGAGAAGATTAACTACAAGCTTACAAATGGTGGTGCTTGCTTTTCTAAGAATATGCCTACAAAGATTATGAACAGACTCTTACAATAAATCGGGGATTCTATCCAGGTAATCACCCTGCTATAGCTACTTGTATGAATAGTATAGGATCAGTTTATATAGTTTTAGAAAAATATAAAGAAGCCTTAAAGTATTATGGACAAGCTCTTGAAATGAAGCAGGCAATCTATCCAGATAATCACCCTTCTATAATTACTACTTATCGAACTTATCGAAAGCTAGATTTAATTTGTAATGCTTTAGAATAATCTAAGGGAGTTTTATTTATTAACAGCAGGCTTAAATATAAATCAGCTCAATAATATATCTGTGCATATGCCGTTACAGGTGGCTATTGAATCTGATAATATAGAAATTTTATTGCTGTTATTAGAAAAATGAGTGAATATGGGCTAATGGAATAAACCTGGAGGTATTTCGTTTGATATGTCCATTAGATTTCTAATATTAGAATAGACCCGGTGCTAAAAGTTGGTTCAACCAGAAAAAACATGGATAGAAAGCTGATTATTTATCGTTTTGCAGCGGGTCTAAACAGCATATTAGCCTATCAATATCTTGGTTATTCTTCAATGAGTGATAAAATCTTGTGTTTTATGTTTTTCTTAAAATTGGAGAAGGGGTGAAATGTGTTTAAATTGCTTTTAATTAGTTTGCGAAACATATAATAACCAATGCTTGACAAGCTACAGGCTAATTATCAGTAGCTCTCAACAGGCTTAGAATTTAATTGCTATTATAATCTATTACTGGAATTAATTTTGAAATCGTTAGATATACTTTTGTCAGTTTTACTTATATGGGGAGCTTATAGTGGGTTCAGAAGGGGATTTGTATTAGAAATATTTTCTTTAGGAGCATTCTTTCTAGCTACTATTGGGAGTATTAAATTGATGGATTATTTCGCTGGTTTTCTAAAGAAATGTAATGGTAATTTAGGAAGTCTTGCTCCGTATCTTGCTTTTGTATTAATATTTTTAGGTATTGTAGTGGCCATAACGCTTGTTGGTAAGCTTTTTAAATACTTGATCAGTATGACATTACTGGGTTGGGTGGACAGGCTAATGGGCGCTATATTGGGTATTTTTAAATGGGCTTTTTTTGTAAGTACTTTTGTATGGGTAGCTGACTTATTACATTTTAATTTACCGGGCGAGTATTTAAGTGATACATATATTCTTCCTATTATCAAACCATTTGCCCCACGCTTTTTAGGTTGGTTACCTAGCTGGCTGCCTACATTACAAGAATGGTTTAAAAAGTTTAGTGAAACCACTAACAATTTAATGGGATGTTAGTTGTAAAAAAATAGTTGTATAAAAATACTATAAGTGTAACCTCTTGAAGTTATTAAATTAGTATTTTTAAGACTATTTTTATTCTTTTATCTTGTATAGAAAATATTAAATATTCTATTATATCATGGATCTAACGGTTAGGAAGGAGAGTGGCTTTAGTTATATTGAAGAAGGCCAAGGAGAAATACTTTTGCTTTTACATGGCCTTTTTGGTGCCTTAAGCAACTGGGGTCATGTTGTAGCATATTTTTCTAAAAGTTATAGGGTTATTATTCCTCTAATCCCTATCTATGAAATGCCTTTAAAGAAGGCAAATATGGATGGGTTAGTAGAATTTATAGATACATTTATTCAAAGTAAAAAGCTTGAAAAATTTACGCTAGTAGGCAACTCATTAGGCGGACATATTGCTCTCATCTATACTTTGGAAAATCCCGCTAAAGTTTCTAGACTAATACTTACAGGTAGTTCAGGGTTATATGAGAATACAATGGGAGCTTCTTTTATTAAAAGGAACAATTATAACTATATAGCAGAACGAGTAAGGTATACTTTCTATGACCCTGAAATAGTTACAGAAGAATATATTAATGAAGTTTTTAATCTAGTGCAAGATAGTAATAGGGTTCTTCGGATAGTTGCAATTGCCAAGTCTGCACAACGCCATAACTTGGCTGATAGGCTCCCTGAAATTAAAATCAATACACTATTGATCTGGGGACTAAATGATACTATTACACCTCCCTTAGTAGCACACGAGTTTAATACCTTAATACCTAATAGTTTTTTACAGTTTATCGATAAGTGTTGCCACGCACCTATGATGGAGCATCCAGATAAATTCAATCAGATTATGAACCAATTTCTAATAGCTAAAACTTAATTAAATTGATAGAGATTAGCGAGGTTATTTAACAAGCGTAACTAGCAATAGGTGTTGAGTTTCGGACATACATAGTAATCATTTTTATTAACTAGCTAGTTATAATAAAAATTCTCTTGCACTTCTGCACTTCTATGAACAACTATACTTTGGATATTATTGCATTTCTAGGTGGGCAATACTGGACTCGAACCAGTGACCTCCCCGATGTCAACGGGACGCTCTAAACCAACTGAGCTAATCACCCAATAGTCTTGTTGGCACCCAAGTTCAATATAAATAAGGTCAAATGCAAAATTTAAAACTAAAATTGCAAGTTATATAGCTTCTTGGTAGTATATAAGGTGAAAGAACTCAGAGGTAGAAATGAGAATTATGAAGTTAACAGCGCTACAAGTAGTTCGCCAGAAAAGTAGGGTGGTAAATTGAGATATCTATAAATTCGTTGTTAGCTTGCACACAATATGCTCCCTAAAAGATGTGAACATATTTTAATAATAGTTTTATACAAATCTTAAAGCTTACGAAAATTTTTTAAAAATAATAACTATAACTATGTAGGGATTGCTGTATTACTGCTATCAGTTATAGCAACTTCTTGTGGTACATGTCGAGACAATAAAAACGGTAATGGAGATACCGCACCAAATTTAACACTTATTACTGAAGAAATGATTACTGCAGCACAAGCTGACGGTATTCTTTTTCTGTACGTATTCACGGGTCTGCCAATGCTAGTAACAGGTTATTTTAAATATAAAAAGCACTTTTGTTGCTAAGAATAAAACACGAAGCAACTATAAAATTAACCATATACTAACCATCAACAATAGTTTTATAGCTAGATGCTAAATAGAATATGTGCTTTTGGCTCATCTTAAAGATAGTAGACTCGTGAACGCATACCGTTTCTCTGTTAATTAAAGTGTGCCATAACAATTTTATGGCGGTCTACCTTGTGTACAATTGCTATACTACTTGATAGAGTTTATAGAATTCTTGTTAGGTGTAGTATAATAGAATACACATGATTTAAAGATTAATTTTTAATCATGCTCCTGTTGTACCGGTAATAAAGTTATTTCTTTAATTATATATTTAGAAAGCCGGCTGCCTACTGCTTTCCACCCTTTAACAGGTAAATCTCCTAAATCATAAATTAAATTCTGTGTGGCTTCACCAACTGCTATACTATACTCCATACATATTTGTGGGGTTGCAGTAACCGTGGCTATTATAAGTTTGGAATTTCTAGCTTCTGAAATGAAGCAGAATTTTTTATCTAGCACAGTAGTTTCTATATGAAAACGTTTTACATAATGTTGTTTAGTTTTTCCATCATAATAAACTGCTGATACAATACATTTAGGATCAAACTTCTCTAAAAGTATAACTTGATCTGGCTCATAGTGGTTGGTAAGGGCATAATTAGTAAGCATGTATTGTCCACTTTGTAAGAGTAATAATACGCGATCATCTTCCTTAAAGGTTCCTAGCCATTTGCCTCTATTCTCTGTATTTAGCTTTCCTATGTGCTCATCATACCAAACTTCTAATGCTCCCAATGTAGACTGGCCTGCAACTTTAAGTTGTATTTTTTTGATTGTGTATTTGGTTAGTATATTACCCTGGCTGTTTCTTCCTTTTATTTGTAAGCTAGCAAAATCAAAATCAATAACTTTATTGCGTGCCGGACTATTAGGTGATAAAATTACTGTAACAACTTCTGCATTTCCATTAGGGTTGTCAGTTAGGTATAATATGCGTGAACCAGTACTGCCGATAGTTACATCATATTCTTTATCACGAATAATGCCAAGCATCTGGAACCTTTTTGCCCTCGCTATACCTGTTTTGCCATCTATATAAATTAGGTTATAGACACGACGTTCATCATTCTTTTTATAGACAGCAGCATGAATAATATCTTTTCCAACAAATACTTTTTCTGCTATTTTAACTACAAGGCACTTCCCATCTTTTCTGAAAACAATAACATCGTCTAAGTCTGAGCAATCTCCAATTAGTTCATCCTTTTTTAACCCATATCCTATAAATCCTTGTTTGCGATTAATATATAGTTTTTGATTGTTGGCTACTACAGCATGAGCTTCTATGGTATCAAAGGTCCTGATTTCAGTCTTGCGCTCTTTACCAGCTCCATACTTTTTTAGTAGGTTTTTGAAATATTGAATAGTAAAGGTTGTTAGGTGTTGTAAATGATGTTCTACTTCGGCTAATTCTTTCTCTAATACAAGTAGTGCATCTTCAGCCTTTTGGCTATCGTATTTAGATATACGCTTAATTTTAATTTCTGTAAGCCTTACAAGATCGTCTTCTATAATCGCCCTATAAAATTGTTTTTTGTAAGGTTCTAATCCTTGGTCAATGGTTAGCAGTACTTGTTCCCAAGTTTCACTTTCTTCTATATCTCTATAAATCCGCTTTTCAATGAAAAGCTTTTCTAAAGAAGCAAACAGAATTTTTTCTTGTAAATTCTTATGTTGGAGAGTTAATTCTTGCTGTAAAATATCTTTGGTGCGGTAAGTATTGTATTCCAGCAATTCATTAACTCCTATAAAGGTTGGCTTTTCATCTTTAATTACACAGGTATTGGGTGAAATACCTATTTCACAATCTGTAAATACATACAGTGCATCCAAGACCACATCAGGGGATTGGCCAGGAGCCAAGTGAACCAATATTTCTACATCTTCTGCTGTATTGTCGATTACTTGTTTGATTTTAATTTTACCTCTTTCATAAGCTCGTATAATAGACTCAATGAGGCTGTTAGTGGTAGTCCCATAGGGGATTTCACGTATGGCTAGGGTCTTTTTATCTAGAATTTCAATACGAGCTCTTAGGCGTATTCTGCCACCTCTTTTACCTTCGTTATAAGCAGAACAATCTACCAAGCCGCCTGTAGGAAAGTCTGGTAACAAATTGGTAGTTTTTCCTTGGAGTACAGCAATAGCTCCTTCTATCAGTTCACAAAAGTTGTGCGGTAATATTTTGGTGGCTAAGCCAACGGCAATGCCTTCTGCTCCTTGCGCTAAAAGCAACGGAAACTTAATAGGAAAAGTAACTGGTTCTTTTTTTCTGCCATCATAGCTTAGCTGCCAAGATGTAATCTGTGGGCTGTATAAGATAGCATGCGCTAGGGAAGAAGGTCTTGCTTCAATATAACGGGCAGCTGCAGCACTGTCGCCTGTACGGATATCTCCCCAGTTACCCTGCATATCTATTAATAATTCTTTTTGACCCAAATTGATGATCGCTTCGGCAATAGAAGCATCTCCATGAGGATGGTATTGCATGGTTTGCCCAATGATATTTGCTACTTTGTTATAGCGCCCATCATCCATTTCCTTCATTGCATGTAAGATTCTGCGTTGAACGGGCTTAAGCCCATCTTCAATGGCTGGTACAGCTCTTTCTAAGATTACATAGGAGGCATAGTCCAAAAACCAGCTTTGGTACATATCGCCTATGGGAGTAAGATCATGAATAGTAGCGTTATGAGGAATGATTTCTTCTGACATAGTGATTCTTATTGCGCATTTGGCCTATGTAATAAATTTAACTACGATTTTTGTTTTAAAAAAGTATGGTGATGGTTATTGTGTAGAATAGGGCCTTGTGATACACACTTAAGCTAATAATATTAGCTTGCGCAGTATAATCTTATGATTCTAAAAAGTCATCTGCTAAGCTTTTAAAAGTGGGATCTTATGGTATCTGCCTTTATTAAACTATTATGAAGGATTAACCAATATTAAAAAACCTTTTAAGCCAAGATTTATCCTCATCTCCTTTTTCGTTAATAAGTCCAATAATTTCATTTTTTACGCGATTTATTAAAGTATTCAAGCTATTTAATTTAGTGTTTAATTCTTGTTGCATATCAGACTTGGCTTCGGATATTTTATCACTATTAACTTCTTCGGATTGTTTAAGAGCTTCATTAATTTGTTCTTGAAGTTTATTGATAGACTTATTAACTTGTTCAGCAGCAGCGTTTGTAGCAATCTCGGCATGTACTTTAGCTTGTGTAGCAGCTTTTTCAGCTTCTTCGATAGCTCCTGCTTTAGCTTTTATTGCTAAATCTGCTTGTTTTTTAGCCTCTTTAGCTTGCTCTGTAGCATCTTCTACTTGCTTCTTAACAGCTTCTTTAGCGACTTTAATAGCTTCCTCTTTAACTTTTGCTACCAAATCTGCCTGCTTTTTATCTTCTTCGATAGCTTCTTGTTCAGCTTTTTTTCTAGCAGTTTCTTCTTTGGCTAACTTTTTAGCTTGTTTTTGTTGTGCTTTTTCTTGAGCTTTCTTTTTAATTTGCTCTACTTGCTTCATGGCTTTAGTAGCTTCTTTTTCTGCAGCTTGTTGAGCCTCTATTGCTTCATTTCTAGCTGTTTTTGCTTCTTCACTAGCAGTATTGGCTTGTGTAGCAGCGTTTGTAGCAGTCTCTGCATCATCTTTAGCTTGTTTGGTAGCTTTTTCTGTAGCTTCTTGGGCCTTTATTGCTTCTTCACTAGCAGTATTAGCTTGATCTCTTGCTGCCTCGGCTTGTTGTTGAGCTTTCTCTGCTTCATTTCTAGCTGCTTTTGTTTCTTCACTAGCAGTATTAGCTTGATCTCTTGCTGCCTCGGCTTGTTGTTGAGCTTTTTTTGCTTCATCACTAGCTGTTTTTGCATCGCCACTAGCAGTATTGGATTGATCTCTTGCTGCCTCGGCTTGTTGTTGAGCTTTCTCTGCTTCATTTCTAGCTGCTTTTGCTTCTTCACTAGCAGTATTAGCTTGATCTCTTGCTGCCTCGGCTTGTTGTTGAACTTTCTCTGCTTCATTTCTAGCTGCTTTTGCTTCTTCACTAGCAGTATTGGCTTGATCTCTTGCTGCTTTGGCTTGTTGTTGAGCTTTTTTTGCTTCATCACTAGCTGTTTTTGCATCGCCACTAGCAGTACTAGCTTGTTCTTTTGCTGCTTTGGCTTGTTGTTGAGCTTTTTCTGTAGCTTCTTGGGCCTTTATTACTTTATCGTTAGCAGTATTGGCTTGATCTCTTGCTGCCTCGGCTTGTTGTTGAGCTTTTTCTGTAACTTCTTGGGCCTTTATTGCTTCATCGCTAGCTGTTTTTGCTTCCTTACTAGCAGTACTAGCTTGTTCTTTTGCTGCTTTGGCTTGTTGTTGAGCTTTTTCTGTAGCTTCTTGGGCCTTTATTACTTTATCGTTAGCAGTATTGGCTTGATCTCTTGCTGCCTCGGCTTGTTGTTGAGCTTTTTCTGTAACTTCTTGGGCCTTTATTGCTTCATCGCTAGCTGTTTTTGCTTCCTTACTAGCAGTATTAGCTTGTTCAACAGCTTTGTTAGCAGCCTCTACATTACTTTTGACTTGTTGTTGAGCTTTTTCTATAGCTTCTTGGGCATTTATTGCTTCATTTCTAGCTGTTTTTGCTTCCTTACTAGCAGTATTGGCTTGATCTCTTGCTGTCTCGGCTTGTTGTTGAGCTTTCTCTGCTTCATTTCTAGCTGCTTTTGCTTCTTCACTAGCAGTATTAGCTTGATCTCTTGCTGCCTCGGCTTGTTGTTGAGCTTTTTCTGCCTCATCGCTAGCTGTTTTTGCATCGCCACTAGCAGTACTAGCTTGGTCTTTTGCTGCCTTGGCTTGTTGTTGAGCCTGTGCGCTAATAAATTCTGTTAGTTCTTCTTTAACCTTATCAATGGCTTTTTGTAACCCTTCAATTTTTTGTTCTATACTACTAGTATCTGTATGAGATTTAGCAGCTTGTCTTATTTCCTTTAACAGCTCTTGAAGCTTATCTTCAAAGCTTTCTAATTCTTCTTGTAGCTGCGTTTGATTTACATAATAGTCTATCGATTGTAGTAATGCTGCCAGTTGATCTTTTATTGGAACAATGTCAGCTTTTATTGTGGATAGCTCAGTCTCTAAGGTTGTCAAATCTTGGGTAGAGGTAATATTAAGATGCGCTAACAGTTTAGCTAGTTTCTTACTTATTTTATCTATCTGTTGAGATAAATTATAGACAGATGCTGAATGTTTATCTGTTTTTTCTCTGTTAAGTTTTAGTTTTTCTTCTAACTCTCGAATCCTTGCTTCAAGCCGCTCTAATTGTAGCTGTTCTTCTAAATTAGGATTATGATAATTTTGGCAACCGAAGCATATAAATGCTAGGAGAAAGCTGATAATTCTTATGTAGGTCAGGCGAAGCATAGGATTGATTTTTGAAGGGCTTAGACATAAATAAGATATAATATGTTGTTGCAAACTTACTGATTTATTGCTTATAAACCATGTATGCTTGTTAACGATTATTGTATTGAGGTATATGATTATATTCTTCAAAAGAACGAAAATGTTCTTATTTATATTTTGTATTGCTTGCCTTATCCTATTTAAGCTAACTAATATAATATAAGCATAGCTTGCCAATTTTAGGTAAGGAATTAGTGCCTATATATCCATTGATATGTCAATCCTATTCCACAAACAAGCTGATTGAGAAATACTGATTTTAGTGCTGGTCGGTTATTAAATTAAGCATTATGGCATACATACTGTAGTGCTTAGTATAGCTTATTCTAATTCTAATAGTTGTGTTCCTCCTTTTATGCTCTTCATTTTATGAGCTATCTGGCTAGCTTTATCTGCTTGATCAAGTCTTGTATAAAGGGTATGGAGTGATTTTAAAATGGGTAAGTTTTTAGGATTTATTTTATGCGCTGTCTTAAAGTGATGTAGCGACTTTTCTAAATATCCATTTGCATCCTCAATAATTTCTTTGCCGGTTTGTTGAAAAGATTCTTCATCCATATCTGTTATGCTATTGATAATGGCTGCGCCTTGGTTATAGTATAGTGAAGCTAGTTGAGAAATTGGTTCTAGCTGGAGAGGAGCTAATTCAAAAGCTTTTTGATAATGCAAAGCTGCTTTTTCCCATTCATCTGTTAGTATATATAAATAGGCTAATTGATAATGTGCAATAGGATTGATTGAATTTTCTTGTAGATGGGCAGATAATTGTACTTGCCAATTTCCTAGTTGGTTAGTTTGTGTTAGTAAGTGACACTTTTCTGCTATTAGGTCGATATCCCACGGATATTGTTGCATTCCTTGATATAAAATTGCCAAAGCACTATCCTTATTTTTTAAATAATTAGCTGTTAGATTAGCAAATGCTCGGTATACGGCTGGTTCAGCATAGCCGTTCTGTATATATCTTGCATAATGTTGCAAGGACATTTCATATTTATCAGCCTGGTGGGCAACAATAGCTGTATATAGTAGAGTATGACGAGCATTATCATTAATCTGATTACATATAGATAGCTGTTCTAGTGCTTCTTCAAAAGCTTCTACCTTATAATATTGTACACTGCGATTTAAATAGTAAGTCCATAATCCCTGTAAATTAATCTGTGCAAAGCTATGGTACTGAGACCTTTTTTTGCCGAGATTCATTGCTTTTTGATAAGAATTTAATGCTTTTGCTAGATAATTTGGTGCAGCATCAGAGGTTATATTCTTACGCATCAGTTGATCATAGATGATACCATGATAGTACCAGCTACTAGCTTGCTTTTGATATTTAGCATCTTGTAATAATGCATCAATTTGGATTTGGGCTTTTTCAAACTTTTGTTGATCAAATGCTCGAATTGCCTGTTTAATGCTAGCTGGTAATCCAAAGAGGGGAGAGGCGATAAAAGTTACCCCAATTGCTAATATTAAGCACTTAAAATGGTATTTATAAAGCAGCATAAACTTTGCATTATTTATTATAAGTTTTCTGTAATCTTAGCAATAGAGGTAATGGCATCCCCTTCATTAAGACGGATAAGTCGTACACCTTGCGTATTCCTGCCCATAATTCTTAAGGTACTAACCTCTATTCGAATGGCTATTCCTGATGTATTAATGATAAGCAGTTCATCTGCATCAGTTACCGCTTCAATGGCAGCTAGTGCACCAGTTTTTTCTGTTATATTGAGTGTTTTAACACCTTTGCCACCTCGTTTAGTAATTCTGTAATCTGCTACGGCAGAGCGTTTTCCAACGCCTTTTTCAGCTACTACTAGTAGCTCAATATCAGGTTTATATACCGTTACCATACCTACTACCCGGTCTTCAGGACCTGCTAATGTAATGCCTCTTACACCAGTGGATACCCTACCCATGGAACGAACATCACGTTCGTGGAAATGAATAGCTCTTCCTGAGCGTAATGCTATAATAACATGGTTATCTCCTTTAGTTAGCTTTACAGTTAATAACCGATCTCCTTCATTTATTTTGATTGCCTGTATACCATTTGTTCTAGGATTGATATAAGCATCTAAAGGTGTCTTTTTAATGACGCCTTGTACAGTACACATTAAAATATAGCGGCTGTTTACATAAGTCTCATCTTTTAGGTTTCTTACTTTAATAACACTTTGTACTTGGTCGCCTGGTGCTATTGGTATTAGATTTTGTATGGCTCTACCTTTAGACGACTTGCTTCCTTCAGGTAAGGTGTAAACTTTTTTCCAAAAGACCTTTCCGAGCGTTGTAAAGATTAATAGATATTGATGTGTTGAAGCTACAAATAAGTGAGTAATATAGTCATCTTCTTTTGTTGCTGTGCTGCGTGCACCCACACCTCCTCTGTTTTGTATTCTATACTCTGAAAGAGGAGTCCTTTTAATATAGCCTTGCTGAGAAATAGTGATTACCATATCTTCTTCAGCAATCATATCTTCTAGCGTAATATCGTCTGTATTATGTTCTATTACCGTTCTTCTAGCGTCTCCATATTGTTCCTTAAGTTCTGCAAGTTCATTTTTAATAAGGGTCATTTGTAAGTCTCGATCACTTAAGATTAACTGAAGGCGCTCTATGAGCTGGGTTGTTTCGCGGTGCTCTTGTAAGATTTTGTCACGCTCCATCCCTGTTAAGCGCTGTAGACGTAATTCTAAGATTGCCTTAGCTTGTTGTTCGCTTAGCTGGTAGGTTTGTATTAGGCCTTGTTTAGCAGCTTCTGCATCTCTGGATGAGCGGATAAGGCTTATGATAGCATCTAAGTTATCTAGTGCAATAAGGTATCCCTCTAAAATATGTAGTCTTTTTTGCGCCTGGTTTAGTTCATATTTTGTTTTCCTTAATAATACCTCGTGTCTGTGTGCTACAAAGTGTTGAATGAGTTCTTTCAGGTTAAGCGTCTGAGGCTTCCCTGCAACAAGTGCTACATTATTAACACCAAAAGAAAATTGCAGTGAGGTATTCTTATATAAGTTATTGAGCACAACTTGTCCAATGGCATCTCTTTTAAGGTCGTATACAATACGCAAGCCATCCTTATCAGATTCATCGCGTATATCTGAAATACCTTCTATTTTTTTTTCATTGACAAGTTGAGCTGTTCTTTCTATGAGCATTGCCTTATTAACCATATACGGAATCTCTGTAACAATGATTTGCTCTTTGCCGGTTGGCGTTGTTTCAATAGTAGCTTTGGCACGCATTAAGACTTTACCTCTTCCTGTTCTGTAGGCTTCTCGAATGCCTTGAGATCCATAGATAATACCCCTGGTCGGAAAATCAGGGCCTTGGATATATTGCATAAGTTCCTCTATGGTTATATCATTGTTATTGATATAGGCTATTATACCTTCTATGACTTCGGTGAGGTTATGGGGAGGCATATTGGTAGCCATACCTACTGCAATACCAGAACTGCCATTGATAAGTAGTTGAGGTAGCTTTGCTGGTAATACGGTAGGCTCTTGGAGAGAGTCATCAAAGTTAGTTTGAAAGTCTACAGTATCTTTGTTAAGGTCTGCCAACATTTCTTCGGCTGTGCGTGCAAGCCGAGCTTCTGTATAACGCATGGCTGCAGGCCCGTCGCCATCAATAGAACCAAAGTTACCTTGTCCCTGGACTAAGGGATAGCGTAGGCTCCAATCTTGTGCCATACGTACCATGGCATCATACACAGAAGCATCGCCATGAGGATGGTATTTACCTAATACTTCCCCCACTATTCTAGCAGACTTTTTAAAAGGCTTATTATGGGTTACGCCCAACTCATGCATACCATAGAGTACCCTGCGATGTACAGGCTTAAGTCCATCTCTTACATCTGGTAGCGCCCTAGCAATGATTACTGACATAGAATAATCTATGTAGGCTGTGCGCATCTCATCTACAATATTAATGGGAATAATATTTTCTTGTGGTTCTATAGCCATTTTATATAAGGTTAACAAATAAGTGGCAATTTACTCATTTTTTTATAAAATGTCACATTATATCTTACTAGAAGAGAAGATAGATGGTGTACTTTTTTAAAGCTCTTGCTTGCTTGTTTGTATGTAGCTAGCGTATTATGAATTTAAAATCTATCAAGCTTGTTTCAGTAGGCTTGTGGCTTGGTTATCGAAATTAAAAAATACTTTCTTTATTATGGCTTAAGCTTACTGAGCTCAAAACCTTGAGAATTAATGAATAAAAATGAAAAATAAAGACCCTATTAATTTACCATAGCTTTACCCATTAATATTGATTCTATGATTGGTGTGATCTGTATCAATCTTATTTTAACAATAATCAAATATATTTTCCAAAACTTATAAAACCTAGCAGTAAAACTTATTTAGGGATATAGGATATGGAGTCTGTTAAACTTGGTGATTAGATGTAGCTTTTTAACATCAAAATATAGCATTCTTATAATTTCCTAATCGATTGTTTATATATCACTCTGCCCAAGTTACCTCTTGAGGTGTTCCTAAAATTATTTCTTGCTGCTTATCTCCATTCTGTTGGGTATAAAATAAGGTGAATCTAAATGTAACAGAATTTTCTGTGGCTCTAGGCTCTATCCATATTTTAGGAAATGGCAAATTGCTCCCAGTATTAATTATTTTCTTCCTGTCCGTTGGTATTACATTAACTGAGTTTAGTATGTTGCCAGTTATAAATATATTCTGGGTGTTTATTCCTACATATTTTTGTCCATTTTTCCCAAATGTTCCCAAACGGCTTTGCTTATTACCTAAACGTTCTATTTTTAGTTGTAGAATATCTTTATCCTCGTCTGATAGAGTATCTCCTTGATTATTTAAAGTAAGCTGAATCTCTTTCTCATTACCCTTTATTTCTTTCTTATCTATTTGAAGTGCTACCTTTATATGTTTGGGTTCCCAAATAATAGTTGTAGGGATATTATTTATTGGAGTTAACTTACCGTTACTATCCTTGCAAAGTTGAATTTGGTATTCAACTTTTTTCTCTTTTAAAGGACATAAATGCAAAGTTTTTTGATTAGAGATTTGAAATTCATAATCTCTAATTGCTAATAAGCCTGCACCAGTACCAGCAACAGTATTATGATCAAGCCTAATGGTATATCCGTTTTTACCATCATCGTAGCCTTGCTGCTGCAGTTCTTTAATTATAGCTGTACCTTGAATTAGACTAAAGTGTAGATATAAACTAGGTTGATCATTATAAATATATTCATCTCCTTGGTTAAATATTACCAATTCAAAATTTTGGTTATTTCCTCGTAATACTTTCCTGTTTTCTCCCACGGCTTTTCCATTTTTTACGGATGCGACCATAACGTCTAAATCAACTTTACCTTCTCGACGGTCCCAAGTGGCTTGTTCTATTTTTTGATAGTAATTTATTTTGGGTTCCATAGATGCCATATAAACCAAGTTCTATTGACTGGGATGTATGAGGATTAAATTTTTTCTCTTCTATCTGTTCTATTGTTATATTTACTGCTTCACCTTTTTGTAAAACCTTATCAGTTGATAGGAGGTCGCTTAAACTGATTTGTGCCTCTTTTACGTTAATAGGCTTCCCATTTACTTTTAAACTAATATTCAAACCTGATAAATTCCGATTCCAGACCTTTAAGATAGCCTCACTAGCATTTATTGTATCACCTTCATTTTTGATCTTAAACTGTAGCGGAGCCTTGTAAGAAAGCTCTTTTTTGGGTAGACCTTGGAAACTGAGCATTATATTTTTGGATATCCACTTAATAGTTGGACTTACCCATTGCATATTATGATGCTTTAACACAAGCTTTACAGTAGCTTCTGTGCAATTGTTAGTGTTAGCTAGCTGGAGTTTGATATTACTTATAATTTCGTTGGGTGCTAACTCTCTGGGCATACTTTCTCCTAAAATTTCTTGTAGGGTTAAGCTTTTATGGATATTTTTTCCATTAAAGTAAAATATAGGTGTATTGCTACTCAATAATTGAGTATTACTAACCTCATGGGTTAAAGTAATTTCATCGGTTTTTACCGTATCACCTAGGTTATGTATGGATATAGATAATTCTTTATAGCCTGATATCTGTTTATTTTCTAAGCCTACAAAAGATAAATTAGTAACTTTATTATCCCATTTGATAATCTTTTTATCTAGTTCTTCAATTACTCCATCTTTTTCTTTTGTAAGTAATAAAGTTATTTCAGAATCTTTCTTGTCATCCGAATCACTATATAAACATAAATCTAAACGTAAGTCTTGCATTAAGCTTCCTGTAAGGAAGTCAGTAAGTCTGGCACTTTGAAAAGGTTTATTATTAATCCTAAATATTACATTATTAGTGGATTGTATGCTTAATTTTATATTATCCCAGTTAATTGCTTTAGTCTTTGGTACTGCTATTATCTTTAGTATTTCATTTCCCTTTATATGGTCTTTTATATCGTTATTAATAATTAAACTTGCATTTTTGGCAATATAATTCCAACGCATAGGTTGTGTGCTCGCTAACTGCTGGCCACCTTTTGCTAAGATCCATAGAACTGCTGCGAAAAAGATTGACAAAGAAGATAAAAAGGGTTAAGATGTAATTCTTGTTATATAAAAGGAATAAGTATGCATTTAACGTACACCAGGATAAGCAAATATCCCTATAACTTTAGAAGAATAACTGGCTTAAGTATAGAAACCTTTGAGCAATTATTAGTTTTAAAAGTAAGGCCTCTCTTTGAAGAGTTAGAATCGAGCAAGCTGCGCCATGGTAGGATGAGTCATTTACCTACCTTGGAAGATAAATTGCTCTGTGTACTCATGTATTATCGCACTTATATTAGCCATGTGTTTTTAGGCTATTTGTTTAATCTGCACAATTCTAATATATTCCGCTTGCTAAGAAAAATGGAGCCATTACTAGCTAAGAAGATTAGCATTAAAAAAGATCGCAGCTTAACCTCAGAAAAGGTATTGCGCATATTAGCAGATGTGAGTGAACAGCCTACGCAAAGACCTACTAAGAAGCAAAAGAAATCATATTCAGGCAAGAAAAAGAGACATACTATAAAAACAGAGATAGTGATGTGAGAAGATGGAAAGATACTCTCTGTATCCAAATCTCATAAAGGAAGAGTGCATGACTTTAAAATCCGTAAAGGAGAAAAACTCTTACCTAAAGAAAGCTTAAAGCTAGCAGATAGTGGTTATCAAGGCTGGCAAAAGCTACAGAGCAATGTCATGATTCCCTACAAAAAGAGCCGTAAGCGGCCATTAACCAAGGAGCAGAAAGAACATAACAGAAAGCTATCCTCCATACGCATGAAGGTAGAGCATAAGATAAGAGAGATCAAGGTGTTTAAGATTATGTCAGAAGTTTACCGTAACTTTGAGAAGAAATATAACCTGCGCTTTAATATTATAGCGGGTATGATAAACTTCAAGCATGCTTTTTAACAAATAGCATCGCTACTGGCAAGATTCTCTCTCTGTTTTATTCAAATTCTACTCTGTTTTATCTCTTTCGCAGCAGCTCTAGTGTTATTTGATCGCTAGATTGGTTATTTCGATTGGCTAGCTTCAGTTTTATATCTGTAGTACTTTGTTGTTTTTCCAATTTCTGTAGATGATTGGATAATATATCTTTTAAGGAAATAGGTTGGTTGGCTTGTTGTCCATTTAGACTAAATATGGTACCATTTTCAGTTTGGGCTACTATAGTAATTTCATCTAATTTAATTGTTTCTAATCCTATGTTCGTTATTGTGAAATTAAATTCTTGATCGTTTTCAATTATTTCTGATTGGTCTTCTAGGCGACTTAGCTTGTCAAATGTAAGGTCCATAGGCGCAGGACGCACTGCTTTCCAAACAATCTTTTGTGGTTGACATATAAGTTTGCCACTGCTTTCATCTAATAATTCAAGTACGACTGTAAGCGCTTTAACCTCTGTTCTCTGGATTACATTAAGAGTAATATATTTAAATATTGACTGGTTAGGAGGTGTTAAAGCTTCAAAAGTAAGATATTCATTAACAATTTTGCTAGTCTTACTTTTTCCATTTGGATAGGTGCACTTTAATTGACTAGATTCTGGAGTACCTCCTTTCCCATCAACAATATAGGCTTTGATTTTAAACTTAATGAGGTTTATATCATTGTCAATAGCTGCATATTCGTCAGCCTCAATTTTTACTTTAAAATCTTGATTGCCTTGTATGTTGGTTCGATTTGTTTCTATTCGTAATCCTTTCCAACTAATACCCTTATCATTACTGCCACTGCTACCACTACCATTACCCGAGGTATCAGTTTTGCGACGATCATCATTTCCGCAACCACAGCTACTTACACCCAGTCCTACAATAATAAGAAATGAAGCAATGAGTATACCAGTTAAATTTCTAGGATTATCCTTTTTAAGCATATGATAAAATGTGGAGATGTGGAGTCTCAATAAGCAGACGGTTGGTTGATATTTATAATATATTTTCTGATATATTGAATTACAAAATTAAGTATTTTTATCGAACCTAGTTAAAATGTTGAATTATTTATTGTGTCTTGAGATATAATCTTATTGATAAAAAATTAATTGATGGCTTAGATGAATCAAAAATTAATGAAAATTAGGATTCATTTGATTTTTAATATTATTTT
Organism: Candidatus Amoebophilus asiaticus 5a2; assembly: GCF_000020565.1. Lineage (GTDB taxonomy): Bacteria > Bacteroidota > Bacteroidia > Cytophagales > Amoebophilaceae > Amoebophilus > Amoebophilus asiaticus. The sequence continues at coordinate 1,059,920 of NC_010830.1, forward strand.
TGAAAAGTCGTTAAAAGAAGCTTAAGAAAAAACTACTAAGCTTTGTAAGTAGTTTTCTAAAAAGCTTTGTAAGCGCGCATACAAATTAGAACTTTAAATCATTAGTAAAAGTGAAAAGAACATACCAACCCTCTCAGAGAAAAAGAAGCAACAAACATGGCTTTAGAAAGCGCATGGCTACTGCCGATGGAAGAGCTGTATTAGCACGCAGAAGAGCTAAAGGTAGGAAAAGGCTTACTGTATCTGACGAGCCACGTCATAAACGATAAATACTTGTTGTTTATCTACTGTATAAAAAAATTATAACAAATCTTAGGTTAATTTAATTTTTCTAAGATTTGTGCCTTTTATGCTAAGTAATAAGCTAGTTGCCAATAAAATATAACAAAGGAAGAAAGTCCTAGTAAAGGTGGGTAAGGTATGGCTTTTGGAAAAATACTACGTATAGGGTAGAAATTTCTTTTAAAATATGCAGGTTTCGGTTATGATAAGTTCATTATGCAATTGGTATGTAGGAACCTAGGCTGACCTTGCTCGTTGCCTTTTTTAATGGCGTGCAATATCAAACTTTTTCGAAGATTAGCATAAGTAACACTAGGTAAACCTAATATTATCTAAATTAATTAGGTTTCAGGTTAAGAGCAGCAAATCCTAGTATTTCTTTAATGCGTTTTTGTCTGGTTTCCTGTCGTTTAGCAAGAACAAGCCACTGCAACATATTCTTCCTAACGGATTTGCTCAAGTTCAAGAAAAAGTCCTTTGTACCTGGTTGTGTTTTGAATTTATCCTCTAAGAGGCTGTCTAAAAAGCCAAAATGGAGTCATAAAAGCCGCTTAAGCATGATTCTAATCATAACAATTTTAATATGTGTTTCAGAAGACTTGGGATTATGCTCGTAATCTTTAGAGAGCCTCCTAGAAAAACTCAGCCAAGCAAATGTACGCTCGACTATCCATCGCTTTTTTAGAATATGAAACCCATTTGAGAGCCGTTGTACAACTTCTAAAGTATAACCTAGCACCCCATAAGCCCACATTATACATCCTTTCTGGTATCCTCCATCTACCCATATGTGTTTAATAGAAGGGAATGTATTAAAAAGGCGAATAAGCAAAAGATGACATCCTCTTGAGTCTGATAAGTGAGCTGAATGTACTACCACACAAAGTATAAGCCCCAGCGTATCAACAATAATATGCTGCTTACGGCCTTTTACTTTTTTTGCTGCATCATAGCCTCTCGACCCCCTTTTTGTGCTGTTTTAACCGAGCGGCTATCCATAATGGCAGCGCTAGGTATGGCTTGTTTGCCCAACTTTTCTCGTACTTGATCTCGAAGTGTATCATGGACTAAGTCCCATTTACCATTTCTTCGCCAGCGATAATACAAGTCATAAACACTTTTTCAGGGTGGAAAATGGGCAGGTAGCATGCGCCATTGACAGCCTGTTTTTTCTAAATAGAAAATAGCATCTAATACTTCTCTTATAGTGTATTTACGGGGTCGGCAAGGACCTATGTAAGTAACTAATGGTTCTAACACTTCCCATTCCTTATCTGTTAAATCGCTAGTGTATGGCATAGCTGTTAGTTTAAAGTTCACTAACTAATTTTATAAAGTTTTGTCTGCTTTTCCTATCTAAATTACCCTTTTTAGACAGCCTCTAAGTCATTAGGGATAATAAGGGCTTCTACTTCATCTAAAATGGTCCAAGATCCATTTTGTTTTGCAATTTCTATACTTTCTAAACCTGCCTTAGTCATGGTTCCTCCATCAATAAGTTTCTGGACTTTTTCTTTATTCACTTTTGACCAAGTACTAATGGCTCTTCGTTTGCTGAAAAACTGCATATATTTTTCTTCATCAATAGGCTTTGCTTTGCTATCAATCCAACCAAAACAAAGTGCTTCGTCAACTGCTTCGCTCCAAGAGATTGTTGGCATGCTGGATTTTATTTTGTAGTGAATGAGCCAAATCGATTGTTTTTTAGCATGATTTTCTTGTAACCATTCTCTCCATTGCTGTCTATTTGATGGATAGAAAGATTCAATTTCTTTTACACTCATTTTAATATATGAAAAGCGTAGGTTAAATGAATTACCGCATAGCTACTATAACAACACTAACTATTAAAATACCAATTAAATGGAACATTCCACTTATTATGCCATATAGAATCGGCTTTGGTATGTTTGGATTTATTGCAATGTTGACCGTATTGGTAAACAAATATCCTATACCAATAACGAATGCAAATTCTATAGCTTTACCATAAGAATCAATTCCTAAAGCATCAATCAATATGGCACTTGTAATGGTGATTACAAGTGAGCATACTGCTGGTCCAATAAAGAAAATGGGAGAAGAATTTTGTAGTGTATCATTTTCTTTACCCAATGAATGGGCGTATTGCTTTTTGAATAAAAGAGTAAACCAAAGAGCTCCTAGAAGAAAATATGCAACAAATGCAATTAGAACGCTTATCCAATTAATAGCTGAAAATAAATTAATCATAGGTCTTATTTTTTAATACTTTCAGTAAAGGTAGTACAGGGCTGTGACAGCCTTATGTCAGGGGTATCAGTAAAATTAATGGTACTTGTCAAAATATTCTTGTAAGGTCATATTATGCGGGGTAAAGGTTTCTGTAAGTACTTCAAGCTTTATTATTCTGTCGAGGCGAAAAAATCTAAACTCATTTCGTAAACGACACCATGCTATCAATAACCAATTTGCTGTACTTAGTAATGCAAACGGTTCAAGGATTCTCTGAGTGGATTGCTTTGCCCCATTGGTATACTCTATTTTCGTTAAGAAGAAATTTGTCAGGGCAAATTGTAGGTCTGATAAGTTATTACTAGTTCTTTCATTATTGAAGCTTTGTGTGAATCTTGTGCGTTCGGTTAGTAAGTTTACTTTGCTTTTTACATCGTGTCTTAATACAGCCTTAATTTTGTCAATCACTTCTGAATACTCTTTAATCAATGAAGCATCTTTGTTTTTTAGAACTAATTGTTCTGCAAGGATCAGAGCGTTAGCTTGGCTTTCGGTAAACATTATTGGCGGAAGGCGGTAATGTTCCATAAGCGTATAGCCCTTACCTTCTTCTGTTATAATTGGAATGCCCGCTTGCTCTAGTGTCCTAATATCTCTATAAATGGTCCTGATACTTACTGAAAATTTGGAGGCAAGCTCAGATGCAGTCAAAAGGCGTTTGGTCTGTAATTGAGTAAGGATTGCAGTTAGCCGCGAAATTCGTTTTGTATCAGTATAGTCCATTAAAGAGTTTTTTTCTGAAAATATACTTATTACTTCTTGAATAAGGAATTTAAAAGGCAGGCTTGTTATTTAGCAAGTCTTGGTCAAGTACTTATATTTTAAATAAGAGTACGCGTTCACGGGTCTGCCAATGCTAGAAACACGTTATTTTAAGTATAAGAAAACACTTGGTTGTTAAGAATAAAATACGTAGCAACTATAAAATCAACCATCAACAATAGTTTTTATAGCTAGTTGCTAAATATAATATGTATTCTTGGCTCATTTTAAAGGTAGTAGACCCATGAATGGATACAAATAAGAAACCTTTGAAAATCAATTTTCTAGCAAGAGTTAATTAGTCAGTAGGCAGGTGTTGAATATTTGTTTGCGACATTATTTCTTATTCATATGTTTGTATATATGTTCTTGAATTTTCTTTAATAGGAATGATTGGCTTAATTAGTTGGCTCATCACAACTTTATAAAAGCAAGCTTACCTATATTCTGGCTATGGCTGCTCTTCTTCTTGCTTTTTATAATTGATGGTATAGCTGCTTTTTTGATTGCTTTTGCATGTTTATACACATTGCATATGCCAGCAGGAATAAATGAAGAAGATCCCAGATTGCCTAGCTTTTATTGTGTATTCTAACTTTCTAGTATTGTTTTTCAAGTGATTATGAGTGAGCATAATGCTATATACTACCAGGTATTAATCAATTTAAATTCCCCAGATTTTACAAGAGGTATTTTTTACCTAAATGTTTGTGAGATTTTTGTATTTAACCAAAAATTGCTGTAAATAATGGTTCTATGTTATTGAATAAAATACTCAACGAACCTTTTATTAATTACGAGCTATGATAGATATCATCATTTTTATTGTTTTCTTGCTCCTTAACCTTATTATAGGAATCCTTTACCGTGGTAAGCAACAATCTTTTAAAGAATATGCCATCGGAAATAAAAACTTTTCTACAGCTGCACTAATTGCTACCCTTGTGGCTACCCAGGCTTCTGGTAGCATGTTTCTTAATGGACTAGAACAAACTTACACCAATGGGTTATACTATGTCCTGGCAAGTGTAATAGGAAGTTTCTTGGGGTTATTAATTACAGGGTACATCATAGGGCCTCGTTTAGGGAACTTTTTAAACTGCGTTTCTATAGCCGATATCATGAGCAGCGTTTATGGTAAAGGTGTACAATTGATTACTGCTATCTGCACCGTATTAGCAACAATAGGCTACATAGCTATTCAATTTAAAGTAATATCAAGAATTTTGGAGGCCCTATTTAACTATCAAGGACCTGAAGTTACTGTTATTGCAGCTACCATTATTATTATTTATTCAGCGTTTGGAGGCATTAAATCCGTTACTTTTACAGATGTCATTCAATTCATTACTTTTGGCACTTTGCTTCCTGTTTTAGCCTTGGCCATTTGGCACCACATTCCCAATATTAGCCAGGTAATACATACCCTCTCAGAAAATCCTAATTTTAATTTTGAACACGTGATCAGTTGGAGTCCTCAGTTTATAGGGACCTTGGCTTTTATGTTTGTGCTTATAGTTCCTGGTTTACCTCCTGAGATATTTCAGCGTATGGCCATGGCACGAAATACTAGTCAGATAAAACGTGCTATCGCCTATGCGGCGGTACTTTGGGTTTTAATACAACTATTTATAGTCTGGATCGCTGTTTTACTTTTGTCTGATAATCCACATTTAACTACCAATCAAGTAGTAGGGTATATGATTAAGACATACACCTATACAGGCCTTAAAGGATTTTTAGGGGTAGGTGTTATTGCTTTGGCTATGTCCACAGCAGACAGTGCGCTAAACTCTTGTGCGGTACTAGTTGCTAATGATATTCTCCCTCCTTTAAAAATTACTAAACAAGCCTCTGTACAAGCAGCTGCTATTGCGACTTTTGCCATAGGATTTTTGGCTGTCCTATTAACGCTCTCTATTCAAAATATTTTACAAATTATATTGCTCTTTTCTAATTTCTCTTTGCCTATCCTCACTATCCCCATGTTGCTTACTATCTTCGGATTTCGTACTAGTAGGCGAGTTATTTACATAGGTATGGGGGCTGGTTTTGTTATGACTGCTCTTCTATTACTCTATTTCAAAAATGTTAATAGTTTCTTTCCCGGTATGATGGCTAACCTCATTTTCCTAGTAGGTAGCCACTATTTGCTCAAAGAAGAAGGGGGTTGGATAAAACAAGAAACAGAAGCAGGGATAGAAGCCATTACCTGGAAAGATCGATGGACTCAATTAAAGTCCTTTAACTTACCAGCTTACCTTGAAAAAAATCTGCCTGAACAAGAGTATTATTATCCTTTGCTAGCCTTTTATTCACTTATTGCTACGTATGTCTCGCTATACCATTTACCACATGTTATCGAGCAAGAGTATCTAATGCTTTATAGAACCATCCAATATTCCGTACTTGTGATTACTACAAGTTTATTGGGCTTTCAAATTTGGCCAGCTCCACTAAAAAACAAGCGATTATTAGCATGGGTGTGGCCTTTACTTATCTTCTATACGCTCTTTTTTGTAGGAGGCATGATTGTGATTATGAGTGGATTTCAATCAAGTCAAATTTTAATATTTATGCTAAGCCTTGTGATGATTGCCTTATTTACTTATTTGCCATTAGCGCTCACATTAGCTATAGCTGGAATAATAGTTGCTGCAGGGGTATTTAAGTGGGTTACAGGCCAAGACATCTCACCTAATCAAGCAATACCTATTTCTTTTCATTTTAGTCATGGGTTGCTCTTATTTAGTAGTTTACTCATAGCCTTATTTAGATTTAAACAAAGTAAAGAAACTCTGCAAAAGAAGAATGCTTACCTAATGACTCTTAATAACCAGTCTAAAGAAGAAATGCAGGAGGTACTTAGATATAGGGAGGAAATACTAAAAGACCTTACTAAAGAAGATACGCTTCTTTTTGATGAGACGATGGCTGCTTATATGAGGCAGGCTATTTATCGCATGACAGATTACATGCGACTCGATGTAAAAAGGATAAGTATGGAGGAGTTAATTTCTGAAGTTAGAGAAACTATCAAGTTAAGTGACTTTCCACAAATGCCAGACCTTTTAATCCAGAATAAATCCAAGCAACCTACTATAGAAGTAGATAGGGAAAGAATAAAGCAAATGCTTGCAAACAGTATTACATACCTTTATCAAAGTAGCAATGCCACAAGGCCCATTACAATTGCCTTAGAAGATGCCAAATTAGGCTACAGTGTTGCCCATATGCAAAACTATGCGCGGGAATCAAATGCCATTAGGATTGTTTTAACAATAGAAAAGTCTTTACCAAAAATACAACCTATTTACAATCTCAATCACAATTCTATAGTGGACCAAGTGGCCCGTGATAGAAACCGCCGTATGCTCTTGCAAAATGCTCGTATTGTAGATGCTCATTATGGTTATGCAGAACTAGACAGCCATATTATTACCCATTTATATGTTATTCCTGTAAACCTCCGAGAGGTACGAGGTAAGGTCATGGAAATTATTAGAGAGCCTGCTGTTGTGGATCCAGCAGAGTTAAATCACCCCCTGTCAATTAAGGTTGAAGAAGAGCTCAAAAATAAATTAACTGCTAAAGGAATAGATTTTAAACCTATAAGTAAAGCACTCAATGTAATAAAAAGATACCATGCAGGAGTAAAAAGAAAGTCAGGAGAGCCTTTCTTTACGCATCCTATTGCTGCTGCTTTAATCCTTTTAGAATACTGCCAGGACCCAGATGCAGTTATAGCAGCACTTTTGCATGATACAGTGGAAGACACCGGGCTTTCTCTTATTCAGATAAAGATTATGTTTGGAGAGACAGTCGCTTTTTTAGTGCAAAAGGTGACTAATTTAGAAGAAAATAGAAAACGCCTGATGCTTGAAGATCATGAAAACATTGCACGTCTTATCAATTATGAAGACAAGCGAGCAGCCTATGTAAAACTAGCTGATCGCATGCATAACATGCGCACCATCAGTGGCCATTCTTCCCTTGCCAAACAGAAGCATATTGCTTCTGAAACCTTAAATTTCTTTGTACCTCTGGCAAAAAATCTAGAATTGACAACTGTATCACAGGAATTGGAAATATTAAGTCTAGAAGTACTAAAGAAAAAATAAATAGGCATGTTTATGAAGGAAACTTTCAATCAGTTAGTGGCTGGATGTGACGAAGTCGGCAGAGGATGCTTAGCAGGGCCGGTTGTAGCAGCGGCAGTAATATTACCTCTTCAATATTATTACTTTTTATTAAAGGATTCCAAAAAGCTTACCCCTAAGCAAAGAATAGAAATAGCAGCTATTATCAAAAAAGAAGCCATTGACTGGGCTATTGGCTGTGCAACACCAGAAGAAATTGACCAAGTCAATATTTCTAATGCTACTCATTTAGCCATGCATCGGGCTATTAATAAGCTGATCGTAAAGCCAGAACTGCTGCTCATAGATGGCAATAAATTTCTACCCTATCCTAATATCGAGCATGAGTGTATTGTCAAAGGTGATAAAAAAGTTAATTCCATAGCTGCTGCGTCTATTATAGACAAAGTATACCGGGACGAGTATATGCAGGAGCTAGCGGAAAGAGAACCTGGCTACAATTGGGAAATCAATATGGGTTATCCTACCAAAGAGCACTACCAAGCTATCTATGAGCTTGGAATGAGCTTTCACCACCGTAAAAGCTTTAGTTTGGTCGCCAAACATTTACAGCCTAGCTTGTAGTACGTTTAAAATTTTTCCGTCTACCTTTCTTTAAACTCTGTTTATTCTTTAACATGAACTCACGCTTATATCCGTTAGTTAACATTAAAACCATAAGTTTCTGTACGAATTCCCCCACTAGTCCAAATTACTTAAATTTTTGAGGTATATCCAGTAAGGGTGAAAAGTCTACTTTCCAAATATCCAATTCAAATAAATTACCCTTATCATCTATATACAAGGATGCGATAACATCTATTCCATCTTTATCTTTAAATTGGCATTCACTAATCTGCTTGCCGAACATACGATCATTCTTTGTAATATCATATGGGAATAATAACAAGCTACCCATTTTGCCATCATTCATTGGCCGAACTAGTAAGTTATCTTTCCAATTTGCAGGAAGGCGACTTTTAGACTTTTTTACCAAAAAGTCTAAAAGTCTTTCTTCAGATAATAAAAGTTTTCTATTTAACTGAATGTATTCTACCTATATTTATAATTCCATCCGCTAGCTTAAACGCTGTATATTGAATTTTAACTTCTCCAATTTGTACTACTTGATTAAAAGGCTTTCCTTCTATTATTTGATTATTTGAGCACTTACACTTTTAAAATGTTTTTCTATAACCGACTGTACCATTTTACGATCTACGCCCAGAGCATCAATATGCCGAAATGAATATTTTATTTAGCTTAAAATGCTGTTCGGTTTTCAATGCTTAATGCCTTCAAAATAGATGCAAGCCTCTTTAAATCATAAGTAATTGCATCATCTGACTTAATAAGTCGTTGTATCTCTTCCAAATCATCTGACAACTGATCTAAAGTAATGTTTTTAGGATCCTGGTATGGATTGTATAATTCTTCTTCGGAAATATCCCAATAGAAATCATTATTCAATTCAATTTCATTTCCTTTACTTTCTTTAAGTTTTGAAAGTAGAAGTGAAGTAACCTTTTCTATATCATCAATTTTTACTTTCATAGTTATTTCCCATTAATGATTTTTTGAATGTTGTCTCGGAATGCATTAATCGCTTGCTGAAGATGATTAATCCTTGATTGAATGATTTTCTGCCTTACCACCTCATTTGGAGCATTTTTAAGAAATCCTTTATTATCAAACTTCATAGGGTCTTTTATATACTCCGCAAGCTTAGCTTCGTGTTTAGCTATCTGTCTTTCAAGTGAAGAAATAGACTTTAACTGTGGATTTGTAAGATTAACTTCCCCATTAGTGACAGCTGCTACAACTCAACATCTATGTTATCTATAAACTCCTTTTTACCATTAATGTTTTTCACAAAAAAGAACCCCAAACTGTCAAATTTTAAACTCGTATATCCAACAACCTTATCCGTTTTATTGAGTTCCGCTACTTTAACACTATCAAGCGGAGAAAAACTACTTTGAAATGATACGAATGCAAACTTCTTTTCAGAATTATCTTTACTCCTTACCTCAATAAAATCTATTGAAGCATAGTCATCATAGTTAAAATTGTATTTAGCAATTGTATATTTGAAAGCAACTTCTCCAGTTAGTGAAGAACAGACAATATTCTTATATAAGGCTTCCGCTATATTATCCCAATCATCATAAGCTTCTCCTTCTTTCCATTTGATTTTTGCTTTTTCAAGCCATGGGATTACTGCAAGTAATACTTCTCTGAATATGTCTAATAGTTCGCTTACAGATATCTTCCAATTATTGCTCATGATTAATTTCCCCATACTTGTTTTAAAAGATTCAAATGTTCTTGTGTCGGAGTAACTTTTGGCCCAAAACCTTGTCCAGGTATTACTGATTTTGCTCTGTCTTTGGTAATGTCCCAAATAACTTTCTCAGCATTATCCGTAATAAAAATCCTTCCTTGGCTACCTTTTACCACACTATTTGCAGGGCCAGTTAAAGTTTTTACCAACTGCCCACTACGCCCCCCACTAAGCACAATGTCAGTACGAATTGATAGGTTACTTCCCCCCTTAACAACCCCTCTGGCCAACTTCGCCCCCTCTACCACGCCTTCTCCCACTTTAGTCCCTTGCTGCACTCTCTTAATAAATTGGACTCCCTTGATAACACCTTTCCTGGCCCCTTTAATTATCTGTCCCCCAAAGATAATTTGTACTGCCTCTGCTGGAATATACCCCAACTACTTATCTTGCCCTAAATGGTAATTCTCTGCATCAAATGCACGACGGTAAAGTGCCTCCCTCCTTTTTATTTCATGAGCAGCCTGCATACGAGCTTTATAAGCCTCTGGGTCTTCCCAGGCTTGTTTTGTTTCATCAAACAATTTTTTACAAAATTCTCCTAAGTTAGCCCAGCCCTGTTTCATACCTAGCTTATCTTCCCACTTTACCAATGATTCAATTCCTTTCATCCCTAAATTATCTAATAAGACAGGTACATCTACTAAAAATAGTTTTCCTGTATCATAAAAACTTTCAACAAATCCTTTTATACCTTCTGCTGTCCTTCTTAACCCGCTTGGTCTGTGCGAACAGCATAATAGATCTCGTAAAGAGTTAAGAATAGTTGCTTCAATTTCTTCTGATTCTTGACGAAATTCTCTTGACTGATTTATCTCTAATGGTAGTATAATATGCGGTAATATTGTAGCCCTAATATGTCTCTCGTCAGCTTTTAACTCTGCTTGCTGGCATAGAGCCATAACTTCTATTCCTAACGCTATAACTTGGCTGTAAAGCGGGTGGCTTTGGAATTTCTCTAGCTGTTTTACCCTTAACGCTTGTAAAGACTTATTATTGGGTTCTTTTTTGAGCTTCTCATCGATCATCAATAATACTACTCTACAATTAGTAAATTCAGCATCCTCTACACAAGATTTCACTTGATCTTTAACCAAGCTTTTAAGTTGCTCTTTAGCTTGTCCTATTTTTATCAGCTCTTTTTCATGGGCTTTTTTGGGAGATGCTTCTTTTCTTCTGGCTTTTTGGTTAGCTCTTCTTTGTTCTTTTCTGGCTTGCCTTTTTGCTGCTGATTCTTTCTCTTTCTCATTTATACCTGCTTGGCTACTAGCCCTTTCTTGTTCTTCCTTTTGGCTTACTGTTTTCTCGTACTTAGCTTCTCTTTCTAAATGCTCCTCTACACCTTGCCTTTCTTCTTCTTCATCCTCCTCGCTACTGTTAGCATTCTCTTCTGCTGCTGGGAAATTAACAGTTATATCTAAAGTATCTATCAGTTTTTGCAAATTGAAGTTATTGCTGGAGTCTTCTGGAAAAATTTCCTCTAGTTGCGCTATGGTTATACCTGACTTATTGGTTATAGTTATTTCAGGCTTTTCGACTGACTTTCCTATGCTCTTAGCTAATTCTTCTTGCTCTTGCTCTATCCTTTTTGAAACATGCTTGGCTGCATAGCTAAAAGCTGACTTGTACTTATCCCATAAAACTTTCCTGTGAGTATAATCTCTAATCACCCCTTCAAGCTGACTTTTGGCTTCTTTCAAGTTCTCTATACTAGAACTCTTATCTTGCTTGGTCGAAAACTCCTCCAAGTGTTTTATAGCTGCTTCTACATGGGGCTTTATCTCGCGTGCCGTTGCTATGATAATAACTGGGTCTGCTTCTTCCTCTTGTAGCCTGTTAATAGTTTCTATTCTTGTATCCAACACTTGCTTGATTTCACCTACGACTGCATTATACCTCTCCTTATCCAGGGCAGCTTCAACCTGTACAGATAGCTTTTCCAGCTCATTGAGTGAGTGCTTGCTCGAGGGAAGATCTGCTAATGCATTTATATTTTTCATACGACTTTAATTTTTCTATATAGAATCTAGCCTGTTTTTGTAGATATAGAGCGTCTGCTAAACCTTGTATTTTGGAATGTCCCAATTGGACTTGTATTTCCTTTAACAAATCACTCCACTGGTTATGAATTTCTGCTTCACTTTTATCAGTAGTACTAGTGGAAGTAGTACTAGATGTAGCCGGGTTAGTAGGCTCTGTAGCTGATACAGCAGGTGTATTTGTGCTAGTGCTTGAAGAGTAGTGGTCATAGCTAAAACTGTCCGCTCTATCATTGTAGGGTATTTTTGTCTTACGTGTACCACTCTCAACTTTAACTGCTGGACCTTTAGTGGGTGTGCTGAGTAGTGGTTCAGTAGTACTTGTAGCAGTAGAAATGTCCCCAGACGAAGATAGGGTTGTACTATGAAGGTTATTTGTTGCTTGGGTAGTACCAGGTGTCAAGCTTGTATCCTTTTCTTTTCCTTTATCTTTTACCTTAATCTCTTTTGGTGTAGTTGTAGCACTAGCTAGTATTGATTCTTTTCTTGTTTCCTCATAATGGCTAGTTGGACGCTCGCGCTCTAAGCTTTGTGTTAGCTCTGACTCTAATTCTTTTAAAGTAGACAATTCTTGACCTTTTTTGGTTAGCTGGTCTAACAACAGCTTATTCCCTATTTCAGAATTACCTGGTGTAATGTAAGCGGTCTGTGTTTGGCTATACGACCGTTCCTGTTGTTGCTTGATTTCACGTAGCTGTTTAAGTAGTTGCTCCCCTTTTGCTTGTTGTTGCTGGCTGGCTGATACACTCGTAGCTTTAGGACCATCATTTTTAGCCTCTTGTATGTGCTTTCTCACCTCCGTAGCTGCATTCTCTAGGGTAAGATGGGGGGCTTTAGATTCTTTGCTTGAAGAGGATGACTCCTTAGAAGCAGCAGGCTTACTTTCACTATTACTGCTACTAGCAGCTTGGTTAGATGCCCTGCTGCTAGAATATGAACTAGTATGGCTGGAGAAGCTAGAATGGGAAGTGCTATGGGTATCATGCTTTATACCTGCAGAAGATAACATAGCTGAGACATTAGCTGAACTCTTATCACAAAAATCCTTAAAACTATCACTAGTATGGGAAGTGCTATGGGTATCATGCTTTATACCTGCAGAAGATAACGAAGCTGAAACATTAGCTGAACTCTTATTACAAAAATCCTTAAAGCTATCTCGATGATGGGAACTGGAAGATGAAGTTTTTGGCATACTGAAACTACTATGTGAGCTTCCAATATTATGACTTGCTCTACCACTGCTACTACTTGAACTGTGGCTAGAGCCAGATGTACTCCTCTCACTAGATTCACTTCTGCTAGATGTCCTATCGCTATCATTTCCACCGCCTCCTTTGGAACCACTATTCCCACCACCGAGCAGCCCCCCGTCACCTATATATACATACCCTTTGCCAGTTGAACTTTTTTCAGGAAATACTACTCCTATATGTGCCTCTTGCCATTCAGGGCTATGTTTACTTAACTGGTTGGTTGTAAAACCAGGTGCTAGATATAAATCCAAATACTGCGTTCTACTAAAACCTATAGGAGCATTCTCTTTAACAATTGCCATCCACTTGCCTTCTACAACGGTTAGATATACTTGATGGCCTCCTTTTGCTATTAAACCTTGGTCTATTGTAAGAAGCTCAGCAACAGTAACATTTAATGCTATATCGCTAAGCTCACTAACTTGTTTCTGGCTGGCTCGAGCTTGCTCTCTATAAGAATCTAAATCCTTACTCTTATTTAAGGTAGTAAAATGCTTGTCCCCTATAGCTTTATCGTGAGTAAGCTTTCTACTGTAACCTGTGGGTCTATCTATATAAACCGGCGTTGTAAAAGTTTTTGCTTGACTCGATACCGACTTCTGCTCTTTATTCTTCTTTAAAGTTTTAGAGCGTCCTACAAAGAGAGCTTTACCTTCTGTGGCAGAAGCACTATTACTTTCAACTAAGGGCAACTGATTGGTTAAAGATTGATCTGGAGCGTCATCTTTTTTACACTCATCAAACCCTAATTCACTGGTTAGAGGCACTAATGCATTGTCTTGGCTCCATTTCTTATCTACTTGTTGATGATGTGTATGGACTATCTGTGGCTCGATAGGTATATTAAAATTGCCATTACAACTAGTGGTTGTTAGTAATTGACTACTCAGTAAAATAAAAGCTATGATTCTTTTAGAAGTGCTATACATGGCTGATTTTGATAGGTAAAGTTTGAAAAAAGAATGATTAGTTTTGAGTAATATTTAGATAAATATATCCAGGCAAATATGCAACAAATAATTATAAAAAGTATAAAACTAAGTTTTGAAATAGTATGTGCTGTAATTGTAGTAGTAATAAGAGGCTAGTTGTCAATTATTCTCTTGAGAGCAAAACAGCACGCTAGAGCGTTTGATAATAGGGTTATTTTCATACGTATGTTGTTTGATTTAATTCTATTTACACTTTTATTCAAACAGCCCCCAATAGGTATTAATTTCTATTTTGAGAAAAAAGAAGAAGAAAAACCAGAAAAACTGGTAAAAAGAAAAAGAAAAAAGAGACTGGTTTAAAAGCTTTCAAAAGGAGTCTTGTCAAGGATTAAAGGTATTGAAAAATACTACCTACACATAGTAAAGGTGGAGATTTTTTAAGAAGCTAGGCATAGTGAAATCATTGACAAGACTTTAGTGGAAAATTGTGCTTTGAAAGCTTAACTTGAGGCGCTTTTTTATTTTAAAGCGAGCCGTCTGCGAGCGCGATCGATCCCGTCCAGGAAAGAGCCGTGCCGTGGCAAGAAAGGTAAAGCCTGGTGAACAGGAATGCAACAAACGGCGGCCTGGGCGTCGAAGGCTTTTTTGCCTAGGTGTATAAAATATTAGGATGCGGGTAGGTTTGCCGAGCTTTACGAGGGAAAAGTGATTGAGTGGGCAAAAAAGCCTGTGGCGAGTGAGCCAGCAGGCGAGTCGAACACCGAGGGCGTGAGTTCTCCCAGACTAAACAAAAGATGAGCATAGCGAATACCTTAAAGGGGTCTGGGGGAACGAAGAGCCCGCAGATGAACGAGGAGTAAAGCGTGTGTAACAAAACAAGAGAGCTTGCCGGAGGAGCACCAACAGGAGCGCGAACGAAGGCAAGCAAATGGTATATGCAAGGGCTTTAGAGGCCCCGGCCGTCCCTTGCATATATGGTTTGTGGAACAAAGTGTGCGACGAGTGAATACCTTATTTCCTGCTTTTTTATACGCTATCTTAGTAGCAATCCACGAGTTATTTGGATTTATATTATCTATTAATTAATATACTTTCCTTGTTTTAATCTATAAAGTATAAAAAAATACACGATGTTGCAGCAATATATAACTTATGTTTTACTCATAAGCTTATGCTTACAAAGTTGTACTGGCCTAGATAACTTGCCTTTACGTGGTGAAGAGCGTACAATAGGCCCTAGCCACCAACTA
The DNA here is from genome assembly GCF_000020565.1 of Candidatus Amoebophilus asiaticus 5a2. Lineage (GTDB taxonomy): Bacteria > Bacteroidota > Bacteroidia > Cytophagales > Amoebophilaceae > Amoebophilus > Amoebophilus asiaticus. Next base: position 1,075,198 of record NC_010830.1, read on the forward strand.
AGAAACCTACTACCTATTCCATCTATAGAAGATCAACAACTCACAGCCCACGGAGGCCATAGTGTTACATTTTATGAGCAAGCGGGCGCCCTGAAAGCTGATGTAGTGATGAATACACCTCCAGGATTTAGCAAAAACTATAAAAGTTTAGAGGTACGCGTAGAACCAGGAATGGAGTTACCTCGCTTGTTTAACTCAGATAGAAGAACACAGGAGAATTGTATTTATCTGCAATTAGCCAAAAGGGCAGAACCTGCAAAAGTAAAAATTTACAATGGGTCAGGACTTGCGGGAGGCATGCTAGAAGGAGAGGAGGAGCAAACCCAAGAAGAATATGAGGCAAATAACGAATCAATTCCCGACGAGTGTTTTTGTCCTATCACCCAAGAGATTATGAAAGATCCAGTCATCGTCCAGGATGGTCATACCTATGAAAGAACAGCCATTGAGCAGTGGTTTAGTACAGGGAAATGCACTAGTCCCAAAACTGGACTTAACCTGCTTAGCACAAAATTAACGCCTAACTATACCATGCGTAGCTTAATTCAGGAATTAAAGGAAAGTATTCCCAATTTAGCCAGGCATAAGGTAAATTTGGAAGAGGCTCGGCAAAAAATTTATCAACTAGAACAACAATTAGCAGAAGGAAAACAAAAAAATTTTTCAGCTACTTTGAGTGATGTAGATATTGCTGAATTAGCTTCTCAAGCAAAAGAAGGAAACTTAGAGGCATTAATAAAAATTTTAGACTTAAGTAAAAATCATCACACCCATGCACAATACCAACTAGGAATTATGTATAAAACTGGACGGGGTGTAGAAAAAGATTATAAAAAAGCAGTAGAATGGCTTCAAAAAGCTGCTGAGAAAGGAGATGCTAGAGCTCAGCGTGATTTGATTGCCATACATACAGATAGAGGTAGTACAAACAAAGTTGATAAGCAAGTAGTAAAGCCAGTTCAAAAGAACGAAGGGAAAATATCTAAATTATACCTAGCTGTTCAGAAAGGTCATACAGAAGCAGTTAAGAGGTTATTAACACAAGAAACTAATATAAATGTAAATGAAAGGGACAAAAATGGCATGTCTACTGTACATCTAACTTCTGGAATGGGCAACATAGAAATATTAAAGCTTTTATTAGAATATAAAGCTGATGTAAATACTAAAAATATAAATGGTTGTTCTCCCTTATATTTAGCTATTCAGGAAGAATATATAGCAATAATTAACCTATTATTAAAACATAAAGCTAATGTTAACCTTGCAGATAAAAGTAATAGATCTCCTTTATATGTGGCTATTAGAAAAGGAAGTTTAGAAATGGTCAACATATTGTTAGATTATAAAGCCAATATAAATTGTAAAGATATACATGGTTTTTCACCATTACACTTAGCTGCTGGCATGAATCATTTAGAAATAGTTGGATTATTAATAGATAGAGGAGCTAATATAGAGGCTAAAAATAAAGATGGTCGAAGTGCTCTATACGTAGCTGTTGACGAGGGTAATTTAGAAATGGTACGTCTTTTATTAGAAAAAGGTGCTGATATTAATACTCAAGATGAAAAGTATATCCCTTTACTGCACTGGGCCGTTATAAAGGGAAATTTACAGTTGGTAAAAATTTTACTAGATTATAAAGCAGGTATAAATTTAAAAGATAAAAATGGTTTATCTCCGTTGCACATAGCTGTTAGGAATGGACATTTAGGAATAGCAAGCATACTATTAGCAAAAGGGCATGTGGTAGATGCTAAGGATAAACTTAGGAACAGCCCATTGCATGTAGCAGCTTTAATGGGTGATTTAAATACAACTAGATTACTATTAAAAAGGGGAGCAGATGTAAACTCTAGAGATCACAGAAACTTTTCTCCACTGCATTGGGCGGCCTCAAAAGGACATTTAAATATAGTAAAATTATTGATAGAAGAGGGGGCAAATGTATATGCTAAGGGTGAAAAAGATTACACTCCGCTGTATGTTGCTCATTCAAATAATCAAATGGAAGTGAGTAAATATTTAATAGAAATAGAAAAAAATTAATATTTAGAGCAATAATAATTTATCATGGTGGGTTATTAGTTAGGACCAGCAGGGGCATTTGAACAGAAACTTACGGTTTATAAGGAGATTAATGATTAGTTATCTTATTACTAAAATCTGCCTATCTACGCTTTAAATTTCATGTAAAGTCTCCCTTACATCTGTTCCTTACAGCAAGTAATAGATGCAACAGGGAAATAGATAATAATAAAAAAAGCTAAAATAAATATCAAGCGTACCACTTGTCTTTCCTATGCTGACATAACCTGCAGATCAAGAATAAGTGTCTACGAATTTATAATATAATAGACACCCCAAAATACCCACTTTTCATTGTCTAAAAAATCGTCTTATCCTATATTAGTAGACACTTATTCTAATAATCGATTTAGTAGACACTTTTATGAGAACCTTTGGTTATGCACGCGTTTCAACCAGCCAACAATCACTCCATATTGAATTTCAAACCCCTTATTGAAAAGGTCATTATGAAAGGTTTTTAAAGGTCCTTAAAGAGGGCATGCGCACCAGAAATTTAAAGATTGCCGAAAATATGCTGAAAAAAGATTTTTATATAAGTTTTGTTGAAGAGATGACAGGAATTAGAGCTGAGCATATAGAATCTCTTCAATAAAAATTGTAATAGCTAACTAGTAACTTTTCTATACGGCTTCTTATCTATAAGGTATTATCTGTCCCAGTTGTAGAATCAGATCTATTTTGAGTATTCAAAGTATAGTGTTTTCCTCAGCAATGGCATTTAAATTTGTAATCAAAGCAACCATGCATTATTATAGACTCATCATTAACCTACAAACTTATGAAAAGAAATTCTTCTCCATTTCAAGTTTATATAGCTTGCATCTTACTTATCAGCTTTTTCTTACAAAACTGCTGCGGAGAGTTTAATAATAATCCACTTATTTCGACTCAAGAAAAGCAAACAGCATCTATCCAAACGCATTCGCAATTAATTCTTACTCCAAGAGCAGACATCGGGTCTTTGGCAGGCCAAGGACTAAAAGCCCAGGGGGGCCATGCGGTTACTTTTTATCAAGAAGCCGGTGAGTTACGAGCTAATGTCGAGATGAATGTGCCTGAACGGTTTAGTAAAACCTACGAAGGGTTATTAGTAACCCTTGAGCAAGGAGCAGAAGTAACGAGATTACCACAGCTAAGTGAACAGGCGCAGGAGCGTCGCATCCAGCTTCAATTAGCCAAGGGCAACCAGCCAGCTAAAGTAGTGATCTATAAAGGAGCAGGGCTCGTGGGAGGAATGCAGGAAGGAGAGGAGAAAGCAGATGAATCTATACCTAACGAATGCCTTTGCCCCATTACTCATGAGCTGATGGAAGAGCCTGTTATTGCACGGGACGGGCATACGTATGAGCGGGCGGCCATTGAGCGATGGTTTTCAATGGGCAAACGCACGAGCCCTGTCACAGGAGCTAAAATTGGTAGCACTAAGCTGATACCTAATTATGCCATCCGCAGCCTGATTAAAAGCTTAAAGACACACAATTCTAGTTTAGCTAAGCCTATTCTGGGTATGCAAACTGCGAGACAGCAATCTCTATCAGTACCATCTGGAGCTTGCTTTTTTGTGAGTGATAGCGTTATTGATGTACTTTTCTCTCAATCCATAAGAGGAGATGTGGTAGCATTAAGTAAGCTTTTAAATTTGAGTGAAAATTACCATGTCCATGCGCAGTATAAAGTAGGGGTTATGTGTGCAGAGGGGCGAGGTATAGCAAAAAATGCGGCCAAAGCAGTAGAATGGTATGAGAAAGCAGCTAAGCAAGGACATGCGGTTGCACAGTCTAATCTAGGATGGATGTATGCAGATGGGCGTGGTGTAGCTCAAAATTATGCTAAGGCAATAAAATGGTTTCAAAAAGCTGCCAACCAAGGACATGCAAGTGCGCAATATAAATTAGGATGGATGTATGCAGAAGGGCTAGGCGTAGTAAAAGATGCAAGGAAAGCAATAGAATGGTATGAGAGAGCAGCTAAGCAAGGAGATGCAAGTGCACAATCTAATCTAGGCGTAAGTTATGCTAATGGATGGGGCGTAGCAAAAGATGCAAGGAAAGCAATAAAGTGGTTTCAAAAAGCGGCGGATCAAGGACATGCAACCTCACAATATAATCTAGCATGGATGTATGCAGATGGGCAAGGAGTAGTAAAAGATACAAGGAAAGCAGTAGAATGGTTTCAAAAAGCGGCTAATCAAGGATATGTAAAAGCACAATATAATCTAGGATGGATGTATGCAGAAGGACGAGGAGTAGACAAAGATGCAAGGAAAGCAATAGAGTGGTATAAAAAAGCTGCCAAGCAAGGACACGCGGATGCACAATTAAAACTAGGAGCGAGATATTTCAAGGGTGAAGGTATAGCTAAAGATTATGCTAAAGCAAAAGAATGGTATGAAAAAACAGCCGATCAAGGACATGCCCATGCTCAATATAATTTAGGATATATGTATGAAAAGGGATTAGGAGTAGCTAAGGATTATGTTAAAGCAATAGCATGGTATAAGCAAGCAGCCAATCAAGGACATGCAAAGAGTCAATATGCCTTAGGAGTGATATATATAGAAGGTCAAGGAGTAGCCAAAGATGTAAGAAAAGCAATAGAATGGTATGAAAAAGCAGCCAATCAAGGGCATGCAGATGTACAATTAAAATTAGCAGCGAGATATTTCAAGGGTGAAGGTATAGCTAAAGATTATGCTAAAGCAATAGAATGGTTTCAAAAAACAGCCAATCAAGGACATGCCAATGCGCAATATAATTTAGGATATGTGCATGAAAAGGGATTAGGAGTAGCGAAGGATTATGTTAAAGCAATAGAATGGTATGAGAAAGCAGCCAATCAAGAACATGCAAAGAGTCAATATGCCTTAGGAGTGATATATGAGAGTGGAGAAGGAGTAGAAAAAGATGAAAAAAAAGCAATAGAGTGGTATGAGAAAGCTGCCAATCAAGGACATGCAAGGGCACAATTTAGCCTAGGGGTTATGTATGGAGAAGGAGAGGGAGTAGAAAAAGATGAGAGGAAAGCAGTAGAATGGTATGAAAAAGCAGCCAATCAAGGACATGCAAGAGCACAATTTAAACTAGGATGGATGTATGGAGAAGGACGAGGAGTAAGTCAAGATTATGCTAAAGCAATAGAGTGGTCTGAAAAAGCAGCCAATCAAGGACATGCAAGAGCACAATATAATTTAGGATGGATATATGAAAATTGGAAGGGAGTAGCCAAAGATTATGCTAAAGCAGTAGAATGGTTTCAAAAAGCTGCTAATCAAGGATATGCAAGAGCACAATATAATTTAGCTCGGATGTATGACCATGGACAAGGTGTGGTCCAAAACTACCAAGAGGCAGTAAAATGGTATGAAAAAAGTGTTGGACAAGGAAATAACTATGCCAAGGCCTACCTAGGTCGTTTGTATTATCATGGTTTTGGAGCTGAGAAAAATCTTTTACAAGCAAGTAAATTAATCGAGGAGGCTATTATCCATATGAAAAGCAAGGCTGAGGAGGGTTGTATAGAAGCCCAATATATAGTAGGATGGATGTATCAATATGGCCTAGGGGTAATGCAAGACCACGTGGAGGCAGCAGTGTGGTATAAGAAATCAGCTAACACTTATCCAGCAGCACAAAAAGCATTAGATGAGTTGAACCATGCTGGCTAAGGGGAACAACAGAGAAGAATATAAAGCAAAGCACTAATTAAGGTGTTTAATAAAGATTATGCTAAAGTAATAGATATGAAAATCAATTATACACTCGCACAGCAACTGATAGCACGTTTTTTACTTATCAGCCTTTTTTTACAAAGCTGCGGAGGAGGATTTAGTAGCAATCCAATTATTTCAGCCGGGGAAGAGCAAACAGTATCTATACAAACTAATACACAAACAATTCTTTCTCAAGCAGATATCCAGCCTTTGGTCGATCAAATGTTGATAGCCCAGGGAGGACATGCGGTTACTTTTTATGAAGAAGCCGGTGAGTTACGAGCTAATGTCAAGATGAATGCACCTCGAGGATTTAGTAAAACATATGAAGGATTATCAGTAACGCTTGAGCAAGGAGCAGAAGTAACGAGATTACCACAGCTAAGTGAACAGGCGCAGCAACGCCGCATCCAGCTTCAATTAGCCAAAGACAACCAGGCACCTACAGTAGTGATCTATAAAGGAGCAGGGCTCGCGGGAGGAATGCAGGAAGGAGAGGAGAAAGCCGATCAGTCTATACCTAACGAATGCCTTTGTCCCATTACTCATGAGCTGATGGAAGAGCCTGTTATTGCACGGGACGGGCATACGTATGAGCGAACGGCCATTGAGCGATGGTTTTCAATGGGCAAACGCACTAGCCCTGTCACAGGAGCTAAAGTTAGTAGCACTAAGTTAATACCTAATTATGCTATACGCAGCCTAATTAAGAGTTTAAAGACACGCAATTCTAGTATAGCTAAGCCTACACTCGGTATGCAAAGTGCAAGACAGCAATCATTACCATCTGAAGCTTGCTTTTTTGTAAGTGATAGCGTTATTGATAAACTATTTTCTCAAGCTAAAAGAGGGGATTTTGCAGCATTAAGTAAGCTTTTAAATTTAAGTGAAAATCATCATGCCCATGCTCAATATAAAGTGGGAGTTATGTATGAAAAAGGTCAAGGAGTAGCTAAAGATGCAAGGAATGCAGTAGAATGGTATCAAAAAGCTGCTAATCAAGGACATGCAAGAGCACAATTTGAGCTAGGCATGATGTATGATTATGGAAAAGGAGTAGAAAAAGATACAAGTAAAGCAATAGAATGGTATGAGAAAGCTGCTAATCAAGGACATGCAGATGCACAATTAAAAGTAGGAGCGAAATATTTCAACGGTGAAGGCGTAGCACAAGATTACATCAAAGCAGTAGAATGGTTCCAAAAAGCGGCTAATCAAGGGAATTTAGATGCACAATATAATCTAGGAGTTATGTATGGAAATGGAAAAGGAGTAGAAAAAGATGCAAGAAAAGAATTAGAATGGTATGAGAGAGCTGCTAGAAAGGGAGATGCAAGTGCACAATATAATCTAGGGCAGATATATGCAAATGGGCAAGGAGTAGCCAAGGATTATGTTAAAGCAATAGAATGGTATGAGAAAGCAGCCAACCAAGGAGATGCAAGTGCACAATTTAATTTAGGGGTTATGTATGGAAAAGGACGAGGAGTAGAAAAAGATGAGAAGAAAGCAGTAGAGTGGTATAAAAAAGCAGCCGATCAAGGATATGCTCCTGCGCAGTATAGCTTAGGATGTATGTATGCCAATGTTCAAAGAGTAGTTAAAAATGATAAAAAAGCAATAGAATGGTATAAAAAAGCAGCTAATCAAAGACATGCAGAGGCACAATCTAATTTAGGCATAATGTATGCGAATGGACGTGGAATAGCAAAAGATGAAAAGAAAGCAGTAAAATGGTATAAAAAAGCAGCTGATCAAGGAAATGCAAAAGCACAATTTTACCTAGGAGTAAGATATGAAAATGGACGGGGAGTCGCTAAAGATGAAAAGAAAGCAGTAGAATGGTATGAAAAAGCAGCTGAGCAAGGGCATACAGGGGCACAAAATAACCTAGGGGATATGTATGAAAATGGAAAGGGTGTAGCTAAAGATTATGTAAAAGCTGTAGAATGGTTTGAAAAAGTAGCGAATCAAGGGCATGCACTTGCACAATATAATTTAGCTCGGATGTATGACTATGGACAAGGTGTGGTCCAAAACTACCAAGAGGCAGTAAAATGGTATGAAAAAAGTGCTGGGCAAGGAAACAACTATGCTAAGGCCTATCTAGGTCGCATGTATTATCACGGTTTTGGAGTTGAGAAAAATCTTTTACAAGCAAGTAAATTAATCCAGGAGGCTATTAGCCATATGAAAAGCAAGGCCGAGGAAGGGTGTATAGAAGCTCAATATATAGTAGGATGGATGTATCAATATGGCCAAGGGGTCATGCAAGACCACGTGGAGGCAGCAGTGTGGTATAAGAAATCAGCTAACGCTTATCCAGCAGCACAAAAAGCATTAGATGAGTCGAACCATGCTGGCTAAAGGGGAACAACAGAGAAGTATATAAAGCAAAGCGCCAACTAAGGTATTTAATAAAGATCACGCTAAAGCAGTAGCGTGGTATGAGAGAGCTGCTGCACAGGGAGGGAGATGCAAGTGCACAAGAGAGATTAAAAAAATAGTGTTGTTAAATTAGTATAGAATATATCTTAATGGACTACAAATTAAAACATGCTCTGAGTTATTATTTATATTTTCAATTACCTTAATTTAACAATACCGTATTTGGCAATCCATTAGATAAAATTGTACTTGAGTGTGTTTCTTGGAGGCGCTTTTATCTATAAGGCGCTACTCCCTTGGATATCTAAAGTATAGAATTTTGCTAACTAACCTAAGTTGCTAGATAAGAAAAGCTTTGTTGATTTGAAAAGCTAGCAAGAACAAGAGTATTTTGATCAGAAAGCCTTGGAAGGTAACAGCATGAATCTTCCTTAAGAAAAGGCCTTTAATGCCACTAATGCTGGTCTCTATCACTTTTCGCATGCGCTCTTTGAGATAAGCCAGAGAAGGCGTATCCTTTCGATGAGCATTAGATTTACGCTGAGAATAAAGCTTAATCCTATCATCAGCCAACATATCTTCTAGATGGTAGTTAGTATAAGCCGAGTCAGCATAAAGTGCACTACCAGCAGGCATAGAAAAGGGCAGTTGGTGCAATCCTTTTACATCCGCTTGGCTGCCAGCTACTATTGAGAATTCGACCGGAATACCACAATCAGTAGTAATAAGCTGCACTTTAATGCCATAAAAGTAACGGCGCATAGAGGCTTTGTAGCCTCTGTAAGCTTCACTTTGTAATAGTTTACATCTGCTAATACGTATGTTATCGCACACAGGCACAGGAAATGAATCCAATACAAAGTCCTTACAAGTGGCTACTTGCTTGATAAAGTGCCTATTTCTAAAAAGAGCGAAGTTATCTCTTCTCCTATAGCATGCAAGCGGCGATTGTACCTACTTTTATCGAGCATGTTAGGGATAAGCTTAGTGGAATGCATAAACGATCGAGCTTTGTCAAGATGTCCGCCAAAGTATAAGGCTGAGATGATAGCTGTTGTGAGTACTTCTGCATCCGACAACTTCCTTTTTTTATCTTCTTGATGATGTAAATACTTGAGTAAAGTATCAATAAATGAGTATATTGCTATTGATTTTTCAATCATAATGACCTCCGATTTATTGGTTTAAGACAAAAACAAGATCGGAGGTTTTTTACTCTTTGCCTTATCTATTACTAGCAACTTAGGTTAACTAGTGGTATTTAAATTTGCAAAGTGAACAAGTATAAATTAATATAAATTCCTGGTTAACTTTTAAATTATGAAAAGGCATTATACTATAAATCTAAAACTCATAGCCTATATTTTACTTATCAGCTTATGCTTACAAAGCTGTGGTGGGTTAAATAATTCAATTATTCCTATAGAAGAAGAAAAAGATCCACAAATACAAACTGATACCCAGCAACAACTGATCCCACACACACAGACGAGTATCCAGTCTTTAGTTGAACAAACAGTGACTGTTCAAGGAGGCAATGCCGTTACTTTTTACGAGTATAAAGGAGAATTGCAAGCCAGTGTAGAACCCTTATATGAGAAACATAAAGTCTACAATGGGATACCTGTATACATAGAAAAAGGAATAAAAATAGAAACCTTATTTTGTCTGGACAAGAAAACACAAGAGCGACGTATACATCTTCAAAAGGAAAAAGGACGCCCGTCATACGTTGCTATATACGAGCCATGGTTAATGGGTGGAGGCAATATATTAGGCTATCAGACAGAAGGACTGCCTCAACAACTTCAAAAAGCTGAACAGGGAGATGCAAGAGCACAATTTAACTTAGGAGTAATGTACTTCAATGGAGAAGGAGTAGAAAAAGATGCAAGGAAAGCGGTAGAATGGTTTCAAAAAGCTGCTGAACAGGGAGTTGCAGGGGCACAATTTAACTTAGGACTAATGTACTCTAAGGGAAAAGGAGTAGAAAAAGATGCAAGGAAAGCAGTAGAATGGTATGAGAAAGCAGCGGAGCAAGGACATGCAGGGGCACAATTTAACTTAGGACTAATGTACTCCAATGGAGAAGGAGTAGAGAAAGATGCAAGGAAAGAATTAGGATGGTATGAGAAAGCAGCCAACCAAGGAAATGTAGACGCACAATTTAATTTAGGAGTAATGTATGCCAAGGGAGAAGGAGTAGAGAAAGATGCAAGGAAAGCAGTAGAATGGTATCAAAAAGCAGCCAACCAAGGAAATGCAAGAGCACAATTTAATTTAGGAGTAATGTATGCCAAGGGAGAAGGAGTAGAGAAAGATGCAAGGAAAGCAGTAGAATGGTATCAAAAAGCAGCCAACCAAGGAAATGCAAGAGCACAATTTAACTTAGGAGTAATGTACTCCAAGGGAGAAGGAGTAGAGAAAGATGCAAGGAAAGCAGTAGAATGGTATGAGAAAGCAGCCAACCAAGGAAATGTAGAGGCACAATTTAATTTAGGAGTAATGTATGCCAATGGAGAAGGAGTAGAGAAAGATGCAAGGAAAGCAGTAGAATGGTATGAGAAAGCTGCTGAACAGGGAGATGCAACTGCGCAATTTAACTTAGGACTAATGTACTCTAAGGGAAAAGGAGTAGAAAAAGATGCAAGGAAAGCAGTAGAATGGTATCAAAAAGCAGCCAACCAAGGAAATGCAAGAGCACAATTTAACTTAGGAGTAATGTACTCCAATGGAGAAGGAGTAGAGAAAGATGCAAGGAAAGCAGTAGAATGGTATGAGAAAGCTGCTGAACAGGGAGATGCAACTGCACAATTTAATTTAGGAGTAATGTATTCCAATGGAGAAGGAGTAGAGAAAGATGCAAAAAAAGAATTAGAATGGTATAAGAAAGCTGCTGAACAGGGAGATGCAACTGCACAATTTAACTTAGGAGTAATGTACTCTAAAGGATTAGGAGTAGAGAAAGATGCAAAAAAAGAATTAGAATGGTATAAGAAAGCTGCTGCACAGGGAAACGCAAGTGCACAATTTAATTTAGGAGTAAGATATGGAGAAGGATTAGGAGTAGAAAAAGATGCAAAAAAAGAATTAGAATGGTATGAGAAAGCTGCAGAGCAAGGACACGTGAAAGCACAACATAATTTAGCATGGATGTATGCAAATGGAGAAGGAACAGCCCAAAACTATACTAAAGCAATAGAATGGTATGGGAAAGCCGCTGAAAAAGAAGATGCAGATGCACAATTTAATCTAGGGCAGATGTATGAGAAGGGAGAGGGAGTAGCTAAAGATTGTGCTAAAGCGGCAGAATGGTATCAAAAGGCTGCTGAAAAGGGAGATTTAGATGCACAAGAGAGGTTGAAAAATATGTAGCAAATTTATTAGCATTCCTTTATTTATTAGTGAAAATCTCCATTATACTATATAAGAGTAAAACGCTGGCTGATGGCTCTCATCCGCTGATGGTCCGTATCAGCCAATTGAAAGCTAAGAAATATTTCTCTACTAGCCTCTCTTGCCAGGCTAGTTTATGGGATTTTGATAAGCATACCCCTAAAAGAAGTCATCCAGACCGTAAATTACTCGAGGCGATTCTTGCGCAAAAGAAAGCTAGCTACCACACAAAACTTTTAGAACTTGAAAGTGAACAGAAAACACTTTCGCTCCAGCAGCTCGTTCAAGCAATCGAAGAGCCTAGACAAACTTCACAGGAACTATTCCCTTTTTTATCAGAAGTGTGCGAGAATCTAGTTCAAAGTGGTAAAATAGGGAGGGCCCGATTATATAAGCGACTGTTAACTTCTTTAAAAGAGTTTACAGGGACTAAGCAGCTCTCGTTTAGTGATATTGATATGCCTTTTTTAAACAGTTATGAGGCTTTTCTCTATAAACAGGGGTTGGTTGAGAATTCAATTGGCACTTATTTCCAAGTCTTAAGGGCTCTTCTCAATAAAGCCATCCAAGCGAAACGTATGAAAAAGGAGCATTATCCTTTTGATAACTTCTCCTTGGGAAAGTTTAGCACACTCACCCAGAAGCGTGCAATGAGCCGGGAAGATCTACAGCAGATTATAGCATTACCTTTAGCGGCTGATAGTAAGCTCCAAGTGGCTAGGGATTACTTTTTGTTTAGCTATTACGGACAAGGCATGAATTTTAGGGATATGGCAACCCTTAAATGGAAACAAATCATTAAAGATTGTGTGGTATATACGCGCCTAAAGACAGGTAAGATGATGCAGTTCAAACTGATGTCGCCCGCGCTAGAGATTCTGGACAGATATAAGGAGCATCCAAGTGGTCATTTAGATGATTTTGTTTTTCCAATCTTAAGTAAAAATGAGCATGTCACGCCTCAGCAAATTTCCAATCGAATTAATCGCGTACTTCGGCAAGTGAATGCTTCACTCAAAGAATTAGCCGAGGCGGCCAAGGTACCAGTTCACCTGACGACCTATGTAGCACGGCATACTTATGCAACCGTGCTCAAGCAAAGTGGCATCTCAACGGGGGTGATTAGTGAAGCGCTCGGACACAAGGGTGAGAAAATTACGCAGACTTATCTGAAGAGTTTTAGCAACGAAGTAATTGACGAGGCGAATAGTTTCTTACTATAAAGAGAGCAAAGTAGTGATTAGAGTAAACCATAGAGTAAACCGGACATTTCAGCTATCCAGACTTTCCTCCTAAAAATCCTTGATTTAAATACTAATTTTATTGATTTTGCCTTTCTTGTCAATTGTTAGGGGCTATTTCCTACTCCGAAATAGCCCCCTGGTTTTATGTACTCACTCACCGCATCTATACCTTTTAAATTTAACCAAAAATGCATATTTCTTTTGCCAACCAAATGAATGAAGTATGCCTTATAGTTGGTATATAGGGCCTGTAGTTGATGGGTAGTTAATCTTAAAGAACCAAGTGTTTTTTATAGCTAAAAACAAAGATTATGCTTTTAAACGATACGTGAACAGGTACTGTTTTATAGTTTCCCATCCCTTATAGCTATATTGATTCCCTTAAATCAATACTTTACTAAGTATGTACAAATAGGGATTAATTATACTAGGGGGTGTCAACAATTAAAAGAAAAAAGAAGACAAGGATAAAACAGGGAGAAAGCATAAGTTGCATGCATAATAAGCTAAAAACAGGAGGTTTATATATGGCGTTATGCACTAACAGACCAGCAATGGGAAAAGATAAAAGACCTCTTACCAGTCCTATCAGGCACAGTAGGACCAACAGCCAGAAATAAGAGACTTTTTGTTGAGGATGTACTATAGTATATCCTTGTGAGATTTGCCTGTACGCTTTGGAAACTTTAGACTTGGGCATAACACAAACCTAACGGCGGATGAAAATGTGCCTATAAGATGGGATTAAAAACTTTTCAAGGTATTATAATTTTAGTGAGGGTTATAAAGTGAGAGCTTTTAATTAGAATTTATACTATATTATAGTAAAGATATCTAGACTTCCTAAACCCTTATAATCATGTTAAAATCAAAAAAAACAATAACCTTTATGGGTTGTTTGTTGTTACCTATCTTATTACTTAGCTGTGGACCTAGAAAAAGTGGATTAAAAGGCGTAGGACTAACCAAGAATGAGTTACTCCTAGAAGAAAGAAAGCTAATTGAAAAGTTAAAAGAGCAGATAGAACTTACACCTAAACAGGTAGATCAATTTAAAGTAAGCTTAGAAAAGCAAAAGAATGAAGAAAGTGTAGAAGACATATCTAATGCCATAACAGAGCTTGAAACCTTTAAAGAGATGCTAGAGTTAAAGGATAAAGATAGCCAGCAAGCGGGTTTATCAGGACTCAATAATTATTTGCAAGAATATATACCTAAACTCTATACTATCCGATGTCGTAAAAAGGCTAGGAGGATTATAGCCAGTCAAATATTACTTTTGGAAAATATTAAACAGCAGGCTCTATCAAAGTATACAAGATAGAAAGGATAAAAATAAAGCTTCTCTTAATAAAAAATGCTTAACTGAGACTGAATAGGTACCATATTTATATAAAACCTTATTTAAAGATAGAATCTAGTCTTTAATATAATTAAATTTATATCTTATGTTTAGAGATGATTGGTTAACAGGCTCTCAACTATTTATATTATAATTTATAACAGTGGCTAATCTTGAGTAATAAATTTTATATAACAAACCGCATATATCGTTTATAATTTCCCTTATTTGACCCATGCTTCATTCTCGCATTCATCCTCTCAAGTTTATAACAAAACCTGCAGCTCAAATATATATCAAGAGAGATGATGAACTTGGCTTTGGCGTTACTGGTACCAAACTGAGAAAATATCAATCACTTCTACATTATATTAAAACACAAGCTATCAAGCATGCTGTACTTATCGGTGGGGCTTACTCCAATAATATTGTTAGCTTATCTCAGCTTCTTATCGAACAAGGTGTAGTACCTCATTTATTCTTAAGAGGAGATAAGCCACCTGCCCATAAAGGAAACTTTTTACTAACTTCTTTGCTAGTACCTACTAAGCATATCTATTGGATAAAAAGAGATGAATGGGAGGATGTTGAAAACCGGGCAAAGGCTTTTGCAGAAAAACTTCCAGAAGCATCTTTAGTAATTCCCGAAGGTGCTTGCATGGTTGAGTCTTTACCAGGAGCACTTAGCCTTGGCACTGATATTTTAAGGAACGAGCAAGAGCATGACCTTTTATTCGATCATATTTTTATAGAAGCAGGAACAGGTCTAGCAGCTATTGGCTTAATCTTAGGTTTTAAAATATACCGAAAAACTGTACAGATCCATATTTTGCTTTTAGCAGGCCATGAGGCTGAATTTTTAAAAAAGTTGGAGAGTTTTCATCAGTACTTATTTTTCAACTATCAAGTAAAAATAGAATGGGATGAGCTTATACAAGGGCTTCATTTTTACCATCCCAATACAGCTGTGTCGTTTGGCACTACTAATAAACAAGTTTTTGATGCTATTATTCAAATTGCTAGACATGATGGTATCCTAACAGATCCTATCTATTCTGCTAAACTATTGATGATGGCCAAACATACTATTCTTACATCAGATATAGTAGGGAATATACTTATTATTCACAGTGGTGGCGGACTAGCATTAATGGGATTTCAAGAACAATTAGCAAGTCAATTACAATGCATAATAGAGAAGAGCTCTTAGTTATTTTAGAGCGATCGAGGATTTATACTATAGTATAAGCTATCTGATACTATAGCAACGAGCATTTCTTATAGTATGTTATTGTTACTTGTAACTCAATAGTGTAGTATATAGTTAAAAGGAAAGCAGCAAGTGTTTTACTAAACTGATTTTATAAATTATTGTAAATATGCTTTAAGTTGGGTTGCTCTGCTAGTACCTACATACTCAGCTAGTGTTTCTAAACTTGCAGCTTTAATATTGTCAACAGATTGAAATTGCTGTACTAGCTTATCAACCGTTTTGTTACCGATACCTGGTATGTTTTGTAGCTGGCTAATAAGACTGATGTTACTGAATTGGCTGTGGTGAATGCCAATAGCAAATCGGTGAGCTTCGTTACGGACTTGTTGTAATAACTTTAAAGATGGTGATTGTTTGCTTAGGCAAGTAGGGTAAGTATCACCAGGATAATAAATTTCTTCTAATCGTTTAGCTATACTAATGATTGGTACTTGTCCATAAATTCCTATTTCTTGTAAGGCTTGTACTGCAACATTAAGTTGTGTTGTTTCTCCGTCAATTATAATCAAATCAGGTAGCGTACTCTTTTCTTCTATTAGTCGTTTATACCTTCTACTGACTATTTCATGCACAGAAGTAAGATCAATAGGTTCTACAACAGTTCTAATATTAAAATTTTGATATTCTCTTTTTGCAGGCTTCCCATTTTTAAACACAACTAAGGCTGCTGCAGTATTGTTTTCTTGTATACTAGCATTGTTAAAGTATTCAATGTGTAAAAGTAGGCTTTTTAATTGTAGGTCTTGCTGTAATAATTGTAGTGTTTTGTAGGGCCTATTTTGGTTTTCTTCTTTTTTAAGTAAATACTCTTTCTTTAAAAATAATGCATTTTTGATAGCAAGGTCTACTAGCTTTTTCTTGTCTCCAATTTTAGGGCTGGTCAGAGTAAGTTTATCAAGTTTGATAAGTGGTACAACATTTACTAAGGCTTCCGGAGCAGTACCGTTATACATTTCCCTGAAGTTAAGAATAATAAGAGGGAGTATATCGGTATCTGCTTCACCTAGCTTTTTTTTAACCTGTATAGTTTGTGCAAAGTTGGTAGCACCGTTTTTAACCTGTAGGTAGCTTATAAAAGCTACTTCTTCATCTGATACGATACCAAAAACATCTAAGTTTCCTAAATTAGGATTAGCAACAAGTGATTTTGCTTGGTAAGCTTCCAAAGAAGCTAATTTCATTTTATAGTCGTGAGCTTCCTTATAAGCTAATCTGAGAGCTGCTTGCTGCATTCTTTCTTTGAAGTCCTTCTTAACCTTATTTAAATTTCCTCGTAGAAGGTGGTCTATTTGGGCAATGTCTAATTTATAGGCATCTTCGGTTTGTAAACCTTGACAAGGTCCTTTACACTTACGTATATGGTATAATAAGCATACCCTAAACTTGTGTTTCTTTATGTTCTGCTTGGAGAGATTATAGTTACAGGTCCGAGGACCGTATACCCGCTGGATAAGGTCCATCATTTGGTACATATAATATAAGTTATTGAAAGGGCCATAATATCTTCCTAGTTTAGTGTTTACTTGGCGAGTAGTAATGACTTTAGGAAACCGGTCATTAGTAATACAGATATAGGAATAGCCTTTGCCATATTTTAACAAAATATTGTACTCAGGACGAATAGATTTAATTAAGTTGTTTTCTAATACTAAGGCATCATATTCAGAATCAACAATGGTGAAGCTAATGGCTTGTATATCAGCTACCATTCTTTGAGTTTTAGGAGTTGCCTTTTTTATTTGACTTTTACTAAAATAGCTGCTAACCCTCTTTCTTAAATTAATAGATTTTCCAACATATATAATTTCATCTTTCTTATTATAAAACAAGTATATACCAGGCTGGTCAGGTAGTAAGCGTACATCGTTAGGTAAATACTTTTTAGTTTCCATTTATTCCCCCTGGTAATTGGTTATTTGCCACCCTCTATTTTAGGAAATCATTTATACTGCATTAGCTTGTATTCTACAATCTAGCTAAGGCTTGAAGAAATTATAAGTAGAAAATAAAATTTTAGTTTACAAACAGCAAATTTATAGTTACACAGCCAATAAAGTATAATTTTCTAAAAACGACTCATATTTATATGTGTGCTTTCAGATCCATTAGCTTTAGATAATTAATCTCGAATACTTGGTCCTTTTGTAAACAATCTTGTATATAAATTCTAATTAATTTAAAACAGACTTTAAATATATATGATGAGCTTTTTAAAGTCTCAATTTCACTTCTTTTCAAGCCTTAAAAAGCTTATATTAAATATAAGCCCATTTGGAAACTCTCCACCATGAATATCTTAAAAATTTCTAAAGATAAAAGTTTTAGTCTACTTCAATTTCTTCTTGTTATTATCAGTTTTCACTTGATTGCCTGCGGATCAAGCACAAAACGGACTAATGAGAATGGAAATGATAGCTTGGATATGAAATTAAATACTAATAAGCTTGTAGGTACACAGAAAAATATTGAGCTCACTATCGAGTTAAGTAATGCTAATAAGAATATAGTGTTGCAGAACTTTAGATTAAAAGTTACACTATTAGAGGAAATAGGAGGAAAAGATAGCCAAATAAGTTATATAGATAAAAAGGGTATATCTCATGCTGGCATATCATTACATGAATCACTCCCATATTTTACTACAAGTAAAGAATTAACTGCAAGTGAGCATACATTAAAAATAGAATTTGGATTACTCCCTACTAAACCAGTAAAAAAACTATCGGCTAAATTTGAACTTTTTGATGATCAAGCTAAACTGATTAAAGATTGTACTGTAGTATGGGAAGCGGAAAAAATTGATCTAGAATTAATACAAACTAGTGCACAATCATTAAAAGGTAACGAGCCTATTCAGTTAGTAATAAAAAATCAAGGTAGTTTAAAAATAAATGATCATGAATTAAAATTGAAGGTGGTGAGAAAAGTTGGAAGTGTTGCTGTGATAGAAGAATCTATAATTCAAAACAATGAAATTTATGTAGCAGTAGGCGAAATAGGAACCAACAATCAGATAAAGAGAGTTCTAAAAGTTAGCCCTGGTACAGATAACAGAGCTCATTTTATTTTTCAATTATGGTATCAAGGAAACCCGGTAGGCAATAGTGTAGAGGTAATATGGGAGAAAGGTGCTTGGCTAACAATTAAAGACGTATCATATGACACACATACAGGGCAAATTGCTTACAAGATTAGTAACCAGGGGACAGAGATTGCAAAAGGAGTAAAATTATTTTATTATACCAATACACTTCAACAGAAGCTTGGAGGAAAACAAGTTTTAACTCCTATATGGCAAGAGATATCAATAGAAAGTCTGGAAAGTGGGCAACAGACAGCTGGGCAAATATTAAATAAGTTAGGTTTTGACAATGGTAAGAATACTAAATTAATTGTTAAACTAAGTTATAGGAATACAGACAAAATAATTTCCTTTGGACAACAAGAAATATATTTTGAGCCTTCTAGTATAATAGATGGAAAAATTAGTGGTAAAATTGCAGAAGCGTCGCAAGATAAGGCGCCTGATGCAGCAGATTATACTACTTCTACTGCTAATGGACAGGTACCTATGCAAGCCAATGATAGCTTAAAATATAATAATTCTGCACCAACACTATCAAATAGTACTCCATTACCATTTCCAACCTCTACATCAATAACAGGAGATAATACACAAAGAGATACTTTTTCTTTGGCTGGCGAGAAAATATCTGCTGCTAATGAACAGGAGTTAGCACAATTGAATGATAGCTTAAAAGATAATAATTCTCCACCAACATTAGATAGTACTCCGTTAACAACAGATAAGCTTAACAGAGATACTTCTACATTAGCTGGCAAAAATACATCTACTGTAGCTGCCCCAGTGTATACTCAGTTGGATGGTAAATCGGAACTTATAGAATCTGTAATAGAAGAACTATCTAGTAGGATGGCATTACAATTTACAACAAAAGATGCGCTAAAGGAAAATGATGTTAACAAGACTCCTGCTATTTCAAGTAGTAAAATTGAAACAGCTATTGATGAGAAAATTATTAACCGTGCAAAGGAAAAAATTGGCTTGTTAGAAACTGATATAGTAGAAAGTCAGGAGGATTCATTTACTGTAGATTATTCATATTTTATTATCCCTATCAGTCAAGCAATAAGTTTAAAACTTCAAGGTAAAGAACCTATAGAAATAGAATTAAATTTTAAGGGAAAAATAGATACGGTTGACCATTCTTTCGAGGATAAGGAAATAGGTATTGTTGAAATAACTAATAGCGGAAATTTACCTATAAACACAAAAAATATACATATAAGGCTGTTTAATACTAAAGGTATCCATTTTAAACTGGGGAATAGGGCTGCTAATAGCCGCATTAGTACTACTTTAAATAAATTTTTAACTAATAGCGAACTACAACCAGGAGAGTCTATCATTATACAATTACAACTTCATTCAAATGGTGCACAAGTGGAGACTTTTATGGCTAACCTAACTTTGGAGTTATTTGATGAACAGCAAAATATTTTAATAAAAGAAAACTTAGTGTGGCTAAATAGGCATCATAAGCTTTATAAATCTGTTAAAAAGTTCGCAAGAATTATTGAAAAGTATAAAAAGGAATTTGATGAAATAGTTAAAAAAGCAGAAACTAATTTTAAGGCTGCTTGTGAACAGCATCATTCTAATACTAAGAATAAAAAGCACCTAGAAGAATGGAAAAGTACATTGAAATCTGTAATGTTACAATTAGAAGCTTTTTGCCAACTGAAGAAACAATATGAAATTGGGATCAATTTGGCTCTGCAAGAACTCAATACACAAATTGGTAGTTATAATACAAAAGGCAGGCTATTTACTATCAGAAGTTTTATAGATACAGCCAAAGTTAATGCTGATAATTTTATACTAGAGTCTAAACAATTTTATCTTTTTAATCTTGAAAATACGAAGAATTGGATTATCTATATTAATAAGCTGATTGAGCACAGAGTACAAACAGAATTAATGAAAGTAAATGTGGATGACCGTATTGAAACTATTAAAAATGCTGCTCATTCTGTTGTGGCCCCTAGAAATCCAAGCACACCAATTACAGCACAAAGTCCTTTAATATTAAGAATAGAGTTAGTGGAATGGCTTAATCATTTAATAAAGCTTGCATCTGATGTAGAGGAACAAAATATAAATACAGCAGCCGAAAATTTTGACAACACATTTATAGACGCTGTGAGGAGATATGTTAAAGTGGCTAGCGACGCTGAAAATGCAGCTAATTTATGTATTGAAAAAGCTAAAGATTCTATAGCTGAATCTTTTTTTAAATATATTTTAAAAGCAGAAAAGCAAATTAAATCTGAGGCTGATAACACAAAAGTAGCAAAACTATATCAGTTGATAGCTGAAGCTTATCAGTTTCTTGCTGAATTTGATTATGCTCTTTTAAATTTAGCAGCACTAATACAAGATGTTAAGGCTGCACATAACGCTGCTATACAAGCCAGTGATGCTGCCAAAAAGATAAGTAAAAATAAAGCAGAAAACAGTGAGGCAAACCAAGCTGCTAGAGCTGCTTATAGTGCTACTATTGCCATTTACAAGTATCTCAAATCTGCTTTTGATATTTATGAAATGAAGAAAAAAGAAACTCCTGCCGATTACTATGACATTAGCTTAAAATATATAAAAGATACCATTCAAACCCTTTCGGAGATACGTGATGAATATCTCAATTCAAAAGACTTAGATGAATAGGCCTTCTTTATTCAGTAAAGTGGCTAGTGGCAATGCTGTATTAAGATCAACTATAACTTAACAAGCTATTATTAATATAGCAGTTCTTATACAGCACCTTTGCTAGCTATTATTAAAAGGCTATGATGCCAAATACTTATTGGTTAAGTATTCTAAGAAAATATTAGGATTGATTTTTTCAAATCCTGTTGCAGTTTTAAGTAATTCAGTAGAACCTTTTAGAGAACCTAAATTTCTTAAGTGCTGATTGAGATAGTTATTTAAATTCTGGAAATTACCCTCGCTTAATTGGCTTTTAATAGCAGGGTACTTTTCTTGTGCAGCCTTCATGAGCATACTAGCAATAATCGCCCCATTAGTATAGCAAGAAAAGTAACCTAATAAGCCAGCTGACCAGTGTACATCTTGCATACATCCTTCTCTATCGTTAGCAGGAACAATACCCAAGTACTCCTGCATTTTAGTGTTCCATAAGTTTGGCAGATCCTCTGCTTGCACTCTATCTTTAATGATGGCTTGTTCAATTTCAAATCGCAGTATGACATGTAAAGGATAAGTGGCCTCATCGGCATCTACACGAATAAAGCTAGGCTGGACCCTGGTTACTAGTTTATATAAGTTTTCTGCAGAATAGGCAGGGCTTTTTAACCCAAAATTATCATGTAAAAGCTTTGCTAAGTACTGTATAAATTCTAAAGAGGTGCCTGCTTGGCATTCCATAATTAAAGATTGGCTTTCATGAAAAGCCATACCTTTATAATGGCCAACTGGCTGGTTTCTATATGCTTCTGGAAGATTCTGCTGATATAAACCATGCCCTGCCTCATGTATAATACCAAATAAACCTGTTATAAAATTATTTTCATTATAGCGAGTGGTAAGCCTTACGTCATCATTGGAGCCACTACAAAAAGGATGTGCAGAAATATCTAAACGTCCTTTATCCATATCAAATCCCATCCTTTCCATAATGTGCAAGCCAATAGCTTTTTGTGTATTTATATCTATTTTCTCAGAAAGTGGGATGATTTTTTCATTTTGTTGTTTAGCTGTAATCTTCTCAATAAGCTTAGGTAATTCGCGCTTAAGTACATCAAATACTTCCTGAATTTCTTTTGCGCTGCTATCTGCTTCATAAGTATCCATGAGCATGTCATAAGGATCTTTTTGGAAGTGCTTAGCTTTACAATCTGCTATAGTGCGGGAAATCTCAAAAACTTGGTTTAAGTGTGGAACCAGCTGTTTGAAATTACTGTTTTTGCGTGCATCTCGCCAAATATATTCACACTCACTAATAGCCATAGTATATGAGTGTTGTAACTTAGGGCTAATGCATTGTGCATGCTCATAAGTTCTTCTAATGAGTGCCAGGTTAGCCTTTTGCCACTCATTAAGCTCGCTCACTTCTTGAGTTGCGGCTTCAATTAAATCACCTAATTCTTTGGCAACCGACATTTGGTGAATAATTTCTGCTAGCGTCGCTAGTTCTTGATGTCGGTTGGCTGTAGAAGCTGTAGGTAGATTAATTTCTGCATCCCAATGAGCAAGTGAAGCAATATTCTTTAAGTGGGTAATTTGTTTTAACCTATTTTCAAGTTTTAAGTAATTGTTTGTTCTATCTGACATAATATTATAGTATTTATTTGTAGTTAAGTAATTCTATGGCTATTGTATTTGCTATGCAGTTGTCCTATAATAAATTAAGTTAATATTGCTTTTTGCCTTTTAAAGCTGTCTTTTCCCATTTTAAAGTAACTGGCTTTTTATTTTGTTAAGCTATTAGCATTAGTACTTTCTATTTCTATTGCAATTTCTTCTGGCCAATTTTTTTTAAGTGGTTTTCTTTAATAATTCTCCTAAGCTTACTCCATCTGTAATTATTAATTTCCTTTTTTAAACTTTACATTTGAAAGATCTTCCTTTCCTTCTCTAATGGTATAACGAAATTATATGTTTTGAATTTCCTTCTTACTTATTCTTTCTCCAAAATCTTCTAATAAAATTAGAAATTTGGGTTTATTTATTTCCCTGGGCTCAATTCTCATCTGAATATTAGGTAATGGAGTAGGTTTGTCTTCTACTTTTTCCGTATTTTTCTCTTTTCCCCATTTTACAATAACTTGCTTTTTATTTTGTAAATTTTATAGAAAAATCTTAATAGTTAAACTATACGTATTTCCGTTCTCTATTATTAACTCAAAGCTTTTTTCTTGGCCTGCATCTAAACTTGAACCTAAAAATTTCCTCATTCCTACCTCATTTACATCAGCTCGCCCTCTTCTTTTGAGTCTTACACTGATTAAATCCCCTGTACCTTCAAGAATATTATACCTTAATTTTACATCATTAAGTGCTTCCTGCTTTACTTTTTACCCAAAATTTAAGATTAGTCTTAGTTTCATCGGTTCGTGGTTTAATATTTAGTTGAATATTAGGCATTGTGGTATGATCTTTTTTTTCTTTGCCTTCTTATTTCTGTAACGCTGTTTCCTTCTGATGAGATGTTGTGCGGCACTTAGGTTTTGGTTTATTAACAACATTCTTTTTAGGGGTGGTATGGCTTAGTTCTTTTTTAGGAGAACTCTCTTTGACCGTACTCATCGATTGGTGACTATTCCTCCTAATTGTCGCTTGCTTAGCCTTTTTAGCTGTTTGTGTATTTTCTTGTTTTGGAAGTCTAGCTGTCAAGTTTTTCTTGACCTGTGTAGTCTCTAAATCAGGGGTTGAGGTATATTCTACAATAGGTTGCTCCTTACTGTCTTTGTGTTTCTCTTGTTGTTGTGCTGTCGCACATTCCTTAATTCCTAGATTATTGGTAATAGGAACATTGTGTGTATTAATATTGTCTGATTGATTCTGTCTGGTTTCTTCCTTTATTGGTTTAAATTCTTGATTATCTATATAAATACTGTCTTTTTGTTGATTTTTTGTGTTAGCTACACGAATTTCTTCTGGTTTTTGGGAATTGCTTGGTACTTTTTCTTGTCTCTTGAATTCTGTTTTTTTTATTCTTTTTTTAGGGGAAGTAGGCTGTGTGTTTTGTTTCCAATGTATGGTATGTATGGGTAACCATCTTACTTTATTATTCCCTTGAGTAATTGTAAGCGTAATTTTTGAGGTTTCTTTCTTTTCAGAATTGCCAATCACTTGTAATGCTATAGGCTCAGTTTCTGTATCTGGTGCTAATGCTTGATTATTAACACTCAATACTTGCCTTAAGGTGGCTTTACTAGAATTGGTTTTTACAAACTGACATACCACCTTATTTGTAGCTGTTAACTCTAATTTAATCTTGTCAGGATCGAGTGGAATATTGGTTGTGTTCTTCAGGGTAAAATTACCTATAATGTCTCCTATCAATTCATCTAAATTACATACGAGCAGTTTCCCTTTTCTCCATACTATCTCTTGTTTCTGTATGATATTATCTTGATTGTCTAATAGTTCTATCCCAAGCATGAGCTTTGTAGCTTGTTTATCTTGCATTAAATTTAATTTAATAGGTATACTTCGACTTTTATTTGGTGAGGCAGTGCCTATAGCTATAAGCTCTGTAAATTCAGTTAAAGGTTTATCAATACATTTTACAATTTGGCTTTGTTTGGCTGCATTCTCGTAAATTATACAACTTTCAAACGTTGGTTCTTCTAAAAATTCAGCTTTAAGTCTAAAATTCTCTAATCTAATTTCTGAATTTTTACCCTCTACTTTTATGATTACATTTATTGTCTTCTGGTTGCCTTGTAAGATGCTTCCTTTCACCGACATCTTTAAATGTGCGGTTTCTTCATTCTCATTTTCATGTAACGTTCCAGATTTATGTGCGGTTGTTTTGTGAGATTTGCAAGCTGTAAAATTTATTATAACTGATATAGTTACAAATAGGTATAGTAGCCTATGCAGATAGCTTGCTATATAATTCTGTAATTTATACGCCAACTGGTAGTATATATCATTAGCCATAATTATGAACTTATGAGCGGATGTGTAGTGTAGGAAATGTTTTTGAAAAATTCAAGCAATACCTTTCTTAATATGATATTCAGAGTCCTATAATAGCTTAGCTAGCTCTTCTGAAACGGATGTAGTTTCAACTTTTATCTATCGCTAATTGTTTATGTAAAGCTTAGTAAAAATTATTGGTAAAAAGAGACAACCCATAGATTTTATTATAGAGATTAAAATTACTTTATAAATGAAAGTTTTATATTACTGGTTGATTTTTAATAAGGAAGTAGATGAAGCCTTGAAAGAAATTTGTATTAAGATTGAAGAGCGTTATCAAATTAAGTTTTTAGAAATAGGAACCGATAAAGACCATGTATATATGCTGGTACAGAGCGTTCCAACATATAGCATAACCAAACTCGTAACGCTAATCAAAAGTCTTACGGCAAGGGAAATATTCAAGCTGTGTCGGCAAGTAAAGAAGCAATTATGGGGTGGGGAGTTTTGGAGTGATGGATATTTTGCAACTACTGTAGGTAAGCATGGAGATGAGAAGATGATAGCGCGTTATGTGCAAAATCAAGGTAATACGTATGAGATGTTATACGAGAGTAGGCAGCTAAGGTTGTTTTGAATACCCCGCTGCTTGCGGCGGGGTTATTTATTTTTGTATGGTACTGTATGTATGATTATGAGGTTTTTACGTATTTTTACAAAATTATTTACTTTGCTATACAATTTTTTATGCATACTATCCTTACCACCCAAAATCTTAAAAAAAGGTTCCCTGTTAAAAATGGATTTCATGAGGCAGTACGTGGGGTTGATCTACAAGTATTTGAAGGAGAAATCTTTGGCTTCCTAGGTCCTAATGGTGCTGGAAAAACTACCACACTGCGTATGCTAACAACACTACTTCCTATTGATGAGGGGGAGGCTCATGTAGCTGGGTATAATGTTAAAACACAACCACAAGAAGTAAGAAAAAGAATTGGCTATGTAAGCCAGCAAGGTGGGGCAGATCGGAATGCTACAGGACGTGAAAATTTGATATTACAAGGTAGGCTATACGGTATGAGTAAGGCAGAAACCATACAAGCAGCCAACCATTTGATTGATATTTTATCATTAGGAGAATGTATAGATCGGTTTGTAACTACTTACTCAGGAGGGCAGCAACGTAGGTTGGATGTGGCGCTTGGAATGATTCATAAGCCTAAAGTGCTTTTTTTAGATGAGCCCACTACTGGATTAGATCCTCAAAATCGAGTTAACTTATGGAATCAGATTAAATTGTTAAAGCAAGAGGGTATAGCTATATTTTTAACTTCCCATTATCTAGATGAAGTTGACTTCTTGGCTGATCGGTTAGCCATTATGGATCAAGGTAAAATTGTGGAGGTGGGTTCTCCTAGAGATTTAAAAAGGCAAATTTCAGGAGATATTATTAATATTGGCGTGCAACAAGATGAATATGAGCGTACTTTGCAGATTTTAAGAAATCAAGCCTTTATTAAAGAAATTGTACAAGATACGGACTATTTGCGTTTATATGTAGAGCAAGGTGATTCAGCTTTAGTCCAGATATTACGCTTGCTAGATACAGAAAAGATTACACTTACAAGTATTAGTTTGTCTATTCCGACACTTGATGATGTGTTCTTAAAGAAGACAGGACATGCCTTGCGTGAGGAAATGATTATATAAATATAAATGACACACAACATGTTAAAAGATATACAATTATTATTCATGCGTAAGTTAATGGAAACACGCAGAAACCCCGTTTTTATGTTTATGAGTCTTACAACTCCTTTACTTTATTTAATACTATTTGCTCCACTTTTAAAAAGCTTAACTTTTAGTAAGACCTTTCCTACTAATAATGTTTTAACTGTATTTGTGCCGGGAATGCTTACCTTGGTTGCATTTGGAGGAGGACTTTTTGTTGGTTTTGGAATTATAGAGGAGCTTAGGAGTGGTGTTATCGAAAGATTTAGAGTAACTCCAATTAGCCGTTTTTCAATTTTAGCTGGTATGGTGCTCCAAGATGTAGTGGTTACATTAGCTAGTGCTATGTTTTTTATACTTATTGCTCTGCCTTTTGGGTTTCGTATAAATATTGCAGGGCTGGCTTTGTTAATTGTACTTCTAGGCCTATTAGTTGCTACTACTTCTTCTTTTAGCTATGCTGTAGGGCTTATAACAAAAAGTGAAGATAAATTAGCCCCTATTACACATGGAATCAATATGCCTCTTACTTTACTATCAGGGATGATGCTACCCATGAGCCTTGCTCCAACATGGCTTAAAACAATAGCTCATTTCAACCCAGTGTATTATGTGGTTGAGGCTGCACGTCATTTAACAGTAGGAGAATTAACAGACATAAATGTAGGCTATGCTTTCTTGTTTATGATTCCTGTTACTTGTTTTGTTATGTGGTGGGCTACTAGGGTGTTTTCTAAGGCAGTCATGTAAAGTTGTAACACTGTTTATTTTGTTTAATATAAGACTAACTAGCTTTTCCTAGCAAAAATCTTATAAATAATAGAATTGGTGCTCTATATATAAAAAGCCATATAAATTTTAGGAGAGTATAAATATGCTCTCCTAATTTCTAAGAACACGTTGAGTAGGAGGTAAGTGTAAATTTCTTATGCTTATTTGTTGAGCTAATGTGCTAGCTAATCCATTAAATAAATTATTTAATTTTCCAGAATCTGTAGCTGCTGGTATACCTTGATCGCCCTTCTCTCGAATGGCTGTTATCAATGGTATTTCTCCTAAAAAGGGTACCTGATATTTATCTGCTAACTGTTTGCCTCCTCCTTGACCAAATGGATAATAGCGTTGTTGACCATTAGCTGAATCTTCTGGTATAAAGTAAGCCATGTTTTCTATAATACCCAATATCGGTACTTCAATACCTGACTTTTGAAACATAGCAATACTTTTTGTTACATCTGATAGTGCCACCTTTTGTGGTGTGGTTACAATAACTGTTCCAGTTACAGGTACAGCTTGCACCAAAGTAAGTTGTATATCGCTGGTGCCAGGGGGTAAATCTATGAGCAAATAATCCAAGTCTTCCCAAGCTGTATCATATAAAAGCTGGCGTAATGCAGAGCTAGCCATAGGCCCTCGCCAAATAACAGCACCTTCTTGAGGTGTTAAAAATCCTATAGAATTTAATTTAATACCATACTTTATCAATGGGAGCATATACTTTTTCTCATTATGCTGGTGTACGAGTGGTTTCTCATTTTCACAACCAAACATAATAGGAATAGAAGGGCCAAATATATCAGCATCTAGTAATCCCACTGCTGCTCCTTGCTGGGCTAACCCAACAGCTAAATTAGTTGCTATGGTTGATTTACCTACTCCTCCTTTCCCAGCAGCAATAGCAATAATATTCTTGATATGTGGTAAGGTACCTGTATTGGATTTATTAGTTGTTACTTGCGCTGTAAGTTGTATGTTCACTATAAGCTGTTGGTTTACTTGTGTATGAATAGCTTCTATACAAGCTTTTTTTAAAAACTCTTGTAGTGGGCAGGCTGGGGTGGTAAGGACAAGGGTAAAGTTTACTTCTTTAATAGTTACTTGCAGGGATTGGATCATCCCTAAGCTAACTAAGTCTTGCTTAAGGTCAGGGTCGTATACACTACTGAGTGCTTGTAGGACTGTTTTCTCTAAGTCTTTGTTCATGGATTGAAGATAGATAATTCTTGTAAAGAAGTGAATTATAACAAAACTAAGTATTTATTTTTTTACTAGAAGAGGAAATGGTTGGGTATGTAGAAGATCATTTTAAATAAGTTAGTTGTAAAGATTTTATGGCTGTCGACAGTCAATTCTTTTTAGCAAAAATCTAATACTATCTATCCCTCTCTATACCAGGGAAAGATAAAGATCACACTTTGCTAAGCATATACTATGGTGTATATATGTTTAAGATTTATATGCCATTAAGATGTATTCTTTCAGAGATGGTAGCGTTTTAGACTATGTAGTTCGTTTTACCTATCCAGAAATTCGAAAAATATCTGCTCTTGGATTTAGACTATTATAATTGCTCTTATCAATAACTTTATTGCTTTTTAATCTCTTAGGGTTGAATTCCCCGCCGCTTGCGGCGTAAATTGCATATGTGAGTAAATATATCCATAAGAGTCATAATGTAACAGTGTTGTTGTATCATTTGGTCTTACCAGCAAAATATAGGCGTGTAGTTTTTGATAAGGAAGTAGATGAAGCCTTGAAAGAAATTTGTATTAAGATTGAAGAGCGTTATCAAATTAAGTTTTTAGAAATAGGAACCGATAAAGACCATGTATATATGCTGGTACAGAGCGTTCCAACATATAGCATAACCAAACTCGTAACGCTAATCAAAAGTCTTACGGCAAGGGAAATATTCAAGCTGTGTCGGCAAGTAAAGAAGCAATTATGGGGTGGGGAGTTTTGGAGTGATGGATATTTTGCAACTACTGTAGGTAAGCATGGAGATGAGAAGATGATAGCGCGTTATGTGCAAAATCAAGGTAATACGTATGAGATGTTATACGAGAGTAGGCAGCTAAGGTTGTTTTGAATACCCCGCTGCTTGCGGCGGGGTTATTTATTTATTCTAACCGAAATAATGTGTTATTAGCGTATAGAGAAGCATTAATATACCTAGTATAGCAGGTAGTGAATTACACCATCGTACAAGCCTATTTCCAGCAATACGGTCTAAAATATTCATGCTACGTGCACTCATATAAAATCTTATATACCTTCTATAAAGATTATAGTTAGCAGCTAATATAGAAATTATTACTGAGAAAAATACAAGTGCTGCAGTAGGATGAAACATACAGGCAATTAAAAATTCGTATAACAACCCTGCCAACATTATATAAGTAAACGAAATACCCCACGGTGTTGGACGCTGTTCTATTAATTGCTGAGCAGTAAACCCAATATGGTCTCTTGCAAATATATCAGCCTCTTGTTTTTGTAACATTTTTATTGCTTCCATCCGAGCTCTTCCACTAGCAAGATGTAGCGGTGTATAACCATCTTGATCTCTAGCTTCTATATTTGCGCCTTGCTCTTTTAATTGCTTGATTAATGTTGTATGGCCTTGTAAAGCAGCCCAATGTAAGGGGGTACGACCTTCATCATCTACAGTATCTATATTTGCCCCCTTCTCTTTTAAGAAATTGATTACTGCTGCATGGTGATTTTCAACAGCCAAACTTAATGGATTATAACCATGCTTATTCTGACGGTCTATAGTAATTCCCTTTTTTATTAAAAATCGTGCTACTGCCACGTGACCTTTTTTAGCAGCATGATGTAATGCAGACTCATTATTATTGTTTTTAACATTTATAATGCTGCCCCACTCTTTTATCAGTAATTTAACTGCTTTTAGCTGTCCTGCTTCAGCAGCATAATGTAGCGGAGAATTACCGGACTTATCTTTAGTTTCTGCATTAATACCTTGCCTTATTAAAAGTTCAACTACTTCTGGATTTCCTCCTTTAGCAGCCCAGTGTAATACTGTCTCGTTATTGTTGTTCTTGCTAGTTACTATATCATAACCCCATTGCTTTATCAACAGCTCAACTATTTCTAACTGTCCAGCTACAGCAGCATGATGCAGCGGAGAGTTGCCGTGTATATCCTTGATTTTAATATCTGCGCTTTTTTCACGTAGTAGCTTTATTCCTTCTTCACTGCTTACTTGTACAGCTATATGCAAGGGTGTTTCTCCTTGCTTGTTTCTAGCATTTATATCAGCACCTAGTTCTATCAATCGTCTAACTATTGCTTCTATATAACTTTTCTTAATAGCTGCCAAACAACAATGTACAAGACTAGTACGATCAACACTTTTAAAGATAGGAGTGGTATATGTTTCTGATAAAGGTTGTAAATAATTATTTAGAAATATGTCAACATGCTTGATAGCCAGGTGCAAAGCTGTATTCCCATTTATGTCCTTAAAATTAACTTTAGTGCCTGCCTCTATTAATGCTTGAATACTTTCTATATCCATACTTTCAATAGCCTCATGCAAGGAATACATGTTATTTCCTTTTTCCTTTCTTTTTTGAATTGCTTCACTTGCTGACTTACCAATGATTTTGCTGAGTCTTGTTTCTGTAGCTTTACCACCATGACTTTTATTTTTATTAGTCATAGAATTTTCTTCTCCTTCTAATACTTTCTCTTTACCTTTTTTATCTTTTCTTCTACGCCTTAGTCCCATACTATTACCGCTATTAGACGAACCATTTCCTTGTAAAGTTTCCTGATCAGATGGATGCTCATAGGTAGGGACAGTTGTAGCTACCTCTTGATATTCAGTACTTGGTGCAGAAGATGAACTACTAGTGGTTCTTCCTACCAGGGTTTGCTCCTTACCCCTTTGCCTATTTATATTTTGTACTGTAGTATTTTGATTTTTCTCCATAGGATTAGGCAAAGGAGAATTGCCGCAACTTTGCATTTGCAAAAATAAGTTGGTAAGCAAAAGGCAGATTACTAATTGATGCGTTAAATTGTATTTCCTCTGCATAAGTTTTGAATATCCAAAAGCATTAGGTTCCTTTTAAAATAAATTTTTTTAAGTAAAGTTTCTTTTAGATTATTGTAATTCTTAAAATGTTGCGTCTATAATAGCCTATATGATGCTTTTATCCAAATTGCAAGCATACTTTGAAGCTATTCTAACACATTTCGAACTGTATAGTATGTTTTTATATATAAATTTGAATTAATGGTTTTATCGAACCTCATCAAGATTAAACAAAGAAATATATACTCAGTTAGATAATCCTTATTTACCATAAAAATGAATTATAGCAATTGGCTGAAAAAATATCCTGTATTACAAAAAATTGGAGATACGGCAGATCGGCTTGGGATAGAAACTTGTGTAGTAGGCGGATTTGTTCGTGATTTGTTTTTGCAGCGTCCTTCCAAAGATATTGATATTGTATGTGTAGGTAATGGTATTGAATTGGCACAAGCAGTTGCGCAAGAGCTAGGAGAAGATATAGTTGTACATATATTTAAAACTTTTGGTACGGCTATGTTACGCTGGCAAGATAATGAAGTAGAGTTTGTAGGCGCTAGGAAGGAATCTTATAGTCGTGATTCTAGGAATCCTGAAGTGACGCAAGGGACCCTTGTTGATGATCAGTTGCGGAGAGACTTTACAATTAATACACTTGCCATTCGAATAAATAAATCTCAGTGGGGGGAGTTGATTGATGACTTAGGTGGAGTATCAGATTTGCAACAGAAAATCATTAAAACTCCTTTAGACCCAGGTATTACTTTTTCTGATGACCCACTGCGCATGATGCGTGCTATTCGTTTTGCTACTCAACTACGTTTTACTATAGATGAGGTTACGTTGATGTCTATTCAGCAGCATGCAGAACGTATTAAAATCATTTCTCAAGAAAGAATTACCGAGGAATTAAACAAGATTATATTGGCTGATATCCCTTCTAAAGGGTTTAAATTATTATTTGACACTGGCTTGCTCAAACTCTTCTTTCCGGCACTAGTAAATCTACAGGGTAAAGAGACAATTCAAGGATACACCCATAAAGATAATTTTTATCATACATTACAAGTTTTAGATAATATAGCCAAGCATACTAATAATTTGTGGCTACGGTGGGCTGCCATTTTACATGATATTGCTAAGCCATTAACTAAAAGTTTTAGTCCAGAAATCGGATTTTCTTTTCATGGACATGAAGATTTAGGAGCTAAGCTAGTTCCAAAGATTTTCAGACAGTTAAAGTTGCCACTTTCTGAAAAAATGGAGTATGTACAAAAATTAGTTCGTTTACATTTAAGGCCTATTGCAATAGCACAAGATGTGGTAACAGATTCGGCTGTTAGAAGATTGATTTATGAAGCAGGAGATGATTTAGAAGATTTGATGCTATTGTGTAGAGCAGATATTACTTCCAATAATCCTACAAAAGTAAAGCAATACCTTGGAAACTTTGATAAGGTAGAAAGAAAGGTAATAGAAGTAGAAGAAAGAGATCAGATTAGGAATTTGCAGCCTGTTATTACAGGAGATATTATTATGCAAACTTTTCAACTTAAACCTTCTAGGATGATAGGAGAAATAAAAGCTGCCATTAAAGAAGCTATTCTAGAAGGAGAGATTCGGAATGAGTATGAGGAAGCCTTTACCTATATGTTGCAGATTGGCAAGTCTTATGGATTAGTTCCAATTTCTTCACACTAGGGCTGCTGCGAAAGAGATAAAATAGAGAAAGTTTTTAGAAGTAAGCAGACATTTAGTGTTATTATCTGTCTGACCCATATAAAAGTAATGGATTTTTATGCATTACTTCCTCCCATTCACTTGTACTGACTTCTTTTCTTGTTGACCAATACCCCTTGCACTCTTTAAAAATTTGTCTAAATTCTTTACACTAAAGGAGGCTAATACCCTTATAGTTACAGACACCCCGATTGATGCTTTAAGCTACCGGCAGTTAAGCGCAAGAGAAGATTCCTCTTGGAAGCATGTCCGAAAAGCTACCCAGCAAGCAAAAGAGCTAGATAAAGATCAGGGGAAAACAGCTTATTTAAGTACTTGCGGTTATCTTAGTCCTTCTATGTATGAGGATTTCAAGCAGGTGGCAAAGCTTGCTAAAGAGGACAAGAAGACTGTTGTCGTGGCTTTTAATGCAGATACGGATGGGCAAAGTATGGCTAGAAGTTTAGCGTATGTACTTAAAAATGAGGATGTTGCTTATCGGGTGGAAGTGCCCCTCCAGGGGAAAAGCTGGAATGAGGTGCTTACTCAAAAAAGAGACTTACATCGTCTAGAGGATAGCAAGAGTATAGCCGCTAAAACATGGGCAGCGTTTGAAGAAAAGCCCTATGAGGCTTCTTTACTGCATCAAATAGGTATTGAAAAAGATACGCATGAGGCTTTTAGAAACGTCATAAAAACAAATGAAAAAGAGATTTTAGTTGCTTTACAGCGGGACAGCAGCAAAGAAAACGTTGTGTCCACTTGGAATTTGAACTGGGATAAAGAAAAAGGATATAAAGAATATATAGACCCAGGTCCTGTTATCTCCATCCTTAAAGGTAATATAAGGCAAGCTGAAAGGGTAGTTTTAACGACTTCTCCCTTAGATGCCTTATTACACTATCAAAAAGAGCTACAAGCTATCCCAGTAGGTCAGAAGCTTATAGAGGACATTAGCCAAAAGCCTTCTGATTTATCTGTTCACCAGCCAGAGGAGCAAGGATTACAACAAGCTGAAAAGTCTGCATTTACTACATCTTCTCTGGATAATCTTTTAAGCTACAAATATCAAAAAGAAGTACAGGCCGCTGCATCTAAAGAAACTGTTAATAAGCTTTCTACAATGCCTGGGCAACATATGGATGAGCGCTTAGATAAGATCGATAATACTTGCTATATCTACGTAAAGGCTAAAGAGAAAAGGCATCTACTAGAAGAACCACTAAATAGAGTATTACAAGAAGTACAAAGTGAAAAGAAAGAACTAATTATAGCTGCTAGTAAGGGAATGAATAGGCTAACAGAAGTGCTTGAATATGTTTTAGAAAAGCAGCAATATCAGTACAGTAAAGATATGGTGGAAATGCCAGCAGTTAGCCAAGACTTAGCAGCTAGTTTAGGTAGTGGTATTAGCCTTTTTGCTGCCCTTGCAAGCACAAATCGTAGTATGGATGGTGAAGATTATGATGAGGATGATGATAAGAAAAAGAGACACTCCCTAAAAAGGGGTATGTAAAGCTAATTACTGTGTTTTAATGGTCAGTCGTGGAATTAGTAAATATGTTGATTGAGGATAAATTTCTTTATTGAAAGGGTATAACGACGCTTCAACTATAACTATAAATCCTCTTATTTCTTGCACATAAGCTAGCTATATCCTAATATGCTTCCTAGATAATTCAATCCTTAAAAACATGAAAGAAACTTATAAGCTGAGCCATAAGTTTATGGCCTCTATTTTAGTTGTATGCTTATTCTTACAAAGCTGCGGCTTTACTAATTCCCCCTTACATATTCCTTTAAGAAAGGATAATGGTATAGAAGCAAATTATCAGTCTATTCTAAATAAAAAATTTACAGCAGAAGGAAATTGTCAGGTTACTTTTTATGAGTATAAAGGAGAGTTGCAAGCTAGTATAGAGCCATATAATGAGAAGTATAAAGTTTATAATTGTATACCTGTTAAGGTAGAAGAAGGATTGAATTTAATCTCTTAGGGTTGAATTCCCCGCCGCTTGCGGCGTAAATTGCATATGTGAGTAAATATATCCATAAGAGTCATAATGTAACAGTGTTGTTGTATCATTTGGTCTTACCAGCAAAATATAGGCGTGTAGTTTTTGATAAGGAAGTAGATGAAGCCTTGAAAGAAATTTGTATTAAGATTGAAGAGCGTTATCAAATTAAGTTTTTAGAAATAGGAACCGATAAAGACCATGTATATATGCTGGTACAGAGCGTTCCAACATATAGCATAACCAAACTCGTAACGCTAATCAAAAGTCTTACGGCAAGGGAAATATTCAAGCTGTGTCGGCAAGTAAAGAAGCAATTATGGGGTGGGGAGTTTTGGAGTGATGGATATTTTGCAACTACTGTAGGTAAGCATGGAGATGAGAAGATGATAGCGCGTTATGTGCAAAATCAAGGTAATACGTATGAGATGTTATACGAGAGTAGGCAGCTAAGGTTGTTTTGAATACCCCGCTGCTTGCGGCGGGGTTATTTATTGGGAAAATGATCAAAGACCGGTATTATGCTGGGCATACGGTCATTGTCATTGATAGTGGCGGTACATATCGTTCCTTATTTCGAGCATTAGGAGGGAAGTATATTGAATATACCTCCGAAAAGCCCCTTAAGCTGAACCCATTTCTTATAAAAAAGACAGAAGGTAGGTATATCCCTGATTCTTACAAGATCTCCTTTTTATCTAACTTCATCGCTAAGATGTGGAAGGAAGATCTTAAAAACAATCCTATTGCGCCTGTCGAATATGCCCTTCTTTCTAAGTTCTTGACTTTATACTACGAGTCTTTACCTAAGGATGAAATTCCTACCTTAACAAGATTCTGCACATGGGTGAAAGGCTATGTGGCAGAAGAGGCCATTGATACAACTTTATTTAATATCAATAACTTTTTAATTGTTCTAGAGCCTTTTACTCAGGGCATTTATAAAGAGCATTTTAACTCTACGGAAGTCGTTTATTTAGAGGATAGCCGTTTGCTATGCTTTGAGCTTGAATCCGTAAAAAGTGACAGTAAACTCTATCCGCTGGTTGTTAAGGTACTCTTTGATTATGTGATGCAAATTGTCGCCAGCCAGCCAGAACAGATCAAAGCGATTAAGGTAGAGGAAGGATGGACCATGCTCGATGATTCTTCTAAGGATTATATTGAAGAACTTTTTAGGAAAGGAAGAAAAACAAATACTGCTATTTGGATTATTACCCAGAATGTAGATGAGATTAGAGATTCTTCAATAGCCGGAGCCATGAAAAACAATGCTTCTACCTTTATCCTGCTCTATAATGACAAGGAATCGGTCAGGCGTGATATAGCAGACTTTCTAGGCATGAATGCTTTTGATATGGAAAAATATGCATCCCTTAGAAGACGCGATAGCTATTTGAATGGCTATCGGGAAGTGTTTATTAAAGAGATGGACAAGTCAGCTGTTTGGCGTATTGAAACATCGCTTTTTGAGCATGCTATTTTAACTTCTAGGCCCGATGAGCGCAATGCCATGGCTCAGTTAATACGATTAGCAGAAGGAGATATTGAAATGGCTTCTGTGACCTGGGTCAGGCAGCTTTTAGATAAAATCGTACGCTATGAATGATATCGTAGACTTTATTTTACCCACTTGCGCAGGTGTTCCTGATGCTATGTGGATTGTAGTATCAGCTATGCTGCAAGTGATGCTTAAGATGTGCTGGAAGGCTTTTGGGACTTTGATGATGATCAAGCTCCTTTGGGAAGGTTTTATGGATATTTCAAGTGGTACGCTAGATCTAAGAACCCATATCAAAACGCTTTCCCATGCCCTTTTGGTTGCCCTGTTTTTAACTCACTACAAGTTTATTATCATGTATTTTGATAGTTTTATTAGTGCGTTCTGTATTGATCAGAAGGACCTGGCGACTCAAATAGGCAGTTACTTGAAAGGCAGTGCCGAGCAGTATGAGCAAGAATTTCAAGCCTATAGCGAGGGTAAAAGTTGGTTTACAGTTATCAAATCTTTTCTTAAAGTCATCTTTGATTTTGTTCCTAAAATGCTAGCAATGGTTTCTCATGGAGGAGCTGTTCGGCTTATGCATGCTATCAAAGTAATGATTCTAATTCCTACCATTATACTAGGTCCTATATCGGCTGTTTTATCTTTTCTGCCGGGGCCCTTTAAAAAGAGCTTTTCTAACTGGTCCAAAAGTTACATCAACATTACTTCTTGGGCTATTACCCTGCATATTTTTAGTGTTCTAGCAAAGTTCTATGGAATAAGCTCTTTTTGGATGAAAACAGGTTCTAACGCTTCGCTGGCCGGTGAAGCAGTGGGTCATATAATACTTTCCATAGGGCTATTTATAGCTATTTTATTAACCCCGACTTTTACTTCTAAACTCTTAGGAAGTGCTATTGTAGCCAATGTAGGCCAGGCTCTGAATATGGCTTCGAGTAAAATGGGGCTCGCTAGAAGGCTTAGTAAACACATGACTAAAATCAAATAACATGCGTCGCATATTCACTTTACTAACAGTTATGCTTGTTATCTCATACCATCCATCGTATGCAGGCAGACTCGCTAGGAAAGCCAATATCAAGCTAGAAGAAGCTAAAGAAGCTATTGGAGAGAGGATAGATGAAAAAATCAACTTCTCTGGCAGGCTCAAATATGGAGTTAAGTCAATGCTTAATAAGTTTCCAGGTGGCGGATTTTTTACTTCTATCTTTGATGGGGGTGGCATGGAGGCAAAGGTAGATCGCATTGATAAAAGGCAGAAAACATCCCTCGACAGAATTCGAGAAATTGCTCATGAAGCCTTGCATACCAAAAAAAAGGTAGAGGAGATGTATTACTTTAAAAAGCGATCACAAGATCAAGCCACATTCTTAGCCAAAGGACTGAAAAAAGGATCTTTTAAGAAGTTTTTAGGGGCCCTGGTAGAAAATGGCTTACAAATACCCATCAATCCAGCTGAATATATTCCAAATATCCCTTCCTTTAAAAACTTAAAACAGAGTTTAGAGCTAGATCTTTCTCTTGAGAAGAATGTTCTAGGGCAAGGGAAACATTTACTCAGCAATACGCGTGCTTCTATGCTTTCAAGCAATTTGCTTCAAACCAGTCCTAAACAATTTGATAAGCAGTAACGAGCAAGCAGAAGCTTATGAACATCAGCTCCAAGAGGCTTTAAAGGCTAAATCGGTAGCTACTGTCAAAATATATAAAGCAGAGATTGATAGGCTCGAGAAAGAGATTAAGCTGCTCGAGGAGGCTAAAAGCAAAAAAGGTTTGACAGTGGGTGATGTGATGCAAATGGAACTGGTGATTGATAGTAAACGGCGAGATGTTCGAGAGCTTAACGAGAAAGTAGACGATCGTATAGCGGGTGATTTAGAGCTCGATGAGGAAGAGAAAGAAAAGATGGCTATTTATAAGGCTACTCGAGATCTCAAAGAGTTAGACGATTTTTTAGAAAAAGATAGGCAAAGGATACAAGCTAAATATAGCCACCTGTGGAGCCTTTAAATGAAAATGAAATGATATTTGATAATGCTAAATACTTATCCCTTTTAATTAAACGGGTATATTATGCCCTGATCCTTGTGATTATCGTGCTACTCTGTTTTTCCGGCTTTTTTGCTAAAAAATGGTACGATGCCTCAAAGCTTGAGAATGTGTATGTTGTTTTCCCGGATAAGACTTATGTAGGCACAAGGGCTGAAGAGACTCTTGTCAGGAGCGAATATGAGATTGTAGCTTTTACGAGGCTCTTTTTAGAAAAAGCATTTGCCCATAACGAGTACTCCCTTGAAGAGAATTTAAAAGAGGTAACGGACATGATGGATAAAGAGAGTGCTAGACTTTTTATCTCTAAAATGGATGAGACCGTGGAGTCGCTTTATAAAGATCGAAATGCTATTTCAACCGTTTCTCTTCAAGAAATTGAAATTAATAAGGAGACTCACCCGCATGAGGTGCTCGTGTATTACAATACGGCTTTGCACTTTGTCACTACTGGCCAGACGCTATATGAAGACATTGAAGTGCCTGGTGGATTATATTTCCAAGTAGCTATCCTTGAGAGGAGCTATAAAAATCCCTATGGCATGCAGATTAGAAAATTAAAATTTTTGCAACCCAAGTCTGATGAACAAGCCAAAGAGTAATATGAAGAAGATTACTATCCTTTTACTATTGGCATGCCTGGCAAGTGCTAGTCGAGCAGAAACAGCACAAATAGGGGTGCCTATTACAAAGCCCACTGTCTTTAGCTTTGAGGAAGAGATTATTGATATTGATCTAGGCAACCAGGATTATCACGTTAAGCTCAGGGGCAAGAGCCTACTAATTTTTGCTAAAAAGCAAGACTCGAGGCCAACTACCTTGTTTGTTTTATATGGGAAGAACAAAGAAACCTATGTGGCAGAGATTTACCCAGATGACCAGGCTCCGCTGCAGCGCTTTATTAAGGCCCAGGTGCATGAAACTCCTACTACTCCAACACAGCAGCCGGTGATAAAAAGCGTGCTGAAAAATGTGTTTTTTGCCAGTGAAAAGCAAGAATACTTTAGCTATGGTACTCGTGAGGAGGGGATCAAAGCGATTCTAGTGAATGTATCGCACCACCAGGATATTACTTACTTACGTTTTTTTCTTGAAAACAATACGACCACCAATCTTAAGCTTGCCCATTTTGGCTTTGAATACATTACCTATTTAAGAAAATTTCTGTTTTTCAGAAGTACCAAGACTAAAGTGGTAGAGCCTATTGGCGGACTCCCCGCTATTGAGCTGGCGCCGAGTAGTTCTAAGTATTTTGTGGTTGCCTTGCCTAGTTATACCAGTAACGGAGGACTTGAAGTGTTTTTAGGAGAATCAGGACAAGGAGAAAGAGAATTTAGAATACATGTTCCGAGTAGAATACTTTTAAAGGCTAAAAGGAAATAAAAAGTATTGAGTATTATTATAAGCTTGAATCTTAATATAAAATATAAAATATGCATAAAAGTTATAGGGTAGGTTCTCAATTGATAGCTTACGTTTTACTGATAAGCTCATGCTTGCAAAGTTGTAGTGGGTTGCATAATCCGATTGTCCCTATTAAGCAAGAAGGTTTGGAACTTATGCAAGCAAACATCCCTCAAATAGATGTTCACACTTTGACGGGTCAAGCATTGACCGCCGAGGGAGGAGATACTGTTACATTTTACGAGTATAAAGGGGTATCGAAAGCAAGTGTAGAAACAATAGATGAGAAAGATAAAATTTATAATGATATTCCTGTGGATATAGAGAAAGGAGTAGATTTAATAAGTTTAATTCACCTGCCTCAAGCTGTACAGAAGAAGCGCGTTCACATTCAAAAAGAAGAGGGGAGGCTTTCTAGTATTATTATATCCCAGCCATTGTTAATGGGTGGAATGGAAGGGAATCAGGACAAAGGAAATCCGCTGCATGGAGCAGAAAACTCTAAAATAGTTAAAATAGGCAGGAATAGGGAGAGTGAAAATGAAGATTCTGAAGAAGAACAAGAGAGTAAATCGGATAATCCTAGCACACAAAAGTCTACTGCCGATAAGCAGATTTTAATGCAATATGCTGTAAAGGGAGATCCTGAAGCACAGTTTTTATTAGGAGAAATAGCTTATAAAGCTTGGAAAAAGCAAAATACAAAAGAACTTTTTGATGAGGCAAGAAGGTGGTTAAAAGAATCAGCCCAACAAGGGTATGAAAAAGCTATTAATTTATTAGCGAAATTGGGTAGGAGACTAAGAGAGAGACTAAGAGAGAGAATAGATTCAGGAATAGTAAAAAGGACTAATAGACCCACTACGGAAAGGTATTTTAACCTGAGCAGCGAGACTCATGATCAAAGAAATAGGGATTATATAGGAGCCCAAACATTTAATCAACAAAAAAATCTTGGTACAGCCACGCTGAATGATATATTACAAGAGGCTTTAGAAGAAATAGGAGAACAAGCAATGGATGAGCAGCAAGCAAGAGATCAAATGGAAGAACAGGCCATGTTAGAAGCTATGCAAAAACAAATAAATGAAGAAGAACAGCTAAAAGCTGATTTTAGATCGACACTTTTGCTCTTAAAAGAATGGGTTAGAGGAGGCTTTGATGGAAACATAGACGAAAGTTTATCTCCAGATCAACTTGAAAATCACCTTAGTCCCGTTATAAAAAGATTACAGGAATTAAAAATATTTCAATTATCAGAAGAGTTAGAAGAAGAAGATAGAGAAAGAAAAGAACAATTCATTAATATTTTTAGAAATGCTATAAACGAGGGTAAAGCGCTTATTCCTAAAAGTAATCAAGAAGGGTCATCTGTTCAGCAAGTAAATGTAGCTACCAGATTATTAGATTCTATAGAACAATTATTGTCTCCAATAGGATTAGAGGTTAGCGTACCGTGCTTACCTAATGAAATATATAATAAAATAGTCTCATTTATGTCTCTTAAAAAAGCTACAAATGAACTCAAATTAGTTAACAGGACATTTCATGTTTACACGAAAGATGAATTACAAAGGCGATTGTATGACGCTGTTGAAAGTGCTATTAAAACTAATAATGATGATTTCCATCGTATTCTAAAATTAATAAAGCACGGCGCTAATCCATATGCTAAGGCTCCTAATGGCAAGATTTCTTTTGAGCTAGTCTCTCAAAAGAAGTATCGAATATTATATAATTTCTTACGGGAAAAGGGAGATAAACTTAGGGAAAACCAAAATAAGTTTTGTTTCAGTTACCCTGCGTATTGGGCTAATGTTATACAAAATCGAGGTTTTATATTATCAAATTTATTGCCAGATTTTGATGGGTTACCTCCAGAGTTTAGTATGTCCACTTTTAGCAAATACCTAAACAAAACAGTAGTCCAAGCTTATTATCGTAAAGAGTGTGAAAATGATGCATGTAAACTGTTACATTGGGCTGCTAATCAAG
Source organism: Candidatus Amoebophilus asiaticus 5a2 (assembly GCF_000020565.1). Taxonomy (GTDB): domain Bacteria; phylum Bacteroidota; class Bacteroidia; order Cytophagales; family Amoebophilaceae; genus Amoebophilus; species Amoebophilus asiaticus. Next base: position 1,117,607 of record NC_010830.1, read on the forward strand.
GTTCTGTAGATTATTTTGTACTAGCTATAGAAGAGTTATGTGGCACTAAGCCTCAAGCTATAAATTCAATAGAAGAGGAAAATTGGTTTAGGCAGGCAGGTACATACATTAATCTTCAGGATAGTTCTGACATAACTCCTTTACATATAGCTGCTAAACAGGGGGGCACTGAATTATTTGATATATTGGTGAAATTAGGCGCTAACTTAACTGCTGAAGATACAAAAGGGAGGACAGCATTATATTGGGCTTCAAAGAGAGGGAATGTAAGTATAGTAAGTATATTAAAAGAGCGCGGAGTAAATTTGAGTAACATATTTTGTAGTAAATATAAGCAAACTCCATTACATATAGCAGTCCGAAAGGGCCACTTTAAATTGGTAGAATCTTTAATACAAATAATAGAAAATGAAGAAGAAATAAATGTAAGGGATAAAGATAGTAATACACCTTTACACTTAGCCACTAATACAGGGAATATGGCATTAGTTAAGCTATTAATAAAACATAATGCTAAGCTACACGCTAGAGATAAAGATGGCAATACCCCATTACATATGGCTTGCATGGATAATCGAATGGGAATAATGAACTTCCTGCTAGAGAGTTCTGCTAAGCCTAATATGCCAAATGATTATAACCACCTTTACATGTAGCTGCCCAGGAAGGGCATATAGAAGTAGTTAATCTGCTAGTAGAACAAGGTGCTTCTCTCGAGAATAAAAATAAAGAAAGTAACACGCCTTTACACCTTGCTGCACAGGGGGGACATTTAGAAGTAGTTAAACTATTATTAAAGACTCCACGGGCTTATATTGATCCTAGGAATAATGATCTTCAAACACCTTTACACTTAGCCACTCAAAAAGGGCATTTGAAAGTAGTGAAATTACTAAGGCAACAAGGTGTTAATATACATGCACAAGATAATAATGGTTTTACTCCACTACACCGAGCTTGTATAGATGGAAACATGAAGCTGGTTAGCATATTAACAGAGCTAAAATGTGATGAATATCTATCTTCTCTCAGAGAAACGGATCCTGATTCCTTCCAACTTATAATAGAGCCGCTGCGAAACAGAAAATTGATAAAACTATTGGATTTTTGAGAGATAAATTTACTATCTACAAAAAATCAACCTACCTTTTTTATACTTTAAATGCCTATTTTTATTTTTTGTGTTCTCTAAATTGTGAAAAATACTCCTCTGTTTTTTTATAACAGTTGTTTCGCAGCAGGTCTAATAAAAAGCAATTCTGGTGTAACCAACAAGGATAAAAAGGAGCGCACACCTTTGCACTATGCTGCTGAACAGGGGCATGCAGATATAGTTAAATCATTAATGGGCCTGGGAGCTTATATAGATAACCAAGATAATGATGGAGTTACACCCTTATATCTAGCTGCACAGAATGGCCACTTGGAGGTAGTAAAGCTATTGATAGAACAAGGAGCAGATGTAAATATCTCAGCTATAAATATCAGAACTCCATTACATCAAGCTGCTAAAAAAGGTCATGTAGATATAATCGATTTATTATTAGATATAAGAGGAATTGGGATAGATGCTAAAGATCAATATGGGCAAACGCCTTTACATGTGGCAGCTAAGAAGGGACATACAAATATAGTTAAGTCGTTACTGGGTTACGGAGCTTATATAGATGACCAAGATGAATATGAAGTTACCCCCTTGTATCTAGCTGCACAGAATGGCCACTTGGAGGTAGTAAAGCTATTAGACCTACTGCGAAAGAGGTAAAATAGAGTAGAATTTTAAATAAAATAAAGAAGGGAGCTTGGCTCTAGCGACATTATTTGTTAAAAAGCGTACTTGAAGTTTATAAGCCCGGATATAATGTTAAAGCGAAGGTTATATTTTTTCTGAAAATTCCTGTATACCTGTACAAGTCAAGATTTAAACTGACAGACAGATTACAACAGGGGATGCAAATTGTCAGCATACTCTAGCCTGTCTGGTGTGCTAGAAAGATACAACAACTCGTTGTTCTTTTCCAAGGCTAAGTGCTTACTGTCTTTAAAAGTTTGCATAGGCGTTTTCCCATAACAATACTTTCCACTATGACTTCGCTCATTGTTGTAGTAATATAACCACTCATCCAAATCACGCTGCAATTCTTCTAAGCTGGTATATATCTTTTTTCTCATAGCTGTGTCATAAAACTCAGTCTTCATTGTTTTATGAAAACGTTCACACATGCCATTAGTCTGTGGTGAGTAGGCTTTAGTAGTAGTATGTTCTATTCTCTCTACACTTAAGAACAGCTCATAAGCATGATTCTCTAAGGTTCCTTTATATTCTGTGCCTCTGTCGGTCATAATACGCAAAACAGGTATTCCTTGCTCAGCATACCAAGGCAATACCCGCTCATTTAAGATATGAGCGGAAGTTATAGCTGTTTTTTCTGTATATAGCTTAGCCTCTGCTACTCTAGTGTAAGAGTCAATATAAGTTTGTCCATATACTTTACCTATACCTTTAAAATTACCCACATAATAAGTATCCTGACATCCTAAGTAGCCTGGATGAGCCGTCTCTATCTCTCCATGGGCTTCTTGAAGCTGCTTCTTATTCTCTAAAGCTTTTAGCTGTGCTTCTGTTAAAACCATACCATCTTGAGCCATCTTAGCTTCTAAAGCTGTTAATCGCTTTTTAAGGTTGTTTAGATCATTGCGAAGCCATATAGATCTTACTCCTCCAGCAGATACAAGTATACCTTGCTTTTTTAGCTCATTGGACACTCTTTCTTGTCCATAGGCTGGATATTCTATAGCCATATTCAGTACTGCCTTTTCTATAGTAGGGTCTACTCGATTGGCAAGGATTGGCTTTCGACGTGTTAATTCATAAAGCCCTTCTTCACCACCCTTCTCATAGAGTTCCTTAAAGCGATAATAGCTATCTCGGCTATAGCCCATGGTCTTACAAGCTGAGGATACATTGCCTAACCTTTTTGCTAACTCTAATAAACCCAATTTAGGTTTTATGATTTTCTGGTTTAAGTTCATTTTCTTCTCTAGTTTAGTTTTTGGTTTACTCCAAGTATAATAAATTTTATTGTACCTGTCAGTTTAAATCTAAACTAGTACTGTATACCTCTGCCATAATTTTAAATACCTTGATCTCTCTTATCTTATGCTCTACCTTCATGCGTATGGAGGCTAGCTTTCTGTTATGGTCTTTTTGCTCTTTGGTTAATGGCCGCTTACGGCTCTTTTTGTAGGGTATCATTACATTGCTCTGTAGCTTTTGCCAGCCTTGATAACCACTATCTGCCAGCTTTAAGCTTTCTTTAGGTAAGGGTTTTTCTCCTTTACGGATTTTAAAGTCATGCACTCTTCCTTTATGTGATTTGGAGACAGACAGTATTCTCCCATCTTCTCTGATGACTATCTCTGTTTTTATGGTATGTCTCTTTTTCTTGCCTGAATAAGATTTCTTTTGCTTTTTACTAGGTCTTTGCGTAGGCTGTTCACTTACATCTGCTAATATGCGCAATACCTTGTCTGGGGTTAAAGTCCTATCTTTTTTAATGCTAATTTTCTTAGCTAGTAAGGGCTCCATTTTTCTTAGCAAGCGGCATATGTTAGCGTTGTGTAAGTTAAATAAGTAGCCTAGAAATACATGGCTAATATAGGTGCGGTAATATACCAAAACACAGAGCAGTTTATCCTCTAAGGTAGGTAAATGGCTCCGACGTCCATGGCGCAGCTTGCTCGCTTCTAACTTTTCAAAGAGAGGCCTTACTTTTTGAACTAATTTATCAAATGTTTCTAGCCTCAATCCAGTTATTCTTCTAAAATTGTATGGGTACTTGCTTATTCTGGTGTAGGTTAAATGCATACTTATTCCTTTTAGTATATAACAAGGATTACATTTTAACCTTTTCTACTCTCTTTATCAACCTCTTTCGCAGTAGGTCTATTGATAGAACATGGAGCCAATATAAATATTGAAGACGACGAAGGTTTGGCACCTATGGATGTTGCTAATCAGAAGGGATATACAGTATTAGTTAACTTAATAAGAGAAGCTCAAGAAAGGCAGGATAACAGTTTGTGAGAAGCTTATATATCTTCTCTTAACCTGATATAAAGAATCTTAAAAGAAGTAAGAAATGGTTTATTTGGAGAAAGTTAGAGTTAAAAGAGTATTGTTCTAAAGAAATCTTTAGACAAATAAAATTCAAAATATATCTCACTGGTGAAACCTATCTGGGCTTTATTTATTATACAGACATTATTTCTATGTGCTAGCGCATATATAGGAGATTACATCTCTCTAGAAATAGGTAATATAGACATCTTTGAAGCTATCAATAGTTTTCGCATTCGCAGACTGCACCAAATTATTAATATACTATTTCTTATAAGCACGGTGCTTTCTAACCGCCCTAAGATGGGGAATATGCTTCACTACTTTATCTCTAGGCAAGATATTACAACTTACCTTTTATGGACTCTATATCTATTTTTGCTTGTTTTATATGTGGAATTTATTCCAAATGTTTATCTGTATAAGTATTTCATATTTCCCTTTATTGCTGCTGCCATTATCTTTTTCCCTTATTTGTTTGCTGAAGATCTTATCCGTAACCCCACTGGACTAAAGGAAACAAAGTACAACTTCGTATTATATGGCACGCGTGGACAGGTGCTACCGATTCCAAATCCCCAATCGGGTATTTTTATTGTCGGAGAACCTGGATGCGGTAAAACTAAATTCCTCATAGAGCCGCTGCTAGCACAAATGATTTATAAGGGCTATGCAGGTGTTTTATATGATTATGACTTTTCACCCGTGCCTAGTGAGAATTATTCTTTAACACATCTGTCTTACCGGGCGCTACAAGAATTTGACCAAAAGGCAAATATTAAAAGAAGGTTTATATCCATTAATTTCCAAGATTTAACAACCAGCGCCCGCTTTAATCCTATTCATCCAAGTTATATTGAAGATAGAAAAAAACTTAGTCATTCGATCAATACCTTTTTACTGAATTTAAATCCCAAGCTTTTAGCGCATGATGATTTCTGGAATAAAAATACCTATGCTTTACTAAAGTCATTAATTGTGATGCTCTCCAATAAGTATCCTCCTTATTGCACCCTGCCCCATGCTATTTTACTAGGCTTACAGCCTTATAAAGAGCTGATGAAGACACTTGAATCAGACGAAGAGGCGGCCATGTATGCAAGCCCCATTCTTGATGCTTACAAGCTAGCTCCCGAGCAGTTTGCAGGTGTTATGGCGAGCTTTAAAATAACCCTTGAGCGCCTTTTAGATAAGAATCTTTTTTGGGTGCTTAGTGGTAATGATATTCCACTCATTGTTAATGATCCAAAAAATCCACTTGTTGTTTGTTTAGGCAATACGCCTACTGAGAAAAGTGTTATTTCTCCTGTCTTATCAATGTGTATGGCAGTGCTAGGTACTAATATGTATGCTCATGATAGGGTTCCTAGTTTTAACAAGGCTGATGAGATACCAACCTTAGTGAGGCCGGATTTAAGTGAAGCACCCGCTACAGGACGGAAATACGGTATATCAACAGTGATAGCCTTGCAGAATATGGCGCAACTTGAAAAAGCATATACAGCTATCGGTGCTAAAGAGCTACAGGACACTTTTGGCAATCACTTTATAGGCAGAGGATCGCTTAGCTCTGCTCAATACATCAGCGATCTAGTAGGAAAGCAAGAGGAAGAGTCTATTTCGACAACTGAATCAGATAAGAATGTTAGCCGAACGACGCATCAAAAAGAGCGTGTCGTGATTACCCCGCAAGACACTATGACCCTTAAAACAGGTGAGTTTATGGGAAAAATTGTATATCCAAAAGGGGGTTTCTTTAAGATGCAGCTAAAGCCTGTTGTGGCGTATAATAAGCGGTTAGGTTATCAGTATATGAAGCCATTACCTACTACCTATGAAAAGGTGGACATAGAGGCTAACTTTGAGGCTATTAAAGAAGATGTAAAAAGGATAATATCATAATATTTAAATATATGATATAGTATAGAAGATATCCTATTATTGTTTTTTAACTTGATATAAAGCCTACCCTGGCTTACTAAAAATTATCATACTATTTCGAGTAAGCTAAAGCAGGAAAATATAATTTTAGTATTGACCCGTAGTATTATGCAGAAACTATCCCCTATTAAAGTGGTACTCTTACTCGCTGGCTTGCTTGTAGCTGTGCTTGGTGTCATGATGGTTGTCGCCAGTAATAAAAACAAGGAGGTGAGTACGATATTTGGAGAAGTCAAGGTTAAGCCCGAAAAGGAACGCTCAGAAGGACCGAGATTGTCTAATTATGAAACTAATAAATAACCCCGCCGCAAGCAGCGGGGTATTCAAAACAACCTTAGCTGCCTACTCTCGTATAACATCTCATACGTATTACCTTGATTTTGCACATAACGCGCTATCATCTTCTCATCTCCATGCTTACCTACAGTAGTTGCAAAATATCCATCACTCCAAAACTCCCCACCCCATAATTGCTTCTTTACTTGCCGACACAGCTTGAATATTTCCCTTGCCGTAAGACTTTTGATTAGCGTTACGAGTTTGGTTATGCTATATGTTGGAACGCTCTGTACCAGCATATATACATGGTCTTTATCGGTTCCTATTTCTAAAAACTTAATTTGATAACGCTCTTCAATCTTAATACAAATTTCTTTCAAGGCTTCATCTACTTCCTTATCAAAAACTACACGCCTATATTTTGCTGGTAAGACCAAATGATACAACAACACTGTTACATTATGACTCTTATGGATATATTTACTCACATATGCAATTTACGCCGCAAGCGGCGGGGAATTCAACCCTAAGAGATTAAAAAAGAGAATGGAAAGCCAGATGGAAACAGGTTGCAGTATAGAATTACAGTTAAAAAAGAGAATCCCTTTCTTTCTTTATATAAAGAAGAAAAGAAGCCAGTCGTAGAGCAGAAGAAAGAAAAAAAAGAAAATGTTCCAGCTAAAAAAAGTGCACCTGTAAAGCAACCAGAACAAACTGATACAGGAGGGTTCTTTAGCATGCACAATACAGAACTAGACGAAGAAAAAAGATTTTATAAAGCCATTTTTAGAGAGGCCCAACAAGTGCAAGCCGGCAAAGCTTTAAGAATTATTTTACAAGAAACCATTCCCTCGCTTAATCTAGATTCGGGCACTATTTTAAAAGGTATTCCTAGTTTTGCAGGAGAGCGTATCAGAATTCATATAACCGCTGGTATCGTTGGAAAGGAAATTAAGCAGCTCGATTTAGTCTGTTTTGATAAAGAAGATTTAATCGAAGGGGTCTTTCATGACGAGCTAGCCAGACAAATGGAAGAAGCTGCCAAGCAAGGTCTTTTGGAGGAAGTATTAGACTTAGACTTTAAAGGAAGTGAAATAGCTAAGAAAGCCAATAACTATGCTAGAAATTATAAGAATATAAATATTGATAAAGGCAGAGAAATTTTTGTGTCAATACCTCAAAAAGAAGAATAAAGGTAGCGCTAAGGTCCTTTAAGAGCGGCTAAATAAGCTTATTCCTCTTTGCACCCCTTACAATAGTCTGTGTAGATAAGGTAGTTATTTCGTTAAAGAGGTGACCTGAAAGCACTTTTTTGCAAAAAGGTTTAAAATCTATAGTAGAGTTCTTCTGAAACCTAAGGAATAAGCATAAATGTATAAATTAGGGATAAAAAAACAGAAAGATTAATGGAAAACAGTCATCTAAAAACCTTAAAGCCAGAAGAATTCCGTCGCTTAACAGGCGTAAAGGCTGAGACCTTTGCCAAAATGTTAGCTATCATACAGAAAGCCATTCAAACAAAGAAAGCTAAAGTAGGGCGGCCTAATAAACTGAGTTGTGAACAAATGCTTTTAATGACTTTAGAATATTTAAGAGAATACCGCACATACTTCCATATTTCAAAAAGTTATGGAATAAGTGAGAGTAATTGCTATTATACCATCCGTTTTATTGAAGAGGCGTTAATTAAAAGTGGTCAATTCACTTTACCAGGCCGTAAAGCATTGTTAAAAAGCGATATGGAATATGCAGTAATCTTAATAGATGCTACAGAGAGCCCCATTGAGCGGCCTAAAAAAAGCAGCGATATTACTACTCAGGTAAAAAGAAACGACATACACTAAAGACACAACTAGTTGTCGATAAGCAAACGCGAGCCATAATATGTAGTAGTTTTTCAAATGGAAAGCGGCATGACTTTCGCTTGTTTAAGGAATCTAAGGTACATATAAGCCAGCATAGTCAAGCCATAGTAGATACAGGCTATCAAGGGTTAAAGAGGCTACATGACAAATCGCTTATGCCTAAAAAACGCAGTAAAAAGCATCCTTTGACCAAAGCCGATAAGAGGAGTAATCAGCAATTAGCCAGCCAAAGGGTGCTTAGCGAGCATATAATTGGTATGCTCAAGCGGTTTAAAATTTTAGCGGAGCGTTACAGAAATAGGAGAAAAAGATTTGGGCTACGCTTTAATCTTATTGCTGGAATTTATAACTATGAACTTTTATGTTAAGTTTCGGAAGAACTCTAGTATTCTTACAAAATTTTAGTAAAATTTGAGTTGGGTGATATTCTACTCTCTTTGTCTTAAAACAAGCACAATTAACGGCTAAGAGAGAAGAGGCGAACACCCCCCCACAACATAAAGGGGGTGGGTCTCTCTGCCATTTAGTTTAGCCAGGTGCGTGCTTGTACCTAAGACAGCTAGGTGTACAGAGGTCCCTCCCCCTTATTGTTTTTTATAGACCTTTGGACCTCGGGTCTTAAAACTTACTCATCATGGGTTATATTATAAGGTCCTTTCTCCTCCTTTCAGCTTATACAGTTATTGATACAATCAGCTATTTCTTGTTTGTACTAGTGTGCTGCATGTTTGTCGTTATCATCTATACAGGTACGAACAAATAGAAATATGAATGAATGATGGATTAGATGATAAAATTTAACTATAATACTTCCTGCATTACATATGCTAACTTTAAACTTAGCATAAACATATAGAACTGAAAGCTATACTATAATTACCAATCATGATTTTATCTACCTCTACTGTTTTATTCAGTATTTTCTTATTTGCTAATCTAATAGTAGGCTTGCTTGCAGGCCGTCGTGTAAAAAATTTACGAGATTATTCTATTGGTAATAGAGATTTCTCTACTGGCGCGCTTACTGCTACAATTGTAGCTACTTGGATTGGAGGTGGGACAATGATTTATGGATTGGCTAATATTTACAGTAATGGGCTAGGGTTCATTATTCCTTTATTAGGAACATCCTTAGGCTTATTACTAACAGGACTTGTAACTGATCGAATGGGGGAATTTTTAAATAACCTGTTTGTAGCCGAGGCTATGGGAGATTTATATGGAAAATTAGCACGAATCATTACTGCTTTTAGTGGCATATTATGGGGAATAGGAGGATTAGCCATTCAGTTTAAAGTAGTTGCCAAAATATTGACTTTGATATTTGGATTTGAAGGCCCTGGAGTTACTATAGCAGCAGCCCTTATTATTATTATCTACTCAGCTTTTGGTGGAATTAGGGCAGTTACTACCACAGACATATTCCAGTTCTTTGCCTTTGGTATATTCGTGCCCATTCTAGCCTTAGTCATCTGGAATAGTATCAAAGAGCCTCATAAAGCTATCTATACCCTAGCTACTAATCCTATTTTTAGTTTTAAAGAATTAATAGGTTGGAATACAAAATCTGCAAACTTTTTAACTTTTCTAATATATGGCATAACGCCTACTATGGTTCCGGCTGTGTTTCAAAGAATAGTTATGGCTCAAGGCCTCACACAAGCAAGGAAAGCATATACCTATGCGGCTGGGGTATCAGTTTTAATGTTCCTGTTTGTCATTTGGATAGGGATTTTGTTGCTAGCCAATAACCCTAATCTATCCCCTAATAATTTACTTAACTTTATTATTGATAACTATTCCTATACCTGGCTAAAAGGACTTATCGGTATAGGAATTATATCTATGGCCATGTCTACGGCTGATTCTGATCTCAATTCTTCCGCAGTATTATTTGTTAATGATATTATAAAGCCTCTAGGAATTTTTAATAAGAACTTAATGCTTATCACTAGAGTATTAGCGTTGGTTTTAGGTGCTTTCGCTTTGTTATTAGCCTTAAGAATGCAAGATCTTTTATCCATTTTATTGCTTTCCGGCAGCTTTTATATGCCGATTGTCAGCGTGCCGTTATTACTAGCCATTTTTGGATTTCGTAGCACTACTAGAGCGGTATTAATAGGTATGTCAGCTGGATTCATCACAGTTTTATGGTGGGAAATATTCATGGGCAAGACAGGGATTAATAGTCTGGGGTTAGGTATGGTAGCCAATTTAATCTTTTTAATAGGCAGCCATTATATTCTACAAGAACAAGGTGGCTGGATAGGTATTCAAAAAAAAAGAACCCTTATTGGCAGCAAGGCAAGCCCGCCAAGAAGCTTGGAAAAGGTTTATTGGTAACTTTAAACAGGCTAATATATACGATTACCTACAAAAAAACTTACCTGCTTATGAAGTAGTATATTCTATGTTCGCCATTTATGTAATTGGGGCTACCTATGCTTCTTTTTATACTGTATCTGAAAAGATTATTAGTAATCACCGGGATCTGTATGACTTTGCTGCACATTCTGTCCTGTTTGTGACAGCTGGATTCTTAACCTACCCGGCTTGGCCCCCCACTTTTAAAGGTAAACGTTTTATAACCTTTGCTTGGCCAGCAGGTATATTTTATGTTCTATTCGTCATAGGTATCATTCTAGTACTCATGAGTGGTTTTCATGAAGTACAGGTAATGATTTTTTTGCTTAACCTAGTTATGGCTGCATTCTTATTATCATGGCCTTTAATGCTCTTTTTATCTATTACAGGTGTCTTAATAGGAATTTTGGCAATGTATATGCAGTGTGGCCATTTGTACTGTGGTAATATAGATGGTACAGCAGAATTTAAGGTTGTTTATGGTATTCTTTTAATAAGTAGCTTTCTAATTGCGATTTTCAGGTTTAAAGAGAATAAAAAGAAATTAGAAAGTAAAAACATTTATCTAGCTAGGTTGTATGAGGAAAAGAGTAACGAGCTAGCAGAGATTTTAGGCTATAGAGAACAAATAATAAAAGAACTAAGTGAGGATGAGAAAAGATTGTTTGATGATACTACGGCTGCTTATATAGAGCAGATCATCTACCGAATGACGGATTATATGCGTCTAGAGGTGACTACAATTAATTTAGATCAGCTTTTGTTAGAAGTTAAAGATATTCTGAAGCTCAAAGAGCTTGATAACATGACTCAATTGATAACTAAAAAACTGACAAAAGAAGAATCCATTCATGGCGATACAGCAAAACTCAAGCAGTTATTAGTGAATGCTATCCTATATGTCCAAAAGCACAGCCTTTCGAACCAACCTATCACGTTGATAATAGAAGATGCCAAGCTAGGTCATCGAGTAGATTATATTAAAGATTATACCAGGCAATTAGCAGCTTTAAAATTTACCATTACCATAGAAAAGGACATACCGACTAAAAAGGATCTCTATATGATCGACCAACTGCCTTTGTTAAGTCAACACAGTAGAAAAGGTAAATTAATAGAAAATGCTCGTATCATTCATGCGCACTATGGCTATGCCAACCTAGACAGCGAGCATACACAGGTATATGTACTCCCTATTAACGTGCGAGAAGTAAGAGGCAAAGTGATGGAATTATTAAGGGAGCCAGTAGAGGCAGATAGAGAAGAAGTAAGACATCCATTGGCTATCGAGCTTGAAAAAGAGTTAATGGATAAAATAAAAGGGAAAAAGATAGATGGTAAGGTTATTAATAAGGCGCTGGATACTATTAAAAGATATCATGCAGGCGTTAAGCGTAAATCAGGCGAACCTTTCTTTACGCATCCTATTAATGTGGCTTTGATTCTATTAGAATACTGCCAAGATCAGGACGCAGTTATAGCAGCATTATTACATGATACGGTAGAGGATACGAGTCTTTCACTTGTTCAAATTAAATCTATGTTTGGCGAGGATGTGGCTTTTATAGTAAACAAAGTAACTAACCTAGAAGATAACTTGCGTAGAGTCAGTTTAGAAGACCATGAGAATGTCTATCGTTTAATGAACTATGAAGATGAGCGGGCAGCTTTTGTCAAATTAGCAGACAGGCTGCATAACATGCGCACTATCAGTGGTCATTCTTCACTTGCCAAGCAAAAACATATAGCAACTGAAACGTTAAATTTCTTTGTTCCGCTAGCTAAAAACTTAGGTCTTACAACTGTATCACAGGAGCTAGAAAAGCTTAGTTTAGAGGTACTCGGTAAGAAATAAATACTTTTTACTTATTGATGGGAGACTAGCATGGTATGATATATGATAAAGAGCGAAAGTATCATATTGATGTTATTTTTCTTGGATCTATATTGTTTAAATGCTATCATGCTTCCTTGCTAACTTAAAATACCATGAAATATAACTTAGGCCAGCAATTAATGGCCTACACGCTACTTTTAAGTTTGTTTTTACAAAGCTGTGGTAGTTCAACTAACCCACTTATTCCTATCGAGGAAGCTAACTTAGGATCCACACAAGAGATAATTCCACAAACGCTCATCCAGCCTTTATTGGGTCAAGTATTTACTGCAGCAGAAGGCCATCTAGTTACTTTTTATGAAAAAGATGGTCAGTTGCAAGCAGAAGTCGAAGAGCATTTGCCAAAGGGTTTTAGCAAAACGCACAAATTACCTGTTTATATAGAGTCAGGTATAAACCTAGTACAATTAGCAAGCCTAGGCAAGCCTGTATACAAGAAACTTACCCATGTTAATCTACCTAAAAGCAAATGGCCGGGTTATGTGTATGTAGGTAATGCTGGTTTAATGGGTGGAGGTAATACTCAAGGAAGAACAAAGATGAGCGACGAGGAAGTGTTTATACAATGTAAAAAAGATGCTGACCACGGATATATAGATGCTCAATATAACGTAGCCTCAATGTATGAGAACGGAAAAGGTGTAGATCAGAACTATCAAAAGGCAATAAAATGGTATACAAAAGCTGCTAACAAAGGGCATGCGGAAGCACAATATAATTTAGGATGGATATATCAAAATAGCCTAGGTGTAGATCAGGACTATCAAAAGGCAAGAGGGTGGTTTGAAAAAGCTGCAATACAAAGGCATGCAGGAGCACAATATAATCTAGGATGCATGTATAAAGATAAACTAGGTGTAGCACAAGATTATGCAAAGGCAAGAGAGTGGTTTGAAAAAGCTGCGGTACAAGGGGTTGCAGATGCTCAATATAAGCTAGGTTCCTTATATCAAAATAGCCTAGGTGTAGCACAAGATTATAAAAAGGCAAGAGAGTGGTTTGAGGAAGCTGCTGCACAAAGGCATGCAAGAGCTCAAAATAATCTAGGTTTCCTATATCAACATGGACTAGGTATGAATCAAGATTATGAAAAGGCAAGAGAGTGGTTTAAGAAAGCTGCTGATCAAGGGCATGCCCATGCACAATATAATCTAGGCTTCCTATATCAACATGGACTAGGTATGAATCAAGATTATACAAAGGCAAAAGAGTGGTATAAAAAAGCTGCTGAAAAAGAGCATGCAGGAGCAGAAAGAATGCTAAAAGATTTAATAGAAGAAGAAAAGATCAAGGATGAACAGGCGGAAAAGGATTTTTTACAAGCAATTCAAGGATTTCAGATACTTGATAATCCTGCAAACCCAAGAGATATTAACCCCCTCCATAAGGAGAGCGCCGATCAAATAGAAAATATAAATGCTCAATATAACGTAATCTCAATGTGTGAAAAGGAGAAAGGTGTAGAAAAGGACTATGGAAAGGAAAGAGAGAGGTATGAAAAAGCTGCAGAGCAAGGAGATATAGAAGCACAATATGAACTGGGTATAATATATGCAAATGGATTAGGCATAAAGCAAGATTATACGAGGGCGAAAGGGTGGCTTGAGAAAGCTGCCGAACAAGGGCATAGAGCAGCACAATTTAATTTAGGGTGGATGTATTACCATGGGCAAGGAGTAAAGTGGGATGATAAAAAGCCAAAAGTATGCTACCAGTACAAAAAAGAAGCTGAACAAGTTGATGTAGAAGCACAATATAAACTGGGCGTTAAGTATTATAATGCGAAGAAGAATATAGATGTAGATTATGAGAAAGCAGTAGCATGGTTTAAAAAAGCTGCTAAACAAAATCATGTAGATGCACAATATAGAATTGGCTGGATGTATCACCATGCGCAAGGATTAGATCAGAGTTATAAGAAGGCTATAAAATGGTATGAGAAGGCTGCCACTCGAGGACATAAAGAGGCACAATATAACCTAGGCTTTATATATGACAATAAATTGGGGGGGCAACAGGATGTTATGAAGGCTATAGTATGGTATGCAAAAGCTTCTGAGCAAGGACAGACAAGTGTACAGAATAATTTAGGTATTATGGATTATAAGGGAGAAGGAGTAGCCAGAGATTATTTAAAAGCTGCAGCATGGTATGAAAAAGCAGCTAATCAAGGTCTTGTAGAAGCACAATATGAACTGGGTACAATATATGCAAATGGATTAGGCGTAGAGCAAGATTATATGAACGCTATAACATGGTTTAAGAAAGCTACTCAGCAAGAACATGCGCCTTCACAAAATAAGCTTGGCTGGATATACTATGACCAAAAAGATTATACAAAAGCTATAACATGGTTTAAAAAAGCTGCTAAACAAAATCATGTAAATGCACAATATAACTTAGGATGGATATACCAATATATAAAGGACGTTGGGAAGGATTATGAAAAAGCTATAGTATGGTATCAAAAAGCTGCTGATCAAGGGCATACAGGAGCAAAAAGAATGCTAAAAGATTTAATAAAAAATGTGGGTCTATTACAAGAAAATGATTATAGCAAGCTACGAATACAGATTAGGCCTACTACAGAATATGGCTTGCCAATCCCCCAAGAACCCCTTAATACACAGAAAGAATTTCAATCAGCTCATAAAATTAATAGACAAAGGTTTAGACGCCCCAATATCTCTAGGGCTGGGTTAAAGACTGATAGTAAAGATAAAGGGACTATCAAGCAAAAATTATTTGCTTGTTTACCGGATGGATATGAGTTAGGTAAAGCTCATAATGATGGAGATTGTTTTTTTGATGCACTAGCGCAGTGTGTAAATAGAATAAATCACACGGATGTTAATACAGCTAAGTATTTGCGTATGCTCTGCCATGAGTTTTACCAAGAAAATAAAGTGTTAGTAGATAGTTGGAATCAATCAGATTATGGAGGGATAGATAAAGGGGAGGATGAGTATTATATGGTTCAGTACACAGCAGAAGAATGTAAGCAGTATTTTCATGGTAGGGCTCCTATATGGGGTAGGCCTTGGGTAGAAGGACAAATGCTATGCAAAAAGCTAAATTTAAAAGATATTTTAAGTATAGAAGTACTCAAAGATCCAGGAACAGGTAACCCAGTTATCAGTTATCATTTAACCACTCAAAGCGGGTATAGACCATCTATTGATGAAGAGGAAGGCAAGGTTTTACTCCAAGCAGGAGATATCCCTATTCTCATCAATATACAAGACGAGCTACATTTTGCTCCTCTATTAAGAGTAAAAGGTAGGAGGAATACGGGAAAAAAAGATACAGGAAAAGAAAAATTAAAAGGTGATGAAAAAGGGGGAGGGCCAACATCTGATTTAGATACAACTAGAAGTGAATCGGAAAATGAAGAAGAAAGGCAAGAAGACTATTTAAAAAATTATGATTATAGCGAGCTAGTAATACTAACTATGCCTACTACAGAAAGTAATGGCTTGCCGATCTTCCAAGAACCCCTTAATACGCGGGGAGCTCTTCGAGAAGATTACACAATTGATGGGAGAAAATTCAAATGTCAGAATGTTTCTGAACACAGAATGGATTGCTTTTTTAATGCAACTGGCTTAAATCGTAAAGAGCAAGCTAACAAGTTATTACAAGAGTATCAAGAGTATGATAGGGACCCAGTTGTTCGCTATATGGTTGCAAATGATATTATAGCTGGCGTTGCCGCCGCTGGTAATGAATCTATTGGGGAAGGTAGAGATTTTAAAGAATTACCTGATGCAGTTCAAGAAGCAATTGGCTATAAAGCTTTTGTTGAGTCAGGAGAAGAGATTGCTCAATTGAGAGGAGCGTATAATAACTTCAGAAAAGACAATCCTGCAGCAACAGACGATGACATTCCTTCTCCTTTGCAACGGTTATCTATTGATAAAAAAGAAGAGGATAGGTTCTTAGAATTAGAAACTAAAGCAAGAACATTAGAAGCATACAAAGCCTTCGTTTCTTCTTATATAGCACAGCCTAACCATATGATGGCTGTAACCCCTGACCACGCGAACTATCAATTACAATATACATCAATTGATGCAATTGTTTATATTAACAACTTAGGTATAAAAATATATCAGCCTGAAAATGGAGGCTTACGCCTTGCTCATCAATTTATTCCTGAAAATGCAACACAGATTGTTTATTTATATCATGAAGGCAATCATTTTCAGACACTTATTCCATATAGTGAAGAATTAAGGGCAGCAAATCAAGTTGCTACTAACCAAATAGAAGATACACATAAAGCAGATAGTAAGAAGTTAGGGGATAGTATTAATGCCTTACTAAAAAGTTTAGAAAATGGGTCTTCTGGGGATACCTTACAGAAATCTTCAAAAAATGCTACTTCTCAAGAAGATGGGTCTTATAAGGCATCCTTGCCTGTAGAAGCCAAAGACATCGATAAGTTAACTATAGAAGACCAACAATCTCTTCAAGAAATTGATAAAATAGTGTTGAATTACCAGAAGGACTGCCAGGAATTCATTGAAACCAAACGTTCTACCTTTCATGATTCTGTTCTTCAAGGCGCTAAGGCTTTTAATAACTTAGCAAAGGCCATTAAGGGTCCTAAAATAAATTCTTTAACTGAGCTACAGGAAAAAATTGAAGGTGGATATAAAGAAGAAATAGAATTACTCCGCATCCATTCGGAACGAAACTATGAAGAGAGTCGTAAAAAGATAACCACTTTATATGAGCAGCATAGAGAAGCCTTAGAGAAGAAAAAAGAAGATATAAGCCGACAATTACAAATATCTAAACATAATGTAGAGCTCAAGCAAAAGCTTGATGATTTAACTAAGCAGTTGGAAGAGGAAGAAGAGATATACAAGGCTGCTATTGACTTGTTTACAAATCCTAGAGCAGCCTTAGAAGATTTTTATGCTTGGAAACGTAGTGTCTTCCATGAATTTATCAAGCTTCATTTAGGCAACCTTCTTATTACCTATGAAGCTATAGCTTTAGGGACTGTGGAGCGCCATAAAGAGGCGTACGAGCACACCTTAAAAGGTATGACCCTAATAAGTTCGGTTGTAGGAGATATATTTCTGCCGTTAGGAGGCCTTATAGGGAAAGCAGTGGGAAAAATAGCTGAAGAAGGTGCAGAAATATATGAAAATAGACAGATTCGGATTAAAGCCGCAAGGGTAGGAAGTTTATATGGGCATAAAGGCTTAGAGGGTATGGTAGCGCTTACACGAGAGGTAGCTAATGGCCTTTTATATCGGCTTCAAGATGTAATTGTTGATTTAACACCTGATAGCTTAGATGCGCTAGCTAAAATTGCTATAAGCCGAATGATTGATTATGTGCTTGAGCTTGAAATATGGAATGATCATACTATAAATGGCGAACTAAACGTTATAGACTTTTTAATAAAGAGTAGCCAGCATAAGCCTTCGTGGGGTGAAGAAATTGCATCTGCAGTCGTGCTAAAGAAAGAGGATGGAAGCATTGTTAACGGATTGAAATTGTTAGAACTAGAAGAAAAAACAGAGTTAGTCGAATCTAGGGATATGGTTATGGTGGCGGTCGCTCATATGGCTGCTAATGTTGTCAAAAAATCAAAAGAAAAAATAAGTAAGCTTATTGATAATACAGGAGAAGCAGCTGAGCTTGCACATGCTATATGGGAAATAGCTGAGGAAATCTTAGAGTTTGCAGCAGAAATAATGGAGGAATAAATAGGTGGGAGCCCAATTGGGTTGGTTAATACTTAATCAACCCAATTAAAAAAGTAAAATGCAGTATATTAATCGTATTAGCAGTAAGCGGTTTTTAGAATTATAAATTTATAAATAACACCGCGCATCTTACTTTATTAGAAGTTTCAGCAGGGAAAATAGTAACTACTATATATTATGGTTATCCTGCATAATTTCTCGTATAAACTTGTTAAGTTCTTGTTTCAAGGAATGAACTTCGGCCTCATTGGCGACTTTTACAAGTAGCTCAAGTAGCTTGATATGCTTTTCGAGCAAATTAGAATATTTAATTTCAATGCTTATTAAGCCATTATTTTTTATCCCTGTTGCATACTCTTCTTTTGGCATTTCAGGAAAATCAAGAGAAAAGTCATAATGGATTGCCTGACCAATTTCCTGAATGAGACGGTAACTTAAATTGGCGTTATTGAATTTATTGTAAAGCGTATTACGGCTGATCTCTAACTTGGCAGCTAGTTTGGTAAGTGAAAAACCACTTCTTCTAACGACCTTTTCGACTATTTGTCCTCTATGAATCATGGGAAAGAATGTGGTGGTGGAAGTAAAATTAACGCAAAAGATTTCTTGTTAATTTATAAATCAGAATTGTCTTTATTCTTGCTTAAGCTTTTCAATATCTTTCCGGCTAAGTCCTGTTATTTCCTCAATAAAGCTTATTTCACAACCTTTCTTAAGCATATTTTTAGCTATAGCTATTTTTTCTCTTCTTTTGCCTCTCATTTCACCTCTTTCTTCTATAGTTTGTGCAATGGTTATCATAATTTCCTCCTCGTTTTTAGATAATACTTCTTTAAACAAAGATACCAAATCTTTTTCAGATTTCTCTTCTTGACCAATTACATAGCTCGAGTAGATCAAGATGGTTTTCCAGTAATCCCCTCGCACAATTAAATAGCCTTTACTTCGTTTCAGTTCTTTCTCAATCACATTAAAAATATCCCTATGGCGGCTATATTTTAACAGCTTTTCCATCAAGCCAATACTACCGTGCTGCTCTAAAACTTCATTAGGAGTACTGTTTAAATCTGCTAAATAGAACTTAGTAAACATCTCTAAAGCTTTAGCTGTTAAAGGATCTTTAAACAGATCATAAACAGAGGTAGAATAAGGATAAGGTTTTTCATTGGCGTTGTGATACAGACAGATATTGACAATAATAGGCCAGGGAGTTTTCTCACCTTTTTCTTTTATATACTCTTCTATTAAAGCTATATTATATTTAACAAAGCGTAAGGCCATTAGAGGGTCAGGGGTCGATTGGTGCTCCAGAACAAAAAAAGCGTATCCTGGCTGCTTATCTATGGTAAAAGAAAAAACCAAATCATTGTGAAACTCACGTAGCTCTTCGGTGACATAACTCTTATTAGTAAGCTTTAAAGAAGGCAAGTCAACTCTTTTTAGAATATCAGCAGGGAAATAAGCTTTAGCAAATTCTTGTATAGCCTCGGGATGAGAGAGCGTTGCTTTAACCAGCAAATCATGAGGATTTGAAAGATCGTTTTTTTCTTTTTTAGGCATCAGTGTTTCATTTTTTATTATTCTCTGTTATGTTTTTAAGCACTTTTAATCCATACTCTCTGAGTTCGCCATCAGGACCGACATACTGGTAAAACATCTGAATATATTGAATTTTTTGCACAGATCACCGATACGTATAACCACTAAATATAGTAAAAGAAAGTACACTATTTATGTACTGCTTCGTGCCCTATGATAAACAATACAATTGAAATCTTATATTAGAATTGTATGTACAAATATAGTATTTAGCGATCTTTTAAATAAAATTGTACTTGAGTGGTTTTCTTAAAGAACCTTTTATTTATAAGATACTATTCTCCATTAATGACCTATACTTTGAGCATTCAGTATATAGGATTTTACCCATTAATAGTATTTAAATTTGTAAAGAAAGCAAGTATATCTTATTATAAGTTCCTCATTAATCTTTAAACCTATGAAAAGAACTTACTCGCTGTTCCAGCAATATATAGCCTTTGTTTTACTTGTTAGCTTTCTATTACAAAGCTGTGGTGGAGGGTTTGATAACAATCCGCTTATTCCCATTCAAGAAGGGAAAACACCATTACTACAAAAACAGGAATCTATTTCCTTCAGCCATACAGGTCCTCTAGCAGATCAAACGTTGATCGCCCAGGGAGGCCATGCTGTTACCTTTCGAGAAGAAGCAGGCGCGCTAGTAGCGGATGTCGAGATGAATGCACCGCAAGGATTTAGTAAAACATATGAAGGTTTAGAAGTAACGGCTGAACAAGGAGCAGAACTCGCTAAATTGCCATGCTTAGATAAAAAAGCACAGCAGCGTCGTATCCACCTCCAACTAGCCAAAGAAGAACAGCCAGCAAGAGTAGTGATTTACAAAGGAGCAGGGCTAGCGGGAGGGATGCAAGTAGATGGTGGAAGTGAGGGGCAAGCACAATTTATACGACGCCTGGTCGACTTTACTGAGCTACGTCGGTGCTTTAACAGAGGCAACCTAGAGATTACTCCTGCCAACTATAAACTGCTATTAGAATTTGCTCAAAGACATGCGCTTTCTTTCCAAAGTTATGACCGAGGAGTGGTAGTAAAAGGCTGGGAGGCTTCTGGTGATTTTAGTGAATTGGCTAATTTACTGTTGAGTTTTACGAGTATTAAGGTGTTTAAGTTTAATGTTGGTGCTCAAGAAAAAGAAGCAGAGATAGCCGAGGTAATTGCAAGGGCTGTACAGTTTTATGAGGATATGTCAGATCTTGACATAAGTGGCTGTAAACTAAATGATGCTACGATACAAGATACCATACAGTCAATCCCTTATCCTGAAAAGCTAAAATTTCTGAATATAAGTAACAATCAGGTAAGTGCTAAACTGGTATCTACGCTTAAAGAAAGCTTCCCACATACACAAATTACTTTTAGCTCAGTAAACAGCCTAGCTCAGCAGTTGAGAACACCAACACTTAGTTCACCTAAACCTACACCATTTAAACCTTTACCTACTTTACCTCCGGCTAGAGTAGCAGGTGTCAAGGAAAGAGGCAATAGTACAACCAGCGAGAAAGGAGTTGTTTCAGGTACACCAAACAGGCCCAATGCTAGTGTTAGAGAAAAAAGTGGACTTTTACAAGCAATGAGCAAATTAGAACTTTCTGACTTAGCAGGGAGCTCAGTTCAACGTTTAGCGAGGGGAAACACGGTTAGCACTTCCAAGCCTATCACAGCTGAACCTTTGCTAAATAAGCCTTTACCTATTGTAGTCCCACCTAGGCCAGCAAACATGAACAAGAGAGAGGATATTATTCCAAATGAAAAAGAGGATGTTCCAACGCTTACAAGAAAAGCCCAACAAGGAGATGTAAAAGCTCAACAAGCCTTGGGGGTTATGTATGAGAGTGGTAATGGGGTTACAAAAGATGTAAAGAAAGCAGTTGAGTGGTACCAAAAAGCAGCTATGCAAGGACATGTAGAAGCACAATGCAACCTTGGAGGGATGTATGAACTAGGTCGTGGTATAGGAAAGGATGAGCATCAAGCTACTTATTGGTATCAAAAGGCTGCTGATCAAGGATATGCAAAAGCACAATATAAACTTGGCATGATGTATGAGCTAGGCAGGGGAATTGCAAAAGATGAAAATCAAGCTTTGCACTGGTATCAGAAAGCAGCTGGCCAAGGAAATAGTATAGCTCAACGTAAGGTTAAAGAATTAGCTGTTAATGATAAGGGTTGGGTTAAAGGTAAGGATAGTAACCTTAAGGGATACAAAAAATCTGGTGAACAAATTGATGCAAGTGAGCAGGTCAATTTAGGAGTTGCTTATTACAATGGGCAAGGTGTACAACAAGATTATGTTAAAGCTAAAGAGTGCTTTGCAAAAGCTGCTGACCAAGGAAATATGCATGCACAAAATTGGCTTGGATTTATGTATCAGCATGGACAAGGTGGACCTCAGAATTACCAAGAGGCCATTAAATGGTTTCAAAAAGCAGCTGATCAAGGATTGGCAGATGCACAAAATAACTTGGGTTTCATGTATCAAAATGGCTATGGATTATCTCAGAATTACCAAGAGGCCATTAAATGGTTTCAAAAAGCTGCTGATCAAGGATTGGCAGCTGCACAAAATAGCTTGGGTTTCATGTATCAAAATGGTTATGGATTATCTCAGAATTACCAAGAGGCCATTAAATGGTACCAAAAAGCTGCTGAACAAGGACATGCAGATGCTCAAAATAACTTGGGTTTCACGTATCAAAATGGCTATGGATTATCTCAGAATTACCAAGAGGCCATTAAATGGTACCAAAAAGCTGCTGAACAAGGAAATATGTATGCACAAAATTGGCTTGGATTTATGTATGAAAATGGACAAGGAGTAGAAAAAAATTATAGAAAAGCTATAGAGTGGTATCAAAAAGCTGCTGACCAAGGATATGCATATGCACAATATAATTTGGGAGACATGTATGATAATGGAAAGGGGGTATCTCAGAATTACCAAGAGGCCATTAAATGGTACCAAAAAGCTGCTGAAAAGGGAAATGCTGCTGCACAATGTGGTCTAGGATTTATGTATGAGAATGGCTTGGGAGTGGCTCAAAGTTATGAAGGAGCCGTAAAATGGTACCAAAAAGGAGCTGAGCAAGAAAATATGTCTGGTAAAGCTAATTTAGGCCGGATGTATTACGAGGGGAAAGGAATTATGAAGGATATAGTAAAAGCAAATAAGCTATTTCAAGAAGCAGTTTCCACGATCAAGAATTGGGCAGAAAAAGGAGATATAGGTCCACAGAATCTGCTAGGCTGGATGTACCAATATGGACAAGGTGTAGGACAGAATGATCAAGAGGCAGTGTTATGGTACCAAAAAGCTGCTAAACAAGAGCATATAGTTGCCCAGTTTAGGTTGGCTTCCATGTATGAGCATGGGCAGGGCGTTACTAAAGATTTACAAGAAGCTACCAAATGGTATCAGAAAGCTGCTGATCAACGACTTCCAGCTGCTCAAGAATGGCTAAAGAACCATGGCCAATATAATCAACAAGAAGTGAAGCAAGGTAAACAGCCTGAAGCATTGCCTGAAACAATTAATAGCAAGCTAGAAGAAGTTCTTACCCCATTAAAGGAACATTTTAAGACAGAAGCTCCTCAAGCAAGTGGTGCTTGGCAGGCAGCAATACCTACAAAAGACATTACAGCAGTGTTATCGCCGCTTGAACAAAAAGCGCTTACCCAGGCAGACAAGATTGTCGTGGATTACAATGCCAAGTACTGTCAGAATGTTACGAACCTTTCTCGCTTTTCAAAAGCTAAGCAGCAGTTCTCTAAAGCTTTTGCTAAAACAGTGCAGGTGAGTAAAGATGCAGTTTTAGGACCGGATATCAATTCTCTAAAAAAGTTACAGCAAGATGTCAATGCAGCCTATGGATCAGAAGTTTTGAAGCTCGATGCTGGCCGGCTAGAAAGAAATCATGCAGAGCGTTCGGCAGATGTAACCGTTTCTCATCAAAAGAGAGAGGAAGAACTTGACCGAGAGCAAGACATCGTTTCTAGCAAATTAAAGACAAATCTTACTCCTCACCTGCGTGGCGAACTTAGAAAACAGCAAGCACAAATAGCTGCTCAGCTGGCTGAAGAACATGATTTGCATGAGGTAGCTCTTAAACGTTTAGCAAGCCCAGCCCAAAGTGCTATTGAAGACTTTTACGATTGGAAGCGCAGTGTCTTTCATGACTTTACAAAGCTCCATTTAGGTAATTACTTGATTACCTATGAAGCCCTTGCCTTAGGAACTGTCGCTCGTCATCCTGAAGCTTATGAGAACATTTTACAAGGAAGTACTGCCATTGGTTCAGTACTGGCTGATGCTTTCTTGCCATTAGGTGGCCTGCTTGGGAACGTGATAGGAAAGACAGCAGAAATCAGCGCGCAGCTATATGCAGACAAACAAATGCGGATTAAGGCGGCAAAGATAGGAAGTTTGTATGGACATAAAGGCTTAGAAGGTATGGTTGCCCTTACGCAAGAAGTGGCGGACGCCCTTTTGTTTCGCTTAAAAGATGTAATTATTGACTTAACTCCTGAGAGTATGGATAAGCTTGCTAAAGTAGCTACAACCCAGATGATTGACTATGCACTTAAGATGTGGGAAAGAAATGATGGCCAGACAATAAATGCTATGAATCTTTTACTTGGTGGTACTCAGCACCAACCTTCTTGGCTAAAAGCGTTCACACAGACAGCTAGGCTAGAGACAGAAGATGGACGCTATTTAGATGGATGGAGCTTGCTTGTACAAGGAGAGCAGGTTATCTCGGATGAAGGACGCTTTATGCGAGCTGCACACTTTTTTGCTAAGCAAGCGAAAAAGAACGGAGGAGCCTTTATGGGTTATGCAGGCCAAGGAGGTTCTGCTATTAGTGGTTTGGTAGGGTTTTAATATACTTTTTACTTAACAATTGTTTCAACGGAGCATACATGGGATTACTTTTAAATATCCTTCCTTGGCATAATCAAGGATCTTTTGGTCAGCAGTCATTAAATAGGAGTTGATAGCTCGGCTCGAGGCTATGATTAACCGATCAGCCGGGTCTTTATGAGGATAACTCGGTAAATCACAGCTTTGTACAAGGATAGAGGGGGTTAAATCAATTACTTTTAACCCAGGGGTTGATAATAATTGATAAGTCCACTGATCAAGGCCAATAGAGAAAGCAATTTTATCTTTAGAAACTAGCATCGCTACTTCCCAAATAGAAATAGCAGAGATGTATAAACATCCTTTTTTTCTTGCTGTTTCAATGAGATTAACGGCCCTGTTGCAAATAGAAAAGGGAAGTAAGTTTGTGAGGTGGAGAACCAATTATTGGATAGCTTAAATAGCTAATAAATTATGGGTAATGATATTAATTTCTCCAAAGATACCCTGGCCATATTTCCATAAATTGAAGCGTCCCTTTTTAAACATGCGCATTATCTCAAAGCCTTTTATGGTAGCAAAAGCAGTTTTCATCGATTTGAAGCCTAAGGTTGGGTTAATCAATCTTTTAAGCTTGCCATGGTCTGATTCTATTAGATTATTAAGATACTTAACTTGTCGGTGTTCTAAATCTGGTAGGCATTTACCTGCTAGCTTTAATTGATTGATAGCTTTACCGTAAGCAGGATTCTTATCGGTATTAATAGTTTTAGGTCTAGCATAACTAGGGATAGAATTCAGTGCTTTAGTTAAAAATCTCTTGGCCGCATTAGCATTTCTAGTAGTCGATAAATAGAAATCTATGGTATTACCTGCTTTATCTATAGCCCGATAGAGATATACCCATTTACCCTTCACTTTAACATACGTCTCATCTACATGCCAGCTATAGCCAAGAGTAGGTTTCCAGTACCATTTGAGTTTATCTAATATCTTGGGAGCGTAAAACTGAACCCACCTATAAATTGTCGAATGATCTACTTCTACCCCTCTTTCCAAGAGCATTTCTTCCAGATCACGATAGCTTACTCCGTACTTGCAGTACCATCTTACTGCCCATATAATTATATCGTATTTGAAATGGCGTCTCTTAAAGATATTCATAGGTCTGGAGTTCTTCTTCGAATTATTCCAATTTAATCCAATTGTTCCCTTTTTGCAACAGAGCCTAAAAAAGGATTGTTTACTCTGTAAGAACTGCTTAAGGGTAGGACATCGCACAAGTGAATGCTATAGCTGTTATGTATGTGGAAGAAATCATAAAACTTTTTCATGCAGACCAAGAAAACCACACCGACCTAATAAACCAAAAGTTTGGAGAGATAGTGAATTAGGAGTAGTTGTTAAGAGTACATACACATATAAAAATATTTATCCGACACTAGTAAGAAAGTATGAAAAAGCTGTGGAAGTTTATAACGCACAATTAGCTAGAAAGGCAAATTATTTTGTAGAACTAAGTAAATTAGGGATGACAACAAAGAAAAACTTTCAATATGAAGATGATGGCAAGGTTATGGATGTGCGCATTGATGTAAACGAGGATCTTAGGGATTTTAAGAAACAGTATAAGGTTGAAAGAAAAAAAGAAATTGAGGAAGATAAAGAGAGATATGAATTAATGAATTATAAAGAGAAGGATTTTTACGTTCCTTGTTGTTCTAAGTGTGGCGAGTGTATAGGCGGTGGTTGTGATGGCCATCCATAATCATTCTTTGAGAGCTACAGTAAAAAATGGATGGATAATTTGAATGCGATTGATAAAATAAAAAGGGGCTGACTATTGGCAAAATATTTTAAAATACCCACAAGACTAGTTATAGTATGCCGCAACAAGGACAATCAGCAATAAGTGATGAGCTTTTATTTATGTAAAAATTGTAGTTCACTTGATATTGTGACTTACTAGCTTTATATTTTCTACACAATAATATATTATTAATATTATTGGATACTTTAACATAAAGAACAGCAAATTTTATCAGCATTACTATGCTAAACATGTTTAACAATAAAACGAAAAGGAGAATATATGTATAAAAATAAATTTGAAAGACTTTTAGGTCTTCACCTTAATAATTCCACTGAACTGGAATATGATAACTATGGGAAAGTATTAACTAGTGGAAAAGCAAGTAGTCTAACGCGTGGGGATGACAATTGTATCACAGAAAATACAACGCCTCCGAATTGGATGTCTAGTACTTGGTAGTAGCGGTGTATTATTCATTGGTAATAGTTTTAGAGGGTCAAGAAAGCTTTGTTTAAAGTTAGTATCTCCCTCTAAAACTTTTTATAATTTTTAAACACACACAATTATCTATAGGTGCAGAGAAAAACGTATTATCATCTTAACGAACATATTTACATTGCACAATTTCAAGAGGAGCTCATTCTATTGGATGCAAAGCAAGATAAATACATTATTTGCTCTCAGAAATTTAAAGAATTGTTACTGAGCATTGTTGAAGACAGCCATTTACAAGTTGGGAAAGACCTCGTTTTGTCTCCTGATTTCCGAGACTTACCTCAAGATATTGGCAATCTGCAAAAGCTCGTTGATAATGGCCTCCTGCAAAAAAAAGATACTATTTATCCTTACTATATTGATTTAAAGATTAAATCTAATGGGGTTTCAAATGTGGATTGGAGTTTGCCTTTAGACCAGAAAGAATCCCCACTGAACAATCAAGTATTGAAAGCTCTTATAGCGCTCATTAAAATTAACCTTTATGTAAAAATTGGAGGTTTTTACTCAGCAATCCAACTAATTAAAAAATCTAGAAAACTTGACTCAAATTATATAATCCCGAAAGAAGAGGAACTTACAAACCTTGCTAATATAATAAATAAGGCTTGTTTTATTTATCCAACACGTACAAAATGCTTAGAATGGGCCATGACATTTGTTTTGTTGGCTTTACATCGGGGATGGAAATGTAACCTTGAAATAGGAGTGCAAAATTATCCTTTCTTTGCGCATGCATGGGTAGAGTGTGATGAAAAGGTTGTCATGGATTCGCAAGACTTAAGGGAAGGACTAGCCATTATTGTGAATGAACCATTTAGAAAGTTAAAGATATGATTTACGCAGGTATTATTCACTTTAATAATGTACCTGATAAAGGTCACGAATTGAGTACTAGTCTTGAATCGTATACCCATAAAACTCCCTCAATTATACGAAAAAAATCTCTTACGCTTTGCTACGGTAAGTTATCATATCTTAATGATATGGACGATGTTTGGGAGAGTAGTACCTCTGTTTTGATGGGACGTATTTTTGATAAAACACATTACTGTTCCTTTAAGAAAGAAGATTTTAAAAACTTGTCCCTCATAAATAAGGAGCGGATTTTAGAAAGGTTATGGGGCAAGTATGTTTACATCTATATTGATGAACAAGCATCTCAATTCAAAATTTGTATAGATCCTACTGGTCAATTACCACTTTTCTATTATTTTTTTCCTGATGGCAATATTCTATTTTCTTCCGATATAGAACTTATTTTTAAAATTCTTTCTCGAAAAACGGAGTATAACTGGACTTACCTAAATTCTTACCTTCTCTATGGAAATAGCAGTGCCATTCAAACCCCCTTTCAAGATATTTATGAGATTCCTCCAGGTTGTTGTCTAAAAGCCAACCAAAAAGAACATAAAACGGAACCATACTGGGATCCTCTATATTCTTATAAAAAATCAGCCCCTCAAGATAAAGATGCTGTAAATATCCTAAAAACAACTTTAAGGCCATGGGTTGAGCCCTATAAGCATATATGCGTTAGTCTTTCGGGTGGTCTCGATTCTTCTTCCCTAGCCTATTGTCTTAAGGAGGTAAAAAAAGAAGATCAAGTTTTAAGCGCTGTAAATGTTTTTCATGCATCTATTAAATCCTCTAATGAGCTCCCATATGCCCGTAAAGTTTGTCAAGAAACAGGTATTAACCTTACAGAAGTTGATATGTCCGATTCTCTTCCCTTTGATCCACCTCATAAAAAACAACTCATAAACCTTAATAAACCATTTCATGGGTTATTATGTCTGAGAGAATTAGAAGTTATGTTTGATCAAATTCCTACAAATAATTCTTCTATTATACTTAGTGGACATGGTAGTGATCACATATTTATGCGCTCTTTCCCTGCAAAAGCTTTATCAGATTATATTCTTGAAAAAGGTCTAAAAGGATCGAGAAAGCCGCTAAAAAATATTACTCATTTCTATAGAGAGACACTTTTCTCTATTCTTAAAGAGAATGCAAAAAGTTTAAGTTCTTACTACTTTTCAGGCCGTTTACCAAAAAGGCATCCTAAAAATAGTAGAGAATTGCCGCCTGCTTGGGTCAAGCAAGAATCACGTCAACAATCCTATCCTGTCTTTATGCACCCTATTTATGAAGAGCTACCCTCCAAAATACTGCCTGGGAAGTACAAACAGCTCGATGCTGTTTATGAGGGAATTGCTTCTATTCATATAGAGATGAATCCTATTAATCCATTGTTTTACCCATTCCTTTATGAGCCTGTAGTTGAATTTGCTCTTTCCTTACCAACTTATACGCTGTTTGATAATGGATATGACCGCTACCCTCTACGAAAAGCCGTCAGTGATCACTTTCAAACAGAGACGGTATGGAGGCGAGATAAAGGCCAAACAACTGGCTTATTCCAGAAAGGTATTAAAAAAAATTTAGAGTCTATTCTGGATATCTGCCTAGATGGAAAATTTGCTAAACAAGGCCTTATTAATAAAGATGAGCTCTATAAGACAATTGTACTAATTAGTAATGGGGATACTAAGCACATGTGGTATTTTATGAACATATTCTCTATTGAAATGTTTCTTAGACATTGGGAGGAAATAAACTTTGAGCAAAATAGAAAATTATAAACTATACAAGAATTACATTTCGGAGATTCTTATTTCTACCTTTAAGGATAAAAAAATTTGTTTTAGTTTTACTATTGCTATTCTAGGCTTATGTCTTGAGGTTCTTTTAAGTTTATCTATTCCTATTGTTTTTAAAAAAGTCGTAGAATCCTTCTCATCAAGCAGCCCTTCATTTATTACGTTAATCTTATTGAGTTATAGTACGATGTGGGTGTTTAGCCAAGCTTCTATTCAACTGCGAACTTTAGTAACTTACAAGGTAGAGCAACGCATTACTTTTACTTTAGGGGTAAAAGTGTTATCTCACTTGTATGGGCTATCTCACAACTATTTTCTGAATCAAAAAACAGGAGTAATAACCAGTATTATTCAGAGAGCCCAACAAGATGTACCTAGTATTATTCTCGGGTTATTCCTGCATGTTCTTCCAACAATTCTTCAATTTACATGTACTCTTGTAGTAATTGCCACACTTTACCCACTTACATATAGTTTTTTAATGTCGGTTATCTTGATGGCAATCTTTATATACAACAGTTTCTTCACGAAAAGAATATCAAAAGCTCGTGAAAGAGCCAATGAAACTAATAAGAATGCTAGTGGCATTATTACAGATTGGCTTTTAAACCATGAAGCCATTAATGTTTTTGGAAACAAAGAGTTAGCCATTCATACTTGTGGGACAGAGCTAAAAAAACGAGAAGTTGCTGAGGTAGAATTTATGTCAAAGTATACGCTTTATCATCTAGGACAAACTTTAATTCTAGGTCTCGGACTAACTTCTTTTACCTACCTCATTGGACAAGGTATTTTAAAAGGTTCATTGACTGCTGGGGATTTTATTTTATTCAATGGGTACATCTTACAATTCCTTGTACCTATTGGCATTTTAGGTAGGGTGACACAGAATATCAAAAAAGCTCTTATTGATATGAGAGGGGTATTAGATTTGCTATTAACAAAGAGCGAAATTACTGAAGCTCCTCAGCCTGCTATTTTATTGGATTCTTGCTTTCAAATTCATTTTGAGAATGTATATTTTAAATATGAGAATAGAAATGTCTTAGAAGATATTTCATTTAAAATAGAGTCAGGTACAACTGTTCTAATCGTAGGGCGGTCAGGAATAGGAAAATCTACTATAGCAAAATTAATGCTGAGATTATTTGATCCAACAGAAGGTCAAATATATATTAACCAGATAAATATTAAGCTTCTTTCCTTAAAGTGGTTACGTGAGACGATAAGTTGGGTCCCCCAGGAAACTTACTTATTGAATGATACTATTAAGAATAACCTCCTTTTTGTGCACCCAGAAGCTACCTTCAATGAAATTGAAGAAGCATTAGAGCAGGCCTGCCTTCTTAATCATGTCAAAAGCTTACCGCAAGGCCTTGACACAGTTGTAGGTGATCGAGGCTTAAAATTATCTGGGGGAGAAAAACAACGGCTTTCTCTTGCTCGTCTTTTTATTAAGAAACCTAAAATTTGTATCCTAGATGAATATACTTCTGCTTTAGATAAAGATACAGAATCTATTATCCAGACTAATATTGAAAAATATATTCCTAATATGACTAAAATAATTATTACACATCGCCCTATCTTAAATATGAAGGTTGATCAAGTCATAAGTCTATCTTACGCTGGAATAGCTTTAGACTAAAAAAATTTTTGTAAATGCCTCCGCACTGCTTGGTTAAGACAAAACGGCCGTTTTTTTAAGAATGTTCTTGCATCAAAATAAAATAGCAAGATCAACCTTTACATTGACCTTGCTAGACAAAGAAAGCACAACCGGAGATCTTACTCCTTGCTGCACTACATAAATCTAATACCGAGTATTCGCTAATTCTAATGGTTAACTAAATTTCCTTTCTTGTTGTATTTATTCAAAGCATAATATACCTATAAAAGCTAGCCCTAGATATTTGTAAGGTTTTACAGATATCCTGAATTCTCATAGCATGGTCTAAGTGCATTTTCTTAGCCATTGATACTTTTGGATGGTTATTTCCCATTTTTTCACGTCCTCCTTGTTTCCCTCTAGCTCTAGCAGTTGCAAGGCCCGCCATAGTTCTTTCCTATATAAGTCGGCACTCTAAAATAGAGCCACATCAGAGAATGAAATTTAAAGCACGTTAAAGGAGTTGGTTACATTTTTTTACTGTCAGGATAGAGTACACTCTAACCTGATGTCAAGTTTTATCTATATAACCTAAGTTGCTAGTAATAGATAAGGCAAAGAGTAAAAAACCTCCGATCTTGTTTTTGTCTTAAACCAATAAATCGGAGGTCATTATGATTGAAAAATCAATAGCAATATACTCATTTATTGATACTTTACTCAAGTATTTACATCATCAAGAAGATAAAAAAAGGAAGTTGTCGGATGCAGAAGTACTCACAACAGCTATCATCTCAGCCTTATACTTTGGCGGACATCTTGACAAAGCTCGATCGTTTATGCATTCCACTAAGCTTATCCCTAACATGCTCGATAAAAGTAGGTACAATCGCCGCTTGCATGCTATAGGAGAAGAGATAACTTCGCTCTTTTTAGAAATAGGCACTTTAATCAAGCAAGTAGCCACTTGTAAGGACTTTGTATTGGATTCATTTCCTGTGCCTGTGTGCGATAACATACGTATTAGCAGATGTAAACTATTACAAAGTGAAGCTTACAGAGGCTACAAAGCCTCTATGCGCCGTTACTTTTATGGCATTAAAGTGCAGCTTATTACTACTGATTGTGGTATTCCGGTCGAATTCTCAATAGTAGCTGGCAGCCAAGCGGATGTAAAAGGATTGCACCAACTGCCCTTTTCTATGCCTGCTGGTAGTGCACTTTATGCTGACTCGGCTTATACTAACTACCATCTAGAAGATATGTTGGCTGATGATAGGATTGAGCTTTATTCTCAGCGTAAATCTAATGCTCATCGAAAGGATACACCTTCTCTGGCTTATCTCAAAGAGCGCATGCGAAAAGTGATAGAGACCAGCATTAGTGGCATTAAAGGCCTTTTCTTAAAGAAGATTCATGCTGTTATCTTCCAAGGCTTTCTGATCAAAATACTCTTGTTCTTGCTAGCTTTTCAAATCAACAAAGCTTTTCTTATCTAGCAACTTAGGTTATATATTTGTCAAAATAAAGTTGTATTTTGATTTCATTGACACTTCTTCAGGAAGGTCATAGATTATTTCCTGACACTTTAATAAAATTTTAGGCCCTGTTGCAAATAGAAAAGGGAAGTAAGTTTGTGAGGTGGAGAACCAATTATTGGATAGCTTAAATAGCTAATAAATTATGGGTAATGATATTAATTTCTCCAAAGATACCCTGGCCATATTTCCATAAATTGAAGCGTCCCTTTTTAAACATGCGCATTATCTCAAAGCCTTTTATGGTAGCAAAAGCAGTTTTCATCGATTTGAAGCCTAAGGTTGGGTTAATCAATCTTTTAAGCTTGCCATGGTCTGATTCTATTAGATTATTAAGATACTTAACTTGTCGGTGTTCTAAATCTGGTAGGCATTTACCTGCTAGCTTTAATTGATTGATAGCTTTACCGTAAGCAGGATTCTTATCGGTATTAATAGTTTTAGGTCTAGCATAACTAGGGATAGAATTCAGTGCTTTAGTTAAAAATCTCTTGGCCGCATTAGCATTTCTAGTGGTCGATAAATAGAAATCTATGGTATTACCTGCTTTATCTATAGCCCGATAGAGATATACCCATTTACCCTTCACTTTAACATACGTCTCATCTACATGCCAGCTATAGCCAAGAGTAGGTTTCCAGTACCATTTGAGTTTATCTAATATCTTGGGAGCGTAAAACTGAACCCACCTATAAATTGTCGAATGATCTACTTCTACCCCTCTTTCCAAGAGCATTTCTTCCAGATCACGATAGCTTACTCCGTACTTGCAGTACCATCTTACTGCCCATATAATTATATCGTATTTGAAATGGCGTCTCTTAAAGATATTCATAGGTCTGGAGTTCTTCTTCGAATTATTCCAATTTAATCCAATTGTTCCCTTTTTGCAACAGAGCCCTTCTAATTGTGCAAGGAGCATATATATAATATTTTTCTCCGTCGCAGACATATCATATCGGGCCTCTGTGATAGCATTATGCTGCTTGATCGTAATAGCGTGTTCTTGTCCTTTCGTAATTACTTTATTATCCATAGTGTAAAATTATCACTATTTTCCTTCATTATTCAAATCTTCTTGCTTTGTATAGATCCTATTTCTAAGTTTATTGCCTAAAGTTTGTACCTTTTCTTGCTCACTACTTTTTATATGAGGAGAGCCAAACGCTGTATAAAAACTCTTTATAACATAGTTCGCTTTATTTGGTTCATCATTTTCTTCAAGTTCTTTAGAAACTTTCTCTAAAAATATTTTTATTTCATCCAGAGGTACTTGAATGAGAAGAGCTTGAATATCCGCATAACTTACACCAAATTTTTTTAATGTGTCAAAACAAAATGCATATGATGGATCTATCTCTTTTACTAAACTTGCCTCTTTTGGATCCGCATCGGTTGGTTCTTTTTTTGAAATAGAATTTACTTTATAGTTTCGCCTTACTCTTATACCTGTATACCGATATAGCAGGTCTTCAAAATGGGGTGTAATTGTTGTTTTATTTTTTCTTTGTGTAACGGAATTATAAAAGTCATCGATCTCTGATTCTAATTCTTTAGTAGGAATATTATCTACAACTAAAGCAGCTAATTCTTTACTAAGCGCTAACTCTTTTAACCGCTTATAAAGCCGATATTGTTCTGGAGGAAATTTTTTAAACCCCTTTTCTTTTTTAAAAGTAGTTTTTTGTAATTGCTCGGATTCTTTTTTAAGAACTTCATTGGATATACTTAGATTTGATGCAGGAACAATAGGCTTTTTGATGGCTGGTTTGTAAGAGATTTTGAATTCTAAATCTGTGATCTTGCGCCCCTTCTTCTTCGCTATATATTCAAAATTCATGTTAGTATACTCAGCTAACTCTTGCTTAGCAACTTCTAAAACCTTACTAGCAAAGGAGCTAGAATTAATAAAAATGAGAGCTATTGCCTATTCTACTATGATAGATGTAGCTGAGAGAGAGTTTAATATACTTATTAGAAAAAAGTAAAATACCAAATCATAGAAACAATGAAAGATAAATTCAAGCACATAAAACTAGCCGAAGTATGTGCATGGTTTGGGATTAGTAGACAGGCGTATTACGAGCATATGTGGGAAGTAGAGACTACCTCTCAAAAGGAGACACTTATTATTGAGCAAATAAAAAAGATTAGAGGCGAGCATCCTAGTATGGGAGGACGTAAATTACATCTTAAGCTGCAAGATTTTATAGAATTGCACCATATTAAATTAGGAAGAGATAAATTATTTGACTTATTAGCTAGGCATTATTTATTGGTTAGAAAAAGGAAAAGGCATATAAAAACTACCCAATCGCTGCATCGTTTTAAAAAGTGTCCTAACCAGATCAAAGGATTTTGTCCGAGCAGTGTTAATCAGTTATGGGTGAGTGATATTACTTATTGGGAGGTAGAAGGCAAATGCTGGTATATTAGCTTGGTAACCGATGCTTATTCTCACAAGATAGTAGGCTATCACCTTGGAGAGAGCTTACAGACTAAAGAAAGTATTCAAGCTCTACGCATGGCTCTTTGCAGTCTCAAAGGTCCCCAGAGCCATGCTAAACTGATTTATCATATCGACAGGGTGACACAATATTGTAGCACATCTTATGTAAAGCTACTGGAAAGCTGCCAGATACAAATTAGCATGACAAGTAGTGGTGCTCCACTGGAGAATGCTATAGCTGAACGTGTCAATGGAATTATCAAAGAGGAGTATCTGGCTTATTGCTATGTATGCTCTATACAAGAGGTAAAACAAGCTTTAGTGAAGGCTGTGGAGTTATATAACTATAGTAGACCGCATATGAGTATTGGCAATCTTACACCCAGCCAAATCCACCATGCTAAAGCAACTATTAAAACTGAAAAGTTATGGAAAAATTACTATCAAAAAAATCTTGCTCTTGTAAACTCATTGCAGGACTAAATGTGAAGTGTAAATTTATATTAGTATTTATTTAATAATCTGTAACTTTTTTTAGGACGAGACACCCGGCAAAAAAGCCTTCGACGCCCAGGTCGCCGTTTGCACGGCTCTTTGCTGGACGGGCTCGTTCACTCTCGCAGTCGGCTCACCTTAAAATAAAGAAGTGCCTCAAGTTAAGCTTTCAAACCCTCCACCACCACGCAAAAGCCATGTCAAGGATTTCTATATGCCTAGCTGCTTAAAAAATCTCTACCTTTACTATGTGCAGGTAGTATTTTACAATACCTAAAATCCTTGGCATGGCTCCTTTGGAAAGCTTTCAAACCAATCTCTTTTTTCTTTTTGCCAGGTTTTCTGATTTTTCTGTTTCTTTTTCTCAAATAAATCTAAACAGCCCTATTACTAATTGCCTTGCAATCCAATTCTAAATTTTTAAAATTTTTGCTCTTATCTATTGATTTTTTAAGATAAAATATATAGCTCTAGAACATGCCTAGTTGCCTATTTTTTAATATTAGTTATAACCTTTTTAAACATGAAGCCATGTATAATACTAATAAAAGAATTATAGCAGTGATCCTACTTTGTAGCCAACTATTAACAACAACTAGTTGCCAGTGGTAATTTCAATGTTCCTACCCAGCAAGAACTAGCTCAAGAGCATAAGCAAGTAGAAAAGAAACATCGTAAAAAGGTAAAAAATGAACAAACTTACGTAATAGGTCAAGAAGTAGTTAAAATAGGGAGTAATTCGTACATTTCAAGAGAAAATAAATAATTTTGCCCAGAAGATGCTTGGTGCAGAACGAGCTAATATTATGTATAAATATGTAAGGTCAGCAGCATTTTTTACAATAACTTTGAAAATGTTAAAATAGAATAGCATATTCTCCACCAGATAGTTGATAAGTTATTGGTAGCTATACCTATAATTATAATAGTATAATAATTGATATGGAAATTTTAAATGAACCTAGCTCAACGTACCACCAGCCTGTATTGTTGGAAGAAAGCTTACAAGGACTTGCTATACAACCTGATGGTATTTACATAGATACAACTTTTGGAGGAGGAGGCCATGCTAAAGCTATTTTAGCCCAGCTAAAAAGAGGTAAACTATTTGCTTTTGATCAGGATGAAGATGCTGAGTCAATAGCCAGCACTTGGCATGATCCTAACTTTACCTTTATACGAGCAAATTCTAGGTTTATACAACGTTTTTTAGCATACCACCAAATAGAAAAAATAGATGGTTTGATAGCAGATTTAGGTGTCTCTTCCTATCAAATTGATACGGCTCTTCGAGGATTTTCTACTCGTTCGGAAGGTCCATTAGATATGCGTATGGACCAGTCAAGCAGTCTTACAGCTAGCCAAATAGTTAACACCTATTCTTTTGAAGCACTAACGCAGCTGTTTAGGACATATGGAGAGTTGCACTCGGCACCTGCATTAGCTAAGGCTTTGATAGCAGCTAGGACCAAGCATCCTATAGAAACTACTCAGTCGCTTAAAGAAATTGCGTTGCCTTTTTCTCCTCCCCGTAAAAGTGCCAAATTTTTAGCACAAGTATTCCAAGCTTTACGTATTGAAGTAAATGATGAGCTAGGTGCTTTAAAATCTTTACTTGAGCAGAGTTTGCAGTTGCTTAAACCAGGAGGTAGGTTAGTAATTATATCCTACCATTCTTTAGAGGATCGGTTAGTAAAAAGATTTATTAAAACAGGAAACTTTGAAGGTGAATTAGACAAAGATATGTATGGCAATCCATTACAGCCATTTGTTCCTGTTTATAAAAAGGCTATTGTTCCTACTGAAGAAGAATTAGTAATCAATTCTAGGTCACGAAGCGCTAAGCTTAGGGTAGGGGAGCGTACAGCATTGTAAGGTTGTTAAAAAAGGTTATTGCATAGAGTGTTTGTTTCTTAACTTCAGTAATTTTTTCTTTTGTACTACCAGCTAAGCTGATACTAAGGTTATATACTATTCACAAAAGCCTTTAGTTAAAAAGCAGTGTTAGTAGTGTATAAGGAGATTGCAAACACTTTAAAATACCTTAATTCTATATTAATCAATTATAATACAAATACTGATGTTTTTTATCCATAAGTTATGCTAAAAAGCATTTCTTTATATGGCTATAATATTATAAATCTTTGTTGATTAATGCTTTTTATATAGCCTTAAATGTTGTATAATATAATATGGAGTACCTTCTAAAACTTTATAAGATCTAAATGTAAACCTGTTTATATACGGCCAAACTATAAACTTCAAATAGTTTGACTATCAAATTTCAAACTGCCTTATGCTTTCCAAAAAAGTGCCTATTAAAAGGTCCTTATTTCCATTTTTACGGTTACTTCTTAGCCTGCTTGTATTATACAATATCATAGCCTGTGGCTGCGGAAAATCTCATAAGCATAATAAAAACAACAAAGGTGAACCAAACCAAGATATAGCTTCTACTAATCAAGACCGTGACAGGCGCTTAAATATGGAAGTATTTCCTATAAGGTTAGATGGGAATAATAAACAAGTCACAGCTACATTTATACTAACAGATAATGATAAGGTAGTAGATTTAAAACAATATAAATTAAGAGTAAAGTTAGTAGAAAGCGGCAGTACCATAAACTATAAAGATGGCAGCAATACACTAAGAATTATAACTGATAAAGTAGAAAAAAATTTAACTCATTTTTTTTCAATAGCCGAACTTAAGCCTAATGAAGCACCATTAAAACTCTCTTTTGATATTGTTCCTAGTACAGAAGCTACTTCTGTAAGTATAGTATTCAAGTTGTTCGATAAGGATAGTGCTAAGCTAAAAGAGTACCCTATTAGCTGGAACAAGGAAGCAGCAAGGTCCGGAGGATTAAAAATTAATAAGTTAGCCTATGAGCAAGCTAACAGTAGGGTTGTCTGTAGTATACAGAACAATAGCAAAGAATTGGTTAAGGATGTTCAATTGCGTTATACCAATATCAGCCAAGATACTATTGGTAAGACCGTTGTGCTGGACAACCAACAGGTAGGAGTTGTCAACTTTACAAGTATAGCTCCACAGGGTTTAACAGAAGACCAAATTTTGCCTATAGACTTTAAATCAGCTATTAAAGCTACATTTAGGTTTGAAGTGTTACATCAAGGCAAAGTAGTAGAAAATGCAGTGGAAGAAAAAGAATTTGATTATAAAGAAGCTCTGTTAAAGTTAGTAGCAGTTGGACCTACCTCATTAATTGGAAAAGATAAGACAATTCGGTTAAGGATAGAAAAGGAAGCTAGTAGTAGTAATATAGACGTTAGCAAGCTAGAATTAAGGCTCATACAGCATACAACAAGTGATGCATACCTAGACTATAATGGAAAAGCTAGTATAGTAGTACCAGGTAGTGAGTTAAATATTACAGGCGATAATATAATTCTTGTTATCCAACCCTCTACTGCTGTACAAGCATCATTTGAATTACACCTAGTGTACGCACCTCGTGTATTAGATAAACAACCATTTACATGGCGAATGGATGGCGCCCAAGCTAATAAGATGCTTTTGGAAGCTGCAGCAGCAGGTAACGAGAAAAAAATCGAGGAATTGTTACAAATTCCAGAGATTGATATAAATATTAAAAATGAGAATGAGGAAACTCCTTTGCATGAGGCTGCTAAAAGTAACAATTCAGCAGTTATTAAATTACTCTTAGACCAGGAAAATATTCAAGTAAATCACAAAGATAAACAAGGGTATACACCATTAAGTATCGCAGTTGAACAAAATAGCAGATTGGCTACTTTAGCCCTGTTGCAAGTAGAAGGAATTGATATAAATACAAAAAATAAATGGGGTAATAGCCCTCTTCATTTAGCAATTCAAAAAGATAACCAAGAATTAGTTGAAGATTTAATAGCTAAAGGAGCCAATGTAAACGCTACCAATAATTATGGTATTACCCCTTTGCACATAGCTACTAAAGTAGCTAATACAAGAAATGTCGCATTGTTGTTAGCCGAAGGAGCTAATATAAATAGGATGGATGAAAAGGGAAATACGTCTTTACATATAGCTGTTGAAAAAGGAAAAGAGCAAGTGCTAGAGCTACTATTAGCTACCAGAGCAAATGTAAAAATGATAGATAAACGTGGACTTACTCCACTACATAAAGCTGCTTTAGCAAGCAATAAATTAGCAATCCAAGCATTATTAGCTAGAAAAGCAGAGGTAAATGCTGAGGATATGCATGGTAATACTCCTCTTCATAAAGCAGTTGAAAAAGGAGATAAAGAAGCTATACAAGCTTTATTAGCAGTAAAAGAGATTAAATTATATGCAAAAGATAATGATGGTAATACTCCATTACATATAGCAGTTTTAAAAGGCAATGAGGAAGCAGTTACAGCTTTATTAGATAAAGGTGTAAAGGTAAATGTTAAAGATAAATATAATAATATGCCTTTGCATATAGCCGCACAAAAAGGTAATGTGTCAATTATTAAAAAACTCATAAAAAAGAGAGAAGGTATAAATGCTAAAGATGCTATGGGTTACACGCCGTTACATATGGCTATCTATTATGATCATCCAGCAATTGTTGAATTGCTACTTAAAAAGCAAGCCAGGCGAGATATAAAGGATGCACAAGGAGAGACAGTAGTTGATCTGGTTCGGCGATCTACCAATGAGGAAATAAAAAGATTATTTGCTAAAAATAGGGAAGGCCTAAATGATAAAGATGCTATGGGTTACACGCCAGCTACTTATCATGATCATCCAGCAATTGACAAATTGTTACCTAAAAAGCAAGCTGATCGAAATATAAAGGATGAACAAGAAGAAACAGAAGTTGACCTGGTTTGGCGATCTGTCAATGAAGAAATGGAAGGATTATTTGGTATTACAACTCCTTAAAGTAGTGTTTTAAAGGTAATATAGTGATTTTAAATAGTAGTATGTTTTCTTTTCTTGCATAGGTTACTGCTAATTCAGATACTTTTTGCCCTAAAAAAACCATGTGTACGGATCACACGCAATAATATAGTTCCGTAATGGTATGTAAATAACTTCTGAATTAAAGTGATGGCTTATATGTACTTTAAAAAGCTTTTCGAATTTCTAAAGTTAAGTTTTAAAATTTATATAGCTAACTAAGGCGTGTCAACAATTAAAAAAGAGTATGTAAAATTAGATATAAGAGAGGAGAATAGTGTAGTAGAGGTATTATGATCTAATAATAATAGGTTTATATGCGAGGCTATGCACTAACAGACCAGCAATGGGAAAAGACAAAGGCCTTTTGCCAGACAGAGCAGAAACAGTAGTACCAACAGCTGATAATAGTTGAGGCAATGCTATACCGTTACCGCGCTGTTATATTTTGGCGTGATTTACCTGAAGGCTTTGGAGCTTTTAGAGTGGCTCATATACGTTACGCTAGATAGAGTAAAAAGGGTGTTTGGCAAAAAGTATTTGAGATTCTTTCACAAGAGAGCGATAATACATATCACATGCTTGATTCTACTATTGTTAAATTCCATCAGCAGCATAGCGGGGAAAAAGCCTTAACAAACAAGCGATCGGCCACAGTCGAGCAGGATTGAGCACAGAAATACATGTATTATGTGATGGAAAAGGAAGGCGTATTGCCTTTCACCTAACAGGTGGAGAGATACATGATTTGCAAGGAGCCGATATATTAGTGGAGAAAGTAAATGCATCTGCTTTATTGGCTGATAAGGATTATTATGCACAAAAGAGAGTCTTAGCTAGCTTACAAGAGAGCAATCGTGTAGTAGTCATACCATCTAAAACCAATCACAAAAACAAGGGATATTATGATAGATCTATCAATGGAGGTACTTAATAGATCATTACTTTGCTCACTTAAAGCAATATAGGGCTATAGTCACGTGCTATAATAGGCTAGCGATCAACTTTTCAGGTGGTATTTATTTGGATGCTTCTTCTTTGTGGACTATTTGTTGACACGCCCTAGGTAGATATAAATTACTCTGGGTATATTTTATTAACGTACTTGTATAAGTAAGTAATTAGCAAGATTTATTAGTTTTGCATTAAGCAGCAAATATATGTTGCTTATTAATGATCTATTCTAAACCACACAATGTTGAAGCAATTTAGTCTTAAAAAGCATGCATACTGCTTTTCTGTATTTCTTATTGGGTTATTAGGGGTGTTAAATCTTGTTTCTTGTGGTTGTGGTAATGATGATCTTCCTTCTCAATCAAAAAAACGAATTCCAACCCAACTTAAAAGGGAACAGCAAGATGATGGGGGACTAATCATGGATGTTCCTTCAACAAGCCTAGAGGGAATCGAAAAAATCACAGCAATTACATTTAAATTAAAAGGAGATAAAAAAGCAATATTAGCAAACTATACAATAGCTATAACCTCTGTATACTCAACTAATTCCATAGTACAAAAGAAGCTTTATGAAACAAAAACCGTTGCAGATTTTTGTTTAGCTACAGAACTTACACCTAGCCAAAACATATTAAAAATTCCATATAAAGTTGTTGAAGATGATAAAAAATTTGACCTTGTTACTGTAGAATTTAAATTGACAGATAACAAAGGGAGTGTTCCTACCACACGCAATGTTACTTGGAAAAAGGGAGTAGTTCCAGAAGTTCAGTTAAAGCTTGCTAAGTTGGTTTACAACCAAGCTAATGGCACCATCATATTTAATATTCAAAATAGTACTGCTGTATTAGTAAAAGATGTCCAGTTACGTTATACAAACATTAGTACGGATGATGCTGAAAAAACTGTTGCACTTAATGGTCAGCAGGCAGGTATTATCAATATTAATAATATTAATGCAGGAAGTCCAACAGAGGACTATGTTTTATCGATAGATTTTAAGTTAGCAACCAAGGCTAAATTTAAATTTGAAGTTTTATATCAAGGTAATCCTGTGAAAGATGCGACAATTGAGCAATATTTTGATGACAAACCACCTGTATTAAAACTCATACCATTGCATCGTACTGCATCCGATAAAAAAATTCAATTCAAAATAGAAAAAGAGGCTAATAGTGGTAATATAGATCTTAGCAAATTGAAGTTGTTGATAACTGAGACCACAGGTAGCAGTGCAGAAGTTTATTATAATGGTAAGGGAATTACAGAAATAATCGGGATTAATTCAGGAAATATAGGAGATAATATAACGTTTATTATTCACGCTAAAGAAGCTGTGGAAGCATCCTTTGCATTACAACTTGTATATGATATAAGTAAGATAGGTATTGCACAAACATTTAGTTGGGAAATTGATGCTAACGAAGCTACCGAAGCACTTTTTAAAGCTATTGATTTAAGGGATGAAGCATCCGTTGCTGCACTGCTAGCGAAGGGAGCGAATGTAAATGCTGTAGATCATGAATCTGAGACTCCACTTCATTTAGCAGTAATAAACGGAACTAAAAAAATCGTTGAAACACTCGTATCCAAAGGTGCGGACGTAAATGCTAGAGATAATTATGGAAATACTCCACTTCACTTTGCTGTGGGAGCTGTGGGAAGAGGAAATAAAGAATTGATCGAGGTACTTGTAGCTAAAGGCGCGAATATAAATGCTGAAAATAATGATGGAGATACTCCACTTTACCAAGCGATTGTAATTGGAAATCAAGCAGTCATTGAAGTGCTGCTAGCGGCGGAAGCCCTTAGTGTAAATGCTACAGATGATATTGGTAATACTCCACTACACTACGCCGCTTTAGTAGGTAGTAAAATAACGATTGAAAAATTAGTAGCCAAAGAGGCAAATGTAA
This sequence comes from Candidatus Amoebophilus asiaticus 5a2, assembly GCF_000020565.1. Taxonomy (GTDB): domain Bacteria; phylum Bacteroidota; class Bacteroidia; order Cytophagales; family Amoebophilaceae; genus Amoebophilus; species Amoebophilus asiaticus. Next base: position 1,161,106 of record NC_010830.1, read on the forward strand.
ATGTTAAAAATAATGATGGAGATACTCCTCTACATCTAGCAGCTGCTATAGGAGGAAAAGGAAATAAAATAGCCGCCACTGCGGCACTCATAGCCAAAGGAGCGGATATAAATGCTACAGATAAAAATGGTAATACTCCTCTATCCATAGCAATGCAGGAAGGCAATCAAGCAGTCATTGAAATGCTCTTAGCAGCGGAAAATATTAATGTAAATTTTAAAGATGGCTCGGGTGATACGTTACTTCATAGTGCTCTTAAGCGGGGTAATGAGGAAGCATTTAAGGGATTAATAGCCAAGGGAGCGGATGTAAATAGTCCAGATAAGGATGGTAAAACTCCTCTTCTTGTAGCTATTGAAGAATATAAACAATCTTTTATTTCTATACTGCTACAAGCAGGAAATATCAATGTAGATGCTAAAGATAGTCTTGGTAATACGTTACTTCATATTGCCCTTAAGCAGGATAATGAGGAAGCATTTAAGAGGTTAATAGCTAAAGGAGTAGATCTAAATGCTAGAGATCTCTTTGGACATACTCCCTTGTGGTTAGCTATTTTGAAAAAAAATGAACGGGCTGTTTCAGCGTTGCTAGAAAGGGGAGATATTGATGTAAACGCTGTGAATAATAATTATGAACGTTTTACCCCTCTCCACTTAGCTATTTCGGAAGGAAATGAAGTGGCTATTTCAGCGTTGTTAGCAAGGCAAGATGTTGATATAAATGCTCAAGATAACCAACATTGTACTCCTCTACACCTTGCTGCCAAAAAAGTTAATCTAATAGTTATGGAGAAATTAATAGCCAAAGGGGCGGATATAAATGCGAAAGATGAACATGGTATTTCGCCGTTGTATATAGCTGTTAGCCAAGGAAATGAAACAGTTACTAGAATGCTACTCACTAAAAATGCGGATGTAAATGTTAAAAGTGTATATTTCGGGGATACTCCCCTGCACATAGCTATTCGAGGCGAGTATCCAGAAATTGTTAAATTATTACTTGATAACGGGGCTCAACTTAATATAATCGATCAGGAACGCAAAACTCCATTTGATTTAGCTAAAGAATCTACAAATAAAAAAATAAAAGAGTTGTTTGAGTTTGTAAATCCTTAAAGTAGTATGCTTGAGCAAATGGAAGTCTATGGTGATTGAATAATAATGATTTTAGTCGTGAATAGCACTTTTTGTCTATGTAAGGCGGCTTTATCAAATAATCGTAGTATTTCGTTGAATTTCTAGATCCAAAGACAATGGGTCATTTGCAGGATTAATGATTTCTTTAAATTGATACAATGCCCCAAGTTTAAGATCTCACATAAGAATAATTACAAAGAAACCATTGTTCAAAGAGCTATATAGTTTTAGTCTCCCAATTTTTGCTATTTTTGAGAATGAAGCGTAATTGAGAGGTATTTATTCTTTAGAACGTAATTGTACGCAAATCAATAGACCTACTGCGAAACAGAGAATCTATATAAAAGTTTAATTTTTGAGAGTTAAATTCACTATTTGTAAAAATTTAACCTGCGTTTCACATGCTTTAAATGCATATTTTCATTTCTTGTATTTTCTCAATTATGCAAAATGCACCTTTGCTTTTTTATAACAGTTGTTTCGCAGTAGGTCTAATTTAATCTACTCATGCTCAACCAAGAAACCATACAAGCCGTACAACAAGCAGCACTTATAGAAGAAGTTGTTGGTGACTTTGTTACACTGAAAAAAAGAGGTCAAAACTTGTGGGCTTGCTGCCCATTTCATCATGAAAGGACACCTTCTTTTTCCGTATCTCCTAGCAAAGGTTTTTATAAATGTTTTGGTTGTGATGCTGCTGGCGATTCTATTGCTTTTATAAAGGCTATAGAAGGCATTAGCTTTATAGAGGCGGTCAAGTATTTAGCAACTAAATACAGTATACCTATTCAAGAGACAGAGGAAGGGCATAAAGATATAGCAGCCCAACATGAAAGGGATAGCTTATATATTTTAATGAAGCTAGCAAACAACTATTATATACAAAACTTATGGGAACATTCAGAAGGTCAGCGTATTGGACATGCTTATTTAAAAGAAAGGGGTATTACAGATGATTTTATTAAACAATTTGAATTAGGATATAGCCTTGATAGCTGGCAAGGATTTCACGAATATGCACTTAAGCAAGGTTATACGGATGGGCTGTTAGAAAAAGCAGGCCTTATTGTTCACAACCAAGAAAAGTTGTATGATCGTTTTAGAGGGAGGGTTATCTTTCCTATTCATAACCTTTCTGGTAAAGTTATTGCGTTTGCAGCTAGAATTCTGAAACCTGCAGATAATCAACCTAAATATGTTAATTCGCCCGAAACGCCCATTTATCATAAAAGCGATGTGCTATATGGTATTTACCAGGCCAAGCAAAAGATAAAACAAGTTGATAAGTGTTTTTTAGTAGAAGGGTATACCGATGTCATCTCCTTACACATGGCAGGCATAGAGAACGTAGTGGCTTCTTCTGGAACAGCACTCACTGATTCACAAATTCAGCTTGTTAGTCGATTTACAAAACATATTACCGTTTTATTTGATGGCGATACAGCTGGTATAAAGGCAGCCCTACGAGGGGTTGATAAAATACTAGAAAAAGGCTTACATGTAAAAGTTATCTTACTGCCTCCAGGTGAAGATCCCGACAGCTATTCTAAAAAGCTAGATAGTCTTGCCTTCCAAACTTACTTACAAGAGCACGAGCAAGATTTTATTACGTTCAAAGCAAAGCTACTAATGGAAGGAATAGGAGATGACCCTACTCAAAAAGCAGAAGCCATTAAAGAAATTTTGCAAAGTATTGCATTAATACCTGATGCCGTAAATAGAACCTTATTTTTACAACAATGCAGTAGGTTACTAGATATCAATGAAGGGGTGTTGCTGGGTGAACATAACAAAATATTGGTCAGAAAAGAAAAAGAACACCATAGGCCTCACAAGCTAGTACATAACCCTGTTAATGAGCTACAACTTACTGCAAAAAGAGGTGAGTTAATACCTCTTAATTGGGCAGCTACCATAGAAGCATACGAACAAGAAAGTATTCGATTACTACTTAATTATGGATCTATTATTTTAGAGGATGGTAATCCACTTAGCACTTATCTACTACAAGAATTGGCTGATGTTCCTTTTCAACATCCTGTTTACAAACATATATTAAGTACTTATGAAGAATTGGCTTTACAAGAGCAAGTAATAGATATCAATTTTTTTGTACAACATACCGACGAACGTATACAAAAGACAGCTATTGATTTAACCGCATCACCTTATGAAGTGAGTGATAAGTGGCAGGAGAAATACCAAATAAATATTTCTAAAGAAGAAGACAACCTTTATAGAAATGCTTATAAGAATATACTTAGGCTTAAGCTTCGTCTTATTCACCAGCTAATTGAAGAGAACAATAAACTGCTTAAGAATACCGTGCATGAGCCTGAAGAGGAAGATAAATTATTGCAAGTGTATGCAACTCTTAAACAATCAGAGACTGCTATTGCTCAACAACTTGGTATGGTAATTATAGGATAACATATGCACTGTGGTTTACTGATCAAATATTTATTAGAAGAAGGGTTGAGCGTTGGCTTGTATATAGTAAATATAACTATTTGATAGTCAATAAGTTATAGAATGAGAGTTTATATAGGAAGTTGCCTTATTTAAAGAATAACAGTTTTGTTTATTTTTATAAAAAATAATTTAAGTCAAGATCTTTTATCTATTTTACCATCATCTATACAATTATTATACTCAAAAACTTGAGAATCATGTATACATATTTTATTTCTACTTCAAAAAGCATAATTATTGGAATTCTAATAGTGCTGTTTAATACTACTTCATGCGACTGTAGTCCCAATAATCCGAATAAAGGAGATGAGCATGGATTGTCTGGTAGTTTAGTCATAGAAGTACAAGATGCGTATTTGATAGGTGACCAAAAAACTATAATAGCTGTTGTTTCATTAGATGATAATACGAAACCAGCCTTATTAGAAGGCTTTATATTACAAGTGTATTATACAAGCGGCACAGGCGAATTTGAATTTACAACCTATAAAAATAATGTAGCCAGCGCAGAAACTTCAACTTCTATTAACGAAAAATTAACATCGCTTGTGCGTTTTACAGAATTAGCGTCAAACAATTCTCCTACTAACATAACTTTTTCCATTGTGCCCAATGCAGATGTTATCCAAGCGAATATTCAAGTTAAACTTTTGGATAAATTAGGTGCTCTAATCAAGGAATGTCCTGTAACCTGGGAAGAAGATAAGTTATTAGTATATGGTTTAAATAAATTTGTGGGAAATAATCAATCTAGATTTATGCTAGCAGATACATTCGCTGCAATAGATCCGACTAAGATTACTTTAGAGATCAAGAGTAACAATGCAGCTACTTTTAGGTTAGTAAAGGTTGATGGTAGTAAGAGTAGCGATCATGCTTTATTATCAGAATTGTTGTCTACAGAGGATGAGCAAAACAGAGTAACAGACCCTATGTATTTAGAACTTGATAATGCTAATGCTAATGGGCAGCAGAGTGCCGTTATCACGTTCAGCGTGAAACAGGGTACTACGTTATTAGCAAAACGTTCAGTGGTGTGGGAGCAAAATGGAATTAGTATTGATATATCATCAGATCAAGATATTCTTGTCGATCAAGATGTACTTAATTTAAAGTTCACTAACCAAGATGAAGTCGTAGATACGGAAAAGATACAAGTTAAACTTACCAATGATATGGGAGTGAAGTTTCGCTTAGGAGCTACACTAAGTGGGGAGGCAATTAGTACTAATTTACAGACTATTATCGACCAACCTCAACTAACAGTATCTGAAGAGGTAAATGTTGGCTTACAGCAAATAGATAATCCTAATGAAGTATATGATGCTAGTCTTATATTGGAACTATTAGATGAGAAAGGAGATATAATATGCAAGCACAAATTACATTGGATAAATAGAGAAAAATTGAATGTAGATGAGGTGGAACAATGGCTCAATAAATTGGATAGGTCTAAAATACAATTTAATCAACAAAAAGGAAGTATAGAAAATAATTTGGAAGCTGAGGAATATAATACTTCTCTTTCAATGCTAAGATCTATTATAGATATCAGAAAGCAAGTTCAGGAGATAAAGGGTAAGCTGCAAAAGAAGATAGAACAAGGTAAGCTGTCTAAGTTGTTTACAAATAGGGCTATCGTAGTTGTTAATCAGCTTATTGCTGATATTGATGCATTTGTGTTAGAATCAATCAAGAAATATGAAAAACATATAGGGAAACTTGCTGAAGAGGTTCAGCGTATTTTACAAAGAGCAAAAACAGTTGAGCTTGAACAGTCCTTACATAAAAACTTAAGCGAAATTTATGAGGATATTATAGATATGGAATCGCTTAGCTATTACGTTCTAGCGCTTGCTAAGGCTATTAATATAGATATGGATAAAGCTATAGGAAAAAATGTTAAAGATACCCTTCAAAAAAACGTAGAGAAATCTATAAGAGGTATGGTGGAATTAGGTAAATACTTTAAAAATGAAGCAGTATCTAGAATAGAACCTAATGATGCTTTTAATAATGGGGCCGAAAGAGCCAGGCACCTTGCTGATAAACTTACGAGTATTGCCGTTGATTTACAAGAAAATTCAAGCTATGCTTATGAGTGTGTCGCACAAGCGTACCAATATACAGCAGAGGCTATGCTTATTACAGCTAAAAAGGAAACTCATTTTAATTATATACTTCAAGATGCTGAGTATGCTCGGAATGCGGCTAATAATGCCGCAGATGCTGCATGGCATGTTAGCACCAGTTTAAAAGACAATAACACGGCTAATCAAGCTGTTAAAGCTGCATTACAAGCAGCAATAAAAGCTTGGCAGCTTGCATTAATGACAGAATTAATATCTGAAAATAACATCCCATCTAGTATAAATGGCGAGTCAACTAGTAGCATATTGAAAGAGCTCAAGGATAAACTAAAACACTACCAACCTAATGTTTTCTATTAATTAATTTGGCATTGTTAATTTGGGATAGGTGCAGGACTAAAATTAGTTTATATTAAGCAACTTGAAAGTGGTACTTTTTCATAACAAAACTATCTTCGTTTAACAATGCCATTAATTTTATTCAATTAATGGTAAGGCTATTGGATGTATGGATGTGGTAAAATAAAAGAGCATATATACTATCTTATAGTTATTAGACCCGCTGCGAAACAACTGCCGTAAAAAAACAGAGGAGCATTTTGCACAATTCAGAAAATATAAAAAATAAGAATAGACGTTTAAAGTATAAAAAACGCAGGTTGAATTTTTATAAATAATAAATTTAACTCTCAAAAATCTAATGTTTTTATCGATCTTCTGTTTCGCAGCGGGTCTATTAGAAAAACACAAATAAGCTCTTTACCCATACTCTATAAGAGGGTTGTTAGCTTGCTCAGTTTTGTAAAAGACGCCTTAGTAACCAAAGTAACTAGTAGTAAAAGTGATTCTTGTTATATAGTATCAAGATTGTGATATAAAGGATTGTTATGTAATTATAAAGTATAATATTTAAACATGCTTGTTAGTGATAAGTATGTATAATAATTATTGTGCTTAAGGAGTAACTGAATAAACTGATGTGCAGCAAATCTATATGTATTATATCTTGTGTAAACAGAAAAACTCCATTAGGTTAAAAGTACTATGTACTCGTTCATTGGTCTGCCCAAAATAAAGTCTCTATTTTGGGTAAGAAAACGGTACTCGTGTTCCTAAAGCGTATTAGCTACCAACTATAAGGTATACTTTGCCGGTTGGTTGGTAAATGAAATAGGGGTTTTCTACCAATTCTAAGGTAGTGTAGACCCCTGAGCGGGTACAGTACTATAAATAAGGAATTGATTATACCACTTCTTTTTACATTCCAATATTACTGCTGCTGGTTGCTAGCTATAGGGTTTCCTATTACTAACTTTTGGTTGTCATTTTGCCAATAATGTTCCCATTTCAAGAAATATTTGTTGCTATCCTCGTTATCATTAAATTTTAAGGGTGGCCTACTTATAGTTCGGTATAGTAAGTCAGCAGTAGTATCTAATTTATTCTTCCCAGGTTGCTGTGAAAATATATACAATCGCTCTTCTGCCCTGGTAAGCGTTACATAGAGCAAATTGAAATGATCTAAATATACTTGCATACGTTCTTCATAATATGCTTGTGCATATACTGTTTCTTGTAATCCCTTATGGTATCTAAGCGGCAAACTGGGAAAAGTTGAAAAAGGCGCTTTATCTGTTGAACACCAAATGATAGGTGGCTTATAAGTATTATGGTCAAGATTCCATGCACAAAATGGAACGATAACTACTTTGAACTGCAATCCTTTTGCTTGGTGAATGGTCATAATAGGTATGGCTTCTTCCCCTTCCATATGAGGTAGTGCATGCTTGTTTCCTTTCTCTTCCCACCATTTTAAAAAATTATAATGCTCTGCCGGATTTTGCTGTAAATATGTTAATACAATATCTTGAAAAGTATATATAAAAGGTTTGCTTGCTGTTGTATTAAGCTGAAAAATACTTACTAATTTTACTATGCGTTCATATAATGGAAGCTTAGTTAAACAATAAAATTCTGATATAAACTCGGTAGGAAGTAAATTATGGTCATTTTCCACACGGTTTTGCTGAAAAAGCTCATGAGAAATACCTTGTTCTTTTTTACAAACATATATTTGGTATAAATAAACGAGCTCTGTTTTAGCTAGTATATCTATCTCATCTTCTAAGTATTTAAGCGCACTAATTATTATATTTATCCAAGGGCTTTTCCCTAAATAAAGAGATTCAGCAGAAACCGCTGAGTACTTGTACCCTGGTTTTGCATGTTCTGAGTGCTGGTAACTGAGTAAACTTTGAGATATTTCACGTCCTTCTGCATGACTTCTTACTAGCAAAGCTATATCTTGCAATCTAAAGCCGTCTTTTTGTAATTCTTCTAACAAGGCTGGTAAACGTTGCTTGATTTGTTCTTTCCAGCTAGATTTTTCTTCTTGTAAATCTGCCTCACACAAAAAGTTGGCTTCTACATAACCTTGATCTTGGCTTGACTGCACAGGTGCTGGTATATGTTGGTAAGCATGCGCATAAACATTTGCTATCTCTTGAAGCTGCTCATTTAACTGTTGTTTTAAAGTGCTGTTGTCTTCTAATTGATTAATTTCTTGTTGTAGATGACTTGCTAAATTTTTGCTCGCTTGCGTAAAAAAGGTATTGTTAAAGTGTACAATACTGGGTTTGCTACGCCAGTTGTGCTCTAGTACTAAACTTTTAGTAGCTGTAAATTCTTTTTCTAATTTATTCGATAAAAGCTGCCACTTACTTCCACGCCATCGGTAGATAGATTGCTTTGCATCGCCTACCAATAAACTCATATGTCCTGTAGCCAATCCATTGCTAATTAATGGTTTTAGATTTTGCCATTGGAAATCTGAAATATCTTGAAATTCGTCTATTAAGAAATGGTTATAAAAAGAGCCTACCTTTTCGTATATAAAAGGTGTGTCGTTCTCAGCAATAACCTGTCGTAGCAAGTTAGCTGCATCTGAAATAAGCATTATATTCTTCTCAGCCCTCAGATTCCGTAAACTTGCTAATAGGTGTGTAATAATACCAAATGCATATATAAACTGTTGTACAGCAAGTGTTGTATGATAAATATGATGTCCTGCTTGGTAGTATGTTATAATTTCTTTTAGAATGTCTTGTAAACTATTTTGTACTAAGGATACAATTGATAGCTTTTTAGAATTAGTTTTACTGTACCAAGCTTCTATAGATTCTAAAGCAGTGAGAGCTCGTTGGGTAGGAGTAAAGCCCTTTTTTTCAGATACTCCCATTAAGTAGCCTGCTATTCCACGTTGCCCATAAGAAAAGTCTGATATTTCTAACCCACTAACTTCTATTTGCTGCATAGCTTCTTTGCCAAGCTTCTGCAAACTATTTTCAAATTCAAGCCTACCTGTTTCAAGTTCTGCTAAAAATGTAGCTAGCTTATGTTTGTTGTTGATAGCTTCTATCAGTAATCTTTCTTGCTGCCCAAAATTTTCTGTAAAAAGTTCATATCCTAGCTGTTTAAGTGCTTGTTTAAAATGCCAGGATTTGCCAGCCAAGAGTTTATTTTCAGCAAAATTAACTAGCCATTGATGTAGCTGTTTGTCTTGGTTAGCTGTATTAATTACATCGTCTATTATATAGTTCAGTATAGTTTCTTGGTCCATCTCTATGGTAAATCCATGTTGGATGCCAAGCTCCTTTGAGAAGTTCCGAACAATACTTTGTAAAAAACTATCAATAGTGCCTACGCTAAAATGGTCATAATTATGTAAGACCTTAGAGAGTACCGCTTGGGCACGTTTTTGTAATTCTTTGCTATCCCATCCATTTGCTTGGTTTAATTCTTGAGTAAGAAGGCTTTCCTTACCTTGTGCTATGTCATGCAAGCTGTTAAGAATACGTTGCTTCATCTCCTGCGTAGCACGATTGGTAAAAGTTACTGCTAGAATTCTTTGGAAGTATAAGGGAGCTCTCAACGCTAATTGTAAATAAGCCTTCACTAATACATACGTCTTTCCAGAACCAGCAGCAGATCTATATATATATAGCTTCGACATTCTATTAGGAGTTAGGGGCTGTACTTATTGTATAATTCATCCTAAAATAAGCCAATATAGATTAATATTACTAATTACGGTATTGTTAAAACAAGATAGAGTTATTAAATTAGAGAAAAAAATATGAATTGTCCTCGATGTAATAATGCTCAAAGCTGTAAAGATGGGATCGTTAGAAGCAAACAGCGTTATCAGTGTAAAAGTTGCCGTTTCCGCTACACACTTAACCATAAATCAAATATCAAACCGCTATCCATTAAGCGCAAAGCCTTACAATTATACCTGGAAGGTTTAGGCTTTCGAGCTATTGGACGTATACTTGAGATAAGCTATGGCACAGTTTATCAATGGGTAAAAGCATGTGGAGATCAAGTAAGTTTACCAGAAAGCCAAGGTGAAGTAGAGATAGTCGAGATGGATGAGATACATACTTATGTAGGCTCAAAAAAAGCCCTGTTGGATATGGATAGCTGTCGATAGACTCAGTAAACGCTTTCTCTCTTACGTGTGTGGAGACCGTTCAACAAAAACAGGACTAAAGCTATGGGAACAGGTCAAAGGTATAGGCAAGCTATATTATAGTGACTACTGGAAAAGCTACCAGCAGTTTATTCCAAAAGACAAACACTTACAAAGCAAATCAGAGACATATACTGTGGAAGGATATAATAGTTTGATCAGACACTATTTAGCTAGATTTAAGCGTAAAGGTAAGTGTTATAGCAAGCAGGTACATATGATTGGAAAATCGCTTAACCTGCTTATGGCTAAACTAAATAATCAGTTATCTATCTTGTTTTAACAATACCAAATAAACATATAGAGAGAATTATTGTATAATCTCCTAAAAGAATAGCTTGGTCTTGCTTATAGTAATATGTTTACAACTCTATGATTTAATACTTTTCTATTTATATTTACAAGTGATTGATTGTATCAAAGAACTATAAAATTAGGTTACAGTGGAGAGAAATATAGGGCGTAAAATAATACAGATTAGTAGCTTAACTATAAGTTTTATACTAGGATGTTTCTGTAATCTCCTAGCTAAAGAAAAAATTTATGAAAAAGAGTTGCCTTACGCCATAGCTTCTTATTATATACCATCTCTTTCAAGCCATAAACAGGAGTCTAAGCAGGTATCCATTAATAAAAAAAAGCGACAACAAATTTGGGAGGCAAAGTTGCCGTCTTTAAGTAAACAAGAAAAGGCAGCTATTATATTTGAGCAGATATTTGCCAAAAGCCCAGCTATTAATAGTTTACAAGCTCAACAAGAACCCATCTTAAATAATTATGCTTGGCATGACCTAAAATTATTTTATGGTACTAATTCTAATCCTAAATGTAATCTGCTTCATCAGATTGATAGAACAATAAGTTGGTTAGGTAAAGGAGTACTGGCCATATTTATAGCAACGCCTACAAGTAGTATACAAGAGTTGCGTACTAGACAAAGTATCATACAATTTCTTTTAAAAGAAGACTTCACTTTTAATCAACTTATAAAAGTTTACCAAGATTATACTTATATAGAAGAAAACTTGTTATCATTTTGGTCTAACCATGACCCCCTTTTTAATCGTTTTTATAAAAGCTTTATTCAAAACACTTTATACTTTAACCTTCCTAACAGTAGCAGATATAATAAGGCAAGCCGTGCATTAGAGCTACGTAAAAGGCTTTATTTTGATTCAGTACTAGCTTTACATGGTACTTCCATTAGCTTTCAAAGTTATTATCTATTTAAAGTATTAACAGATCGGGCTACATTTAAAAGGATAATTTCTAAAGATCATCCTATGTGGATTAGAATATTAGCTTGGTATCCTTTAGCTACTATCCCTATAGAAATACTTAGTATTAAAAAGCACTATGATAGTTGGTCAACGCCTTTAAAATACTTAGCCGCCCGGCTAGCTGATATACAGCAATGGGTATTGTTAGCTAAAGAAGTAAATACTATTGTAGCTGGTTGTCCGGAATTAGAAAACCTATATGGAAAATATTTAATAAACATAAGAAAGCTACTTGCTCAACCTAATACTACGGAAATGGGAAGGCTTATTGATCGTCTTTGTAGCTTGCCACTAAAAAAATGGTCTGTATTTTTTAATAACAATGGTAAGCTATTACAAACTTACAAGTTGTTTGTAAAGCACAAAAATAAGTTTACAGATGCATTATATGACTTTGGTAGGCTCGATACTTTTTTATCTATAGCTCAGTTGCTAAAAGAAACACAGAGTACCCAGAGAAAAACTACTTATACTTTTACTCGATTTCTTGACCGTAGCGAAGAGTCTAAGCCATACATATCGCTTGTTGATATGTGGAGTCCTTTTTTAGATGTAAAGAAGGCTATTACTAATACCATTACAATGAGTAGTGAGCGTGAAGTGCGCAATATGATTTTAACGGGCCCTAATGCTGGTGGAAAGTCAGTGTTCATAAGTGGTATGGCCATAAGCTTATTGCTAAGCCAGACATTAGGAATTGCTCCTGCAAGCTCGGCTACCATTACACCATTTAATAAAATTAACACTTACTTAGATGTTTCGGGTGATATTGCTGAAGGTAAATCGCTTTTTATGGCAGAGGTACAGCGTGCTCAGCAACAACTTGATACTATCATGGGCTTGCAGGAAGGTGAATTCAGCTTTAGTGTTATGGACGAAATATTTAGTGGTACTAATCCTCTAGAAGGTGAGGCCGCTGCTTACAGTATTGTTCATTATCTTTCAAAGTATACTAATAATTTAAGTATTGTAGCTACTCATTTCCCCAAATTAACGTTGCTACCAGAGCGGGCCCCACATAGTGGCTTTGCTAACTATAAGGTTTTTGTAGGTGTACAGAAAGAGACTGGCCAACTAATTTATACTTACAAAGTAGCACCAGGAAAATCTAACCAAACAATTGCTTTAGATATTTTAAAAGAGCAAGGTTATGATATAAAGATGTTAGAAGAAGCAAAGGACATACTATCCCATCCAGAGCATTATCAGGCTAGTTTTTAAGCTGAAATAATATAATATAGTTACTGTATTGTAAAAAAGTGAATACTGATAAAACGTTATATAATAGTATAAATTATTAATAAGTAATTATAAAATATATGTGAGCAAGTATTAAAGAACTAATATATGATATAGTAGAAATTAGGTTAAAACGAGTTACTTGATGAAAAATATCGATGATGCGTGGATTATATAAAATTTATCCTCTTTTTATAGATAAAATTTATCAAATATTTAACTATTTAGTAGATTATAGATGAACGCATACAAAATGTGGTAAGAATAGGTTATTGAAAAAGTAGACGCTAAGCAGGTTAAAATACGGTAACATAACTTATGTTTACATTTTTGTGTACTTATAGAATTCCTATTTTGTAAAGAAAAAATTACAAAGTAATAATTATGATAGATAAAAAATTTATACTTAGTCTAAAATCCTCTTTTTTGATAACAATATTCTCACTGTTTGTTTTTACAGCATGCAGTGATGGATGTAAATCAGCTCCCAAATTACCCAGAGGTAAAGGTAGTAATTCAACAGCAAAAGGTACAACAGGAAAGAAAGGTACAGCTGGAAATACTGAAAAGGAAAGTAGTAAGAAAACAAATACTAAACCCACACCTACTCCTTCTAATCTTCAAAAAACAATTGTTTTGTTCCATGGGCTTGGAGTTCCTGAAGATACAGGAATTTCAGCATTAGGTAAGAAATTGAAAAATGATATTAAAGATGTTAGAGTAATGATTTTAAAACGGCCTAATTCTACCACTGTTTCTACTACACAACAGGCAGAAGAAGCTTATGCTACGCTAAAAGAAGAATTGAAAAAAAAGGATATGATTGGCAGCCCTATTTGTCTAATAGGTGATAGCCATGGTGGTTTAGTCGCATTAGAGTTATATCGTCAATACAAAGATGATCTGAATATAGTAGGTATTGTTACTAACCACTCTCCGTTAGAAGGAGCACCAGGTGTAAATGTAGATATTGATGTTGTTAATGAGTTTAAAAAAACAGTTAGAGGTTTATTGACATCCGCATCGTTATTCCTAGGAGGGCTAACTTTAAATCCTAGCCAAATAGACTCTTTACCATTGAAAGAAATGCTTACAGGAGGGATACAGCAACCTTTGATAGATGATCTAACAGCAAATAGTTCCTTATTAAACAACATTCGAGCAACTTTGACATCTATACAAATACCTGTGTTGGTGTTGGCAGGTTATGCAGATATATTAACAAACATCGATGCATTACTTGGTTTTGCTTCTCAAGATAAAAGATTTGGGCAAGAGTTGAGTAAAGTAAGAGAACAGCTAAAGGAATTGCAAAAGGAAAAGGATAAGATGGAAGAACCCTTGAAGCTACTGATAAATGGTGCGCTTAGCTCTCTTGAAGATACATTTGGAAGAATTATTGGTGATAAAAGGAATGACTCTTTTCTTCCATACTACAGTCAATATGCTGAACATATTTCAGTAAGTCCAAGCGTTATGCGTAATCCTAAACAAGGATATCACCACTTTTATGGTATGCAGTATCATAATGAAGTCTATAATGATATAGTAAGATTTGTTAATCAAGCTTTTGAGAACAAAAAATAAGCATTTTTATAAATGCCTAATGAAGGAAACACTTTCTCTGCATAGAAGCTGGGAAAGTGTTTTTTATTTAAAGCTACTTGTGAAAAATTTTAAACAGTGTTGATTAAACGTAATTATCAATTAGTTTCCTTTTTTCGAAGACCTTTATAAGGATTGTATCCGTTTAATTTCGTAGTATAATATCCTGTACCATTATAAGATCGCTTATCTGGGTGTTGTTTGCAATCCTTAGAACAAGCACCTTCCATGGTTTCACCACAATTAGTACAGATAGGCACGTGCACATTACATAAGGGATTAGCACAGTTGACCATACGGTCACAGTTGGCGCCACATATGTGGCAAGTTCCAATTACAATGGGTTCTTTTTTATTAATATCCTTTACTAACCTATTGTCAAATACATAGCATTTACCTTCAAAAGCCTCTCCTTCTGTCTCATTAGCATACTGAATAATGCCACCATGTAACTGATAAACGTTTTTAAAACCTTGCTCCAATAGGTAAGCACTTGCTTTTTCACACTTGATGCCTCCTGTACAATAAGTAACTACTTTTTTATCTTTATAAGCCGACAAATTGGATATTTGATACTTAAATTCCCTAAAATGGTTGATATCCAAGGTTACTGCATTTTTAAACTTGCCAATTTTATGCTCGTAATTAGAACGTACATCTAGCAATACTACATCTTCTTCATCTTTTATTTGTTCTAGCTCATGGGGAGTTATGTATTGCCCACTTCCTTGCTTAGGGTTAATATGATGTAAATCTGCATGAACAATTTCTGATTTAACCCTCACATGTAATTTCTGAAAGGCATGGTGTGGGTGCTCATCGATTTTAAATTGGATGGCTTCAAATCTAGGATCAGCTTTCAAGTGCTGCATATACTCGTCACATGCCACCTGTAATCCCGATACTGTACCATTAAGCCCTTCTTTAGCTATGATAATTCTGCCTAGTAAACCTAAATCTGCACAAAAACGATGATGCTCTTCTCGGAATACTTCCGGATTTTCAATAGTTGTATAACAATAGTAGAGAAGTATATGATATGGTTTTTCTGACATAAATAGTTGACCTTATATTAACTTATTTTAAATGGTTTAGCTGGGTTGCCTAGCATTACTTCTTTTTCTTTTACAGATTCTAAAACCACTGAGCCAGCGCCTATTCTAGCACCCTTGCCAATATGAACTCCTGCTACAATGGCTGCACCTGCTCCAATAAAAACATTATCTTCAATGGTAACTTGTTCGCCAATAATACTACCGCTACCTATTTGCACAAAATTTTGAATAGTTGCCCCATATTCAATAATCACTTGTTTGTGTACAAGGCAGTGGTTACCTAATTGGCTATTAGCGCTAATGTTAGTCCCCGCATCAATTAAATTTCCTATCCCTAGCTGAGTATTAAAACCGAGGTTCGCTAATGGATGTACTAAATTAATAAAACTAATTTGATGTTGGTTGCTAAGTTTTTTAATGTGCTGTTGGCGGCTGGTAGATTGTTCTATAGCTATAAAAACTGCAAGCTTTTTATCTATTTTTTCTAAGTAAGAAGCATCCTCTTCTATATTCCCTAGAATAGGTATATGGTTAATTTCAGTAAGTTTATCTAATTGTTTTTCTGCTAAAAAACCATAAACAACAATATCATTCTGGAGAAGAATTTCTAATGCCTGGTGTGCTAAGGCAGTTGTACCTACTATAATCACAGGATCTTTCATGAGTATTTTATAAAACTATCGAAACAATGTATAAATTATAGTAAAAATACTTCAAATATACATTTGCTGTAGCAGTTATATGGGTAAAATCTAGTCAATTTCATGAAAATCTTGTTATCAACTTAGCTTGTATTAATTAACAGTTAAATGTAAGCTAGTACTACAAAGTAATTTTAGGTCTTTCAGTGATTTTTGTGAGATTAAGTCTAATTTTTGAAAACTTAATTAATTGTAAAAAATTGTCCTCTTTCTAATTGTTGAAAAATTGTTACAAGGTGGTAAGGGTTAGCATAAATCCCTAGTTTTATTTCTCTTCTTCTTGCCCCATAACGCATACATATATGTTTGTGTATTTGCTGCTATTTGTAGGTTATTTTATATATAACCATTCTTCAGAAGTTTAAAATTCTTAATCCTATTTAATTAAATTCATGAAATATAAACGTCGATTAGGTAAGTGGCTGAGCGCCCATATTTTAGTTCTAGGAATACTGGTGTTTTTAGCTGTAGGGTTACCTTTACAAAGTTGTTTTGAATCCTATAATCCTGTTATTCCCAGTTCGAAAACTCCAAAAGATACTAACGCTAAATCAGCTATACAACTTTCCTCTCCATTATCAAAAAATTCACAAGATGCGTATTTATCCTTAGAAAATGAGCTTAGCATTCCTTCTAGTTCCAAAGATTTATCCCTTGATAAGATACGAGAGGAGCAAATAGCACCTATTAATCAAAACGAAGTTCCCTCGTTTACAACATTGCCTAGTTATTTGTCCACGCCTATGGTTGGGAGTAGTGTTGATAATAGAGCAACTCCGGTAAACCCTCCTGCTGAAAAACAACAGAGTGTTCAGGTGAAAAACTCTTTGAAACAAAATAGAAACTTACAAATTACAAGCCAGACAGCTAAAGATCAAAGAGAAGCCAAAGAGCAAATCCTACAAGAAAAAGAAGCTCAGCTGTTAAGTAAAGCTTTTAGAACTAGGCAGGGATATATAGTTAAGTTTTACAAAGAAGCAGGAGTATGGAAAGCTAATGTAGTAGAAGAGGTAGGAAATTTTAAAGGAGAATTTGATTTGCCAGCTTATTTAGGCGAAGATGAAAATTTAGCGCAAAACATAGAAAGATTACTTAATCTAGATAGGTCTGCCCAAGCTATGACAAGCCTTATACAAATTGTTTTGCCCAATATTTCTAAAGGACAGGAGGGCTATGTATATATAGGCGGTTTGTCAGGAGGAGGCAGAAAGAAAGGCGAAAAGCAACAAGAGCCTAAGAAACAAGCAGATAAAGTAGGAAGTAAGGAGACTAAAGAAAAAAAGAAAAAATCAACACAATCGAAGCAAGAAGCATTAGGTAAAAGACAGAAAAGTGATGTGGAAAATAGGAAAAGGAAAAAAGAATCAACCCAAGAGAAAAAAGAATTAAAAACCAAAAAGAGAAGAGATAAGCTAGAGGAAGAAAGTGAAGAAGAAAAGGAAGAAAAAAGGAAGAAGGTAAGTGGAAAAGGAAGTACAGAAAAAGGGAAAAAACGTAAACAAAAATCTCTACAAAAGGGATTAAAAAAGGAAGCTGAAGGAGAGGATGAGTATTCGCCTGCGGAAGCAAGCAAGGAAGAAGGTACTAAAAAAGCTAGAGTAACACGTTCTGATTCAGAAAAAATAAAATTTGAAGTTAATAAGGAGCAAGAAGAAAGGTTAAGAATTGTACAGTATTTAGACAAAAATCTATCAGAAAGAGACTCAATTTTCGACCAGGCTCAGAAGAAAGATAAAGTGGCCCAATATGAATGGGCTCAGTATCAATTAGGTCGGTATTATGTGGCACTAGAAGAAGAAAAAGATCCAGATGAAATAGGCCGAATTTTAAAGGAAGCTATTAGGTGGTATATAAAAGCTGTCCTTAATGGTCATCAAGAAGCACCACGCATACTTAGGGAATTAAAAGATACTAATTCTTTTCAAAGATTTAGAAATAGCCAAAGCATAAAGAAAATTATTAACAATTATACTATTAAGGCTGGTAAAAGTAGTGAAGAAGCGAAAAGAGTTCAGCAAGCACTTATAGGTTTAAGGGATAGTGGTCTCTATAGTAACCCTGATGATCAAGTAATGGGTTGGTATGAGCAGGCTGTAAATGCTACTATTGGTTCAGCGTTTGCTTTAAAAGATTTTGAAGAATTTAAAAAGGAAGCAGAAGACAGATATAAGAAATACGAAAGAACAATACAGGATAGAAAAATCAAAAGAAATTCAGGTACTGAACCCACATGGCGGGGTCTTATGAGGGTATCTGATTTAATTGTTATGGACCTTGATCCTTCCAAAATGCCTATGCATATTGAATGGGGCGGAGATCCTACCATTTCTCCTAATGCAAGTGGTATATTTGGACCTCTGTTTGTGCTTCCAAATTCCCAGGAGTATGAAGATGTAGTCATGACTATTGATCCTTCTGGAGATGGTCCTGATGAAACAGCTTATTGTGTGGCTAAGCGTAGTGGAGACTATTATTTTATTATAGATGTAGGTGGATTAGCTGGAGGTTATCATCCTAAAGATTCGAAAGATAGGATAGGTAATAGCACTAAAGTCTTAAGAGCATTAATATCAATTGCTCGCGAAAATAAGGTTAATACTGTAATCATTGAAAATAATAATGATAAATCTTTTGGGAAACTGTTGAAAAAAGAGTTGAAAAAACAAGGAGAAGGGGATTTAGAGATTATTTCAGATCACCAAAAGCACAATAAAGAAAAACGAATTATAGTTAGGCTCCAACCTCTATTGAACGAACATAGACTTATTATTAACAAGAGGACACTTCAAAAGGATTTTGACTCAAAATTAACAAAAGATTTGAATTATAAATTTTTCTACCAATTAATGTCAGTGGTAGAAAATAAAAAAAAATCTAAAAAATATTTTGATGGGGGAAACCCTCAACATGATGATCGAGTAGATGCTGTAGCAGATGCAATACATTATTTAAAGGAAAGAAAAGATGAATTCGACCAATTAAAAGAAAAATGGAAACAACTTAAAGATAAGGCTGAACAAGGAGATATAAAAGCACTGATTGAGGTGGCTAGGAGGTATAAAGACGGCGTGGGAACAGCAGTAAATTATGAGGAAGCACGTCAATGGTATGAAAAGGCTAAGAAGCAAGGTCCTGCTGCTGATCAGGAAGCTTATGCTGAAGCACTGTTTAGCTTAGCTCAAATGTATCAAACGAGTTTGATAAAAGTAGAAGAAAAAGAAACAGAGAAAGGGAAAGAAAAAGAGAGTGGCGAACTACAAATAGCAATTGAATTGTATCAGCAGGCAGATGAAAGAGGACATGCAGGAGCGGCATATGAGTTAGGTAAATTGTACCAAAATGGCGAGGGGGTAGAAAAAAATGAAGAAGAAGTAGCTAAATTTTTCAAAAAAGCAGCGAAAATAGGTCACCCGGGGGGTGAATATGAATTGGGTAGGGTTTACGAAGATAAAAAACAGTATAAGGAAGCACATAAATATTATAGAAGGGCTGCTAATCATAATAATGCAGATGCACAGTTTAGCTTAGCACAGATGTATCGAGAGAATTTAGTAAAAGTAGAAGGGAGGGAAAGTGAGAAAGAAAAGGGAAAAGAGAAAAAAGAAGACGAGAATTTTTCATTAAAAGAAGTAGTTAAGTTGTACCAAGAAGCAGCTAAACAAGGCCATGCAGAAGCAGCCTACGAACTAGGACAAGTATACGAAACTGAGTTAGGAGAAGTGAAACAGAATTATGGAAAAGCGCGTAAATGGTACCAAGTGTCTGCTCAGGGAGGGAATGCTAAAGCTCAATATAGCCTAGGTAGAATATATCAAAATGGTTGTGGCTTACGTAGGAAAGACGAAGTTCAAGCCTCTATATGGTATAAAGCAGCAGCTAAACAAGGCCATAGAGAAGCACAATTTGAACTAGGTAGGATGTACGAGAATACTAAAGATTATGCTGAAGCACGTAAATGGTATGAAATGGCTGCTGATCAAAATCATGTAGGGGCACAGTTTAACCTGGCAGGGATGTATAGAGATGGTAAGGGAGGAGACAAGAATGAAGATACAGCAGTTAGACTCTATAAAGCAGCAGCTAAACAAGAGTATGCAGATGCCAATATTCAACTAGGTTGGATGTATGATCATGGAAAGGGAGTAGAAAAGGATCCTAGTAAAGCATTAGAATATTATAGAAAAGAAGCTGAATTAAAGAATAAAGAGGAAAAAGATCAGGTTAAAGAGGGTAGTTAGGTAATTGTTAGCTCCTGTGAAATAACAAACCACGGGAGCAATACCCATTGGTTTTTCGTATAGAAATAATTATACTTCCCCAAAATCACTATTATTTGATGTAAATGCTTGCATAAATGCTAGTTATGGGCTAATTATAAGTCAACGTTATTTTTAACTAACTAGTATGGTTTATTATGAGGTATTTTTGTAGTTTAAGAAGACAATTAACCACCTGCAGTATAGTTATAAGCTTGCTTTTACAAAGCTGTACTGGCCTCACTAATCTATCCATTGCTATAGAGAAAGGACAAACAGATAACATTGAGAAAGCAAGTAATCAAGTTTCAATCAGCAAAGTAAGAAGTAAGAAATTAAGCCATAGTGTATCCTCCTTTCGGAAAGGAGATCAGTTACAAGCAATAGGTAAAGAAAATCTTCTAGAGGAGAATTTACTTAAAAAGCAGCTATCAGGGTATGTATATGTAGATAAGGGAAGATATAAAAGAGCAGCAGCTAATGATCAAGAGAAAGTGAAGAAGAAAAGAGAGAAAGGAGAAAATAGGAATCAGACTACAAGGCGGAAGAGAGAAAAAAATCAAGAAAACAAGAAAGAGAGCCACAGAGATAAAAAATATCCAGGAGTAGAAGTTCCGGGCAAGTCTAATAAGCAAAGTAAGGAAAAGAATAGACATAAGATAAAAATTCAAAGAGAACAAAGGCCTTTAATACCAGATAGCCCAGGAGCAACTAAAAAGCGAGTTAAAAAAAAGAGGAAAACTGTAAGCGGAGATAGAATTCCGGCGTTATATATACTAGATCTGCCTGCAGAGTTATTAGCAGAAGTAGTATCTTATTTAATATTTACAGAGGCAATGTTAGCGAGAGAGCTGAATCGTCGCTTTTATGCACTTATCACTGGCTATAATAGAGTGGGCATAATTGGATTAGAAAATAAGCCAAATCATACTATTAATATAGCTGCTTGGTCACTAAAGCACACTATCGATTTCAATGATTTAAGTAGTAAACTTACAACTATGCCTAGTTTTGTTTTTTATCAGTTAATGAGGAAAGTAGACAATTTGCCTCAAGCCTATTGGCCTTATTTAGCAGACACAAAGATACAGGCAGTTTATTTATGGAGGAATAAAATAGGGCCTATAGAGGTAGAAATGTTAGGTAAGTGCTTACAAAGAAGTAGGGTGCATACCGTTTATTTAGGGTGGAATCAAGTAGGAGATATAGGAGCAGAAGCGTTTGGTAAAACATTAGCAGAAAATAGGCATATACGTGAAGTTAATTTAAGTAAGAATAAGTTGGGGGCAGTAGGCGCAAAAGGAGTTACTGAACATTTCCCCAAGGACAATGCGTATAATTAATTTATGGAATAATGAAATAGGCGATGAAGGGGCAATAATTGCTACTAAAAACGTACGAGGTAAGGAGGTAGAAGAGATTAATTTAGGAGACAACAAAATAGGAGATAAAGGAGTAATAGGAGCTGTAGAAAACTTAGAGAGTACATCCGTGGAAAGAATTTCTTTAGGAAATAATAAAATAACAGATGAGGGAGCGATAGGAGCTGCGAAGAACATAAGAGGAACTAATTTAGAGGAACTCTCTTTAGGGTACAATAAAATAACAAATAAAGGAGCTGTTACAATTGTGGAATACTGCCGAGGTACTAAAATGAAGAAGCTCAATCTGAGCTTTAATAGAGGGATAACCGATGAAGGAGCAGTGGAAATTGCAGAAAATATAGAAGGTACGCATCTAGAAGAAATAGATTTAAGACAAGATAAGCCAATAGGAGTGTTAACCCAGGAACTATTAAAAAAACAGTGCCCACATATCAAGTGGATATTTTAGGATTACTATGAAGCGACAGGATAATTTAAGAAGACAATTAATGGCCTGCAGTATAGTTATAAGCTTGCTTTTACAAAGCTGTACTGGCCTCTCTAACCCATCCATTGCTACAGAGAAAGGGCAAACAGATAATATTGAGAGGGTTACTAATCAAGTTTCAATTAGTAATAGTAAGAAACTAAATCATAGAGAGCCTTTATACCAAAAGGGAAGCCAGTTGCAAGCAATAGGAAGAGAAGAACTCTCAGAGGGGAATTTCTCTAAACGCCAGCAATCAGGTTATGGATATGTAGGTAAAGGAAGCCTCAAAGGAGTAGTAGATAGAGGTCAGGAGAAAGAGAAGGAAAAAAAGAGAAAAAGAAAAAAGGAAAAAAATCAAAGCCAGACTCCAAAGGTAAAAAGGGAAAAGACAGGAGATCCGAGCCAGGCAATGGAGATAAAGAAAGGAGCAGAAGGAAATAGGAGTCAGAACCTGAAACGGAAAAGAGAAAAAGTGGAAGAGCGTAAAACGTTTAAGAAACACCGAAAACTAGAAGATTCAGATAAGACCAATAAAGAAACTAAGGAAAACGGAAAGAATAGCCCTAAGATAAAAAGCCAGAGTAAAAAAAAGCCTATAATACCAGACAGTCTAGAAACAATTAATAAGCGAGTTAAAAAAAAGAGAAGAAGTGTAAACAATGATCATATTGTAAAGGTAGGCATATTCAATCTTCCTTCTGAGCTCCTAGAAGTTATCCTATCTTACTTATCATTCCATGAAATGATGCTAGCCAGACAAGTAAATTATCATTTTTATACCCTTACCACAGGCTATGACAAAGTAGGAGCAGTTGGTGCAGAAAATAAGCCCAGCCGTCTTATTAATATACCTACCTGGTCACTCAAGCATGCTATAGATTTCGATAAGTTAAAAGATAAACTTGCCGACATGCCCAGTTTTGTTTTTTATCAGTTGATGAGGGAAGTAAAATGGTTACCGAAGATCTATTGGGCTCATTTGAAAGAAACTCAGTTGCATAAAGTTGTTTTATTTCGTGACAACGAGGGCGCTACAGAATTAGCAGGCTTTAGTAAGGTTTTGCAAAAGAGTAATATTCGTTCACTTAGATTATGGTTTGTACGAAATGGAGTTGCAGCAACTCAGTTTAAAAATTTGAAACGTAATAATAAGCTACAAGAGTCGAGTTTATATAATAATAATAAACTAGGAGATCGAGGAGTAGGCAAATGGACTAGAAGTTTGAGAGCATCTAATGTGCAAAAGTTTGATTTAAGTGATAATAAGATCGGTCCTGTAGGAGCATGGAAATTGGGTAAGGGTTTAAGAGGAACTCAAGTTCGTAAAATTAATCTAGAGTTGAATAACATAGGAATGCTAGGAGTGATAAAATTAACTAAACAATTGAAATATACCAATGTGGAAGAGATTAATTTAAGTTCTAGTGATGTGGTACACTTGTCAGATGTTGAAAGTATAATAAAATTTACTCAAAACTTGCAAGAAACCAAGGTGAACACGATTAAATTGAAGAATATGGCGGTAGACAAGATCAGAAAAAAAATTTTAAGTGAGCAGTGTCCACATATCAAGTGGATATTTTAGGATTACTATGAAGCGACAGGATAGTTTAAAGTTGCGTTTAACGACCTGAGTATATATAAGCTTGCTTTTACAAAGCTGTACTGGCCTCTCTAACCCATCCATTACTACAGAGAAAGGGCAAACCAGATAATACTGAGAGGACAAGCGACCAAGTTTCAATTAGCGTATCAACAGATAGTCCATAAGGTAGAAGCAGCCCAATAAATACCGCCTAGGAATATGGTTTTACCTTTTGTATGCCATTTATACAGAATCCTAGTATTTTGTTTATCAAGCAAATGCATTTTTAAGATGAAAATAAATTATTGTCTATATCTTATAGATAATTATAGTAAACATATCATATAAGTATTAATGCAGTAATTACTAAACTTGCAAAGTTTATATTAATTATAAATTAAACTATATAGGTTATAGTTATAGAGGAGTACTTAAAGTAAATTAACGCCTACACTTAGCATAAATAAACTTTTTCTATGGTCAACAGCTATATTCCCTAGTTTACTGCAAACTTTACTCAGGCTACCTTCATATTTCAAATCTATTATAAAACGTTGGAAGTCTACTCCTATACCTACTTGGTAGCCTGCGGTAATACTTTTACATTCTGCGTAAATATCTGCTGTGTCGCTTTTAGCACTTAACAATAGGCTAAATACAGGTCCTGCCTGTAATCTTCCAATTCCCATGATTTTTATTCCGAATAGAACAGGCAATTCTATTTTCTTATACCGTAAAACATGTTCTTCATTAGGACATTGATTCTGATATTTGACCTTAGAATATGTAAACAGCAGTTCTGGCTGAATGTATATAACTGGAAAATCTACCCTACCAACAATTCCAGCTTGGTAACCCAAGCCTATATGAGGATCATAGCACTTGGCTAGTCCTTCTTCATCTAACCTAATATGGTAAGTGCTAATGCCTATCCGAGGGCCCACTTTAAATACATAAGCATGGGTAATATTGGAAATACCTACCAAGAATAATACTAAGCCTATTGTTTTTCTCATAATTATTGTGTTATATGATATATAAGTAGTCTGAAACAAAACTATTACAAATGGTTAAATAAGTTGTTAGTATTTTGCACTAATTTTATTCTTATAAATAGATTGTAAGTTGAGTGTTTTGTACTTGTAATGTTTTGATTATTAAGTATTTAATTAACTAAGCATGGGAAAATATTAAACGCTATATATAGTTAATTCTAAGTGCATATATTTTGTCTCTTTCTAATGCTATTTCTATTATTCAAAATCTATTTATATAGGTGCACGTTAAAATTAGCTTAGGTTAATGGGGCTTAGCCTTTTTATGAATCGTTTTATGTATTAGTTTTACACAATTATATGTATTGCAATCAATAAATACTTTTTTACACATGTCAAACATAGGAGCGATTACCCAGATTATAGGACCTATTATAGATGTTAGCTTTGAGAATAGTGGTAAATTACCTGCTATACTAAATGCCCTTGAAGTTACTAAAGCAGATGGGCAAAAGATAGTCTTAGAATGCCAGCAACATTTAGGCCAATATGCTGTTAGGACCATTGCTATGCATGAAACTGAAGGGCTAGTAAGAGGCATGAAAGTAGTTGATACAGGTGCAGCTATCCAGATGCCTGTTGGTGAAGCTATTCGAGGCAGGCTGTTTAATGTAATAGGTGAAGCAATCGATGGGCTTCCTCAGCCAAAAACACAACAAAAACTTCCTATTCATAGACCAGCTCCTAAGTTTAAAGATATCTCTACTGCTACTGAAGTATTGTATACAGGTATTAAGGTTATTGATTTATTAGCTCCGTATGTAAAAGGTGGAAAAATAGGATTGTTTGGAGGTGCTGGAGTAGGAAAAACCGTTCTAATCATGGAGTTGATTGATAATATTGCTAAGTCATATGCAGGATTATCTGTTTTTGCCGGTGTAGGGGAAAGGACACGTGAAGGTAATGATCTATTAAGAGAAATGATTGAATCAGGTGTTATCAACTATGGTGAAGAGTTTAGAAAATCGATGGAGGCAGGTGGATGGGATCTATCTAAAGTAGACCGTGAGGCATTAAACAAATCTCATGCAACATTGGTATTTGGACAAATGAATGAGTCACCTGGTGCGAGGGCAAGGGTGGCCCTAACTGGCCTTACTGCTGCAGAATATTTCCGCGATGGTAATGGACAAGAGAAAGGCAAAGATGTACTTCTCTTTATTGATAATATATTTAGGTTTACACAAGCAGGGTCTGAAGTATCCACACTATTAGGTCGTATGCCTTCTGCAGTAGGTTATCAGCCTACTTTGGCTACTGAGATGGGTGCTATGCAAGAACGTATTACCTCTGTAAAGAATGGTTCTATTACTTCTGTACAAGCTGTTTATGTGCCAGCAGATGACTTAACTGACCCAGCGCCAGCTACAACCTTTGCTCACTTAGATGCCACTACGGTACTTTCTCGTAAAATAGCATCACTAGGTATTTATCCGGCTGTAGATCCATTAGAATCCTCTTCGCGTATTTTAAATCCAGAAGTACTAGGCGAAATACACTATAATACTGCACAACGTGTTAAAAATATTTTACAGCGCTATAAAGAATTACAAGATATTATAGCCATTTTGGGTATGGATGAGCTTTCAGAAGAGGATGTGAAAATAGTTTATAGGGCTAGAAGGGTACAAAGGTTCTTTTCGCAGCCTTTCCATGTAGCTGAGCAATTTACTGGGCTAAAAGGTATGCGCGTGAGCATTGAAGATACTATTAAAGGATTTAACATGATCATTAATGGAGAGCTAGACCATTTACCAGAAGCAGCCTTTAACCTAGTGGGTACCATCGAACAAGCTATTGAAAAAGGAGAAAAAATGCTTAAAGAAGCTATTCCTAGTTAATTTGTATACGCTATAAGCTGGGTAATATTTAAATTGATAGTGATTACCTAGCTTTATATTTCTCCTAACTAAGTATTAATAAAAGTTATACGCTTGTGATCCTTCCTTAAATAGTTAAGCCTGCCCTGCCATAAAAGCTATCTGAAAATAAATCTCTATCTATATAGCTTTATTTTATTTTTATAGCATACCTCTCTTATCTCTATTATCAATCTCAAAAATCGGAATAATACTTTTGTTGTATTAATTATCCTTGTTCTTAAAATGGCCGGTTATGGGTTGCAGGATATATGGATCAATCATATTAAAGAGCATTTATGCCTGTACCTTCCGAACGAACTAATCAAGAAATAAAATTTTCTGAATCTTGTTTGATGAGACCTGTCTAGACAATGAATTCAATAAGGCATGCTTTAATAAACTATATGGTAAAGTTGAGCCTGTAAATACACATATAGCTCTTTTGATGGAAGAAAGATTTTAAGAAATACTATTTAAAGAATATTGCTCACGTCATTAAAAGATGGTTATGTAGAAATTTTTATTCTTTTATACAGTTAAAAAGGCATAGAATATTACTAAGTTAACTACTGCTAACTTACATCAGCTTGCATATCTTATACATTACACATGCAATATAAAAAGTAGCAATTACTTTCTCCTTACATAAAATTCCATAGTTTGGAGGAATATTAAGAATTAATAAATATGATTGATCATATTACTTTTGCAGTAAATAATTTTTCAGAGAGCCTTAAGTTTTATGATGAAACTATGCATATTCTGGGCATTGAACGTTTAAAAATCATAGAAGATGAGGAAAGTCAAATGGCTGGTTATGGGCAAGCTGGGAAATGCCATTTTGGGATTTTTCAAGACAGAAAGCCAAATGAGCAAGAATTGGTAGGCAAAGCTCGTGGTTTTCACCTTGCTTTTACCGCTCCTAATGTAAATAGCATACATGAATGGCACCAGAAATGCTTAGAGCTGGGAAGTATGGATAATGGTGCGCCTGGACCACGCCCTCACTTTAATCCAGGATATTATGCTGCTTTTATCATTGATCCTAATGGCTGGAGAATAGAAGCTATGCTTCGTACATATATGTCAAAAATATGACTGTAAGGAGCTAATTCTATTAGAACTGTTCTCTATTTCTTGGATTTAGTTAAAAATTGCTGTAAATAACTATCCTACTTTATTTGGTTAAAAATACACAACTAATTTTTATAATTATCAGCTATGATAGATATACTCATTTTTATTATTTTCTTACTTCTAAACTTTGTTATAGGACTTAAATACCGAGGTAAAAAACAGTCTTTTAAAGAATATGCGATTGGTAATAAAGATTTTTCTACAGCTACACTTACCGCTACTATCGTAGCTACTTGGGCTTCTGGGAGTATGTTCTTTAGTGATCTAGAACAGACTTATAGCCAGGGATTATATCTAATTATAGCTGTTGTAATAGGTGGTAGTTTAGGATTATTGATTACAGGATACGTTATAGCTCCACGTATGGGAACCTTCTTAAACCATGTTTCTATGGCTGATGCCATGAGCAGTATTTATGGTAAAGGTATTCAGGTTATTGCTGCTACAAGTACAGTGCTTATGGATATAGGATATATAGCTATTCAGTTTAAAGTAATCTCTAAAATTTTAGCTGCATTATTTGATTACCACGGACCTGAAGTTATTATCATTGCAGCTGCCATTATTACTATTTATTCGGCTTTCGGTGGAATTAAATCAGTTAGTTTTACAGATGTAATACAATTTATTACTTTTGGTACATTATTGCCCGTTTTAGCCTTGGTTATTTGGCACCATATCCCAGATACTAACCAAGTGATACACACCCTTACCACTAATCCTAATTTTAGTTTTAAACAGGTAGTAAGGTGGAGCCCTCAGTTTATGAGTACCCTAGTTTTTATGTGTTATTCCATGACTCCTAGTTTACCACCTATGTTATTTCAGCGAATGGCTATGGCACGAGATATTAGACAAGTCAAAAGGTCGATTGCTTATGCAACAGGTCTCTTGCTTTTAATAGAGCTATTTATAATTTGGATAGCTATCCTTCTTTTAACCGACAATCCAAACCTCACTACTAGCCAGGTAGTTAGCTATTTAATAGAACAGCATACGTATGCAGGCCTTAAAGGATTCTTAGGAGTAGGTATTATTGCTTTAGCTATGTCTTCAGCAGATTCTGCTCTTAATTCTTGTGCTGTATTGGTTGCTAATGACATACTTCCTCCCTTAAAAATTACGAAACAAGCATCTGTAAGGGCAGCTGCTATTGCTACTTTTATAATAGGATTTTTTGCTGTACTACTGACTTTATCTATTCAGAATATATTACAAATCCTATTGTTTTCTGCAAATTTTTATTTGCCCATTCTCACCATACCAATGTTACTTACTATTTTCGGCTTTCGTACTAGCAAACGAGTGATTTTTATTGGCATAGGTGCTGGATTTATTATGACAGCTTTCCTTTTGGTCTACTTTAAAAATATCAATAGCTTTTTGCCAGGCATGTTTGCTAATTTTGCCTTTTTACTTGGTAGCCACTATATACTTGGGGAAAAGGGAGGTTGGACTAAGCAGACGACACAAATGGAACTAATGAATATGCCTGATACTTATCCAATTACCTGGAAAGATCGGTGGAATAAGCTAAAATCTATAAAACCATTGGTGTACCTTGAAAAGAATTTACCTAACAAAGAATACTACTATCCACTGTTGGCCTTT
The DNA here is from genome assembly GCF_000020565.1 of Candidatus Amoebophilus asiaticus 5a2. Lineage (GTDB taxonomy): Bacteria > Bacteroidota > Bacteroidia > Cytophagales > Amoebophilaceae > Amoebophilus > Amoebophilus asiaticus. The sequence goes on from NC_010830.1 coordinate 1,190,578, forward strand.
TACCTACTGACAGCTACTTATGTATCTTTATACAACGTACCGCATGTTATAGAGCAACAGTATCTAACTTTCTATAGAAGTATTCAATATTCCATTCTTGTTATTACCACAGGACTATTAGCTTTTCCTATCTGGCCAGCTCCACTCAAAAATAAGCGCTTGCTAGCTTGGCTATGGCCTTTAGTTATCTTCTATACCCTTTTCTTTGTAGGTGGTATGGTTATGATTATAAGTGGATTCCAGCCAAATCAGGTCTTAATCTTTATGTTAAATTTAGTGATGACCGTCTTATTAACGTATTGGCCGTTAGCAATCACATTGGCTATAACTGGGTTAATAGCTGCTACCTTGATATTTAAATGGGTGTTCGGCGGAGTTGTCTTGCCTAATCAAGCAACACCTATTTCTTTTCAGTTCAGCTATGGCTTGCTCTTATTTAGTAGTCTATTAATAGCATTATTTAGGTTCAAACAAGCCAACAAAGATCTTGCAGATAAACATGCGTACCTTCGTTCTACACATCATGAAACGACACAAAGTTTATTAAAAGCACGTAGATATGAGGAGCGATTTGTAAAAGCTTTGAATACGGAGGGTGTTGAAGAACTCAACAAGGTAGTAACCCTGGGCAGGGAATTAGAAATACAAAGTAAAACGATAGATACTAAATTGCTACCAGAGGCTTTTAAGAGTGCTTTTATAACTTGGCAAGAACAACTTGCTGCTGCTGCTCAATATCTAAAAATATTATCACATCGTACAAGTGCTTATCTACGTTTAGAGGTAGAAACTGCACCTATAGCTAGTATAATACAACAAGCTATAGGCCTTCTTCAGTTCCAAGAAATAGAGAAGATACCTCAAGTAAATCTTCAGAATTATTCGAAAACAGAAGAATTAGAAGCAGATTTAGTTAAAATAAAGCAGCTAATAGTTAATGCTATTCTATATGCACAAGATATGCGGCAAGCTAGCTCAAAACCGATTATATTACGTATAGAGGATACGGTGCTAAGCTACCCCATCAACGGAGTAGGAGAAAACATGAAGCGAATACATGCAGTATGTTTTACAGTTACTACTACTGATAAGGTTACTCCTGCAGAACCAGTTTACTTAGGTAATGTAGACCAGGCAAACTTGTGGATTTCTCAAGTTAGGGAAAATCTAATGCTCGGTACAAACCAGCGTATTATAGAAGCACATTATGGCTACTTATCCTTGTCAACACAGGGGGTAGTTACTACGCAAGTGTATGTAATACCTAGGCAGGTAAGGGAAGTACGACCTAAAGAAATGGATATTGCTCAAATGGATGTAGATGAATTCCAACCTATATCGGATGAGAATTATCCAGGGGCTGCTGAGCAAGAAGCAGCATTTTTAGAAGCTGTAAAAAGTAAAACAACAGCAGACTTAAAGCTGGTAGATAAGGCACTTAAAATAATCAAAAAATACCATGGGCCTGTAAAACGTAAATCAGGCGAGCCTTTCTACTTGCATCCTGTAACTGTAGCCAGTATAGTGTTAGAGTATACACAAGATGCAGATACAATTATTGCTGCCTTACTACATGATTTAGTAGAGGATACTGCTTTTTCTTTACCTCAAGTAGGGCTGATGTTTAATACCCGTATACAAAGGATTGTAGATGGTGTAACTCATCTATATAGCAACTTTAATACGCTTCACAAGATAAAACTAGCTGCTCATGAAAACATTAAAAAGTTGCTCGACGTAGAAGATAAAGGTGTATTATATGTGAAACTAGCAGACAGATTACATAATATGCGTACTATTGAAGGACATTCTTCACTTGTTAAGCAAAAGCAAATTGCTGAAGAAACTTTGCAGTTCTTTGTTCCTGTAGCACAATATTTAGGGCTTAAACAAGTTATGGACGAGCTGAAAAAACGCAGCTTAGAAGTGTTAAATAAACAATAATATTTAGAATATTATTTGACTTAGGTAGAAGAGTCGTCTGGTATGAAGATAAAGAGCTATTATATACTGTAGCTGTGCTGCTTTACGACGTAGTGTAGGATACAAAGCTCATAATACTTATGATAGATTATATGTAGAGGTAGCATATGCCTTTGTAATAATCAAAGGTTACTAAACTAGAAAGCAGCATATAGAGATTAAAACTAGAAAATCTTCTGTAAGAATATTTATGTTGCAGCCAACTATGAACATAAGTATATAGCTTGTTGTTGAGTTAATAGTAGCTTACTTGATATATATAGTTGAACGTAGCATTTATTGGATAGGTGAAAAATATATTCCTTTGGACGGTTTTGTAGAAATAGGTAGTAGCCTTAGATTTAACGGTTGTAATATAGGAGGCTTAATAGCATAGGTTGAAATTTGATTAAGAAGTAGGTGTATTATAAACTTGGTTAGTAGCTGCACGTAATGTATTAGTAAGTAATGCGGCTATTGTCATAGGTCCTACACCACCAGGCACAGGAGTGATAGCGTTGCAAAGTGTTGCTACTTCTTCAAATGCTACATCTCCTTTTAGTCTATAACCACGCTTCTTGGTAGTATCAGGTATGCGCGTAATACCCACATCGATCACAGTTGTACTTGGTTTTATCATATCAGCGGTAATAAGTCCAGGTTTTCCTACAGCTACAACCAATATGTCTGCCTGACGTGTAAAGTTAGTTAGCTGTTGTGTATAGCTATGGCAAAGGGTTACTGTGGCATTACCTGGATAAGCATTCCTACTCATAAGTATACTCAATGGTGCGCCTACTGTAGGTCCTCTTCCTATAATAACACAATGTTTGCCAGCCGTCTCAATTTGATAGTGTTCCAATAGCAGGAGGATACCTAATGGGGTAGCGGGTATGTGGGTAGGCAGGTTGCAAGCCATCCGTCCATAGTTGAAGGTATGTAGTCCATCTACGTCCTTTGATGGGGTAATGGCTTGTATAATTTTTATAGCATTAATATGCTTTGGTAATGGTAATTGTATTATAATACCATGAATAGAAGTGTCTTCATTTAGCTTATGAATAAGATATAGTAATGTAGATTCTTGTACATGCGACGCTTCTTGAATGAAAGTAGTTTGGAACCCAACCTCTTGGCATGCTTTAACTTTATTATAGACATAGGTATGGCTAGCAGGATCATCACCAACTAAAACAATAGCCAAGTGTGGGATAGGCTTACCTTCCTTTGCCAATGTCTGTACTTGCTCTGCAAGTGATTGCCTAAGGAAGTGCGCTACTTGTTTTCCATCTAAGATAACTGCCATGAATAATAATAAGTTGATGCATTCTATTAAGCTATAAAATTACTAGGATATGGTTACTCTAGTTTTAATACAGCTAGAAAAGCTTCTTGTGGTACTTCTACTGACCCTATCTGACGCATACGCTTTTTCCCTTTCTTTTGTTTTTCAAGTAGTTTCCTTTTTCGGGATATATCACCTCCATAACATTTTGCAATTACATTTTTGCGCATAGCTTTAATAGTTTCTCTCGCAATAACTTTTGTGCCAATAGCAGCTTGGATAGGAATTTCAAACATTTGTTTGGGTAAAAGTTCCTTTAGCTTAGCACATAATTTTTTTCCTAACTCATATGCTTTATCTCGGTGTACAATGGCAGAAAGGGCATCTATTTTCTCTTCATTAAGTAGAATATCTAATTTAACTAGTTTAGAAGCTTCAAATCCAAGCAGTTCGTAGTCTAATGAAGCATAGCCTTTTGAAATGGTTTTGAGCTTATCAAAAAAGTCAAATACAACTTCTGCTAAAGGTAGCTTAAAAGTTAGCTCTACTCGTTCTGGTGTAAGATAAGTTTGATTTTGAAGAGCACCTCGTTTGTCTACACATAGCTTAATAATATTACCAATAAATTCGGGTTTTGTAATAATCTGTGCTCTAATAAAAGGTTCTTGAATTTCATCAATAAGGTTAGGATCAGGTAATTCAGAAGGTGCGTTCACTTCATGTAAATCACCTTGTTTGTCTATAACATGAAATTGTACGGAAGGTACAGTCGTAATCACAGTCATATCAAACTCTCGCTCCAAACGCTCTTGTACAATTTCCATATGAAGCATACCTAAAAATCCACATCGAAATCCTATACCCAAAGCAGCTGAGCTCTCATGAGTCCATACCAAGGAGGCATCGTTGAGCTGTAATTTTTCGATAGCAGTACGTAATTCTTCATATTCATTAGATTCTACTGGATAGATACCTGCGTAAACCATGGGTTTCACATCTTCAAAGCCTTTGATAGCCTCTTTGCAAGGATTGTTAACATGTGTAATGGTATCACCAACTTTTACTTCACGGGCATTTTTTATGCCAGAAATTAAATAGCCTACATATCCAGCACTTAAAGATTCCTGGGGTATTTGGCCTAAACGAAGTACGCCAATCTCATCTGCTTCGTACGACTTGCCTGTATTGACAAATTTAACCTGATCTCCCTGCTTAATAGTACCATTAAATATTCTAAAGTAAACTTCTACTCCTTTAAAAGAATTATATACAGAGTCAAAGATCATGGCTTGTAAAGGAGCATCAACTAAGCCAGTAGGAGGAGAAATACGTTCTATAATGGCTTGTAAGATATCTTCTATACCTATGCCTTGCTTGGCGCTTGCAGGAATAATATCTTCTCGGTCGCAACCTAACAAATCAACAATCTGATCTTTTACTTCTTCAGGCATAGCACCTGGAAGATCTATTTTGTTGAGTACAGGAATAATGGTTAGGTCGTGTTCTAGCGCTAAATATAAATTAGAAATTGTTTGTGCTTCTATGCCTTGTGAAGCATCTATAACCAGAAGAGCTCCTTCACAGGCAGCAATAGACCTTGAAACTTCATAGGAAAAGTCCACGTGGCCAGGTGTATCAATAAGATTAAGCACATAATCTGTTCCCTTAAAAGTATAGCGCATCTGTATAGCATGGCTTTTAATTGTAATACCACGCTCACGCTCTAAATCCATATTGTCTAATAGCTGGTCTTGGGAGGCTTTTCCAGATATTGTACCCGTGGCCTCAAGCAAACGATCTGCTAGCGTGCTCTTTCCATGGTCTATGTGCGCAATAATGCAAAAATTTCTAATGTTTTTCATATGGGGCTTAAAATAAACAAAGATATAGGTATTTTGGATAAACCTTTATGTTTATCGTATACAACGTATATGCTTAATAAAAAAATCTATAAACATAAATTACTTTACATTTTAATAGCTTAAATATGTTCAATATTTTGATTTCTTATCTTATATTTGCATTTCTAATAAGCATATTTAAGCGCTCATACCATGAACGAATTAATTAAAATGGTCGGTATCGACTACACAGAGCAGCGGAAAAAATTTCCAGACTTTAAAGCAGGCGATACCATTAATGTACATATTAAAATTAGTGAAGGAAAAAAAGAACGTATACAACAGTTTCAAGGGGTAGTTATTCAAAGAAGGAACCCTAATACAAATGGTGAAACTTTTACAGTACGCAAGATATCTGAAGGTATCGGTGTAGAGAGAATCTTTCCTCTGCTTTCTCCAACTATTGAAAAAATAGAACTTAAACAGCAAGGTCTTGTTAGAAGAGCTAGGTTGTTTTACTTGCAAGGTAAACAAGGTAAGGCTGCTAGAATTAAAGCAAAGATCACTTCAAAAGCTTAAATCAATATTAAAAAGCTGTTTGCTGGAGCTTACACAGTCAATACAATTTTATTATGTAGAGAAGGTAATATTTTAAGTATTGCCTTCTACTATGCTCTTCTCATATCTTCTTTCCGTTGGTACAATAGTTTTTTAATGCCTAGTTGAAGTATATATGCATATTATGCTATACCAATCGTGGGGATTCTGCACAGTTTCAATAGGTTTATATTGTTTATAGCATAGCTATATAGCTTCACTTTTAATGATTAATAGGTATAAGTGTCAGCGTTGTTGAAGACTATGTGCATTGAATATTACCTGACTACAATAACACTAGCTTTACTTATTATCTTAAAGTAAACTTTTCACAATAACTATTTAGGTTTCCTGCTAAATTTCAAGAAATTGAGATAAATATATAGGGGTCGGCTCAGAATTCGGAATTTATAGCACGTTAATGAACTATAGGAATACGCAAGGGTCTAAATTTACCTTTTTCAAAGGGTTTATTGGCTGGCCAGAGATAGTCTCCTGTCAGATTAATATGCTCCCAGCCAAGAGGAGATATATGACTTAACAGGTTTTCATCAATAGTCTGACCTTGATCTTTTAAGAATTGGATAGCTTGTTCTAAATAAACTGTATTCCATAGAATAATTGCTGCTACTACCAAGTTAAGGCCAAAAGCTCGGTAGCGTTGGTTTCCAAAACTACGCTCACGTATTTGGCCACGTCTATTAAAAAATACAGCTCTTGCTAAGGTATTTTTAGCTTATCCTTTATTAAGACCGGTGTTAACGCGCTGACGCAGCTCCACATTTTGTAGCCAGTCTAAGGTAAAGGGACTACGTCCAATCCGGCCCAGCTCTCTTAGGGCTATGGCAAGTCTGTTTTGACGCGGATAACTTACTTACTTACTATTAAGGAAACTGTTACAGTCCCTTGTTTGATAGAGGTAACAGTCGTAAGATATCATCCCAATGATGCTGGATATGCTTAGAGCCTGTTCATAAACTTTGTTTAATAAGCTATCAGCTATTACATTAGTCAGGATAATGATCGATAATCTGATAAAAAAGGAGCTTATCTATGACTCAAGGGTATCCTAGCAATATTAATAGAGAACAATTTGAAGTTATACGCCCTATCTTGGAATCAGCCCGCAAGAAAACTAAACCTCGCCAGGTAGATCTATAAGAGGTGTTCTCTGGCTTACTGTATCTGCTCAAGACAGGCTGCCAATGGAGAATATTGCCTAAAGATTTTCCTAAATGGCCTACCGTAGGTGCTTATTTTCAGATATGGAGTAAAAAGCAAGAAAATGGCTTAAGCTTTCTAGAAGAAGCATTAAAAAATAGGGTTACCCGCCTGAGGAAGCAATCAGGTAGACAAGCCCAAACGAGCCTAGTTATAGTAGATGCACAAAGTGTAAAAAATACAGATACAGCTAAAGAGAAAGGCTATGATGGAGCTAAAAAGATAAAGGGGATCAAGCGCCATATAGCCGTAGACAGCCAAGGCTTACCCCATGGGATATATATCATAAAGGCTAGTGAAACAGATAGAGCTGGAGCAATAAGTATGCTAACAGAGCACAAGGAGCAATTAGCTAAGGTAAAGAAGGTGCTAGCAGATGGAGGCTATCGTGGAGAAGTGTTTGCCAATCAAGTAAAAGAGGTGCTTCAAGGATCGGAGGTAAAAGTAGCCAAAAGGAGTGAATTGCATCAATTTAAGGTAATACCTAAGCGATGGATAGTAGAGCGAAGTTTTGGCTGATTGGAAAAATGTCGGCGCTTATGGAAGAACTGTGAAAGAAGATTATCGACAAGCTTACAAATGGTAGTGCTAGCATTTCTGAGGATATGCCTACTAAGATTATGAACAGGCTCTTAGAAGAACTTGCAAACGAATATAATGCAGAGATAAGAGGGTGGTATGGCTATTATGGGAGATTCTATCCATTGGAAATGAGGAAGATATGGGAACATATAAATTGGTATCTAGTACAATGGGTTAGGAGAAAGTATAAAAAGTTAGCGAAGAGTAGCATACGGGCCAGAGGATATCTGAAGCGTATAGCGAGTCAAAATCGAGACCTATTCATACATTGGAGACTTGGAGTACTTCCAGAAGCTGAAATGGTGGAAGCGGTGTGAGCTGAGAGGTTCATGCACCGTTTTAAGAGGGGCTGAGGTTGAAATACCTCGGTCTACTCACCTGTACAAGTCAAGATTTAAACTGACAGACAGATTACAACAGGGGATGCAAATTGTCAGCATACTCTAGCCTGTCTGGTGTGCTAGAAAGATACAACAACTCGTTGTTCTTTTCCAAGGCTAAGTGCTTACTGTCTTTAAAAGTTTGCATAGGCGTTTTCCCATAACAATACTTTCCACTATGACTTCGCTCATTGTTGTAGTAATATAACCACTCATCCAAATCACGCTGCAATTCTTCTAAGCTGGTATATATCTTTTTTCTCATAGCTGTGTCATAAAACTCAGTCTTCATTGTTTTATGAAAACGTTCACACATGCCATTAGTCTGTGGTGAGTAGGCTTTAGTAGTAGTATGTTCTATTCCCTCTACACTTAAGAACAGCTCATAAGCATGATTCTCTAAGGTTCCTTTATATTCTGTGCCTCTGTCGGTCATAATACGCAAAACAGGTATTCCTTGCTCAGCATACCAAGGCAATACCCGCTCATTTAAGATATGAGCGGAAGTTATAGCTGTTTTTTCTGTATATAGCTTAGCCTCTGCTACTCTAGTGTAAGAGTCAATATAAGTTTGTCCATATACTTTACCTATACCTTTAAAATTACCCACATAATAAGTATCCTGACATCCTAAGTAGCCTGGATGAGCCGTCTCTATCTCTCCATGGGCTTCTTGAAGCTGCTTCTTATTCTCTAAAGCTTTTAGCTGTGCTTCTGTTAAAACCATACCATCTTGAGCCATCTTAGCTTCTAAAGCTGTTAATCGCTTTTTAAGGTTGTTTAGATCATTGCGAAGCCATATAGATCTTACTCCTCCAGCAGATACAAGTATACCTTGCTTTTTTAGCTCATTGGACACTCTTTCTTGTCCATAGGCTGGATATTCTATAGCCATATTCAGTACTGCCTTTTCTATAGTAGGGTCTACTCGATTGGCAAGGATTGGCTTTCGACGTGTTAATTCATAAAGCCCTTCTTCACCACCCTTCTCATAGAGTTCCTTAAAGCGATAATAGCTATCTCGGCTATAGCCCATGGTCTTACAAGCTGAGGATACATTGCCTAACCTTTTTGCTAACTCTAATAAACCCAATTTAGGTTTTATGATTTTCTGGTTTAAGTTCATTTTCTTCTCTAGTTTAGTTTTTGGTTTACTCCAAGTATAATAAATTTTATTGTACCTGTCAGTTTAAATCTAAACTAGTACAGCGCAGGTTATATTTGTTCTGAAAGTTACGGTAAACTTCTGACATAATCTTAAATACCTTGATCTCTCTTATCTTATGCTCTACCTTCATACGTATGGAGGATAGCTTTCTGTTATGTTCTTTCTGCTCCTTGGTTAATGGCCGCTTACGGCTCTTTTTGTAGGGAATCATGACATTGCTCTGTAGTTTTTGCCAGCCTTGATAACCACTATCTGCTAGCTTTAAGCTTTCTTTAGGTAAGAGCTTTTCTTCTTTACGGATTTTAAAGTCATGCACTCTTCCTTTATGGGATTTGGATACAGAGAGTATCTTTCCATCTTCTCTAATAACTATCTCTGTTTTTATAGTATGTCGCTTTTTCTTGCCTGAATATGATTTCTTTTGCTTCTTAGTAGGTCTTTGTGTAGGCTGCTCGCTCACATCTGCTAATATGCGCAATACCTTATCTGAGGTTAAGCTACGATTTTTTTAATGCTAATCTTCTTAGCTAGTAATGGCTCCATTTTTCTTAACAAGCGGCATATGTTAGGGTTGTGTAAGTTAAACAAATAGCCTAAAAACACATGGCTAATATAAGTGCGATAATACATGAGTACACAGAGCAATTTATCTTCCAAGGTAGGTAAATGACTCATCCTACCATGGCGCAGCTTGCTCGATTCTAACTCTTCAAAGAGAGGCCTTACTTTTAAAACTAATTGCTCAAAGGTTTCTAGTCTCAAGCCAGTTATTCTTATAAAGTTATAGGGATGTTTGCTTATCCTCGCGTAGGTTAAATGCATACTTATTCCTTTTATATAATAAGAATTACATCTTAACCCTTTTTATCTTCTTTGTCAACCTTTTTCGCAGCAGTTCTAGTCTACTAAAGTAAAATTTGTGCAGCCCATTGCAAGTTATCATGGTTCGAGTCCTAAACCCACTCATCCAATTCCATCCCATCTAGCATCCCAATTAATAACAATTTCAAAGAATGATAGGCATAGAGAAGAAAATGCTGCTGCTAATGTTGGAGTTCCGCTATCAAATGAGAAATCTAAGCTATTACCTTCTCATCAAACAAGTACAAATCTTCAAACAAAAAGTATACAAGAACACCCAGTAAACAGCCTTACTTTAGAAGCTTTACAACTCTCAATTTCTTTTCAAAATATATTAGAATACTTAAAAAGGTTTAACAATCAGCCTCAAGAGGATAGATATTTAGAACTTGCTAATCAAGAATTAGTAAGATTTGATATTCCAATTACTAATACTTTCTATCGCAATATAGAATATGTTGGAGAGGGAATGTTAAATAGAGTTTTTAAGGCTATACTTATACAGGGTCGTGCTACACTACAAAGCCGGAAGGTAGCGCAATTGCTCTAAGAGTTGCTTCAGCTTCTAGTTTATCACTTCCAAGCATGTTAAGGACTTATGCATGTTTATCTAAATTACGTTTACACAATATTAGTCCCTATATCCCAGAAATTCTTGGTATCTATTTGGCACCATACTCTGAAACTTTTAAAAAAGAATCAAGATACGGAGATAGAATTGTAAGAGAAGGCAAGCCAATGGTACGCATTTGGGAAATGGATTACTTGGATAAAAGTTATGAGGACGAGTATGGAAAGTCTTCTAAAAAGTTCATGGAGCCTCGTGTAACCTTTGAAGAAGTTATTGGCCGCTGGGCTGTTGGCGTGGTTGCCAAGTGTCAGATAGACGATGAAGATGGAGATGTACTGGGACATCATATGTTATATTATGATCCTAATTATGTTGTTTACCATATTGCCGATAAATTGTATCTATTTGAGCCAGGTTATTCTCCTAGACAGGTTGATTATGATGATGGAAGTTGTCGAGATTCTAACTATAGCTTAAAACATCATAAGGAAGGATCTTTTCCTATACGCCAAGATACATATTATCAAAGTAGTTATATGTATGAAAGAACACCTACACATTCTATTAAAAAATTCTTAGAAGAAATAGAGATGAAGGGTCTTTTTCAATCTCTTAAAGAGAATCTAGTTGAGTTCGAAGTGTCACCAACTAATCCAATCCCAGCTACTGATAACGTACAACATTTTTATATACCCGAAGAATATATTTAAATTTAAATCAATATCGTATACCATACATAATTAGCGTGAGAATATGGTTGCTTAGATTGTTATAATTTTGTTTTCTATTCTACCCTTATAGCTAGCTACTGCTATGTTTGTTAGGCCTCTTTCGAAAGTAAAATTAAAGTAGTCAGAAACTTATCTAAACACAAGTGATACTATAGTTTTGAAAGAAGTCTATTACCTATCTTGCTTAGATGTTTAGTCTCCTTCTATATTTAAAACTAAATGGTTTATAGCTTTTACTTGGACTATTGGCGTTGCTTACTTATTTTTTGTAGTAGGAGGTATTTTATTGATGATGAGTGGTTTTTATCAAGTGCAAGTAATGATCTTTATGTTAAACCTGATTAATACTGCACTATTACTTCCATGACCATTAGTAGCTATGTCGTCTGTAAGTAGACTGATAGCGCATATGGTTTATTCTAATCGTGGAGGTGAGATATTTTTAGAAGGGCCAGTTGCTTTGCTACAAATTCAAATTTTTTTAGACAGAGTAAAAAAGATTTATAAACAAAATACACTCACTATATCTACACTATACTTAATGTACGCGCTAAGTCTACTAAAAACTTGCGTATAGTATACCTTCAATTTTTTACTTACTCTTTTAAATAATTTAATAAATGTTTGGTAAGCTATAAAAATATACTTAACATTTCAGACTCATTATCAACATACTATTATATACTTAACTGATTATGTCTCTGGATATTATATTATTTAGTCTTTTTCTAGGGTTAAATCTTATCCTAGGCTTCTTGGCTGGTCGCCGTGTAAAAAACTTACGGGAATATGCTATTGGGACCAAAGCTTTTTCTACTGGTACTGTTACTTCTACCATTGTAGCTACTTGGATCAGTGGGGGCTTTATGTTTTACACCCTACAAAATATATATACCAGTGGGTTACAATTTATTATTGTTGCTATTGCAGGAAGTCTATGTTTATTATTAATGGGACAAGTACTAGCGGTACGCATGGGTGAATTCTTGAATAACGTATCGATAGCTGAAGCTATGGGAGATTTATATGGCAAAGCTGTACAAGTAATTACTGCTATTTCTGGTGTAATAAAGTCGATAGGTCAATTAGCTGTCCAATTTAAAGTAATTGCCAAAATGTTAACACTGTTACTGGGATTTGAAGGGCCATGGGTTACGGTTGCTGCTGCTGGAATTGTTATTTTTTATTCTGCATTTGGGGGTATTCGGTCAGTAACTATTACTGACATCTTTCAGTTTATCACATTTAGCATATTTATCCCTATTCTAGCACTCGTTATTTGGAATAACCTTAAAAATCCAAACCAAGTAGCAGCTATACTAGAAACAAGCCCTTTATTTAGCTGGAAAGCAATCATTGGTTGGAATACCAAAACTTTATCTATGTTAGGCTTATTAATCTATTTTGCTTTACCCACTATTAGTCCACCTGTATTTCAACGTATTGCCATTTCCAAAAATATCGAGCAAGTAAGAGATTCCTTTACTTATGCAGCAGGAATTAGGTTACTTATTGTATTAGGGGTTGCTTGGGTTGCTATTCTATTATTAGCAGACCCTAGTGTAGAAGATCCAAAGAACTTAGTTAATCACATTATTGCTCACTATGCTTATCCGGGCCTTAAAGGATTTATAGCTGTTGGTATTGTGGCACTAGCCATGTCTACAGCAGACTCCAATTTAAATGCTGCTGCCATTCTAGTTACAAATGACATTATTAAACCATTTAATTCTTCTTGGAAAGAGTCGATGGTTATTATTAGATTGGCCTCTATAGGATTAGGGGTGAGTGCCTTGTTGCTTGCCTTAAGTATGCAAAATATTTTAGATCTTTTGCTCTTCTCTGCTAGTTTTTATGTGCCTGTTATTGATGTCCCTTTTTTATTAGCTATTTTTGGCTTTCGTAGTAAAACCAGGTCAGTAATTATAGGTATGGCAGCAGGTTTTGTTACAGTAATTTTGTGGAGTATCTTCTTTAAGAATAGTGATAGCCTTATTCCTGCCATGTTGGCTAATTTAATTTTCTTTATGAGCAGCCATTATATTCTTAAAGAAAAAGGGGGGTGGGTAGGCATTAAAGTTAAAGAGCCACTTCTGCTAGTACGCCAGAAACGTAGAGATGCTTGGAACAATTTTATTAAGACTCTTAAAAAGCCAGAAATTTATCTTTATTTGAAAAAGCACTTACCTGCACAAGAAATAGTTTACACGCTTGTAGGTATTTATATAATAGGAGCTACCTATACTTCCTTTTTCACTGTTCCTCCATCCGTAGTGGTTACGCATAAAGTGTTATATAATTTTATTTCTCACTCTACGCTGATAGCTACTGCTATGTTTATTACTTATCCTGCTTGGCCTCCTACATTTAAAGCAAAATGGTTTATAGCTTTTGCTTGGCCTATTGGTGTTGCTTACCTATTTTTTGTAGTAGGAGGTATTTTAGTAATGATGAGTGGTTTTCATCAAGTGCAAGTAATGATCTTTATGTTAAACCTGATTATTGCTACATTGTTACTTCCGTGGCTACTAGTAGCGATATCGTGTGTAAGTAGTATACTGATAGCCCATATGGTTTATTCTAACCATGGAGGCGAGATATTTTTAGAAGGGCCAGTTGCTTCCCTACAATTTAAGATTTTTTATACAGTATTGCTATTTAGTGGGTCTTTAATTGCTATCATTCGATTTAGGCAGAGTAAAAAATTTTTACAGGAAAAGCATACCCACCTGCTTAGTACCCATCAAGAAGTTTCACAAGAACTAGTAAAAGCACTTAACTATGAAGAGCGGTTTATTAAGTCTTTGGATATAGAAGGTGTAGAAGAATTGAAACAAACAGTTGCACTGGGTAAAGAGCTAGGGCAATACTTACAAAATTTAAATAACAGTGCGCTTCCTAAGGATTTACAAGAGATACTTTCAAATTTCAAGCAACGAGTTGCTTTAACTGATGAGTATTTAGCTACTCTAGCACACAGGGCAACAGCTTATTTGCGATTAGAAGTAACTAGTGTTCGCTTGGAAAGCCTTCTTAATGAAGTTTTAGAGGTGCTTAAATTGGAAAATATAGTATCTATGCCTCGGCTTACAATTGAAAACATAAGTAAGGCTAATGAGATTGAATGTGATAGCCATAAACTAAAAAAGTTGCTTCTTAACGCAGTTTTCTATGCGCAAGCACATGTACACAGTAATGAAAAAAATATTTTATTAGGGATAGAAGATACTACGCTGGGTTATTCTATGAACTCAGTTCAAGGATACATCAAGAAAGTACCTGCTTTGCGATTTGTTATTACTACGGAAAGCCAACTACCTGCGCATGAAGACTTGTACCTTAATAGTATGGACCAAACTACACTAGAAATTCCGTCAGATAAAAATAGCTTACGCATCATTTCTAATCAGCGTACCTTACAAGCGCATTATGGATATATGGCTATACAAATCACAGATGATAGTGTTACTCAAGTCTATGTAGTTCCACAACAAATACGGGGTGTTCGGCCTAAGGAAATGGATATTCCTGAACTTGAACCAGATGCCGAAATCCAGGGATCGGATGAAAACTATCCAGGTGCTAAAGAACAAGAACAAAGCTTTCTTAAAGCACTGAAAGTGGATAGTGAAAATGATCTAAAAATGGTTCACAAGGCTATTAGGCTTATTAAAAAGTATCATGGACCGGTAAAACGTAAGTCAGGAGAACCTTTTTATTTACATCCTATAGCAGTAGCTACTATTATTTTAGATTATACAGATGATATAGATACCATTATTGGGGCATTATTGCATGATATTGTGGAGGATACGGCTTTAACTTTGCCACAGATAGAGTTAATGTTTAATACCAATGTAAAGCAAATTGTAGATGGTGTTACGCATTTAGATAGTAGAGAGAAAACAGTTTATAAGCTAAAATTAGCTGCTCACGAAAATATTCGTCAGTTACTAGAAATAGAAGATAAACGTGTGTTATACGTTAAGTTAGCAGACAGAATGCACAATATGCGTACTATACAGTTTCATTCATCCTTAGCAAAACGAAAAGGAATTGCTGAAGAAACACTTCAGTTCTTTGTACCTGTAGCACACTATTTAGGCCTACAGCAAGCTGCTGATGAATTAAAAGCACGTAGCTTTGAAGTTTTAAATCAAGAAGAATAAGCTATATATTTTGTGATTTTTAACTTGTTAATGTGAAGAAATTCTGTAAATAAATTGAAATTTATTGTTTACTAGGGTGTGTCAAGAATTAAAATATAAGACAAATTAGGTATAAAAGAGTAAGTTGGCTGTATGCAGAGCTAAAAATAGGAGGAATATATGCGACGCTATGCACTAACAGACCAGCAATGGGAAAAGATAAAAGATCTCTTGCCAGGCCGATCAGGCACAGTAGGACCGACAGCCAAGGATAATAGACTCTTTGTTGAAGCAGTCTTATACCGTTACCGTGCTGGTATACCCTGGCGTGATTTACCTGAGCGCTTTGGAGACTTTAGAGTGGTTCATATCCGGCATGCTAGATGGAGTAAAAAAGGTGTATGGCAAAAAGTATTTGAAGTGCTTTTACAAGAGAGCGATAATGCATATTATATGCTTGATGCTACTATTGTTAAGGCCCAACAGCATAGTGCAGGCGCTAAAAAAAAGCCTTAACAAACAAGCGATCGGCCGTAGCCGAGCAGGATTAAGCACAAAAATACATACATTATGTGATGGTAAAGGAAGGCCTATTGCCTTTCACCTAACAGGTGGAGAGGCACATGATTTGCAAGGAGCCGATGCATTACTGGAAAAAGTAAATGCCCCAGCTTTATTGGCTGATAAGGCTTATTATGCACAAAAGAGAGTATTAGCTAGATTACAAAAGAGCAATTGTGTAGCAGTCATACCATCAAAAGCCAATCATAAAAACAAGCGATCTTATGATAAGCAGCTCTATAAATGGTGCTATTTGATCGAGCATTTCTTTGCTTACTTAAAGCAATATCGAGCTATAGCCACGCGCTATGATAATCTAGCGGTCAACTTTTTAGGTGGTATTTATTTGGCTGCTTCTTCTTTGTGGGCTATTTGTTGACACGCCCTAGTTAACCTAAATTGCTAGTAATAGATAAGTAAAAAACAAAAAACCTTTGATCTTGTTTTTATACAAACTAATAAACAGGAGTTTATTATGATTGATCAATCAATAGCAATATACCCATTTATTGACGACTTACTCAAGTGTTTACATTACCAAGAAGATAAAAAAAGAAAATTGTCGGATGCAGAAGTGTTAACAACAGCTATCGTTTCAGCCTTATACTTTGGCGGACATCTTGACAAAGCCCGATCGTTTATGCATTCCACTAGGCTTATCCCTAACATGCTCGATAAAAGTAGGTGCAATCGCTGTTTGCACGCTATAGGAGAAGAGATAACGACCTTTTTTTAGCAATAGGCACTTTAATCAAGCAAGTAGCCACTTGTAAGGATTTTGTGTTGGATTCCTTTCCCGTGCCTGTGTGTGATAACATACATATCAGCCGATGTAAATTATTGCAAGGTGAGGCTTATCGAGGCTACAAAGCCTCTATGCGCCGTTACTTTTATGGCATTAAAGTGCAATTGGTTACAACTAGTAGTGGTATCCCGGTTGAATTCTCAATTGTGGCTGGCAGCCAAGCAGATGTTAAAGGATTGCATCAATTACCTTTCTGTTTGCCTGCTGGTAGTGCATTATATGCTGACTCGGCTTATACCAACTACCATCTAGAAGATATGTTGGCTGATGAAGGGATTAAGCTTTATTCTCAGCGTAAAGCGAATGCTCATCGACAGAATACGCCTTCTCTGGCTTATCTCAAAGAGCGCATGCAAAAAGTGATAGAGACTAGTATTAGTGGTATTAAAGGCCTTTTCTTAAGGAAGATTTATGCTGTTACCTTCCAAGGCTTTCTGATCAAAATATTCTTGTTTTTGTTAGCTTTCCAAATCAACAAAGCTTTCCTCAACTAGCAACTTAGATTAATTAGGTAGCGTGCTAATCTTAAGCAAAAACAGTTGGCTGTGAGGGTTATATATATTTGCCTTTGACGTTTTAGCTAACTTTGTTATATGAAGTGAGCATCTACAAGGGTAGATTTCCTATATTTATAGACTATCTATATCAGAAACAATGTCTAAACAAGAAACAAATTTAAAAAAGCCAAATGCAGATATTCATGGTTACGACCATGTAGAGGTGTTGGGTGCTAGAGTACATAACCTTAAAAATATTGATGTGCGCTTTCCTAGGAATAAGCTGGTGGTTATTACTGGGCTGAGTGGTAGTGGAAAATCTTCTTTAGCATTTGATACGATTTATGCAGAAGGGCAACGACGTTATATAGAAACTTTTATAAGCTATGCACGTTCCTTTATTGGTGATTTAGAGCGTCCGGATGTAGATAAAATTAATGGATTAAGTCCGGTCATTGCTATTGAGCAAAAAACAACTTCTAGAAACCCACGGTCTACAGTAGGTACAGTAACAGAAATTTATGACTATTTGCGTTTGCTATTTGCTAAAGTTGCAGATGCCTACTCCTATACAAGTGGCCACAAAATGGTTAAGCAGACAGCTGAACAAATAGAAAATCATATACTTCAGATATTTTCCGGTAAACAGCTTTTCTTGCTGGC
The DNA here is from genome assembly GCF_000020565.1 of Candidatus Amoebophilus asiaticus 5a2. Lineage (GTDB taxonomy): Bacteria > Bacteroidota > Bacteroidia > Cytophagales > Amoebophilaceae > Amoebophilus > Amoebophilus asiaticus. Next base: position 1,208,451 of record NC_010830.1, read on the forward strand.
ACCTGTAGTAAAAGGTAGAAAAGGGCACTATAGAGAGCTGTTTCAACAAATTAGCAGCATGGGATTTACTAAGGTCAAAATAGATGGAGAGATAAAAGATGTTGTAGCTAAACTGCAAGTAGACCGTTACAAGATACACGATATAGAAATTGTGGTTGACCGGTTGGTTGTCGATAAGGAAGATAAGCAACGGTTACAAAATTCTTTGCATACAACCTTACAGCATGGTAAAGGTGTGGCAATGATACAGGATGAGTTAGGACAGATTCACTATTTTTCTAAATCTTTTATGGATCCTGTTACCGGCCTCTCTTACGATGAGCCTGCGCCTAATACTTTTTCTTTTAACTCGCCCTATGGCGCTTGTACCACCTGTGAAGGATTAGGGACCATATCGCAGGTTGATATAGATGCGATTATACCCGATAAGTCCTTGAATGTACAACAAGGGGGTATTTTGCCATTAGGGCCTGAAGCGAAAACAGATATCTTTAAAACAATAAAAAGTTTATTTGAACATTATCAGGTACCGTTCGATACACCTATTCAAAAGCTGTCCCAACAGTTGCTGGATACTATTCTATATGGGCAAGAAGAAATTACTGAGCAGGAATCTACTAGTAAAGAAAAAAAGCGTGTGATAAAACGGTTCGAGGGTATAATACCTGCCTTAGATAACCTAGAAAATAAAACTACTGCAAAAGAACGTGCTATACAGGAATCGTACAGACGGGATATAACATGTCCTGAATGTCAAGGTGCTAGGCTTAAAAAAGTAGCATTATACTTTAAAATAGCTGATAAGAACATTGCTGAGTTGGCCAATATGAACCTGCAACAGCTTCATGGTTTCCTTGAAGAGCTTATGCCTAAGCTAGATAACCGTCAGCAAATTATTGCTAGTGAGTTACTTAAAGAGCTTAAAAAGCGTATCCATTTCTTGCTTAACGTAGGATTATATTATTTGTCACTAAATCGACCACTAAGAACGCTTTCTGGTGGAGAAGCACAAAGGATTAGGCTGGCTACACAAATTGGTACACAGCTCGTAGGTGTATTGTATATTCTAGATGAGCCTAGCATCGGGCTACATCAGCGTGACAACATGAGTCTGATCCAGGCCCTTCATGATTTAAGAGACTTAGGTAATTCTGTGATGGTAGTGGAGCATGATAAAGATATGATGTTGGAATCAGACTATATTATTGATATAGGTCCTGGAGCTGGAAAAAATGGAGGTAAAGTTGTGGCTGCTGGCACACCAACCGAATTCTTAAAGCAAGCCAGCACAACAGCTGAATTTTTATCGGGTGTTCGACAAATTGCTATTCCATCTACTCGTAGGCAAGGAAATGGTAATGTGTTGACACTTGCAGGTTGCACAGGCAATAATCTTAAAAATGTAACACTAAATTTACCATTGGGTAAGCTTATTTGTATTTCTGGGGTTTCGGGTAGTGGTAAGTCCACGTTAATCCATCAAACGCTGTATCCTATTCTTCAGAAATATCTATATAAATCTTATGCCAATCCGCTTCCTTACACAAGTATAACCGGATTAGAACATTTAGATAAAGTGGTGGAAATAGACCAGAAGCCTATAGGGAGAACTCCCCGTTCCAATCCTTCTACCTATACCAATGTTTTTACAGGCATCCGTAATTTATTTTCACAATTGCCAGAAGCGAAGATACGAGGTTATCAACCTGGTAGATTTTCTTTTAATGTAAGTGGAGGAAGGTGTGAAACTTGTCAAGGTGGAGGTATGCGTGTCATAGAAATGGACTTTTTACCCGATGTATATGTGCATTGCGAAACCTGCCAAGGAAAACGTTATAACCGAGAAACCTTGGAAGTACAATATAAGGGTAAGTCAATCTCTGATGTATTAGATATGACCATTAGCAATGCTGTAGAATTTTTTGATAAATATCCACATATCCGTAAGATCATACAAATTTTGGAGGATGTAGGCTTAGGTTACCTTACTTTAGGTCAGCCTGCTACCACTTTGTCAGGCGGTGAAGCACAACGCGTAAAATTGGCTACCGAACTAGCAAAAAGGGATACAGGTAAAACCTTTTACATACTCGATGAACCCACAACAGGTTTACATTTTCAAGATATTCAGCACCTGTTAGATGTGCTCAATAAATTAACCGATAAAGGCAATACTGTACTAATTATTGAGCATAACCTAGATATTATCAAGGTTGCAGATTATATCATTGATGTGGGCCCAGAGGGAGGCGAACAAGGTGGGCAGATTGTAGCAGAAGGAACACCAGAAGAGCTTATTCAACACCCATATAGCCACACTGCCAAATTTCTTAAAATGGAAATGTAAGATTAATAAATATGCCATGCTGGCATGATTTAAGAGATATAGCAATAGTAAAATAGTATTTGGAATAGTATTTGTTAAAAGAAAATATTGTGAACTTTTAACCTAAAAACCATAAATATGCAAGAAAAAGGTACCATATCTGTACACAGTGAAAATATATTTCCCATCATTAAGAAATTTTTATATTCAGACCATGATGTCTTTTTAAGAGAGTTGGTAGCCAATGCCGTTGATGCTACCCAAAAATTAAAACAACTAGCATCACTTGGTGAATACGATGGAGAAGTGTCAAAGCTTCGTATTCAAATAACTATCAATGAAAAGCTAAAGACACTTACCATTAGCGATCAAGGCTTGGGGATGACTGCAGAGGAAATTAAAGAATACATCAATCAAGTGGCCTTTTCAGGTGCTACTGCTTTTGTAGAGAAATACAAAGATAAAGGACAACAGCAGCAGCTTATAGGATTTTTTGGACTTGGATTTTATTCTGCTTTTATGGTAGCTGATCGAGTAGATATTATTACCAAGTCTTATCAAAAAGATGCTGAATCCGTCCACTGGACATGTGATGGCAGTACGGCTTTTGAGTTAAGAAAAGCTGTAAAAAAAGAGGTAGGTACTGATATAGTCCTTCATCTGAACGCAGATTCAGAAGAGTTTTTGCAAAAACACAAAATTAAAGAAATACTAAATAGGTATTGTAAATTCTTGCCTGTAGAAATAGAATTTGATGGAGAAGTTATTAACAATACACAGCCTATATGGATTAAATCTCCCAGTGAACTTAAAGAGGAGGATTACTTGAAGTTCTATAAAGAATTGTATCCTTTTTCTCCAGATCCGCTTTTCTGGATCCATTTAAACGTAGATTATCCATTTAATCTGACAGGAGTACTTTATTTCCCTCAAGTAACACAAAAACTAGAACATAGCTCGAATAAGATTCAGCTATATGCCAAGCAGGTATTTATTACAGAGGAAGTAAAAGATATTGTACCTCCTTTCTTAATGTTGCTGCATGGGGTAATTGATTCACCAGATATCCCATTAAACGTATCTAGAAGCTACTTGCAAGCTGATAGTAATGTTAAGAAAATCAATACTTATATCACAAAAAAGGTAGCAGATAAGCTAGATGAGTTATTTAAGAAAGATAGGAAATCTTATGAGGAGAAGTGGCCTAGTATAGAACTGTTTGTTAAGTATGGTATGTTAACAGAAGACAAGTTCTATGAGAAAGCCAAAGATTTTGTATTGTTTAAAACGGTTGATAGTGAATATTTTACGTTATCTGAATACCCAGAGCGAGTTAAGGAAAAACAAACTGACAGCGAGCAGCACACAATCATATTATATGCTAATAATGTAGACAAGCAAGATTTATATATACAAGCTTGTAAGCGGCGAGGATTTGATGTATTGTTGTTTGATGGACAGTTAGATAGTCATTTTTTAGAGACACTAGAGCGTAAATTAGATAAAGTACGATTTAAGAGTGTAGACGCAGAGCCTGTTGATAAGCTTATTGGGAAATCAGAGCAGCAGGCTAGTTTACTAGATGAAAAGGAACAAAATAAGTTACAAGATATTTATAAACAAGCGATTAGAGATGCTACTGTTGTGTGGTCTGTTGTTCCTATGGCTTCTGATGAACTGCCTGTTGTAATTACAGTACCTGAGTTTGTAAAGAGGTTACATGCGATGGCCCAGTTGCAGCCCAATGCAGGTATGCCACCTATGTTACAACTACAAGCAGCTATTAATGCCAATCATCCGCTTGCTAAAAAACTATTATCAATAGGGGAGGAGAGTGAGCAGTTAGCACTAGCAAGAAAAGCTTATCAGTTAGCGCTTCTTTCACAGAATATGCTTAATGGTGCAGCTTTAACTGAGTTTATTAAGGAGGCTGCGACAACCATAGTATAGTATATCGAGCAGGTTGTGCTTATTGGGGATGACTTAGCAAAGGGCAATTAATAAGTATACCAAGTATGGCATGCGCTTAATAAGGTTGGTAATGACAGTAGTGGGTATATATTGAGTGTCTGATGATGACAAAGGGTGGCTGAATATAATTTGCCACCCTTTGTTTTTTTGAGGTATTATGTTGATTATGGAAGCTCAATAGCACGAGCAACCATTTATGTACTTATGGTTTTATTCAGTTGCCCCGTGTTTACGCAATATTTCAGCAGCCGTTTCATTATTCCTGGCTTTTGCTAAAGCTAAGGGAGTTTGCCCACTCTTATTAGTTATATTAACATCAGGTTTTGCTTGGTTAATAAGCATATCAAAAATCTTCATTTTGCCTTGAGATACGGCCAAGTGTAAGACTGTATTACCCTGGTGACTTTGCATGTTAATATTGCCGGTAGCACGGATAAGCTTTTCTACAATTGGTAGATTCTCTGGCGATTCAGCATTTGGTTTAGATATAAACAAATTTAGTGGTGTACGGCCATCATCATTATTGATGTCAATATCTGCCCCAGCTTCAATAAGGCTGTCTATAATTTCTAGGTTTATCTCATCCACAGCTAAGTGAGAAATCGTGTTCCCTCTTTCTCCTTTTTCCGTAGTGTTAGCACCTGCTTGGATAAGCTCTCCAGCTGCTTTGTATTTCTTAGTTTTAAATGCTAGCAATGCAATGTCTTTTTCCAATAGTCCTTTATCTTTTGCTACAACCATGCCGTCTCGTATAATTTGCTGCTGAAATGCAGCATCAATTTTGGTGGTAGGTATGTTTGCTATAAACTCTATCATGTCAATTAAAAAATGAGGATTTTCAGAATGTGTAAAAATAGATTGTTGTACCCATCGGTTAATGAGTGGATAAAAATTTTCCAACTTTTTATTCAACACTAGTTCAATGGTTTCCTTAACACCTTCGAGTGTTTTTAGTGAAGCATTATAAATGACTGTTAAAGGTAACAGTTTTTCATAATTTTCTTCTTTTTCTTTATTATTTAATGTGTTGGTAAATAGGGAAGCCAGCCATTCGTTTGGATACTTTAAGTATGCAAAATCAGTACGCCAATCACTCTTAACTGTACTAATACGTTCTATATCAAAATGCCCATTTTGAAAAATCCATTTAAGCGCATCTTGATTATTGATGGTAAAAATGATTGACATAAAGTTAGAATCTATTTTTTTATCACCTGTCAATACATTTCGCCAATCTACTGCTATATTGTCGTTGCTAAATAAATAACAAAGGTGTGTGAGCTTTTCCTCAGCTTGCTTATACCGTTCCTTTATATCACGTTCATTCCAACCTTCGTTTAAAGTTTTATCTGGTATAATACGGGCAATTACATTGAACATATTAAAAATGCTTATAGCTTCTGCATTCGGGAAATTTGATTTAATCTCATATCTTTCTCCATCTGCCCCTACCTTCTTATTTCCATACTGAACACGGTTGATCCCTTGTGCAGTTGAGTTCTCATTTAGATTGGACACAATTTCAGCCCAGGCACTATGAAGCTCTATAGAGTTGTATGTAACGTCTGAATGTGCAAGTATAAAATCTTTAAAATTTTGGTAAGGCAGGTATTTTTTAAAATCATCGGGATCATGGATAGTCTGTATTCTGTTTTTAAAAACTTTTTCTTCCAGCTCCTCTAATTTTCTTACAGCTATCATCCCTCCATTTTCTACCGATAATAACAGCATAAAAAGGTTCCTTAATGAATATTCGCCACAATCTGAAAAGGGTTTTGTGCCTCCTTGAATGGTAATGTTTTTAGAATAGGTAACTGGCTCTGCTACTAAATTTTCATAAGCCTCAAATCCCTTTGCCAAAAAAAATACTAATTCTACATTAGCTGGATTCTCTAAATCTGCGACAATTTGTGGGAAATTATTTTTAAGCTTGTCGTATAAGACTTTGTCGTAAATATCATTGGATACTAATGGGTCCAGGCCCAACAGAGACTTATTCTCAGCAGCTTTAATAAAAAAGCTTAAAAGAGATATAATAACAATATTCTCAGGGTAACGTTGTTTAGTAGGATTCTCTTTAGGATTCGCATACAATTCTTGTTCTGCATATGCATCTGCCAAAAGCTTTGCATATTTTTTACTACTGCTGTTGCTAAGTGGTTTTAATATTGGAAGAAGGTTTGTTTCCTGAACGCGCGGGTCTTGATCAGCTAATAGTATTCCAATGATTTCTTTAATAAGAGGTAAATTCTTGCTTTCACTTAGTTTACCTAGAAGTGTCCTTTCTTGTATGTTAGGAACAAATTGAAGTCCGTCTAAACTAGGAAATAACTCAAGTAGTAATTCTGCAATTTTATCCGAAGCTACATCTTTTAACCTTTCTCCCACTGTTTGTTTCTGGTAAAACCCAAAAAAACGGATGCGTTCTAACAGTTTGCCGTGAACGGCTACTAGTCCCCAAAAAGGTGAAATGGCTCTATGTTCAGAGGATGTAGATTGATAAATTCCTTGTACTTCAGTGAAACGGATTTCTGCATGTGTTACAGAGATCATGTGGATTGTCAATAGAATAGCTGCCAATCCTTTAGTAAAAAAATTTGGTCTTTTCATATGGTTATAGATAGAATAAATTTGATACAGTTGATATAAAGAATATAATTAATTAAGTCCAAAATATTATCCTTAATAAAAGAAAATTTGACATTTCTATGCAAAAGAAAGCGTTTTATGGAGCTGCTGTAAGATAATTAAGAAATACTGAGCAGGTTTAGCTTATGAATAAGGATAGACTAACAAGTTATACTAAAGTAGAGATAAACAAGAAAGAACCTACCAAGTTGTTTTTATGGGTTTATGTTAAAAAATTTAGCTTGTATATCCGTAAAAGTCCCACCAACTATTATGTAACTATATACTATAGTATATTATTTCCCCTTTATTATTACTGTTTTATCAAAAAAGTCAGATATTTTGTTCAAGTATAAAATTTATATAAATATCAATCTGGCTTTTTAATATCTAGAAAATGCAAAAATTCAGTATAATTTTTTTTAGTGCCTTGTTGCTAAGTGCTTGTAAATCTAAACCTCATCAGGTTATAGATACAACAGTTATTGATAAAGTCTCCTCAAACCAAGCAAGAACAGTAGGAGAAGAAAATAAGAGTATAGAAGTAATCTCTCTTCCAAAGGTGAGTGAAGCTAGTTCAATTTCTTCTATAGGGCAAATAGGGGAACAAAAGCCAGAAGAAATAAATGGCTTTACCTTTCATTCTCTAACAGTACCTAAAGAGATAATGCTACAGATTTTTAGCGAGCTGTCAGTTCCAGATATTACGCAAGCAAGCCAAGTGTGTAGAGGTTGGTATGAGCTAAGTGAAGAACCAGCGTTGTGGAGAACAGTACACTTGCGTATGCATGGATATTATTCGGCCGGTGAAGCAACTAAAGAACAGGCTAAGCTACATATGCTGCGCGTGCGTGTACATACTTTGACAGATCTTACAACAGCAGGGCATTTAATCACTAAGTATATGCTTAATCAGAGCCGTCCTTTTACCCGTTACCAAGCTTTAGTGTGTGAGTTGACAGAAGAATTGACACAAGAAATACTTGATAAACAAGCTACTCAAGGCAATCAGGTAGCTATAGATCGAAAAATAGAAGGAATGGCAGATGAAGTTTATGGTTATGATGCCGATCCTGAGGCAGCTGTTGCCTTGAATGAGCGTTTGATTAATCAAGGCAATGAAAAAGCTATTAATAGAAAAATATATGGGCTTGCTCAAGGTACTTATGGATACAAGGAGAATATACCAGCTACTGTTGTCTTTATTGAAGACATGGCGTCAAAAGGTAATCAAACAGCAATAAAAAGGAAAATAGACGGTTATACTTATGGAATGTATGGTTATCAGAAACATCCCTTGTCAGCTGTTAACTTGATTGAACATTGGGTGGAGCAAGGTAGCAAAAGGGCTATTCGATGGAAAGTAAAAGGGCTTGCTAATGGTATGTATGGTTACAAGAAAGACCTTATAGCAGCTGTTAATTTAAATGAGGCTTTAATTGAGCAAGGAGATGAAAAAGCTATTGGGAAAAAAATATTTGGACTAGCGCATGGCTGCTATGGCTATGAGAAAGATTTAGAGGCAGCAATTGCATTAAATCAAAATTTAATTGAGCAAGGTAATGAGCAAGCTATCATTAGGAAAGTAAAGGGGCTTAGTCAAGGAAAGGATATTGATGACAGAATCTCGTCTCTTTACCAGGTAGATATGTCAAAATTAACAAGTTGGTTAGAGGAAGAGGAAAGTAAAGGTACGTGCTGGGCTCACTACCTAAAAGCACAAGGGCTTCAATATGGTATACTAGGGTTTGGGAAAGATATGCAGGCTGCTATTGGATATATTAAAAGGCACAATATTCCTTATTAAACATTAAACAAAAAATACCAAAAGCTAACTTATGCTTAAGGTGGGGTACGTGTTTGGGAATAGGTAAGTAGGGGAGAGAATAGGCTTCTATTAATCCATTAAAAGTAGATCAAGTATAATATATATACCATTGTGCTAAATTAATTATTGTTTAGTTAAGGCATGGCACAAGTCCAAGTATTGATTAGTACAACCTACTTGAATTATATGGTATCTTTATTTTTTTATTAAGCAGTGCGTGAAAATGTTCCTTATTACAATTTCTAGTGCTGTTTTCTTATTTGTTCATTTAGTTAGTTGTAATGGAGAACAGTGATTTTGCATTTTTAAGTTTATTGGACTACTGTTAGCGACCATAAAGTTTATATATTTGCTATTAATCAATTTAAATTATTATGCTTTTTCCTCAGGACATAACCCTTCCTATGCTTAATACTATCAGCCGTGGAACCCTTATAGAGCATTTAGGAATAGAGTATACGGCACTAAACCCAGACGCTTTGTTGGCAAAAATGCCAGTAGATCAGAGAACAAAACAGCCTATGGGATTACTTCATGGTGGAGCTTCAGTAGTATTAGCAGAAACAGTTGGTAGTATGGCTGCTAATTTGGTGGTAGACCGTGAAAAATACTATTGTGTAGGTTTAGAAATTAATGCTAACCATGTACGTAAGGCTACTGATGGATATGTGTATGCAGAAGCCAAGCCTTTACATATTGGTAAAGCCACCCATGTTTGGCAAATTCATGTTACGGATGAGGAAGGACAATTAATCTGCACTAGCCGGCATACAGTAGCTGTAATTGAAAAGTAAATTTATTTCTTTCAAGCGATAGATTCTCTTGTATAAAACAATTAGCCTCAACTGATAAAGAGTTGTAGGTTTTTACATGTATTCATATAATAGACCCGCTGCGAAACAGAAGATCGATAAAAACATTAGATTTTTGAGAGTTAAATTTATTATTTATAAAAATTCAACCTGCGTTTTTTATACTTTAAACGTCTATTCTTATTTTTTATATTTTCTGAATTGTGCAAAATGCTCCTCTGTTTTTTTACGGCAGTTGTTTCGCAGCGGGTCTAATGAATAACTTAAGCCTAATTGCGCATAATTTAATAAAAAGTCATATGACTGGCAGACAGGTATTACGAGTTGTTCAGCAAGAAAAAATATACACAAGTTTCTTATTAAACTGAGCATTTATTTGACAATATTATTCCTTTCTTTAATTGCCCTAAAGATTAGATTATGTTAAAAATTTATATAAACTCCTGAAATATAGGCAATAGCACAATCTGATCAAGTATGGTATAAAGCGGATAAGTGGCGTGTTGGTAAGTCATGTGGATAAGTTGTGAAAAAGATTGGCTTAGTAAAGTTTAACTTTACGTTCATGAAAACAAAAAATCTATTTCCTAGACATTTAGATAGCGCAGCTACTCCTAGCCGCCTATTGCCAAGTACAGAGCCTCATGCTAAGATGCCCCCTCAAGCTATTGAGCTGGAGCAAAGTATTTTAGGTGCACTAATGCTTGAAAAAGATGCGCTTACTGAGGTTATAGATATCTTAAAGCCCAACAGCTTTTATGAAGAATCCCACCAAGAAATATATAAAGCTATTATCGAGCTTTTTAATAATTCTGCTCCTGTTGACTTAAGAACTGTTGTTAACCAGCTAAGAAAAAATGGCAAACTAGAGTTTGTAGGAGGGTCTTATTACCTCGCATCTTTGACCGCACGTGTGAGTTCTGCAGCAAATATTGAGTATCATGCGCGAGCAGTAATAGAATATGCAATTAAGCGCCAGTTAATACAGGTGGCTACTAGTATCCATAAACATGCTTATGAAGATACGACCGATGTTTTCATGCTACTTGATCATGCCGAACAGGCATTGTTTGAAGTAACTGAATCGAATATCCGTAAAAATTATACTGACATGCGTTCGCTCTTGGGAGATGCTATCAAAGAGTTGGAGGCTAAACGAGGCCATAAAGATGGCCTGACAGGTATAGCCAGTGGTTTTATTGCATTAGATCGTCTGACTTCTGGCTGGCAGAAGTCAGACTTGGTTATTGTGGCTGCTAGGCCTGGTATGGGTAAAACAGCTTTTATGCTTTCGCTCTTACGTAATGCCGCGATTGACCACGGACATGCAGTTGCTATTTTCTCGCTTGAGATGTCTTCTTTACAGCTTGTAAATAGGCTTATTGCTGCTGAAGCAGAATTAGAAAGTGAAAAAATTAAGAAAGGTACGCTAGCAGATCATGAATGGCAGCAGCTTATTCATAAAACCTCGCAGCTATCCCAAGCACCCATTTTTATAGATGATACGCCTGCACTTTCTGTTTTTGAGTTACGCACCAAGTGTAGAAGGCTAAAGGCTAAGCATGACATACAGCTAATTGTTGTTGACTATTTACAACTTATGACAGCTGATTCTAGCAAGGGATCTGGAAATCGTGAACAAGAAATAGCAACTATTTCTCGCTCATTAAAAAATTTAGCCAAGGAGCTCAATGTACCTATTCTAGCTCCTTCTCAGCTTAGCCGTGCAGTAGAAACGAGGGGAGGAGACAAGCGTCCCATGCTTTCAGATTTAAGGGAATCAGGTGCTATTGAGCAAGATGCAGATATGGTGCTATTCTTATATAGGCCTGAATATTATGGTATTACCGAAGATGAGCTGGGCAATCCTACACAAGGCGTAACTGAAGTAATTATTGCTAAACATAGAAATGGTTCGTTGGATAGTGTTGCACTCAAATTTATTGGCAAGTACACCAAGTTTGCAGATTTAGATATAGTGTCATTTTCTAATTACAATAATTATGATGCCTTGGGTACTATCACCAAAACCAGCAAAGCCAATGATACTAATTTAAATTCTCTTGAGTCAGATCCATCTAATCCATTTATCTAGGACGTATGGCCAAAATAGCTTAGATACTAATAAATGCTGTATAAAGAGTTTGCTAATTTAAGAATAGGTATTAAGCTAGCGATTAAAAACTCATATGGAATGTAAACGATGTAAATCAAATAAAACCATCAATAATGGAAAAGCCAGGAGTAAGCAAAAGATACAACTGCAAAAACTGTGGCTACAATTTTGTAGGATGAGTGTAGGGGAAAGAATATAGATAAACAGCGGATCGCTATTCATTTATATTTAGAGCAATAGGTAGTGTGTTAGGAGTAAGGAATGTGTCAGTTTTGAAATGGATACAAGCTTATCATCAGCAACATAAAGCTCAAGGAAGACAAGCAGTAGAGGTAATAAAAATGGATGAGATATGGTATGATCTAGGCTCAAAAAAAGAAGCTATGGGCTTGGATTGTACTGGATCGAGGAAGGGGAAGTATACTTGACTTTGCCACGGGGAGCCGAGAAGCAAGCACAGGGGAAGAGCTTTGTAGCAAAATAAAAGATGTAGTTTTTTGAATTTATGCCACAGACCATTGGCCGGCTTATAGCCAGTTTATAGATACAAACATAAGGTATGGAAAAAGCAAATAACGCACATATAGAGTCATATAATGCTAATGTGAGGTATTATTTGGCTAGGTTTAGAAGGAAAACCAAGTGTTACTCTAAACCAGAAAGGTTAGTTGAGTTATCTTTATACTTATTGATGTATAAATCTTTTATATTATCTATACTTTAGTTAGCAAAGCCAAGTATTTATTTATAGTAGATAAAAACATAAGCAACTAAGCAACCATTATACTTAATAAATAGCACATTGCTTATAAAAATTTAACTAATACAAAGGTGTTTTGGTCACTTATTTCTTCCAACGAACTTAATCTAACGAAGCTATTTAGTAAGTATGCCTACATACAAAATAGCTGTTTCTAGTAAAAAGAACGTGGTTTAATTTTTAAAATTAGCTACCTGTCGATCATATCAGTATAAATACCAACTATAAAGTATAGTTTTATGTTTGCTTGGTAAGTAGAATATGTGTTTTTACTTAATTTAAAAGGGAAATAGAATTTTAAAAGTTAGCTATTTACAATATTAATATATGTGTTGTTTTTGGATAGGTAGCGTTATTTGTACTTTATACATATATATATATGTATATATTGATACTTGCTAAAAAAGATAAATATTCTTTTTCCTAAACTCTCTGTTACGGTAAGGTAGACCTCTTTTTATTTCTTCTACAAGAATCTTGTAATATTGTTTGAGCTGCGATTTCTCTTCTTTTAATTTTTTTAGCTTGATATCAAACTGACGTGTAAGCATCTGCTTATTTTCTATACTTATAGAGTGTAGTTCTTGGTTGATATGATCTAGCCGTTTTTTAAATTCAGCAATTTCTTTTTGCTTTGATAATCCTTGCTTTTGCTGTTCTAAGTACATATTTAATGTTTCTTCTACATAAGCAGCTGCAGTTCTTGGTTGGCCTGTAGCTGCTATTCTTGATTGCACATAATCAAGCTCAAGTTCTTTTAGTATAAGTTTAGCTTCTTTATATAGGGTTTTATAAGTTAGTTCATGCGTCATTTCTTCGGCTAACTGTACGTTTTCTTCTCCTATACTTAAATATGATTTCCCATCAAACTCATGTTGCATTACATAAGGTATAGTTCCCGTTTCCTGCTGGCACTTTTTAATTATATACATGCATTTAGCATCTTTAAAAAGCATACAATTAATTGCTAAACCTGGCTGGCTGCTTAGGTGATATCTCCATTTTATTAATGTTGCCATTATTTCTTCGAGCGTCTTATAGGCTTTGCTATGCATAATAACATGGTTACCCTGACGGGTATATTCTTTTTCTATAATTATTTGTTGCCATGCACTTATCAGCTTACTTTCTAGCTCTTTAATTGGTTCAAGATAAGTATCAAACCTAACAAAATCAGTATTAGATATAAAAGGTGCAAACCTATTAATTTCAAAAATTTCTAATAATTTGTTTTTATTCTTTTTCTCTGCTTTCATAAAGAAATAGACTGCTTTAGCAAGATCTACTTGGTTATTTATACCTTCTTGATATATTGTCCCTAAAGTAGTTTGTGCACCTTTATTTCCTCTAACTGCCGCCTTAGTATACCATTCTATTGCTTTGTCTATATGGCCATCATCTGTTATGCAGTCTTTATAAATGTTTCCTAATTCAGTTTGTACATCTGTATCTTCTTGACTGGCAGCTATTTCAAGCCATCTTATTGCCTTTGTGTAGTTTATGTGTTTAACTCCTTTGCCTTCCTTATACATAAGTGCCAAGCCATATTGAGCAGCTATGTTCCCTTGGCTAGCAGCAGCTTTGTACCATTTTATAGCTTCTGCATTGTTAAGTTGTACTCCTAATCCTTTTCTATACATATAACCCAAGTTAGCTTGTGCCAAGGCATATCCTTGCTCAGCAGCAGCCCTATACCATTTAGTGGCTTCTTGATAATAGTGTTCTGGGTAGCTAAACCATACTCCTTTCCTAGTATAAAACATATCTCCTAAAAGGTTCTGTGCTATTGGATAATGTTGCTCTGCAGCATTTTTATACCATTCTACTGCTCTTTCATTGTCTTGTTTTACACCTAAACCGTTCTCATACATATATCCTAAATTAGTTTGTGCTAAAATATTGCCTTGTTTAGCACAAGCTTCAACATATTCTTTAAGTTCTTCATAGAGCGCATGATTCTCTATTTGTTTTGAAACGTGTAGCAATAAATAAATATGCCTTTGGTCATTTTTTACTTTTTCTTTTATTCCTTGCCAACTAAAAGGATGTATTGATCTTTCCATTAGAGGTGTTAGCCCTGCTTTAAAAAAGCGTATAAGAATTTCCTCCTGTGCAATAGTATCGTTAATGTTGGCTATCTGAGCTAGCTCGCTGATATTCATTCGTTTATAATTGCTAATAATTCGAATTATATCGTTTTCTGGCTTTTCTGTTTTAATTTTTTTTTGAGGAGGTGTTGGTGGTTCTAAGTGTCCTAATGGGTGTTTTTTTTCTGTTTCTAAAGTTGTTACACTAATATCAGAGCTTTTTATTCCTTCTACTGTAGTTAAATATGTAGAGTTAGTTTCACTTTTTCTTAGTACCTGGTCTGACATAGGCAAGCATAAGCCTAATTCTTCATGGTTACTTTTACTCCAGTTAACATCACACCTTTGTATACAATTGCCATGCTCATCTAAAAGCTCAAAGGTAATGTTTATGTGTTCGCACGTACGGTGTGGTACGAGTGTAAAGGGAATAGTTAAGGCTTCATCTTCTATGGTTAAAGCAGTTTGTTTTGTAAAAAAAGTTAATCTTTTAATACTATTAGTTAGGTTTTCTTTTACTCTTTTTGTGCCATTCCATATTAAAATGCCATCTCTATCGCTAAGCGTAATTTTTAATTGATATTGATGAAGTTTAATACTATCTACACTGCTAGTTAAACTAAAAATAGTCTCTATAGTTGCTTGATCTCCTACCATTTTAGCAGAAGCTATTTGCATGAATAAGTATCCTTTAGACTTGTAATTATTTATTTTAAAATTACAAGAAGCTATAAATAGTGTAAAAAAAAGGATTAAAAACCTAGTCTTAGAAAACAATACGTATCTTCCTTTAAAAATTTTTAAGTTTCTTCTTAATGCAAGCAAATACATAAGCTGGTAATAGTTAAAAGTTGTATTGGTTCTTTTTTCTTTCTAACACTTAAAATTAATAACTACAATAAATAACTTTTAGTTTGCTAACTATGATGCTTAGCAAACATATTGTATTTTTAATAGGCAATATGGTAACCTAATTAAAAAGGTTTTATAAAATATTGCAATTAAACAGCCAACTAATCTTATCTAATTCTGTAACTAGCAGACTTCTATAAAATTCATTGTTATTGGGCCCGGAAAAAAACTTTACTTTTTAGGCTATTCAGAGGCTCATATAATCTAATTTTTTAATAAGATGGCTAGATTATATAAGTTTATACATGCTATAGAGAAATTTTTATATTTATATATACGTTAAATATAAATTATCTTTTATTTTTGTGCTTGCCTAATTCTAGGAACTATCAGTCTTTTTCTCTTAATCCAAAACTGTACCTAATTAATATAAATAAAAATAGAAGGGACATGAAATATAAGCATACTACAGAAAAGTGGGTAGGTGGACATATTATGCTGTTGCCAACACTTTTGATATTAACGTTAATGTTACCTTTGGAAGGTTGTGGAAATGGCTTCAATGTCTCTTTTAGTAAAGAGCCTCAAAAAGTTAATAATGATAACACGACTGTTTCAATTTTTGAAAAGGAATTGACAAATAACGGAGTAGAAGATGTAACCAATCAGATGCAAACACCATCATCGGATGCCATAACTTTATATACTCAACAGGAAGTTTTGCCACCCCAAGCAGAAATATTATCACTTGCTCAAGGTTACGAGGTTGGAGCTAACCATTCGTCTGATAAAGATGAATATTCACCTGTTGAAGCTAAAAGCAGTAATGATGCTGTTAATAAACATGAGCAAGCAGGCTCGCTAAGCGTACAACAGCAAGATAGTAAAGCTAATAATAGTACTACTCAAAAATATCTTTTGCAAAAGAGGCGGCATACAATAAGACAAAAGACAACCCCAAAATATAATGAATTATTGGTGGAAGAAAGCAAGATATTAGATAGAATTTATAAGACACAACAAGGATACGAAATTAAATTTTATAAAGTAGGAGATAAACTAAGGGCCAACATTAAGGTAATAAGAACAGGAAAAAATTTGGATTTACCTGTAGCTTCTACATCAGTGAAAGGGGTAGAATTAATTTTAAATCAATTAGCTTATGTGTATAAGTATGGAGCATCTACAACTAACCTTATACTAGTTGCCTCACCATATCAAGATAATGGGTATGGATATATAGGTGGTGTATTGGGAGGTAGTAATACCGGCAATAAAAAAGGCAATACACAAGAACAGAAGAAACAACAAAGTAATCTTGGTAAGAAAGATGCAAAAGGGAAGGGAAAGGCAGAAGAGGAAGAAGAGGAAGAAATGCTAGTAACGGCCCCCTTAGCAAGTGAGAAGAAGAAAAGAGAAAGAGATAGAATGCCTACTTTTGTTTCTCCAAATCCTACGGAAACTAAGCGCCAAAAAGGCAAACAGGAGAGTCAAAAACGCCAATCGAAACCTAGGAAATTATCTTTTGCTATAGATCCTGAAGATGTTATAGATCAAGGACCAACCACAGTAGAAGGACTTAAAAACAACCCTGATAAATTACCATTACTTGAAGAGAAAGCCCATTTAGACAATAGCTTAGAACTTCAACATTTACTAGGAGATTATTATCTAAGTAATTTTTATGATTATATACGCAGACATGAACATACTCCCACCAGAGAAGACAATCAAGACCTAGATCAAGCTATTATATGGTATAAAATGGCTGCCGACCAAGGATACCAACCAGCTCAAATAAAACTTTCAGAACTAAGGAGAAATGATCACTATACAAATCCTAGCCTGGAACTAATGCAAGCATATCACCAAGCTATACAGAAAGCTGGTTG
The DNA here is from genome assembly GCF_000020565.1 of Candidatus Amoebophilus asiaticus 5a2. Classification (GTDB taxonomy): domain Bacteria; phylum Bacteroidota; class Bacteroidia; order Cytophagales; family Amoebophilaceae; genus Amoebophilus; species Amoebophilus asiaticus. The sequence continues at coordinate 1,225,723 of NC_010830.1, forward strand.
TGACGACAAAGACTTTGAGACTAAAGCTAATCAAACTTCTGGTCGATTGATATTATCAAATCTAATTGCCATGGATCTTAATCCTACTAAAGGCCCCACACAAGCAAAATGGGGCGGACCTTTAGCAAGCCCAGAGACAAACTCTAAAATATATGAAACTTTATATGAACCTTTAGTTTATAAAAGATATGAGGATGGTGTAATGTCGATCGACCCATCTGGAGATGGTCCAGATGAAACAGCTTATGTAGTTATGAAAAGATATAAAAATTATTATTTTATTATAGCGCTAGGTGGGATGGCTGGTAAATACACTAAAAAAGAAGATAATCCTCAAGCTACTGTGGGAAATAGCCCACAAGTTATTGAAAAATTAGTATCAGTTGCTTTAGCAAATAAGGTTAATTACATCCATATTGAAAAAAATAATGATAATTCTTTTGCAAATCTTTTAGAAGGGCATTTAAAAAAAATAGGTTCTGAGATAAAAGTTATCAAATTTCAGCAAAGCACCAATAAAGAGAACAAAATACAAGATATAATAGGGCCTTTATTGGATAATAAGTATTTAATCATTGATAAAAAGGCTTTGAAAGATGATTTTAGTTCTATACTACAACACGATTTAAACTTTAAATTTTTCTATCAATTAATGACTATTGATAGCGAAACTTCTAGTTCCACAGACATAGGTTTTCCTAAACCAGAACATGATGATCGGCTTGATGTGGTAGCAAATGCAATACGCTTTTTACAGAGAAGAATAGAAATTCGAGAAGTATTTCAAGATAAAATAAACCAACTGACCGAAAACGCAGAGCTAGGAGATTTATCGGCACAAGCTGAATTAGGTGAAATATATAGAAATGGGATGGGCGTTGAAGAAAACTACCAAGAAGCATTAAAATGGTATACTAAAGCGTTAAACGAGTACAAAGAAGCATTAAGTGCTAACAAGACAACTGAGCAAAGCGAAGAAGAGAAAAATGACTTTAATAATGTATTATTTGGTTTAGGAGAAATGTATAGAAAAGGGCTGGGAAGTGATCCAAATTATAAGGAAGCATATAAGTTATACCAGGAGCTTGCTTACGAAAATGTAGATGCAAGAGGTTATTATGGATTAGCGAAGCTGTATGAAAAGCATTTGATAAAAGACGAAAGTATAGATATTAATCAAAAAATATTAGGCTTGTACACCGATGCAGCAAGGAGAGGTCATACAAGAGCACAATTTAAACTAGCTACGATTTACCAAAATGGTGAAGCTTGGGGAATTTCAGTAAATCCTAAGAAAGCACTTGGTTGGTATACAGAAGCTGCCTCAAAAGGAGATCGGGAAGCTTGTTTTAAATTAGCAGACATGTATTATAAAGGCGAAGGAATACAAGCAGCAAATTATGAAGAAGCATTTAAATGGTATATGACTCTTGCACCCCAAGGTGAGATAAAGGCGCAGCTTAAGGTAGCTAAGATGTACCGAAAAGGCATAGGAATAAAACAAGACTATATAGAAGCACTTAAATGGTATACGAGGGCTCTTCGCCGAGGAAATGTAAAATCGCAATATAATATTGCTAAAATATACCAAAAAGGTTGGTCAGGGCATAAGGATGAGGATAAAGCATTAAAATATTACGAAAAAGCAGCTAGACAAGGATTGTTTAATGCTCAAGTTGAAGCAGGTATAATATACCAAAAAAGAGAGAATTATGAAAAAACGATTGAGTTGTATAGTAAAGCAACTGAGAATATAGATGCTGTTAAGAATAATAAAAAGTTTGCACATGTACAATTTAACCTCGGATTATTGTATGAAAAGCAAGAAAATTATGATAAAGCATTTCAATATTATGAAAAAGTAGCTTCACAAGGATATGCTAGTGCAAATACCAAGCTAGGTTGGATGTACCAACATGGAAAGGGAGTAGAAATAAATATGGAGAAGGCGCTGGAATATTACAGCAAAGGGGTCCAATTTTAGTAATAGTTTAATTTTCTATAAAATAAGGTACTATATCAGAAGCATCTGTATTAGATTTCTAGTTTTAAAAGTATACTGGTTTAGATTTAAACTGATAAAGTGGAAAAGAAGAAGTTTATTTTAAATTGAGTTAAAAAAGTCAATAATTGCTAATTAGTTGGAACCTACTATATGTTTGCTCCCTAATAATTATGGTTATATTAGCGTAGCTAATATAAGTGATCAAAATCAAGCAAAAAGATTATGGGACAACTATTACATAAATGCGCCAGGACAACAGAGAAAATTCGTAGAGAAATACAGCTATCTAAAGAAAGTATAGCCACTTTAGCCACACGATATGGGGTCAATCGTAAAACAATAGCTAAATGGAAAAACAGAACTTCTTGTCAGGATACACCTATGGGGCCTAAAGTAAGACGCTCTAAGGTATTAACCCAGCAAGAGGAACAAGTGGTTATTGCTTTCAGAAAGCTGACTCAGTTACCCTTAGATGATTGCTTATATACTTTACAAGAAACCATACCTCACTTATCTCGTTCTACTTTGCATCGATGTTTTCAGCGTCATGGCTGCCCTAAGCTAGAGAAAGTGCAGGACAAGGGGAAAATGGCTAAGAAGCATTTTAAAGAGCACCCTATCGGCTATTTCCATATAGATATAGCAGAAGTACAAACAGCTCAGGGTAGACTTTATTTGTTTGTCGGAATTGATAGGACCAGCAAGTTTTGTTTGGCTAGGCTGTATGAATTTGCTTCTAAATCAGCAGCAGTAGGCTTTTTACAAGACTTGATTGCTTTTGTTCCCTATAAGATACATAAAATACTTACAGATAATGGTGTGCAGTTTACAAACATTACAAACAGAAAAGAAGGAGAATTAGCACTCGAGCATATGTTTGATCGTATTTGTGAGCAAGAAGGGATTGGCCATAGAAAGACTCAAGTAGCCCATCCATGGACCAATGGACAAGTAGAGCGAATGAATAGGACTATTAAACAAGCTACTGTTGGAACTTATTATTATAGCACGCATCAGCAGTTAGAGCATCATTTGAATGATTTCTTGTTAGCTTATAATTTTGCCCGCAGACTTAAGGCACTCAAGGGTAAAACTCCTTGGCAATTTATAGAAGAACAATGGGACAAAAATCCTCAGCTTTTTCACACAAATATTATTGCCTTCACTAAGGGACTAAACACTTAGAAAATAAGATAGTATTGTGGCACGACTAAGAGGTTCAGAAAAACAAGCAGCATTTATTAGAAGCACACAGAGAAATGGAGCAGTACAACCAGGTTGCCAGGATATCTACTATGAAGGTACAGTTATAGAGAACCATGCTTATAAGTTATTTTTAAGCATAAAAGGTATAGAGCATACTACTATTACAGCGTATTCCACAAAAATTAATGGTATGAATGAGCGCTTCCATAAAACGATGGTAATCAAGCTTCATGGAGCCATGACAAAGGAGGTTTATGAGCTTAGTAGCAATACAAGATTGAGATGCATGGTTATATCATTACAATTATGAACCTAGTCGTAGTGGGAAATATTGCTAAGGCAGATATCGTTAAAGGCTTAATCTAATATTGCTTTCTTGATAACTAACTTTAATAACCTGCATATACACTTGTGCATAATCTCTATGCATGTCTAAGCCTAACTAAAAGCAAGAAGACTGTCTTCATTATCAAAATCAAATACCTCATCTTCTTGAACCATTTGGTTTCGTTTATAATCGAATAGATAAGCATATTTTTCCTTAAACCTCTGGTTGCGCTCATATTGTCTGTTCTGAATGTCTTCTGGTAGTAACGTACAATATCTATTAAATTGATAAGCTTCTTCTTGAAGGGACTGTACTTTTTGCAGGAATATAGCAGCTAACTTATTAGCTCTAGCTAAGTTCTTAGCAAGGTCTGCTTCTTCTGTTGGTGTTAAACCATCCATCTGTAAAGCCTCCTCTATATAGGCTGCTTCACTTACAGCTTTCATCTGTGCCATTTTATAGGTTTCCTCTATCTGCTTGAGTATATTATGGGTTTGGTTACAGAGCGTCTTATTAATTAGCTCATTAACAATGGCTTCTGCTAATACAACATTCTTTTTCCCAAAGCTCGAATATACGTTATTATGGAGTATATGTTGCTTGATGTAGGGTATTATACCTGTTTCTTTTTGATGATTCTCGATCGTAGTTATGTATTTCGGTTTTCGTAAGCGCACACAGCTAACCATCAACTTAGGTTGTGTATATAGTTGATGACGCCAGCCTATAAATTGCGCCATTGTTTCTTCAAGTTGTCTATAAGCTTCGCCATGTAAAGTAGCATGTCTATCTGCCCGATCCCGTTCTTTTTGTATCAGCAAGGCTTGCCAGTTACTAAGCAAGGTGCCTTCAATTCCATCCATTTCTGTGGCATATATTTTTTCTTTTAAGGGTAGGAACGATTTAAGTTTGAAAATACGTAATAACTCCGCTTCATTTCTAGCTTTCATAAACCAATAGATAGCATGCGCAAGGTCCTTGTCTGTTCCTTGACCTTTTTTATACATAATTCCTAAATAGGTTTGTGAATTTCTATCACCTTGCTTAGCAGCCTTTTCATACCATTTCCTCGCTTTTTCATAATCACGCTCAACTCCTTTAGCATTATAATAAATATAACCTAGACTATCTTGTGCATCTCTGTTGCCTTGGTTCGCTGCTTTAATATACCATTCTATTGCTTTCTGATAGTCTTGTCGAACACCCTTTCCATGATAGTACATATGTCCTAAACTGGTTTGGGCATATGAATTTTTTTGGTTAGCAGCTTTGGTAAGCCATTTGATTGATTCTTGATAATCGCATACAGTACCTTCTTCCTGTTTATAGATGATTCCTAAATTATATTGTGCAACTGTATTGCCTTGATCGGCAGCCTTTGTATACCATTCTATTGCTTTTTCATAATTAGGATCAACGCCTTTACCTTCTTTATATATATATCCCAAACTGTTCTGTGCAGCTATGTTTCCTTGATTGGCGGCCTTTGTATACCATTCTATTGCTTTTTTATAATCACGCTTAACGCCCAACCCTTTTTTATACATAAGCCCTAAATTGGTTTGTGCTAAAGTATTTCCTGCTCGTGCATATGCCTTTACACTACTAACAATCTCTCTATATATAGTATGATCTTTTGCTTGTTTGGAGAAATGTAACAAGAAATAAACATACCGCTCATCCTCTTGAAGTTTTGCTTGTATGCCTTGCCAGCTAAAAGGATCAACGAGGCTTTGCATAAGCGGAGGTATTTTTATTTTTGAGTAACGGGTAATAATTTCTTCCTGTGCGAGGGCATCATTGGTGTTAGCTAATTCAGCCAATTTACTTGTATCCATAGCACTGTACTGAGCAAGAATAATTTCTGTGCTACTTTGTTGGTTGTGTATTGCTTCTGTTTTTGCTTTCTTTGAAGCACTAGCAGATTCTTTTACTCTTGGACGTTTGTTGCTTTTCGCATCATCTTTATTTTCTCTAATAGCAGCTTCATATTGTTTGCTTGCTGTATCTTCTTGCATGATTGGCAGCAATGCAGTGTCTGGGAAGGGTTGTTTGTCAGTTGTAGGGGGCAGCGTTTCAATACTTTCTTGTACTATTTTGCAAGGGCGCGTCAAGAATTCTATGGGACTCTGGTTGGTATTTTTAATCCAGCTTACAGTATGTTGTTGGATAGTAGCACCTGCACTATTCAAAAGCTCAAAAGTGATGCTTACTGCATTAACATCCACAGCTGGTAGCAGACTAAAATTTACAATTAGGGCTTCATCTTCTGTATCTAATACGTTGGTTTGTGTTAAAGAACTTAAGCTTATAGACTTACTTGGTACACTTTTAAGCGCTCTTCCTGAATAACTATAGTACAGCTCGTTCTCACTACCAGTAAGCGTAATTTTTAATTGATACCTATCAAGTCTAGTACTTGTTGCATGTTGAGCAAGGCTAAAGCTAGCTTCTATATTTTTTTCTTCTCCTACTATATTAGTGAAAGGTATTTCCATAACAATATCATTGTCCTCTTGATAAGAGTTGTCTACATTGCTAGTACAAGAAGCCATGTGTAAGGTTAATATGAGTGCTATGCGCCTGCCTGCAATCTGTAAGTATTTTCTTGATATCAATGCCTTCATATAATTATCTATAGTAAGTTAATGGACGTAATTAATCCTTTGCTTCCAAATGGTTATGTTATTTGTGAAACAGAAATCCAAGCATATATCTGCATTGGTTGGGGCCTCTCCATAATATACTTTTATAATAAGCCGGTCTGTAATTAAATTAGATTTAAATACTATTGCAACTAAATGCTTGGGGTAAGTGTTAGGTTTTATAAGCAGATATAAAAATATATTTTACCATTTTCTATAATAAGTAGTTCTTTTCCTCTCACTCGTATTTATGTACTGTGCTGTATAATCTTAAAATTGCTTTCTTTAATTCTATATTTTATAGGTTATAACAACAGCCGCCCGGTAAAACTAGAAACAACTCAGCGGTTATAAATCTCTATACAATTCTAGTATGTTCCTAGATTTCTAATGTTTGATTAGAGGTATGTAAGATATTCACATAATAGCAGTGCCCACTAGTATATTGCAAATTTTAATAGCAGAATATTTTTAAATAACTCCGTTACCTTTAGGTTAAATTATTCATTATTCCTACTAGAATCCTCAAACATGAAAAGATCATTAGCTGAAATATGCTAAATATTAATATCGCGCTTGCAGTAACCATGTAGTTAGAGTAATATGAACGGCGCAAAAGCATATTTTATCCATAATCTGTTTCTAGTTGTTAAGTGTATATATTAACATGTTTATATGTGCCTATTATAGCCAGTATGCTGGATGTATGTAAAATTAGTTTTGATTAAATTTTTCTAAACTTTTATTCAAATTTGTACTATTAGCGTTGCCTTATATATATTCTAAATTAGGATAAGGCTACCTATGCAATTCATATAAGTAGGTACTTGTACATACAGCATAAATACCTTATTTTATATATAAGTATATATCCTTTCTATACCAATTCTTAAAGTCCAGAACCAACATAATCAGCATGAATGAGAATCACTTTTTAAGCCGAAAATGGCTTAATCGTATACTAGTTATAGGATTAAGTTTAACATTAACACTTGGTCTATTACCTCTAGAAGGTTGTTTAGAATTTCAGAATCCAATTATGCCTATGCAACAAGGCCAAGGGAAAATGGATTTTAAATCTTCTGTACAGCAATCTGATAAACAACTTAGCGATTTAAAGGATACTTCTGTAGCGTTAGCTGATGAGCCCATTGCTAACAATGAAGATTTATCAGGTAATCCTATTCAGGAAAAACAAGAAGATGTGGATGCGAGTATAGCTATCCAACCATCTACAAAAACACAAGGAGAACAAGAAAAAGATTTTTTAGTACTAGCTGGTAAGCCTGCAATTAGTTCACAGTATTTATCTAGCGATAAAGCTTCAATTATACAAGAGCAGGAGCCAGTAAATACAACAATTCAAGCCGAGCAGCCTTCTATAAACAGGAACCCTAGTACTTTTCTTTTTCCTAGACATAATAGAACGGCAGCTAGTAAAGAAGACCAGACAGCAGGCATTAAAAAACAGTTAGATACATACGCTATAAGCCAGACAGAAGTATTAAAAGCTAATCAGCACAGAGCTAGCCAAGAGCGTAAAGAAAGTAGCAGCGCAGTAAAATCTCTACAATTAGCTCCACGTTTACGTAGTGAAATTATAAAGCTACTTGCAAGCAAAGGCATTTTAAAAACAGATAAAGTATTACAAGAACTAGGCGATAATGATCTTGTTTGGGTTACGCTTGCTGGTAATAGTATGCTGTCTGTTGCTATAAGCCAGGTTGAAAGCCAGAATAATTTTAATGAAGCCAGCTTTATCAATGCTGATGCTCAAGTGGGGCTGCTACGTATGAGAATCATACAAATGCTTTCTAATGCAGGAAATAAGATAGCTATATCACTAAATAGTAAGATTGAAATTGTCTCAGAAAATATTACCGAGAATAAAGGCTATTGGGCTCATATAAGCTCTCCTACTCAAAATACTAAGGATGGAGGAAGAAGCGGTGAAATTGTTATACAATTTAGAGCAAAAGAATATAAAACATTTTTAAAGCCACAGCAAAATAGGGTAGGGACTACGCAAAGAATTAAAGGCAGCTCGTTAGCAGAAAAAAGCCAAGAAAGAAAAGGGAATAATAATGGATATAGTAACAAAAAGAGCGCTCGGAAAAAATTAGGAGAACAGGAAGTTATAAAAGGCCAGTTATCAGGTAAATCTTTTAAGCTAGGTAATGGAGATAAAGTTACCTTTTACAAACAAGGAGAAGAAAGATTATTGAAAGCAAAGATCAAGAAGAATGATAATAAGGGTAAAAGGAGCGAAGAAGTATTACCTGTACGTATTGCACCTGGTATTAGCTTAAGAAAAATACTTAATGCTGAACAAAAATATATCGATAGATATATAAAAGTTGTTACTCCTAGTCCTACTAGTAAAGATAGACAACCTTATGTAATGATAGGAGAATTCTCTGGGTTAAACGGAGGAGGAGAAGATGATGATATGGATGAAGAAGAGCGCTTTTCAGTTCCAACTACCCCAGATATATCACAAGATAGCTATGAGAATAGAGAAGATGAAGAAAAAAAGATGGATGTAGTAAATGAAGAGGGGGTAAAAGAAGAACAGGAAGATGACTTTTCAGTTCCAACTACGCCAGATATATCGGAAGATAGTTATGATCGTATAGGATGGGGGGATGGTGTAGGTGAAGCAAAATACTTCTTTCCAACTACCCCTGACATATCACAAGATAGCGAAGAACATAGCTCTAACTTAAGTAGCACAATTAGTTCAAGTAGCTCAAGCAGTTCATATAGTGCAAGTAGCACAAAAACAAAGAAAAGGAGGGTAATAGTCAGCGAAAGTGATGGAGAAGGTGAGGATAATATAGCAACAGAGAAGATAGATGATAAAGAAAAGGAGATGGACATAGTACATGAAGGAAGAGAAGAACAAGAATGGGGAGATGATATACTAGTCCCAATTACTCCTGATATATCAGGAGATAGCTATGAGCGTAGAGGATGGGGTGATGATGTAGATGAACGAGAACACTTCTTTCCAACTACACCAGATATATCACAACATAGCGAGGAATATGGGGGTAGAGAAAAGGGATATACCCCCAGCACTACCAGTTCAAGCAGCTCAAGTAGCTCAGGTACTTCAAGTAGTTTAAGCAGCACAAAAACAAAGAAAAAAAGGATAATAGTCAGCGAAGGTGAAGAAGATGAGATGGGTATAGTAACAGAGGAAATGGATGAAAAAGGAAAGGAAGAAGAAAAGGAGATAGGCATAGTAGAGGAAAAAAGAAAACAAACAAACAAAAGAAAACTCCAAACAGAAAAAGGTTGGAAAAGCACATCAGAAAGTAAAAAGCAAAAAAAAGGAACAGATGAGGAGACGATGTTAGAGGATTTTGATAAGCCTTCTAATAATCCAGATAGAAGTAGCAAGCAAGAGATTAGATTATTACTAAAAAAATTACTATTAACAGACATAGGAAATATTCTATCTGTTAAAGACGTTGAAGCGGAAAAAGTATTAAACTTATTTCTAGCTAAATCACCAAAAGAACGAGACGAATTCCTAGCAGCTGCTGAAGATGAGAATAATGCCGAGGGGCAGTTTTTAGTTGCTGAATCCAAGTTTGCAACATCTGGCCGAATTTATCGTGGGCTTAAAAACTCAAAAAAACCTTTAACGGATATTAAGCAACTGCGTAACCTCCTTTATGAATCTATTAGACTCTATATAAAAGCATTTTTTAACGGAGATACTCGTTCTGAATACCAACTTAAATTATTAAAGGATACAAGTCTATTTAATGATATTATTCAAAAGCTTGGAAGAGAAGCGAGTAAAGGAGAAGTAATAGGAAATACTGAAAAAGCTGAAAAAGCACAGCAGTCGCTTACAAGATTAAAGAAAGCAGGATTATATGCTTATCCCTATGAAAATGAGATTAAGGATTTAAAGGATGCATATAAGAAAGCTGTAATAGCTGCTATCCGTCATATACATAGGAAGAAAGGGATAACAGACAAGATGGTTGAGAATGTATACAAAGCCTTTTTACTAGATGCTGTAAAAAGCTTTAGAATGGGTACTACATTTTTACAAATTTCCGATATCGTTTTTATGGATGTTGATCGGTCAAAGGCACCTAAATTTATTTTGTGGGGTGGAAAAAACTCAATGGGACAACAACCTGCTGCCACAGAAATTACTGGGCCATTGTTTGTGTCTAAGAGTACCAATAATTATGATGATGCTGTAATGAGTATTGATACTTCTTCAACCGGCGAGGATGAAACGGCTTATTGTGTAGCTAAGCGTAGCGGAGACTATTATTTTATATTAGCTCTAGGAGGTATGGAAGGAGGATATGTTACTGAACGAAAGCCAGAAGGTCATAGTGACAAAGTTGCTGAAGCATTAATAGAAATTGCCTTAGAATATGGGATTAAAACTGTAGTAGTTGAGCATATCCATGAAAAAAGTTTTATCAACACTTTACAAAAAAAGTGGGTAGAAAAAGCATATACTTTATCGTTGGATGTTAACAATTTAAAATTTGTTCCAGATATACCAAAAGGAGAAAAAGAGGAACGAATTAAAAATGCGCTTTGTCCTCTATTAAGTGAACACAAGCTTATTATGCATAATCAGGCTCTTATAGAAGATTTGAAGCCAGTGCCAACAAAGGAGTTACATTATAAATTTTTTTACCAGCTAATGGCTATCAGGTTAAAAGAATATAAAGATATTGCAGGAGGTTTGCTAAAGCCACAACATGATGATCGGCTAGATGCTGTAGCTGCTGCAATTGATTATTTAAAGAAATCTGCGAAGGAAAAGAAAGTTTTCGAAAACAAATTGAAAGAGACTGAGAATGAAGATAATCCCAATTATGTTAAATCGCTATTGTATGTAGCAAAGAGATATATGAAAGGAGATGTAAGCACGACTAACGGTGGTATACAGATAGTAGAAAAAGATTATAAACAGGCACTCAAGTTTTATGAAAAGTTTTACCAAGTTTATGAAAATATAAAAGATAAGAGCAGTATTGAAAAGAGCCAATTTAAGCATGATTATTCAGAAGCATTATTTAGTATGGGCAAGCTATATGAGCATGGTTGGGGAGACCTACCTAAAGAGCCAGCTAAGGCAGAAGGTTTTTATATCCAAGCTTCTAACCTTGGAAATGCAGCGGCAAGTTATAGACTTTATGAGAAATATTTAAAAGATAAAGGTAAATCTGAATCTGAAAGAGTAAAACAGATAAGCAATTTAATCGATTTGTGTCGAAGAGCAAAAATAGAATTTCCAGACGGCCAAGAGGAGTTAACAGACTTTGAAAAGGAACGAAAACAATCTGAAGCAGCTAGGCGATATAAACTTGCTAAACTATATGACACATTATCTACTGAGCAAAATGGTACATTGGAGAAAGATAATTCTAGAAATAAAGCACGTAAATTCTATCTAGGAGCATCTAAAATTGGCAATAAAAAGGCACAATATAGATTGGGTATTCTATATCGCAACGAGAATAATCTAAGTGATGCATTTAAATTATTAGAGGAAAGTGCTAAACAAGAATATATGCCTGCACAAAACATATTAGGGCAAATGTATTACGAAATTAACGCTGACAAAGAAAAGGACTATCCAGAAGCGTTTGGTTGGACCTTGCGGGCAGCATTACAAGATAATCCAGCAGCACAATGTAGGCTGGCTAGAATGTATAAAAATGCCCATGGTGTAAAGAGGCCCAATTATCAACTAGCGCTTAAGTGGTACTTAAAAGCTGCTGGACCTAGTCTTAAACTTAAACAAAAGGATGAAGCAAGAAGAGTCCAAGTTTATGCACTTTATAAATTAGGTAAGATGTATGAAAAAGGGCGTGGGGTAGAACCACCAATAAAAGATTTCCAAAAGGCAAAAAAATATTATATCGACGCTAGTAATTTAGGACAACTGGAGAAAGCACAATTTAACTTGGCTAGATTGTATGAGGATGAAGGAAATGCAGGTTTTGCAAACGTGTTTTATATATCAGCAGCAAAGAAAGGGCATAAAAGGGCAAAAGAAAAAGTAAATTTAATACATAGTGAATATGAGAAACAACTAGCAATCTTAAGACAAAGAAAGCTTGAAATAGAGGTGATGAAGCTAAAGGCAGAAATAGGACGGTTGACACTATCACCCCAGGAGGAGTCAGGGTTACAAGAGAAAGAAAAAGACTTATTAGGAAAAGAAAAGGATTTAGAGGAAAAATTAAAAGAGTTAGTTTTAGAAGATGCGAGTGTAACATCACCTGTACAAGTCAAGATTTAAACTGACAGACAGATTACAACAGGGGATGCAAATTGTCAGCATACTCTAGCCTGTCTGGTGTGCTAGAAAGATACAACAACTCGTTGTTCTTTTCCAAGGCTAAGTGCTTACTGTCTTTAAAAGTTTGCATAGGCGTTTTCCCATAACAATACTTTCCACTATGACTTCGCTCATTGTTGTAGTAATATAACCACTCATCCAAATCACGCTGCAATTCTTCTAAGCTGGTATATATCTTTTTTCTCATAGCTGTGTCATAAAACTCAGTCTTCATTGTTTTATGAAAACGTTCACACATGCCATTAGTCTGTGGTGAGTAGGCTTTAGTAGTAGTATGTTCTATTCCCTCTACACTTAAGAACAGCTCATAAGCATGATTCTCTAAGGTTCCTTTATATTCTGTGCCTCTGTCGGTCATAATACGCAAAACAGGTATTCCTTGCTCAGCATACCAAGGCAATACCCGCTCATTTAAGATATGAGCGGAAGTTATAGCTGTTTTTTCTGTATATAGCTTAGCCTCTGCTACTCTAGTGTAAGAGTCAATATAAGTTTGTCCATATACTTTACCTATACCTTTAAAATTACCCACATAATAAGTATCCTGACATCCTAAGTAGCCTGGATGAGCCGTCTCTATCTCTCCATGGGCTTCTTGAAGCTGCTTCTTATTCTCTAAAGCTTTTAGCTGTGCTTCTGTTAAAACCATACCATCTTGAGCCATCTTAGCTTCTAAAGCTGTTAATCGCTTTTTAAGGTTGTTTAGATCATTGCGAAGCCATATAGATCTTACTCCTCCAGCAGATACAAGTATACCTTGCTTTTTTAGCTCATTGGACACTCTTTCTTGTCCATAGGCTGGATATTCTATAGCCATATTCAGTACTGCCTTTTCTATAGTAGGGTCTACTCGATTGGCAAGGATTGGCTTTCGACGTGTTAATTCATAAAGCCCTTCTTCACCACCCTTCTCATAGAGTTCCTTAAAGCGATAATAGCTATCTCGGCTATAGCCCATGGTCTTACAAGCTGAGGATACATTGCCTAACCTTTTTGCTAACTCTAATAAACCCAATTTAGGTTTTATGATTTTCTGGTTTAAGTTCATTTTCTTCTCTAGTTTAGTTTTTGGTTTACTCCAAGTATAATAAATTTTATTGTACCTGTCAGTTTAAATCTAAACTAGTACACATCAACTTCACAAAGCTAGGTTCGTAATTTAAAACTGCCTGCTGTACTTGGTAGAATTATTAATTGTGGTGTAGGCTATGAAGAATCCATGACGGAGAAACTACAACAGATAGCTTTGCTTTAAATAGGCTTACTTATAAGATTAAAAGTCCAGGATGGTCTAACATAATAAACCTTATTAAAAAAGACGTAGTGAACAAGGCATGGAATATTTTCAACATATGGATAAGTTTATTTCTATATATAAAATCATATTCTCTTAAAGCTACTAATCTGCATTAACTTATTAGAACGATTACTAATATAAATGTTGATTGATACAGCAATTTCTTGCTTATAACCAACTTATTTCAGAGTTCAACTTATTATTCAATAAGTTGAACTCTGTTGTGTTTGGTAGGAATTCTAGATCTACCTATTTCACCAAGCATTTAAGCCTTACATCTTGCTCAATATGCATAGGATATGCTAGGTATAGTAGATGTCTTTTATACCGTATATGGTTCTTCTTAAGGAAAACAATATTGCTAAATATTGTAACGGTATCTGCTCGCCTTTTAGCAATAAAATCTTGCTTGCTATAGGTTAAATTGAAGCTTTGCCAGGATATTACTAGTGTGCAATGCTCTAATCAAACATACAGATTATGTATTTATATTTACGTAATTACATTGTAAATTGTAATGCCTTCAATCTATATCATGTATGCAAAATTCAAAGGTTATATCTTTTCTTAAAGAAATAAGCAAACCTTTTAAAGTTCACCTAGCTGTATTTACGGTTGCTGCTATTTTACAAGCTGTTGAGGTAGTGTTGCAACCATTTATTGTAAAACTCCTGATTGATCAAGTAAATGATATTGCGTCTAGAAAATCTCCTATTGTATCTATAGCCAAACCTATTGTATGCTATTTATCAGTGGCTTCAGTTATGGCAATCTCTTCTGGTATTCATGAATGGGTGCATTCAAGGTTTATTGCTAATTTTAAAAAGAATATTGGAGCACGTTTAATGGCCTACCTTTTACATAAGCCCTATGCTTTTTATCAAGGCCAATTTTCAGGTGCCTTAGCTAACAAGGTCAATGATTGTATAGGTACTATTCCCCGTTTAATTAGGACTTTCTATGATGATTTCTTTAGTGATGCTTTGGCTTTACTTATTTCAATATACACACTCTGGCAGGTGAGTCCTTGTTTTGCCATTGCTCTTATCATATGGGTTACAATGTATCTTCTTGCTTGCATAAAATTAGCTCCTAAAGTTAGGCTGACTACCAATAAGGTAGTCAGTGAAAGTTCTAAAGGTATGGGACATATCAATGATATTATAACAAATATTGTAAATGTTAAGTTGTTTGCTAAAGAAGTAAATGAACATAAGTTTGTTAAATCTAATTTCGAACGCTGGGCTGATGCATATGGTAAACATGCTAAAATTCTTGTTGGTTTATATATAGCTCAACTATCAACATTTGTCTTGCTTCAAGGTGTATGCCTTTTCTGGCTTTGCCAGGGACTTGCAAAAGGCAGAATTACTGCTGGTGATTTTGCCCTTATTTTTATGATTAATATTTCTATTAACAGGTGCTTGTTTGGCCTTTCACGTACCATTGCTGATTTCAATGAAAATATAGGAACACTTACCCATAATTTACAAATTATTGAACAACCTAATGAACCTAACACAATTCTTGATAAGTTGCCTTCAAAGCCGCTCCATATTCCGGCTGGTAGAATAGTTTTTGATCATATGTATTTTAATTATAAAGGGACTGCACCTTTATTTGAAAATATTTGTGTAGCTATTGAACCAGGGCAAAAAGTAGGACTTGTAGGTGCTTCTGGTAGTGGTAAATCAACCTTTATCAATCTGATTTTGAGGTTTTATGAACCAACAAAAGGAAGAATTCTTATAGATAACCAAGATATTAAAGAAGTTAGTTTATCTTCTTTAAGGAATCAGATAGCTCTTATTCCACAAGACCCATACTTATTTCATAGAACCTTGAAAGAAAATATACAGTATGGCCGCCCAGACGCTAATTCTGAGGCGGTTGTCCAAGCAGCGAAACAGGCTTATGCCCATGAATTTATTGTAAAGCTTCCTCAACAATACAATACGCTAGTGGGGGAGCGAGGCACTAAACTTTCTGGGGGACAAAGGCAGCGAATAGCTATTGCAAGAGGCTTGCTAAAAGATGCGCCTATTATTATTTTAGATGAGGCGACTTCTCAATTAGATTCTATTACAGAAAACTATATCCAAGGATCTTTATGGGATATTATACAAAATAAAACTACGGTTGTAATTGCTCACCGATTAGCTACCCTGTTGCATATGGACCGTATTCTTGTATTTGATAAAGGAAGGATTGCTGAAGATGGAACGCATGATGCATTACTTGCAAAAAATGGAATTTATAAATCGCTTTGGGATAAACAAGTAGGTGGTTTTCTGCCTAGCATGCCTCATTGTTCATATTAATTGTTATTAGTATACTAGTTCTCTCGTTCATGTTGTTTGCCCTAACTTGTCTAATCTTTAATAATTGTTTTATATAACTGTTGTAAAGCATACCTTAGCAAATTGTATTAATAACTTACTTAACTTCATGTTTGACTATATTATTGTAGGGCAAGGGCTTGCTGGTACAGCACTCGCTTGGCAGCTACTAAAAGCTGGTAAGCAGGTACTTGTAATTAACAACCAGTATACTAATCAATCTTCGCAAGTTGCTGCCGGTATTTATAATCCCATTACAGGCCGTAACCTAGTAAAAACCTGGTT